>DATBRG010000026.1:0-10739 GCA_036560445.1 Methylophilaceae bacterium
AGGGAAAGCGCATCTACCAGTATTGATTTACCGGCACCGGTCTCGCCAGTGAGTACGCTGAAACCATGCTCGAACTCAAGATCGAGCTTGTCGACGATGACAAAATCACGAATAGAAAGAGATTGCAGCATGTGTCGTGTCTGAGCCTAGCGATTAACCCCAGCGCAGCTTTTCCCGCAGCATGTCGTAATGGCTGTGCCCCAAGGGATGCAGCAGCAATACCGTTTTCTGCGCACGCTGCACCTGTACCTTATCGCCCGGCTGCAGCGACATCTGCAATTGGCCATCAAAATGCACGCGCGCATCATCAGCCTGGATCAGAGTAATTTCTACCTTGCTTGCGCTGTTAATCGCAATCGGCCGATTACTCAGCGTATGCGGGCAGATTGGTACCAGTGCGATAGCATCCAGCGTTGGGTGCAAGATAGGCCCGCCTGCGGAAAGCGAGTAGGCGGTAGTACCCGTGGGTGTTGCCACAATCAGGCCATCTGAGCGTTGCTTATGGACGAACTGGCCATCAATATTCACCTCAAGCTCAATCAAGCGTGCCAGGCCGCTTTTATTGACGACAACATCATTCATCGCAAAGCCCTGGCTGATTATCTTGCCATTGCGCAAGATAGTGGCGCAAAGCAAAATACGTTGCTCGGTATTGAATTCCCCAGCCAGAATGCTACCCATGCTTTCCAGCATGGATTCAGAGCTTACATCCGTAAGAAAACCAAAGCGCCCGCGATTGATGCCAATCAAGGGAATAGGATAATCCGCCAGTGAGCGTGCCACACTGAGCATGGTACCGTCTCCGCCTAATACCACGGCCAAGTCTGCCTTGGCGCCTATAGCATCAATTTTTACCGTGCTATAGCCGTGGATATCGAGGTGCTGTGCAGTTTTCTCTTCCACACAGATACTGAGTTGACGCTCAGCCAGGAAAGCGGCCAGTGTGAGTATCTGCGGCCGAATTTCGAGATTGTTGTAATTGCCAATCAAGGCAACTGTTTTAAATGCACTTTTCATGGCTGGCATTAAATCATAGATAATTTGCTCTGTGCCCAACAACTAATAGAAAATTACTTATCTCGGCAATTTTAATTGTTAAACTTGCACGCCTTGTTATCTTGAACTCTTGTTTTTACTGACAACTCTAGCTAGCTAATTATGATAAACCTTGCCGCCCCATTACCTTGGCGTAAAAGCCTGTGTGTGATTATCGTTGTGGCCCTTGCCATTGCGCTGATAGGTATTGCATGGTTACCGATTGAGGCTCATGAGGCCTTTGTGCTGTTAGCGGCACAGCACATGCTGGACAGCGGCGACTGGGTTATCCCTTATTTTAACGCCGAGCCGCACCTGACAAAACCACCACTCAACTACTGGCTGACCATGCTGGTCTCGTGGCTCAGCAATGGTGGTCATGTTGAGGCTTGGCACGGCAGGTTGATATCGGGGCTAGCCGGGGTGGGCATGGTATTCATGACCGCCCATGCTGGAAGAAAGCTGTTTGATGATGGGATAGGCCTGTTAAGCGCGACCATACTTGCGACATGTTCCGGCTATTTTTACTACACACACTCAGCACGACCAGAAGTTTTGTATGCGTTCTGGTGCAATCTGGCATTCCTGGCATACCTGCCATTACGCGGCAATGATGTATTACCACAAAAACGAATCGTATTGACCTATGCAATCTGGTTGGCATTTGCGATAGCTACACTGACCAAAGGACCACATATCCCGGCAATATTGCTACTGGCATTCATTACCGACAAATACTGGCAAGGCAATAGCCTTAAGCAGGCAATACTGGCATTGCGACCGGTTTCGGGGTTGTTACTGAGTATCATCGTTGTGTTGCCATGGTGGTGGCTCTTGCATCACCGCCTCGGCGGCAATGGGCTACAGGGCACCCAACTCTCCGGTAGCCTGCTTACACTCAACCTCCTCAAACTACTCAGTCCCTACTATTTATTCCGTCCATTACAACTACTGCTGCCATGGCTGCTATTCCTGCCCGCTGTGGCACTTATTTTCAAGAAGCCTGAATACAGGCGCCAGATCAAGTTGCTGATTTTGCTGATTGCATTGCCAGCACTAGTATTGAGCTTTGGCCCACAAAAACGCTGGTATTACATGTTGCCAGCATTACTACCCATGAGCATTATGCTGGCTGCGGGGATCATGACCTATGTACGTAATCGCCCGACAGAGAGCTTGATGCCAAAACTGCTGCCAGCTTTTGCATTATTGAGTGCGTTGCTCTATATCATCGCTGGTGGCTCCAAGTGGCCATGGGGAACCGAGCGCTTTAGCCAGGCCGAGCTGGCGCAATCCATCAATAGCCACTACGACAGCAAAACTCAGCTCGTAACCTGGGAAGTGACGCCAGAAATCTATACTTTCTATTCAAGGAAAACCATAGGCAGAATCTACGGTGCGGCAGACATACCGCCGCTGCTGAGTAAAGACAGCTCAGGGAACTTGATGCTCATCCTGCAGACTAAAAGCCTGAGCCAGTTATCCCAAGATTTACAGGGCAAAAATCTGGAGATCACGGTATTGGGGCAGACCAAGGGTGGTGATAGTGAGAACGTACCGACAACACTACTCGGCATCCGGCCATCGACAACCGTGCAATAGTCGCGAATAATTGATTTTGCTAAATTAGGCACCATATTCACTCCATGGACAAACGCGCGCAGATACTGCTAAAAACGCTGGTCGAACACTATATTAGTGACGGCCAGCCAGTAGGCTCGCGCACGCTGTCCAAATGCTCTGGCCTGGATCTGAGCCCGGCTACCATCCGTAACGCTATGTCAGACCTTGAGGAGCTGGGCTTCATTGCCAGCCCCCATACCTCTGCCGGACGCATTCCAACCCAGCGTGGTTACCGCTTTTTTGTAGATACCCTGCTCACTGTGCAACCATTGCAGGCACAGGAAATCCAACGCCTGGAATATGAATTATCATCGCCTGACCCGCAGGAATTGATATCCACTGCTGCCGGCCTGCTTTCCAGCCTGACCCAATTTGCTGGCCTAGTCATGATCCCCAAACGTAAAAGCGTTGCCTTTCGCCACCTGGAGTTCCTGCCGCTGTCAGAAAAACGTATCCTGGTCATCATCGTGACATCCGATGGCAATGTACAAAACCGTATTATCGTGGCTGAAAAACCCTATACGGCGTCAGAACTCACACAGGCGACCAATTTCTTCAACCAGAATTACTCCGGGAGCACTTTCGAGCAGGTGCAGAAAAAGCTACATGAAGAATTGAAAGAGATGCAATCAGACATGACGCGACTGATGGCAGCAGCACTGGAAGCCAGCGGCAAAGCGCTGGAAGAGGACAAAGACAGTGTGGTGATTTCCGGTGAACGCAATCTGCTGCAGGTAGATGACCTCTCAACCAATGTCAGCTCGTTACGAAAGTTATTTGAAGTATTCGAGCGCCGCACCACCCTGCTGCAACTGCTGGATAATAGTCAGCGAGCTGATGGCATACAGATATTTATCGGCGGCGAATCCGGCTACCTGCCACTGGATGAATGCAGCATGGTCACAGCCCCTTATGAGGTCAATGACCAGATTGTAGGTACCCTGGGCGTGATTGGCCCGACACGCATGGCCTATGAACGCGTTATTCCCATCGTCGATGTGACTGCAAAATTGCTCTCCAACGCACTTTCCAACGGTTAGCCCATGCCCTATTACAATAATGAACCGCCATACACTCACGGTGACCAGCCGCGTGTGGGTATTCTGCTTGCCAACCTTGGCACTCCGGATGCGCCCACCGCACCAGCCTTGCGCCGTTATCTGAAGCAGTTCCTGAATGACAGGCGCGTAGTGGAAATCCCACGCGCAATCTGGTGGCTGATCCTGAATGTCATCATCCTCAACTTCCGCCCCAGAAAATCTGCAGAAAAGTACGCCCAGATATGGACTGCTGAAGGCTCGCCATTATTGGTACATGCACAAAAGCAGGCAAAGCTCCTGCAAGGCTATCTCGGGACGCGTATCGCTTCACCTTTCAAGGTAGAGCTGGGCATGCGTTATGGTAATCCATCTATCGCTTCAGCCATTGAAAAACTCAAGGCCGCGCACTGCGACCGTATACTGGTGTTTCCGCTCTACCCACAATACGCGGCCAGCAGCAGCGCTTCGGCCATGGATGCAGTATGGGAAGTGCTACAACATAGCCGCAATATGCCAGCCATACGTAGCATCAGGCACTACCATGACCACCCGGCTTATATCGCGGCCCTGGCACAAAGCGTACGCCAGCACTGGGCGGAAAATGGCCGACCGGACAAGCTCATCATCAGCTTCCATGGCGTTCCCAAATACACACTCAATAAGGGTGATCCCTATCATTGTGAATGCCACAAGACAGCGCGCTTGCTGGCTGAAACATTAGGCCTGGATAAAGACCAGTACATGGTCTGCTTCCAGTCGCGCTTTGGTAAGGCCGAATGGCTAAAACCTTATCTAGCGCCAACCTTGGAACAACTTGGAAAGAAGAAACTGAAACGTATCGATATTATCTGCCCTGGTTTTTCCAGTGATTGCCTGGAAACCCTGGAGGAAATTGCCATAGAGGGCAAAGCCAGCTTTGTGAGTGCTGGTGGTGGCGAGTTCCACTATATCCCCGCTCTCAACGAGCGTGAATCCTGGATTGATGCCATGTGTGAGATTGCACTGGATAACCTGCACGGCTGGGTAAGCCGTGAATGGGACAGAGATGCGGCGAAAAAAGAAGCCGAAATGACCAGTTTACGCGCCAAGGCCTTAGGGGCGGCAAACTAAAGCCTGCGCAGTCATGGCCCGAAAAGGCTGTCGTGTTTGTTATACTTAGGTTTTGGCTGATCGGATTTATACATGATCGTAATCACTGGCGGCGCTGGCATGATAGGTAGCATGATCGCCTGGCACATCAATAGTGTGCTGGGACGTGATGATATCGTTATCGCTGACCGCCTGACCCATGCCGAGCAGTGGCAAAACCTCTGCCATCGACGCTATGCCAACTACCTCGACAAGGATGAACTTTTGCCCTGGCTTGAGAGTACGACGGATAAGATCGATGCGGTCATCCACATGGGGGCTATCAGCGCCACCACCGAGCGTGATTTCAACAAACTGGTGCAAGACAACATCCGCTACAGCCAGAAACTCTGGGCCTGGTGCGCCAAGCAGAAAGTGCCTTTCCTCTACGCCAGTTCTGCCGCCACTTATGGCGGCGGCGAGCAAGGCTACGATGACAATGAAACCAAGCTTACTACACTGCGCCCGTTGAACGCTTACGGCTACTCCAAGCAGTTTTTCGACCTGTGGGTACTACGGCAAATCCGCGAAAAACAACCTGCACCACCACAATGGTATGGTTTCAAGTTCTTTAATGTGTACGGCCCTAATGAGTACCACAAAGAACGCATGGCCAGCGTGGTGTTCCATAGCTTCAACCAGTTCCGTGAGCTGGCTACAGTCAAACTATTCAAGAGCCATGTTGAAGGCTATGCAGACGGTATGCAACTGCGTGATTTTGTCTACGTGAAAGACGCCGCCGCCGTGGTCGCCCATTTTCTGCGACATCCCAGCAAATCGGGTATTTACAACATAGGCACCGGCCAGGCTCGTGCTTTCAAAGATCTGGCGAATGCCGTGATGAACAGCATGGGTAGCAAACCTTCTATTAGCTATATAGATATGCCACAGGATTTACACGGCAAATACCAATACTTTACCGAAGCTAATATAAAAAAACTGCGGACTGCCGGCTATCACCAGCCATTTCAGACACTGGAAGAAGGCATTCGGGATTACGTACAAAATTATTTAATGCAGCCAGACCCCTACTGCTAAGGCGCATAGAGAGCAAAGATTACATGAACAATATTGAAGCACTACGCAATGCGATAGCCGAACACCAAGCTGTGTTCAACGGCCTGGAAGCCCTGCTGCCACAAATAGATGCCGTGGCTCAACGTATGCGTCTATGCCATAAGAATGGCGGGAAAATCCTGCTCATGGGTAATGGCGGTAGTGCTGCCGATAGCCAGCACATAGCAGCCGAGATTGTCGGACGATACAAAAAAGAGCGTCGCGGCCTGCCGGCCATCGCGCTAAGCACCGATACCTCCATCCTGACTTCGGTTGGTAACGATTACGGCTACGATTACGTGTTTGCACGCCAGATTGAAGCCCTGTGCCGGCCGGAAGATATGGTCATCGGCATTACCACCTCCGGCAATAGTGCCAACGTTGTACGTGCCATTGAGGAGGCCAAACGTATAGGCGCCACCACAGTCGGTTTAACCGGCGGCAGAGGCGGCAAGCTTACAGGGCTGTGCGATTTCAACCTGATCATGCCGTCCAGCGACACTCCACGCATTCAAGAAGCACATATTTTCGTCGGCCACAGCCTTTGCCAACTAATGGAGGCGGATTAAAATCATGCAAGCACGCTTGATTGATGTCGTTCGTGAGAGCTTTGGCCATTCAGGGCAATGGATACTAGTTGTAGGCGACCTGATGCTCGACCGCTACATGATTGGCGAGGTAGAGCGAATTTCGCCCGAAGCCCCAGTGCCTGTAGTGCTGATCAAGCAGCAAAATGAACGCATTGGTGGCGCTGGCAACGTCGCGGCCAACCTTGCAAAACTTGGCATAGAGACGCGTATTGCTGCTTGTGTAGGTAGGGATAGCGAAGGGACCAGCCTGCTTAACATGATGAGCGAAATGGGCATCGCTACCTCTGGGGTTTTACGGTCAGCAGATCGCCCAACAACTGCGAAAACCCGTATCCTCGGCGGCCACCAGCAAATGATGCGACTGGATCAGGAAAGTCGTGAAACACTGAACGCTACAGAATCTCAGAAGCTACAGGCGCTGATTGAACAACAACTGGCAGATAAGCCTGCGCTGGTTATTCTCTCGGACTATGCTAAAGGCGTACTCAGTAATCCCCTATGCCATAGCACTATCCAGAAATGTCGCCAGCTCAATATCCCTGTACTGGTCGATCCAAAAGGCCAAGATTACAGTAAGTACAAGGGCGCAACAGCGCTCACCCCGAACAAACGCGAGACTGCCGAGGCCTGCCGTGTTGACCCAAAAAATACTGCGGCCATCCTGCAAGCTGCAGCCATCTTACGCAAATCGCTGGATCTGGAATTCTTTGCGGTAACCCGTGGCGAGGAAGGCATCTCTCTTATTGATGCACACAATATGCTGCATATCCCGGCTACCGCCAAACAGGTATTCGATGTCTCCGGTGCTGGTGATACAGTCATTGCAACGCTGGCGGCAGGCTTGATTCATGGCCTCAGCCACCACGAAGCTTTCCAGTTAGCCAACATCGCCGCCGGTGTAGTAGTCGGAAAAGTTGGGACTGCGCCTATTACTCGTGATGATTTACTGCACGAACTCATCTCGCAGGACACCGCTGAGCAGGTAGACAAGGTTTGTGATCTGGCCAGCCTGCAGGCGCGGGTTGACCGCTGGAAATCCGTGGGGCTAACGGTAGTTTTCACTAATGGTTGCTTCGATCTTTTACATGCAGGACATGTCACCTATCTGGATGCGGCTCGCAAAACTGGTGACCGTTTGGTACTGGGCCTCAATACTGATCGCTCAGTAAGCGCGCTCAAAGGGCCTAGCAGGCCGGTCATCCATGAGCAGGACCGTGCTCGTGTATTAGCTGCGCTTGAGGCCGTAGATGCGGTCATCCTGTTTGACGAGGATACACCGCTGCAACTGATCAATACGATACGGCCCGATGTTATCGTCAAAGGCGACGATTACCGCGAAGATCAGGTTGTGGGCGGCACAGAAGTAAAATCCTGGGGTGGCAAAGTCAAACTGATACCGATAGTGCCGGGGAGAAGCACCAGCGGCATCATCGAGAAACTCTCATCCTAGCCCATGGCGCAAGCCAAGATTCTGGTACTGGGGCCTTCTTGGGTCGGCGACATGGTGCTGGCACAAAGCCTGTTCAAAACACTGAAATCGACCCAGCCCGATACCCTGATTGATGTTGCCGCTCCACCCTGGACATTGCCCTTACTCGAACGCATGCCGGAAATCAGCAGTGCTATCGCACTACCTTTCAAACATGGGCAATTAGCGTTGCTTGAACGCATACGTTTGGGTAAAAGCCTGAGAAATAAGGGTTATAACCAGGCTATCCTGCTTACTAACTCACTGAAATCAGCCATCCTGCCTTCCGTTGCAGGGATTCCACGTCGTACCGGGTTCCTAGGTGAGCTACGCTACGGACTAGTCAACGACATCCGCCCACTTAATAAACAAAACCTGCCCCGCACTGTAGATAGGTTTGTAGCGTTGGGCTTGAGTAAAAATAGTGCGCTACCCCAGGATATACAGTTACCAGAACTAATAGCGAAACCTGAGAATGGGCTGCAGGCATTGGAGAAGTTGGGCCAAAGCGCCCCGCAAGTTCCCGTGCTAGGGCTGTGCCCAGGGGCGGAGTATGGCGAGGCCAAACGCTGGCCCGCAGAATACTTTGCTGAGGTCGCCAATAACGCATTGGCCCAAGGCTGGCAGGTATGGTTATTCGGCTCTGATAAAGATACTAAGGTTACTCGCCACATCAACCAGCTATGCGGCAATCAGTGCCTGGACCTGGGCGGGAAAACCAAGCTGGGAGAGGCCATAGACTTGATGTCATTGACCACCGCTGTTGTCAGCAACGATTCAGGCCTTATGCATGTGGCTGCCGCTCTAGGTAAAAAAGTGGTGGCCATCTTCGGCTCATCCGACCCATACCACACGCCACCTATGAGTGCGCGAGCAACAATACTTTACCTAGGCCTTGAGTGCAGCCCGTGCTTTAAGCGAGAATGCCCGCTTGGTCACCTAAACTGCCTCAGGCAAATACAACCGGTACAGGTTAGACAAGCGCTGATGGCGCAAACAATCCATGAAAAAAGTTAAAAAATATCTGCGCAAAATCTGGTACAAACTACTTGGAAGGCAAGAGCCGCCTAAGGTATTCAGTTCTCAGGCGAAATTCCGCGAGCATTATCCTCAGTATCAGGTTGGCATAGGTACGTACGGTTTCCCAGATGTTCATGATTGGGGACAAGGCACGATATTAAAAATCGGTGCCTATTGCTCAATTGCGCGCAATGTACAGATTTTCCTGGGCGGCAATCACAGGACTAACTGGATCAGCAGCTTTCCTTTCCCTAAATACTATCCCGAGCTTAATCACCTGATCGACGAATTTGGCATGACCAAAGGCAATGTCGTCATAGGCAATGATGTCTGGCTGGGGCGAGATTGCACGATTCTTTCCGGCATCACTATCGGTCATGGGGCGGTAGTAGGTACCGGTGCTGTAGTTACTAAAGATGTAGCGCCCTATTCTATTGTTGGTGGCAATCCGGCAAAGCATCTACGCTGGCGTTTTGACGAAGATACTCGTAAGGCCTTACTGGAGACCGCCTGGTGGGACTGGCCGGAAGACGAAATCCGGCAAGCGATGGATAAATTTTGTTCAGATGATATAGCCGGCTTTATTGACTATGCCAACTCAAGAAAACAACTACCATCAGCAAGCTGACTGAATAACCAAACTATGCAAAATGATTCCAAATTTTATCTGGCCCCGAAAAACCTGACTCGGCTTTTATTGCTGATTGCGGGCCTGATCGCAATGTGGGCTGTCTTTCAAGAACATGGCCGCATCAATGATGATGGCGTGATTTATATTGAATCAGCACGACAATTCTCACTGGGCGAGTGGAAACTAGGCCTGAATCTCTACCCGTGGCCGTTATACCCACTATTGATCGCTGGTATCCATACATTCACAGGGCTTAGCCTTTATGGTGCAGGCCTGTTGCTATCAATCTCATTTTTCCTGCTATCTACATATCTCTTCATGCTATTGGTCAGGGAAGTTGGTGGTACGAATCGCACCGTGATTGCAGCGATGCTCCTACTTTTCGCTTGTACTTACATGATGCGCTACATCCTACCGACCATCATGCGTGAACAGGGGCATTGGGCATTCTACCTAGCGAGTTTGCTGTATTTTCTAAGGTTCTACCGTAGCAGTCGCTGGACAGATGCTCTGATCTGGCAAGTCTGTGCTATTACGGCCACGTTATTCAGAATAGAAGCCATCACCTGTCTGGTTTTACTACCATTCATCTTGCTTAGACAAAAAGAGATGTCTTGGCGGGAGCGCGGGAAACGACTGTTTCGTGCACATGCATTTAACATACTGCTCGCTACAGTAGTGGCGCTGATTTTATTGGCGTCACCATCACTAAAGCTCAGTGATCTAGGACGTCTGCATGAGCCTATGAGCGTTCTGCAAGGTGCATATCAGCAAATCACTCATGGTCTGATAGACAAAGCCCATATCATAGGTGATACGGTATTAGGTAGCTTTCTCTCTGATTATGGCATGCAAGGGCTTATTCTCACCCTTGTCGCGGTAATTATCGGGAAAATCACTGCCTCGTCTGGTGTACTGGCATTTATTCTCGCTGCTATTTACAGCAAGATGAGCAAACTCGAACTCGCTCATGATGCACAACGCATACTTATTTGGACCGCTGGCCTAGGGCTATTGAATCTATGGGTTATTTTATTATGCAATTTCATATTGCCCAGCAGGCTCGCCATCCCAATTGCCTGGATTATTCTTATCTTTGGAGCATTCACGCTAAATTCGATATACGACACATGGAAACAAAACAAATC
>DATBRG010000027.1:0-122473 GCA_036560445.1 Methylophilaceae bacterium
TGATCCGATCGGCAAAGAAGTAGTCGTCTATCCATACATCGTCATGCATAAATACAACGATGTCAGTCTTGTCTTGCGAAAGGATATATGAATTATAGACTTCCGGAAGTCCGCGCTTGTTCTCAAAACTGATACGTGGAGCCAGGCGATTATCATAGGCCAGGCGTTTAAGTGACAACCCCAAAGCAGAGTTACTCCAAAATTCGCTCTCGGACTTTCTGGATGCACTGATGATATCAATCATGGGAACTGTATTTTCGTAGGCTAGGCAGCCACAATTGTATGATAAATTTTAATTAAAAGTGGGTCACTCGAAACAAGGAGCTACTTTCATGCATAAGTTGCGGTCCCGAAGCTATTCACTAAATTATTTGAATGCATACAAATCAGGTATGCTATAAATAATATTCGCTACAAGCGAATATTATTTGACACTTACATGCGAATTTGCTCTAATGATGTCGTGGTAAGAGCACAATCGCTGAGTAGTTTGGGCTGAGTAATCAGCTGTGGAGTCTTCGGACTCTGATGTGTGCCCCGCACAACTCTCTGGTCGCATTGGTTGGTGTAGTGAGAGCTGTGCAGCACAGGCATGTCTGAACAACGGTTCAGACATGCGTTAGTGGAGAGGTTAAAACTTGTCGTTAGCTCTTCCGTGGTTACGTACAGCGGACCGTTGCAATTCGCAACGGGGTAACCAAGGAGATATCCCATGTGGAATTTTTTAACCACTATACGACAAGGGTTAGCGAAAAAGGTGAAAACATGGGTGAAGAAGCCAATTACGTTTAGATTTGCAGCATTCTGTTTAAATCTCGTAAATATGGCTATCCGAATCTACGATCACTTTAATCGCTAACAACCTCTCATTTCTAAGGGATATAGATGTTAAACAGAGCATTAAAACTTATACGGACTTATCACCAATATTCTCAGACTGATCTTGCAAAACGCCTAGATATATCTAACTCCTATTTATGTGAGATTGAGAAAGGGGAAAAGAGCCCAGGCATTGATTTATTGAATAAATATTCAATAATATTCAAGATGCCAACTTCTACGATTTTGCTATTTTCAGAAGAAATGAACAGAAATGGCGGCGCTGGAAGCAAGCTAAAAGTACTAGCAGCTAATAAGGTTCTTCGTTTACTTGAATGGATTGATGAAGTAGACGCAATCGAGCAGTGATGAAAAAATCTTATTCAATTGATCAATCTCCGCTCTATTCAATTCGCGGGCTTAAGCAGCTTGAAGATAGACTAAAACTTAAATTAAGTCGCCTTGAAAAATTGCTACGACCCCAAGGGTATCGGACTTTTAGGAACGACAACGATAGAGATATCCAGCACCCTGTTGGTTGGTTAGCTGATGTTCATGGACGTATCGCTAGAAACCTGGCTAAAATTGACACTCCAAACTATGTTTATTCACGAAAGTATCGATCTTATGTCGATAATGCATACCAACATACTGGATATCAGCCCTTAGTAAAAACCGACATTTCAAACTTTTATCCATCAACTGACTATACCAAGGTCAAGGATATGTTTTTTCGAGAGTTCAAATGTTCTAAGGATGTTTCTGCAATACTTGCAAAAATATGCTGTTTTAGGCAAGAACATTTGCCAACGGGTAGCGCAATAAGTGGATATATAGCTTTTTTTGCAAACAAGCCGCTGTTTGATCAGGTTCAAGAGTATGCGATATCCAATGGGTGCACATTCACTCTGTATGTAGACGATTTGACTATTTCCGGACCAGCTGCATCCAAGCGGCTTATCAGTAAAGTTGTTGGGTTAATACGACAGCATGGCTATCTGGCTAAGAGATCAAAAACAAAAACATTTGCACAATCGGCTGTAAAAACAGTCACGGGTGTTGTCATCAAAGGCAATAGATGTCTTCCGCAAAACGAAAAACTTAAAGAGATTGTTGATACTAAAGTCGCTATTTCTATAGAGAATGACCCTATTGTTAAGGAACGTTTGAAACGTTCCCTTAAGGGTAGATTATTGCAAAAGTCACAAATTGAAAAAATTAATGACGGAATCGATGAATATCAATTAATTTACTCTTGAGGCGTAGCTTCTAATAAATCTCTAATCGAACACGTTGATTGACTGTCGGTAATAATTACTGTCGAGATGAGAGAAGCGGCTATGTTTAGGCTAAGTGCTACTAAATGAAAAGGGCTAGCCTAAGCTAACCCTTTGAAATTGTGGCGCGCCCGAAGAGATTCGAACTCCTGACCCCTTGGTTCGTAGCCAAGTACTCTATCCAGCTGAGCTACGGGCGCGTGAGGCGTGCATTATACTTGAAGCAGGGTTTTATTCCAGTGGAATAAGCCTTGCTGATAATTGCCGTCATATAAATGTTGGCGGAGAGCGAGGGATTCGAACCCTCGATACAGGTTTAAGCCCGTATGCTTCCTTAGCAGGGAAGTGCCTTCGACCACTCGGCCAGCTCTCCGCACGAGGGCGTAACGATACGCGAAACCACCCTAAAAATCAAACCGAATGCGGTTTGCCGGATTATGCTTCTTCCAGCTCAAAAGCCTTGTGTAGTACGCGTACGGCTAGCTCCATATATTTCTCGTCGATGACTACAGCAATCTTGATTTCAGAGGTGGAGATCATCTGCAGGTTGATACCTTCTTCTGCCAGTGTACGGAACATCTGGCTAGCGATCCCCACATGCGAACGCATGCCAACGCCAACTACAGATACCTTGGCGATCTTGTCGTCGCCCACAATCTCGCGCGCACTGATATGGCTCTGTACCTTACCCCTGAGGATGGTTAGCGCTTTACTAAGTTCATTTTTGTGCACGGTGAAGGTGAAGTCGGTCGTGCCATCTGCACTGACGTTCTGGATAATCATATCCACATCAATATTGGCATCGGCGATAGGCCCCAGAATCTGGTAAGCAATACCTGGGCGATCTGGCACGCCGAGTACGGTCACTTTGGCTTCGTCGCGATTAAACGCAATGCCAGAGATAATAGGTTCTTCCATGTTGTCCTCATTTTCCTCAAATGTAATCAGTGTGCCTTCGCCTTCTTCTTCAAAGCTGGAGAGCACACGTAGTTTGACCTTATATTTACCGGCAAACTCAACAGAACGAATCTGCAATACCTTGGAGCCTTGGCTGGCAAGCTCCAGCATTTCTTCAAAGGTGATGGATTTCAGGCGGCGCGCTTCAGGCACCACACGCGGGTCAGTGGTGTAAACGCCATCGACATCGGTATATATCTGGCATTCGTCAGCATTCAGCGCCGCAGCCAGTGCCACACCAGTGGTATCGGAGCCACCGCGGCCTAGGGTAGTGATGTTGCCGTGCTCATCTACGCCCTGAAAGCCCGCAACCACAACCACATAGCCCGCATCAAGGTCGGCCTGGATATTGGCCTGGTCGATATTGAGTATGCGTGCCTTGTTAAAGGCGCTATTGGTTAGAATGCGTACCTGCGCGCCGGTGTAGCTCTTGGCTTTCACGCCGAGATCCATCAATGCCATGGAAGTCAGGCCGATAGTCACTTGCTCGCCAGTCGCTACCATTACATCCAACTCGCGCGGGTCGGGCTCCGGCATGATCTCCTTAGCCAAAGCAATCAGGCGGTTGGTTTCGCCAGACATGGCTGACACCACCACCACCACTTGATGCCCAAGTGCCCTGTAGCGCGCCACACGGCGTGCCAGGTTACGGATACGCTCGGGGTTGGCGACTGAGGTGCCGCCGTATTTTTGTACGATTAATGCCATAGTTATTTGATAGTTACCTAGTTATCAACTTAGTTGTTGTTTTACCCAATCATTCACACTAGCCAGTGCTTGCGGCAACTTGCTGGCATCAGTCCCGCCCGCCATCGCCATATCGGGGCGGCCGCCACCTTTACCGCCGACTTGCGTCGCGACGAAATTCACCAGCTCGCCAGCCTTGATCTTGCCAGTTACATCCTTGCTCACTGCCGCCACAAGGCTCACCTTATCACCTTCAGTTACGGCCAGCAGCAGGGCACAGTTGCGGAGCTTGTCCTTGAGCTTGTCAGCCACCTCTCGCAAGCCTTTGCTATCGACGCCCTCAAGTTTCGCTGCCAGTACCTTAATGCCGGCGATATCCACTGCCTGATTGACAAGGTCGTCGCCCTGGCTGGATGCCATTCTGGATTTCAAGCGCTCAAGCTCTTTCTCGAGAGCTTTCTTCTCCTCTTGCAACATCTGAACAGCTGACTCGACTTGTCCACCACCTGCAGCAACTCTTAAGTGCTTGGCAATTTCATAAAACTCTTGAAGTTGATTGTTCATCATCGCAAAAGCATTTGAGCCTGTTGTCGCTTCTATGCGCCGCACACCCGCAGCTACGCCACTTTCTGAATATATTTTAAATACCCCAATATCACCGGTTCTGGCAACGTGTGTGCCGCCGCATAATTCGCGACTGGAGCCAATATCAAGTACGCGGACTTTATCGCCATACTTCTCGCCAAACAACATCATGGCGCCTGTTTTTTGTGCGGACTCAATGTCCATCTCACGTGCAAGGGCGGAGGTGTTAGCCATAATCTCGGCATTGACGATTAGTTCCACCTGGCGGATTTCTTCATCCGTCATCGGCGCATTGTGCACGAAGTCGAAGCGCGTTTTGTCGGTATCCACCAGCGAGCCTTTCTGCTGCACATGGCTGCCCAGCACTTCACGTAGCGCTTTGTGCATAAGGTGGGTGGCCGAGTGGTTGCGCATGGTACGGCTGCGGGCAACTATATCGACTTTGGCACTTACTTGGCCGCCAACAGATATGGTGCCGGTTTTCAGCACGCCATGATGGCCAAATACGCTGGCCTGAATCTTCTGTGTGTCTTCTACGGAAAAAATACCATCACTACCGTGCAGCACGCCTTGGTCGCCTACCTGGCCGCCAGATTCTGCATAAAAAGGTGTATTGTCGAGCACGACCACACCAAGCTCGCCTTCCTTGAGTTGGTTCACAGCAGTGCCGTCCTTGTACAGCGCCAGCACTGTGGCTTTAGTTTCCAGTGTTTCATAACCTTGGAAGATGGTCGGTTTGCCATCATATTCAAGGTTGGCTGCCATCTTGAATTTACCGGCAGCACGCGCCTGGTCTTTTTGCCGTGCCATAGCGCTATCAAACGCGGCAGAATCCACAGTCACGCTGCGTTCGCGGCAGATATCGGCAGTGAGGTCGAGGGGGAAGCCGTAAGTATCGTGCAGCTTAAAGGCGGTTTCGCCATTAAATACTTCGCTGCCGCTCTTGGCCATTTCCGCCAATTCGGTTTCCAGGATTTCCATGCCGTGGGCAATGGTCTCGAAGAAGCGCTCTTCTTCCTGGCGCAGTACATCCATCACACGCTGTTTGCCAGTGGCAAGTTCAGGATAGGCTTCGCCCATTTCGGCAACTAGGTCTGGCACCATCTTGTGGAAGAACGCAGTGCGTGTACCCAGCTTGTAGCCATGACGGATAGCGCGGCGAATGATGCGGCGCAGCACATAACCGCGACCTTCGTTGCCGGGGATGACGCCGTCGGCAATTAGGAAGCTACAGGCGCGGATGTGGTCAGCCAATACTTTCAGTGAAGGGCTATTCAGGTCCGTGGCTTTGGTCTCGCGGGCGGCGGCCGCAATTAGCGTCTGGAACAGGTCAATTTCATAATTGGCATGTACGCCCTGCAAGACAGCCGATATACGCTCCAAGCCCATGCCGGTATCCACTGATGGCTTTGGCAGCTTGTGCATCACACCTGCTTCGTCGCGGTTGAACTGCATGAACACGTTGTTCCAGATTTCGATGAAGCGGTCGCCATCTTCATCAGGAGAGCCCGGAGGGCCGCCCGGGATGTGCGCACCGTGATCGTAGAAAATTTCGGTACAGGGACCGCAAGGGCCGGTGTCGCCCATCATCCAGAAATTGTCTGAGGCATAACGCGCGCCTTTGTTATCGCCGATGCGAATCACACGCTCGGCAGGCATGCCGATTTCTTTGGTCCAGATGTCGTAGGCTTCGTCATCCTCGGCGTAGACGGTGACGGTGAGCTTGTCTTTCGGCAGCTTGAAAACTACGGTCAGCAATTCCCAAGCGTAGTGGATGGCATCTTTCTTGAAGTAATCGCCGAAGCTGAAATTACCCAGCATCTCGAAAAAGGTGTGATGGCGTGCGGTGTAGCCCACATTCTCAAGGTCATTGTGCTTGCCGCCAGCACGTACACACTTCTGGCTGCTGGCAGCGCGGGTATAGGGGCGTTTGTCGAAGCCGAGGAATACATCCTTGAACTGGTTCATGCCGGCATTGGTGAATAGCAGCGTAGGGTCTCCGGCTGGCACCAGTGAGCTGGAGGCCACCACCTGGTGGCCTTTGGAGGCGAAGAAATCCAGGAACTGTTGTCGTATCTCTTTACTTTTCATTTGCGTGAGCTTTATCGATTTCGCTATTCATCATCAGTTGTGCTGTTCAGCACGCGTTTAATTACATCAAATCCATAACCGCGGCTCTGTAAGAATCGAGCCTGCTTTGCCCATTCGTTGCGGTTTGTGGGCAATGTGCCGAATTTCTTTTGCCACACTGCCCTGGCATTTTCCAAATCATCAATCCCGGTGGTTGCCTGCGCAACCAGGTCTTCCGAAACGCCTTTTTCGCGTAATTCATGCGCCAGCTTCTGGCTGCCGAATTTGCCTTGCTTGGCACTGACTACCTGCTCGGCGAAGCGTTCATCTGAAAGCCAGCCGCACTTCTTGAAGTCTTGCAGCAAGCTTTCCAGGTCATCGCCTTCAGCCACATGCGGTAACAGCTTACGGTGGAGTTCTTTTGCCGAGTGTTCACGTCGCGCCAGATAGCCCAATGCACGGGCTCTTAAGCTGAGGCCTTGGCCACCTTTAAAGTCGTCAGGATTAAAGGTCGGTTTCGTCATCCGGGCCGGTGGTTTTTACCAATAAATCCTGGTTCAGCTTGGAATTCGCACGTATTTTGGCATCAATCTCGTCAGCGACTTCCGGATGCTCTTTCAGGTACTCACGGGCATTATCCTTACCCTGGCCAATCTTCTCGCCCTTGTAGCTGTACCAGGCACCGGCCTTCTCCACCAGCTTGAGGTTGGAGCCCATTTCGATGATCTCACCTTCACGCGAGATGCCTTCGCCATACAGGATGTCGAACTCCGCTTGCTTGAATGGTGGGGCAACCTTGTTCTTGACGATCTTGACCCGGGTTTCAGAGCCGATGACTTCATCACCCTTCTTGATTGCACCAGTACGGCGGATATCCAGTCGTACAGAGGCGTAGAACTTGAGTGCATTGCCGCCGGTAGTGGTCTCCGGATTACCAAACATCACGCCTATCTTCATGCGGATCTGGTTAATAAAGATGACCATGGTGTTGGTACGCTTGATGTTGCCAGTGAGCTTGCGCAGTGCTTGAGACATGAGGCGTGCTTGCAGGCCCATGTGCGAGTCACCCATTTCACCTTCAATTTCAGCTTTTGGTACCAATGCGGCGACAGAGTCAACTACGACGATGTCTACCGAGCCGGAGCGTACCAGCATGTCGGCGATTTCTAGGGCCTGTTCACCGGTATCTGGTTGCGAAATCAGTAATTCAGAGACATTAACACCGAGCTTTTGCGCGTACTGTGGGTCTAGCGCGTGTTCCGCATCGATGAAGGCAGCAGTGCCACCTAACTTCTGCATTTGTGCGATCACGGATAAGGTCAGTGTGGTCTTGCCGGAGGATTCCGGGCCGTAGATCTCGATCACACGGCCACGTGGCAAACCGCCTATGCCAAGCGCAATGTCGAGGCCAAGTGAACCGGTGGATACTGCCTGAATGTCACCTGCGACATCGGTATCGCCCATACGCATGATGGAGCCTTTGCCGAACTGTTTCTCGATCTGCGAGAGTGCCGCCGCGAGTGCCTTGCTTTTGTTCTCATCCATGTGAATTTTGTCCCTGTGTGATACGGCCGATAAAGCGCGTAATTATTTCATAAATCAGTACTTAAGGTAAGCTGAACCAAGCCCTCAAGTACGGTTTTTACTGACTGGTAACGAACGGCTTGGCGGTTTCCTTCAAGCTGCAAGGTAGCGCTTTCTGAAATACCGTTGATATCTACCCAGGCGAAGCAAACCATGCCGACTGGTTTTTCTGCACTACCGCCATCTGGCCCGGCAATGCCGGTGATAGCGGCAGCGACATTGGCATGGCTATGTTTGAGCGCCCCGTGAGCCATTTCCATCGCAGTGTGCTCACTGACCGCCCCATGCAAGTTCAAGGTCTGGGAGCTTACCCCCAGCATCTCTTGCTTGGCTGCATTACTGTAGGTGATAAAACCGCGATCAAACCAGCCTGAACTACCAGGGATATCAGTAACAGTGGCTGCTGCTAGGCCGCCAGTGCAGGATTCAGCTAGTGCGAGTTTCCATCCGCGTGTCTGCAGGGCTTCACCCAGTTGTTTGGCAACGGTTAGTAGTTGTTCATGATCCATAGCAGTCCTTTAAGGCTGGCAATCGCGTAGATTGCCGCCAGCAGGTCATCGAACATGACACCAAAGCCACCTTTTAAGCGGGCATCACATTGGCGGATGGGAAATGGTTTCCAGATGTCGAACAGGCGGAACAAGGTGAATGCAACCAGCCAGCCTTGCCATGAGAGCGGCGTGAACTTGAGCACCAGCATGAAAGCAACGATCTCATCCCAGACAATGCTGCCATGGTCGGATACCCCAAGCGCATTGCCAGCCTTGGTACAAATTGGTATTCCAGCTAAAAAGAGGATGGCGATGATGATGTATTGAGCTGATTGAGGCATTAGCATCAATGCGATAAATAAGGGTAGGGCGGCAAGCGTGCCGAAGGTGCCTGGGGCTTTTTTCGCGAGGCCGCTACCGAAACCCAAAGCCAGGAAATGGGCTGGACTAGCCAACAAAAAGTGTCGGTCAGGCGTGCTTTGAATTGGAGAAATGGTCAAATCCGCTTCCTTCAATGTTGATGATTTCATTATCCAGCCCGCGCACGAATAGCCCGGGCTCTGTAGTAATGACCCCTATTTGCGTGAGTGGCAATGCAAACATATTGCTGAGTTTGATAATCTCCCCATGGTTTCTCGCTGGCGCGGTAAAACACAGTTCATAGTCATCGCCGCCAGTCAGTACCATTTTCTGGACCTGCTCTTCAGTCAGTCGGCTGCTTACAACCTTGGAACAGGGAATATATTGCAGGCTGATATCTGCGCCGACATTTGAGCTTTGCAAGATATGGCCCAGGTCGGCCATTAATCCATCTGAAATATCAATAGCGCTATGCGCAAATACGCTAAGCACCAATCCTAACTGAACCCGTGGTTGAGGGGTATGTAACGCAGGCAGGCAGGCATCCAGTTCATCTTCGGCTAGGCTGTAACGGCCTTGTAATGTGGCTAGAGCCATAGCTGCATTGCCTAGCGTGCCGGAAACCCAGACTTCATCCCCCACTTTTGCTGCTGAGCGTTTCAAGGCCTTGCCAGCGGCTACCTCGCCCATGATTTGTACGCTGATAGTGAGTGGGCCGCGAGTGGTATCACCGCCAATCAAGTCAACCTGATAGCGATCGGCACAGGCAAAGAATCCTTTGGCGAACCCAGCCAGCCAGCTTTCATTAGCCTCTGGCAGCGCTAGCGCCAGGGTCGCCCATTTAGGTAATGCGCCCATGGCGGCCATGTCGGATAGATTGACGGCCAGTGATTTCCAGCCAAGTTTATAAGGGTCTGCATCAGCAAAAAAGTGAGTGCCTGCTACCAGCATATCCGCTGATATAGCTAGTCCCATTCCTTCAGATACTTTAATCAGGGCGGCATCATCACCCACGCCGAGCAACGCTTGGGGTGTGGGCCGCGTGAAGTACTTGCGAATCAGGTCAAACTCAGAGGCCATCAGGATGCAGGTTTGGGTGTGGATTTTGGGCGGAAAGCTTTGACGATAGCTTCGTCAGTTTCGATATAAGCGGCACCGATCAGGTCGAGGCAGTAGGGTACCGCAGCAAAGATGCCATGTACGATAATCTTGCCGGATTTATCTTTCAGGCCTTCCAGCGTCTGCGCGATGGATTTTGGCTGCCCCGGCAGGTTGATAATCAGGCTTTGTTTACGGATCACTGCTACCTGGCGTGAAAGGATGGCGGTGGGCACAAAGTGCAGGCTGATCTGGCGCATCTGCTCACCAAACCCTGGCATCACTTTGTCTGCTACAGCCAGCGTGGCTTCGGGTGTCACGTCGCGCAAGGCCGGGCCAGTGCCGCCAGTGGTGAGTACCAGGCCGCAACCCTCGTGGTCAACAAGGTCACGCAGGGTGGATTCGATCTCTGGTTGTTCATCCGGGATGACACGTACAACGGCCTGCCATGGCGTCTTCAGGGTTTTATCCAGCCACTCCTTGAGGCTGGGAATGCCCTTGTCTTCATAAGCGCCGCTGGAAGCGCGGTCGCTGATGGAAACCAATCCGATACGAATGAATTGTTCAGTCATTTAGGTTGTCTACGCAGTTGTTGTTGAAGCAGTTAAAGTAGGCTCTAATCATACCATCACCTGTGCGTGCCCTTAATCGGGGCAGTTATAGCAAGAAAGGCTATTATGCGATCAACCATTTTTCCTTCATCAGCCTCAATAGGTGCATTGACGCTTATTCTCAGCTCATTTGGTTTTGCTGTTGGTGCAGCCAGCCAGGCCAGCGCGGCTGAAACGGAAAACCTTTATAGCAAATCCTACGTTAGCAAGAATAACCCCGCAGTGGCATTGCAGCCTGATCCATCAGGCCCCAAGGTCTATCTTGGAAGTGATGAAAAGGATAAGGACTATCAGCGCATGCTGGAAAACGGTTTCGATATGCTTGGCTACTCCAGCTTTGAAGCGGCTGAAGATGTCAGCCCTGACCAGGTTACCGAGCAAGCCAAAAAGGTAAAGGCGGATTTGGTGTTGGTTTATACCAAGCTGACGGGCAATGTTCCAGCTAGCGTAAGAATCCAGCAATTGCGCGAGAAAGCACGCCAAGCGCAAAAGAACCCAGAAGATGAAAGCATGGGGGCGAAACTGGACGAAGAGCATGGGCTCTATTCCTATTTCGCTTCCTATTGGGTCAAGCTGGCACCGCCTCTCATTGGTGTGCATGTTACAACTTCCGGCGAGGGAGATAGCGCGGCTGGCCTTAAGGTACTGGCTGTGGTTAAGGATTCGCCTGCAGCAAAAGCGGCGCTACAGGAAGGTGATGTGCTGACGCGCATCGGTGAGGTCGAATTGACCAAGCCAGAAGCCCTGACCCAGGCTGCTCAACGCTATGCTGGTCAAACTGTGGAAATCGCCTGGCAACGCGATGGCGACGCCAACAAGGCTACTATTACGCTGAATAAACGTCCGTAATGATGCAACACATACTACTTCAGTACGCCGCCCGCAGTGCTGAGGTTGGAGATGCCTCCGTCATCGAGAATGAGGCGGCTGGGCTGATAGCCGAACTGGTTGCCCAATGCCGCCCGCCCAAGCCACACCAGGCCGAGCATGCAGCAAATGCAATACAGGCCTTATGCCATGTGCTCAATAGCAACCCGCAACTGACAGAGTTGTTACGTGATTCTATCCTGAGCTTGCTTGGGAAAAAGAAGCCGGTATCGCTTTATGTTGATTCCGGTATCCAGCCCAGTAGTGGATTCTTTAGTGAGATGTCGCGCCGCTTTGGCCATAAGCTGTTGCCGGCAGCGATAGACCCTGCTTACCTCAAAGACCTGTTCGCTCTGATATTCCCGCAGGCCGGGGATGAGTTGTGGGTATTGGCTGTTCCCGATGAAATCTGGCTGGAGTTACTGCATTGCCTTGATTTTACCAACGCGCCTGACGAGATGCTGCTGGCTTGCCAGCAAAACCTGCTGGATGCATTGCAGGTTCTGTCTTACCGATTATCCGCATCGGGGCTTGAGCCTGAACTGATTCGTAACCACCCGGAGCTGGAGGATCATAGTTCACCATTCATCATGCAGAATGTGGAGCTGGACGATTTTCTACGCGGTGAGGTAGATGAAGGCCAGGATGCCAAGCACATATTGGTCATGCTTGATCAATGCCGTGAGGTCATAGGCAAAATACGGCGTAATAGCTCGCAAACGGGAACCAACCTGCATTTGACGTTTCTGCTGCAACGCATGAGCCAGCAAATCCAGCGGCTGGAATGCCTGCTAGATATTCTGGTGAATTTGCGCTTGGGTGAGAACACCGATATTGCCTTTATCCATTTGTTCAAAACCCTGGTTTCGGCAGAGTGCCACAAGAATGATATGCGCCTGCACTGGCGCGAAAATATGGAGTTGCTGGCGCTGCGTGTGACTGAGAATGCCAGCCGCACGGGCGAGCATTACATCACCGAAAACCGGCGCGAATACTTTGAACTCATGCGTTCAGCCATGGGCGCGGGCCTGATCATAGGCGTAATGGCGATGATCAAGGTCATGCTGGCTAGCCAGCATTATGCGCCGCTGACTGAAGCGATCTGTTTCAGCCTGAATTACGGCCTGGGGTTTGTGCTAATCCATATCCTGCATTTCACCGTGGCCACTAAACAACCAGCAATGACCGCTGCCGCCATCGCCGCCAGTATTGATGCTAGTGATGGCAAGGCCAAGGAGATGAGTAATCTGGTGGATATCATCGCGCAGATGATGCGTAGCCAGATCATTGCCATTATCGGTAACGTCATTATCGTTATCCCAATGGCTATGTTGATTGCACTGCTTATCCATACCCTGAGCGGGCACCATTTCGTGACGCCGGAAAAAGCACTTAAGTTGCTTAAGGATGTCGACCCCTTACATAGTGGCGCACTCATTTATGCGGGGATTGCTGGTGTTTGCCTATTCCTGTCCGGGCTGATTGCCGGATATCACGACAACATCGCCATCTATAACAAGATTCCACAACGCCTGCGTGCTTTGCGCTGGCTCCAAAGCTTACTGGGTGAGCCTAGACTCAATCGCGTGGCGGAATACATAGAAAACAATCTGGGCGCACTGGCAGGCAATTTCTACTTTGGTTGCCTGTTAGGTGGTATGTCGGCTATTGGTGTACTGCTGGGATTGCCTGTGGATATTCGCCATATCACTTTTTCGTCAGCTTTCGTCGGGTTCTCAACGGTTGGACTGGATTTTGCAGTGGGTTGGCAGACGTTACTCACAGCCGCGATTGGTTTGACCCTGATAGGGGCGCTTAATCTTACTGTAAGCTTTTCGCTAGCGTTGTATGTAGCCATGAAATCACGCAAAGTGAGTTTCTTGCAGTGGCGCCTGCTAGTGACTGCATTGCTGACAAGGATGGTGCAGGAGCCAAGGCAATTCTTCTTGCCGCCGAAGAAAGAATCACCCGAGCAGGCGGCTACCGATCAGCTATCGGGTTAGGACTCTAGTAGCCCTAGTTTCCCAGCCAGCCACTTGGTGGTGGTAGCCTGGATAATGATGGTGAGTAGAATCGCCATGAAAGTCACTGAAGCGATGACATTGGCATAAGGAGCATTCATGCCTACCAGCATCCCAGCCAAAGCCCCGGGAATAACGCCGGTTTCACGCGTCCAGCACATGAACATAAGCTCCTTCATTTGCCATTTTGCCTGACGATCAGGCAGGGCGCAGGCAAACACCGTCAATGGTCGTGCAACCAGCATGAATACCACTACGACGCCAAGCGCTCCCCAGAAATACTGCTGTAGCAAGGTGAAATTGACCTGCGAGCCTAGCAATACAAATATGAAAATGCGCATGAGGAGGGAAGTGGTCAGAATGTAATCCTCCAGTTTAAGCTCATCTTCCTCACTCATTTTGAAGCCGAACATATCCTTATTGCCAAGCACGATACCGAATGCGAACACTGCCATGAAACCGCTGGCTTCAAGATGGTCTGCACTCAAATAAGCTGCTGCAACTGCCATCAAGGTAACTACTGGCGCATATTCCGCCAGGAAGCTGTATTTCTCATGGGCAATGAACAGGCTTGCCAGGTAGCCCAGGATTACACCGCCTGCAAGGCCAAAAATCGCTTGTCTGAGTAAGTCAATCAGGCTGTCGCCCAACGAAAACTCACCCTGACCCATGGCGATACCGAGGAGAGTGAAGGTAAGAATAGCGGCCATGGCATCGTTAAAAGCAGATTCGCTCATCACGGTTTGCGCTACTTTTGCGCGAATTCGTACCTGCTTGAATATGGGGACCAGCGTTGCCGGGTCGGTTGAGGCGATGGTGGAGCCTAGTAGCAACGCCACGATAAAAGGTAGGCCCAGTAATAATTGTGCTGCGACAGCAGTGACAAAAGTGCTGATGAGTACACCGATGGTAGAAATAATCAGCAGGGTAGGCCAGACATTACGCAATACGCTCAGGCGTACACTGGCACCGCCATCGAACAAGATGTAGCAGGATCCGAAAATCAGCAGTAGCTGATTAAGGGTGGAATCCACACCGATATTTATGACTCCCAGGCCCGCACTGCCAAGTGCCATGCCGGAGAGCAGGAATAACACTACATCAGGTATGCGCAGCAACCTGGCGACAAACCCGGCCAGCATGCCTGTGCCCAGGATAATGCCCAGCAGCATCAGCAATTGCTTGGCATGGAGAATGGCGGGAGAATGTTCCATTTCGTTCTTTGTTAACTGGCGCTAAGAGCTACCAGAGCTTGAGTTGTTAATGATTGTTCCCCGGCTCTGCTTCAACAATCTCGCGCAGCAGCTTGAATAATTCGCGGCTGCTTTTTGGCGGCTTATTAGCCGCATGCTCACGCCGTGCATTGCGGATCAAGGCACGTAGCTGCTGGCTATCCACTGCCGGGTAGTGTTGCATGAATTCTGAGAGAACGCCTTCATCCTCCAGCAACCTTGTGCGCCAGCGCTCAAGTTGGTGAAAGTGCGCATTCTCTGCTGTGTGTTTGCCTTCCCAGCGTTGTAACTGGTCAATAATGGGTGCAGTGTCAATTTCCCGCATCAGGCGGCCGATATACTGCAGCTGGCGGCGCGTGGCCCCATTGGCGGTGATACGTTTGGCTTCATTAACTGCGTCGAGCAGGGTTTCCGGCAAATCCAGCTTGGCCAGCTTATCTTTCGGTAAGGCGATCAGCTCTTGCCCGATATCTTGTAGCGCATCCATTGCCGCCTTGCGCTTGGTCTTGCTGAGCGGGGTCGATGCGTCTTCATCTGGCGTTAATTCTTGCTTCATTTGCTTATCGTCTGTCTTGTTAGGTTTCATGCTGGGGTATGATATCAGCTTTTTCTGCGGGCCTGCCTTGGGGCAGGCTACGGCAAGCCTGAGCCTGATTGAGTCAAATATGAACGAAACACGTTTTACCCATAGCCTGGATGAATTGAAAACCATGAGTGAGCAGGTTCTGCAGTTTGCAAAGTCGGCCGGTGCGACTTCGGCAGAGGCTGAAATAAGCCTTGGTTTCGGCCAGAATGTCTCAGTGCGCATGGGGGAGACAGAAACCATAGAATACAACCGGGATAAGGGCATGTCGGTGACGGTATATTTTGGCCAGCAGAAAGGTCATGCCAGCACTACGGACCTTTCTCCACAGGCGTTATATGACACTGTAGCCGCTGCCAGCAACATCGCCCGCTATACCGCACAGGATGAGTTTTGCGGCTTGGCTGATGCGGCTTTGATGGCTCGTGATATTCCAGACTTGGATTTGCATCACCCATGGCAATTATCGGTTGAGGATGCCATCAATCTGGCTAAGGAGTGCGAAGCCGCCGCACTGGCTGTTGATGAGCGCATCACCAACTCAGAGGGCGCGGCAGTCTCGACCTATGAAGGTATGTTTGCCTATGCCAATAGTCATGGCTTTACTGGGGGCTACCCAAGCTCCCGTCACGGTTTCAGTTGTTCAGTGATTGCGGGTAATGAAGACAGCATGCAGCGCGATTACTGGTATAGCAGCGCGCGCCGTGCTGATGATCTGGATTCAGCACAGCATGTGGGCCAGCTAGCAGGCGAGCGTACTGTACGCCGCCTCAATTGCCGGCGTATCAAGACTGCCCAGGTGCCGGTGTTATTCGAGGCGCCGTTGGCTTCCGGGTTGATCTCACATCTGGTTGGCGCTATCTCAGGCGGTAACCTTTACCGTAAATCCTCATTTCTTCTGGATAGCCTGGGCAAGCAGGTCCTGTCTCCAGTCGTTACTATCATTGAGCAACCACATCTCAAGCGTGGGCTGGCTAGCGCGCCATTCGATAATGAAGGTGTTGCTACACAGCCGCGTACCTTGGTACAAGATGGCGTTTTGCAAGGCTATATGTTGTCCAGTTATTCAGCACGTAAACTGGGAATGAGCAGTACTGGCAACGCAGGTGGCAATCACAACCTGATTATGAGCCATGGGGATTTGGATTTTAAGGGCCTGCTAAAGTCCATGGGTACTGGTTTGCTGGTTACCGAGCTTTTGGGACATGGCCTGAATATGGTCACTGGCGATTATTCGCGGGGTGCGGCCGGTTTCTGGGTGGAGAATGGAGTAATCGCCTACCCGGTAGAGGAAATAACTATCGCTGGTAACCTGCAGGAAATGTTCAAGCAGATTGTTGCGATCGGTAATGATGTCCTGGTGCAAGGCTCTAAGCAGACTGGTTCAATCCTGATTGAGCGTATGACAGTTGCTGGCGACTAGGTGAGTACCCATAAAAATAAACGGTATTAGGTAGCAACTAAGCCTAAGTCCTTTATCACCTGATTGTTTTAAGGTCTTCTAACGACCCAAAGCGGACACTCACGTTTGAATTAAGGGCTAGGTTTACAGGTTAGTGAAATATTCCATTTGATCCACAATAGCATCTAACGACTCAATAATTCCCTTCTCCACGCGATGACGAATCTCTTGTTTTTCTTGGTCGTCATAATCTTCGAAGCTAAAGTTTTCACACATTTAGCGATACCTTTCAGCACAAGACATAATTTCTTGATCGCTATTCAAATCCAAACAAGTGCGGGGGTCCCCACTAAATTTCTGTTTCACAGATTTAACATGATCTACCTGTTTAATAGGCTCTATCTTTTGCGGTTCAGCTTCCGTTGTGTTTACAGGCCTACTCTCGCCGCATTTAGGGGTAAACATAGACTGATTAGCTCGTGCTAACTTACTTAGCTTCGATACCCCCTCAGCCATTTTCTCAGCACCCGCCATGAACTGGGCCAAAATTACGTCTTTAAGGATTTTCTGGAACCAGAGAGAATCTCTTTCTCTATATATGTTTATATAAGCAGATAAATCGCTATCTGAAACATCACGATAGGTAAAAGCTAATCCTAGCAACGTCGAGGCTTGTGTGGCTTTTTCTATAGATTTTGTTTGTGCCGCTACAGTTTTATGTATTTTTGTTTTAAGATCAGGGCAATCTTCTACCGAAGCTAAAGCCATCGTTTCAATAGTTGTCACTGATATCCTAGCAAATAGATTGCTGGCCCCAATGGTAGAGTCCATTTTACGTATCAATGAAACTCGAGTGGCTGTCGGCGGGTTTTTAGCAATTTCCGCTAAATATGCTCGTAAAATTTCAGGCGAGGGCTGCTGACTTTCTAGAGCGACTATTCGTTTTGCGAGAGGAGATGAGAAAGTTTCAATCAGCTTGGAATAACGCGTTTTGTCGTAATTCTTATTAAGTACAGCCTTAGCAGCGTCGATAAAACCATTATGGGGATACGCGTCGTTAATTGTTCTAACCAGTTCACTTTGTGCTGGGGTTAAGGGCGCATTATTACTATTCGTGCGTAGCACATTTTGTACTATTTGATCAGGCAATTGTTGTAACGAATCTGTTACGCCGGTAACACTCATTAGTTCGTCGATTTGTTTAGCTTGGCTGCTTTCGTCAGAGGTAATTCCCTGAGTAGATGTTTCAGTAGAAGTTGTGGATTTTGGAGCTGCAGTTAGAATTGTGGGTAGGCACGAAAGAATAAATATCGTTATCTGTATATATTTTTTCATCATTTCACACTTCTCGAAAAATTGAACTTCTGATCACATAAGTCTTGGTTTGCATCAAGGGTCCATGCGTCAGGGATAATGTTGGTGCCAATTTTTTTTCTAAGTGCGATGAATGTTTTCTTGTCATTTGCCAAACAAGCAAATTTGGCATAATTATTTAAATTCCAATTGCTATTGGGGAAACGTTGCATAAGATCATCGAATCCTGCTTTCATCTTAGGCCAAGAAACATAGGAATCCCGGAATAACTTTGTACCTTCAGGCAACCCCTGATATGCGGCCCAGTACATTCTGGTATACATAGATTTACCTTCTGTTTCTTTAGTATTATTAACAGACCACGTCACCAAGTTATCCACTGCGCCCCAACTGCCTCCCCATTTAGGCGATAGGAAATTAAGTATGGTGAAATATGTTGGATAATATGTCTTAAATTTTTCGGCCCCCTCCAGAAATACTTTATCTCTTTCCACAGGTGACCGATCTAAAGCACTTTGTACTACTATCATCTCGTCATACCACATAGGTAAGTCTGAAGAATATGGTTTAGTATCAACTAAAATTTTCTCGGCTTTTAATAGCCGTTCCCTGAAAAGTTTCCATCCCTCATCGGTTACCGACGATCCGAAGCCTCTTCCCCTAGCATCCCATGCATATTGAATCCAATAATCAGCCTCTTGCAAAGCCAAGGAAGCAGATTTTTGATTTTTGATTTTATTCCTATTTAATTGATTGAGCGCCTGACTCCAGTCTTTAAAGATGTCGAATGACTGCTCATAAGCTGGCCTAAGAGTGCTAATCCATGGCCTGCCATCATCAAACAAACACATTGAAAAATTATTTTGATCGTCCCGGCTCCAATCTTTTATGTACATATCAATGGGGGACGGGACGTCCAAGAGCATTTGAGTCATTTTATCTTTTTGATAACTTTCTCCTGCAGGGCCATCATTAGGAATGTTGCCGTTAATTCTGCATCTCTCTTTATCGTTAGCATAAGCATGAGGCATCAATGAGCCTAATAACAAAATTACAGTCCCATAAAGAAACACATCTTTACATTTTCTTATTAAAGCCATCATCACCTCTAAATTTTATTAACTTTTCTTGTCAACTTTTTTGGGTAAACATGTGCTTGCATAGATCGACAGAGTAATTCCCAGGCCAGATTTCCGGCACAACCCTCTTTGATACCTTTGGCAAAAGAGTAAGGAATGTGCTCTTATCGTTTGCTTTACATGCAAAGTAAGCATAACTATTCAGGTTATTAGCACTGGGATAGAGCCTGATAATAGTATTGAACGAGTCTTTCATTTTTGACCATAAAACCGGACTGTCCCGAAATATGTCGACTTCAATACGTTGTTGCTGACTTACTTCGGCGTATAGCCGAGCATAGTTGGAGTCTTCATCTGGGTCATAGGTAAATGCCGTTGCTTTATTAATCAATTCATCTAATTTATGCCAATTTGGATGATCACCCGACACGGGAACCCAAAAATTAGCCATCACGCTGTAGAGAGGCAAATAATTAGGATATTTCCTGGTTGCCTCATTGAATAAATTCTCTATCGATTTAACATCCTTGTTTGCATCTATCATCGTTTCAAGATATGTTTCGTACCAGATTGGGGTAATATTTTTAAGAGAACTTGATGATTGTAGTATTTGTGTAGCTTTAGTCATTCTGTTTAAAAATATCTTCATCGCAAATGGGTCTATATCTTTGGAATATCTGCTGCCACGGATATTCCAGGCATACAATTGCCAAAACTTTGCTTCTGCAAGATTTGTCAATGGGCTATTTGTTCTTTTCCAATGTTTTATTTTCGATAAACATTTCTCCCAATACCGAGGATCACAAATAGACCCCAAAGCTTGATTAAATCCGGCCAAACTTGAATTACCACTAACGTCCTTACTGCCTTTCTTGTTCCACTTATCAAATAATATATCTACCCTATCAAAGTCTTCATCTAAGATATTTTCGTAAAATAGATTCGTAGGGTAATCCAAATAATTATCTAGTCGCTCTTCAGGCGGAAGCTGCTTAACGGTTTTCGGACTTGGTTTCCAGTCATAAGGCCAACTATAAACTTTAGTCGAAAGTACCTCGCTATCAATACATGAAAAGACTTCGAAAAATAAAATCTCTGTCTGAGTTTCATTATTTCCATAAGGACGTAATACCTGTATCGAGGTAGGTCCATCTGTACCCTGTTCTATAATGTTTTGACGAACTCCATATGAACGAATTATTCCATCTTTGGATTTAGCAAATCCCATCACACATAGTCTTTGACCTGTCCCGTTAGATATTGAAACCTCGAAATCAACCGCTTCTGGAGATGCCTTTATAAACTTAAAGGCATCAATACTAATTTTCTGGTCTGTTGCATATGATTCAGATGCAAAACTAAGAGAAACCAAGAGGAACAGTTGAAAAAATCTAATTATGTTTTTTAGAAAATAGAACTGATGAAAGTTAGTCTTCGCTGCCTCAAAGACAAGTGAGAAAAACGAGAGGAATTCATTTCTACATAGTTGCCGACTATACAAAATGAAAACGAAATTCTTTTTATTCATTAGGTTTTTATTGTTACTTTTAATTACATCAGATAATGACCTAGAGAATATATTTTGTGAAGGAGAAACTAGGAAATTTTGAATATCTTTACATTTCGCCACCGTCCGCTTTTGGCCGTAAGCTGACATCCAGAACGCTCTAGTAATCATAAAAACTGTGGCTTAGTGCGCTACCTAATACCGAAAATAAAAAGCCTGCGTTTAGCAGGCTTTTTATTTTCTAACTAGCTGTTAAAGCAGTTATTTTGTTGAATCTGCCGGTGCGGTATCATCATCGTCTGTTTCGGCAGCAACACCATCTCTGATCTGGCTGTCACGACGTTGCAGGTAGGCATCACGCATGAAGGCATAGGGGTCAAGTGCCGCTTCATCCAGCAAGTCACTGGCAGGCAGGTACTGAGCACGCTTGTCTATGAACTTGAGTACATAGAGGCCATTACGGGCTGCTGGGTCATCGACGTAGCCAAGCGGATCAAAGGCCAAGCTATCTACGACCAGGCCACCGGTATCGCGCAATGTGCTTGGGCCAAGTAATGGCAACATGACATAGGCGCCACTACCTACACCCCAGTAACCCAGAGTTTGACCAAAGTCTTCATTGTTCTTGGGCACGTTATCCATGGAGGCTACATCCACTACGCCCAAGATACCGAAAGTGCTGTTGATGACGAAGCGGCCGGAGTCATCCATGGCCTTGCTGAATTTGAATTGCAACAGATCATTGATGGCAGTCACAACCGTGCCAAGATTGCTGAAGAAATTATTGACGCCAGTACGTAGCGGGCTAGGTACCACGGCCTTGTATGCGCCCGCGATGGGTTTGATGACAGCTTTATCAGCTGTATCATTAAATTTGTAGATGCCGCGATTGATACCCTCCAGAGGGTCTTTATTCGCTTGAGTGGCACAGCCTGTCAACATTGAGGCTAACAAAATGCTGGCAAATAATACTGTTGTCTTGATACGCATGCGCACTTCCAAAAAGTTATTGTTTCTTTAGAAAAAACTGCTTAATTAATGCGAACTCTAAACGAGCGCAATGGCCTTGTCCACTGTTTTGGGAGCCATAGCCAAAGCATGCCTATAAATAGGCAGATTTGCTAGTATAAATCTCACACTTAGTCGGTAAAGTTTCGGTAACTTCGGATCGGAGTACGTTAAGGGCTAATGTCGGGAAAAATGGTTGTTGTTCGGGATTTGAGCATAATCAGGAAAAGATTCGCTTGACATTGTCTGGACATGTCCGTACAAAGCAACACAGGTGTTTGAACTTTGACAACGTTTTGCTTGGTAATCTTGGCTTTAAGTTTTTGAAATGCAAACTTTTTGGGGTGCCTCCCCTTTGTTTTAGTAAGGAAGTATGAAATGGCAACTGGTACCGTAAAGTGGTTCAATGATTCTAAAGGTTTTGGTTTCATTACCCCGGATGATGGTGGTGACGATTTATTCGCTCACTTCTCCGCAATCGTAGAAGCTGGCTATAAAAGCCTTAAAGAAGGCGAGAAAGTAACTTTTGATGTTACTGAAGGCCCTAAAGGCAAGCAGGCTTCGAACATTCAGAAGGCTTAAGCTTTACTGATCTCTAGTTAGACAGTCTTCATTAGAACGGCCCCAGGAGAAATCCTCGGGCCGTTTTATTTTGTGCAAACTTGCCCTCCATTAATCCAAAAAATGATGGCAGCAACTGTAAGTCTGGCTGCCATATATCTGAAATAAAAATGTGACAGAATTCCATTATTGTTTTGCCTGCATTATGATTATTAACAGTTAATTCCTCAGCTTCATCGCCGTGGAACAGACGCTTGCTATACGGAAGTATGTACGGCAAGGCTAGGAATTATGTTGGTGAATCTTGATCAACATAACCGAGAGATTAGAGGTTGCTATGCCAAATCACGACAAGATTTTTGCAGAAGAAACCCAAGCGGTTGGCGACTTTAATTTTGGCCAGAAAACTGCCGAAGTATTCGATGATATGCTAGACCGCAGCATCCCTATGTATCGTGAGCTGCAGCGCATGATAGGCGAGATTGCTGCAGAGTTTGCCGAGGAAGGAAGTAATGTCTACGACCTCGGCTGCTCAACCGGCATCACGCTGGAGACTCTGCGCGATGCGATTAACGGCGTCGGTAAGAAGGTCAACATGATTGGGCTGGACTACTCTCAACCCATGCTGGACCTAGCCAAGGAACGCTTCGAAACCCTAGCCAAAAAAGAACGGCCGCAACTGATTCATAATGATCTCAATCATGGCTGTATCATCAAGAATGCTTCCGTCGTTGTCCTAAATCTTACCTTGCAGTTTGTGCGCCCACTTTATCGCGACACGCTTATCCGCAACATTGCCGATGGCCTGAATGAAAATGGCTGCCTGATTCTAGTGGAAAAGGTGCTCAGCGATGATTCACTGCTCAATCGGATGTTTATCAAGTTTTATTACGATATGAAGCGACGCAACGGTTATTCGGATACCGAGATCGCCAAGAAACGCGAAGCGCTGGAGAACGTGCTGATTCCTTACCGCATCAGCGAGAATGCACAATTACTTAAGCGCAACGGCTTTGCCGAGGTCGATGTGTTTTTCAAATGGTACAACTTCGCCGGTATTCTGGCGGTGAAAACGAAAGGTGATTGATGGTTGAGTTAGGCAATTTTATTTTCCGTTACAGGAACGTCCTTTTCCCGTTGGTGTTTCTTGCAGCGCTGATTGCAGGACGCCCGCAATATCCTATGGGTAGCCCTGAGCTGGATAACGTACTGGATTTTGTCGGTGTGATGTTGGCCCTGCTTGGCCAGGGAGTACGCATACTCACGATAGGTTTTGAATATATCAAGCGTGGCGGCAAGGATAAGCAGGTCTATGCCAACGAGCTGGTGCAGGGCGGCATTTTTGCGCATTGCCGTAACCCAATGTATGTGGGCAATCTGCTGATTGTATTTGGCATCGCACTAATCATCCATTCCTACGTTTTTTACCTGGTTTTTGTTCCATTTATTCTGCTGGCTTATATTTCTATCGTTGCGGCAGAAGAAAAGTTCCTGCTAGGCAAGTTTGGCCAGCAGTACGCCGATTACTGTCAACGAGTAAACCGTTGGCTGCCGAGTTTCAGAGGTTATCCGCAATCGCTGGCCAACATGCACTACAACTGGCGGCGGGTATTGGTAAAAGAATACAGCACGACTTTTGTGCTGATTGCAGGATTATTCGGCGTGGAATACTGGAGTGAATACAGCATCAACGGTATCAGCGCGTTGCCTGCTGAGGAGGGCCTTATTGGTGGAGTGCTGGTCTGGGCCACGCTTTATATCAGCGCATGGGCGCTCAAGAAAAGCGGTTATATCAAAGCCAAGTAGCCGCCTATCTGCCGTTGTTTTTGTACAATGCCAGAGCCAGCTCACGCTGGCTGACGTGGTCGACCACAGGCAAAGGATAATCTCTTCCTATTCTAAGGTTCAATGCCTCTTGCCGTAGTTGTGGTATCAGCCAAGGCGCATGAATTTCCTTGTCATCGCAGGCGGCCAGTTCGGGCACATATTTACGGATGAACTTGCCTTGGGCATCAAATTTTTCTGATTGGGTAATAGGGTTGAAGATGCGGAACCAGGGTTGCGCATCGCAGCCGGTGGATGCTGCCCACTGCCAGCCGCCATTATTGGCGCTCAGGTCGAAATCAATCAGCTTCTCGGCAAAATATTGCTCTCCCCAGCGCCAATCAATCAGCAGGTCTTTCACCAGGAAGCTGGCGGCTACCATACGCAGGCGATTGTGCATCCAGCCGGTTTGGTTGATCTGGCGCATGGTCGCATCAACCAGCGGGTAACCAGTTCTACCCTCGCACCATGCTTCGAACAGCCCCCTGTTATTGGGGAAAGGCAGGGCCTCGAATTCCGGCTTGAAAGCCCGGCCTTCAGCCACGCGCGGGTTGTGGTAAAGAATCTGGAAATAGAAGTCACGCCAGATGAGCTCATTCAGCCAGCCTTCAGCGCCTTTGCCCCCCATTTGCCAGGCAGTCCTCGCCAGATGGCGTATGGATACTGTGCCGAAACGTAGATGCACCGATAGATAGGATGGCCCCTTGATGGCAGGGAAGTCGCGCGTATCTTTGTAGCGGTCAATGCGATTAGTGAAATCCTCAAACAGTTGCTTACCACCGCTCATACCGGTCGGCAGCTTCATGCTGGCGAGATTGGTACGTTGAAATCCCATGCTTTCCAGCGATGGCATTGGAGTAACTTCAGTTTTTGCCAGATTGCCCATGTATTGATCTACCGGGTAAGGCTTGAGATAAAAATCATTAAGTTTTTTGAGGCTGGCATTTTTGTAAGGGGTAAAAACGGTAAAAGGCTTGCCAGCCAGGGTCAGCACTTCATCCTGCTCAAAAATCACCTGATCTTTGTAGTGATGAAACTCGATGCCCTCTTTTTGCAGTACTTGCGCCACAGTTTCGTCTCGGTGCTTGGCTTTTGGCTCGTAATCACGATTGGTAAAGACGGCATCAACACCTAATTCTTTGGCAATCGAGGGTACCTCGTCACGGGCTTTGCCATGACGCACGATCAGGTCGCCGTCCCTAAGCCCCAGCATAGCTTTGAGTTCACGCACGCTTTCCCAAATGAACTCGACACGACGATCGGCCTTGTCAGTCAGCAGGTCGAGAATCTCGGTATCGAAAATGAAGACGCAAAATACCTGCTGCGATGACTTTAACGCATGGTAAAGCGCAGCGTGGTCATAATCACGCAGGTCGCGGCGAAACCAGACCAGGGATTTTTTGTAATTGGACATAGAACCGGATTTTACTCGCGGTGATAAGGATGATGGTTGATGACTGACCAGGCACGATAAAGTTGCTCAGCCAGTAACATCCTGACCATCGCGTGCGGTAATGTGAGCTTAGACAGGCCCCACAGCCAATCGGCCTTGGCTTTTATATCAGCATGCAGGCCATCAGCACCGCCAATAACGAGTGAGATATCGCGCCCGCTAGATAGCCAGGTTCTCATGCGATCAGCCAGTTGTAGGGTAGTGACTTCCTGGCCGCGTTCATCCAGCACAATCAGGGTGTCGCGGCCAACTGCCTCGAGTATGCGTTTGGCTTCTGCTTCCTGCACGACTTCGGAATTCTTACCAGAGGCGCGCTTGTCAGGTTTGATTTCGATGATTTCAACGCTGGCCTCACGTGGCATGCGTTTAAGGTATTCGTTGCATGCATCTTCAACCCAGTCGGGCATCCTGTGGCCGACTGAGATGATGCGCAGTTTCACGGTGGTGAATTATGCAGCTTTGGGGGCGTTGCGACGGCTTTCTGTTTCGCCCCAGAGTTGTTCCAGGTTGTAGTAGGCGCGCGCAGTAGGAATCATGATATGGACAACGATATCATCCAGGTCAACCAGTACCCATTCGCCATCCTTTTCGCCTTCTGTGCCGCGCAAAGGAATACCTTTCTCGCGCAGCTTTTCGCGTACATTATCAGCGATGGCTTTGGCCTGACGGGTAGAGTTGGCGCTGGCGACGATCATGTAATTGGTCATGGAGGTGAGCTTGCGCACGTCCATCACAGTGATATCAAAGGCTTTAATATCTTCCAGCGCGTCAATGACGGCCAGCTTCATCTCTTCAAGGTTCAACATTCAGGCTGCTTGTACCGGAATGTCGCGGCGTTGGCTGATGATACGGTTGCTCGCATCTACATAGATCAGTTGTGGTTTGAATTTTTCCAGCTCGATTTCATTGTAAGTGGCGTAACTGGCAATAATCAGCAGGTCGCCAGGGCTTACCTTGCGAGCAGCAGCCCCATTCACGGAGATGATGCCAGAATTGCGCTGGGCACGGATAGCATAGGTGGTGAAACGCTCGCCATTATTGATATTGTAGATATCAATTTGCTGATATTCATGGATATCAGCAGCATCGAGCAGCGTCTCGTCGATAGCACAGGAGCCCTCATAGTCCAGCTCGGAATGCGTCGCGCGCACCCGGTGTAGCTTGGATTTGAGCATGGTTCTTTGCATAGTTAGCCAATACTTTATACGATAATCAAAGCGTTATTATAAAGTAATCTGCAATATCAACAAATGCAGGTCAAATGTGGGTGACTTAGTACCAACGGCGCAACACAAAATTTGCATTATTTAATATCGAATTCTATATTATCTATTAACCTTGTGTCGCCTTGCTTTGCAGCACCCAGCACCACTAGTTGCCGGTCATCGTTATGGGCTGGTGCCAATGTGAGTGCAGAACGTACTGAGATGTAATCGACACCCCATTCGGCCTCAGTAAGTGTTTGAGCGGCCACCGCCTCTAATTCCGAGAAGTCGCGCCTTCCACCTGTGACCTCTTGTTTTACCTGACGCAAAACTTGATATAGCTTTGATGCTGCCTGGCGCTGAGCCGTATTCAGGTAGCCATTGCGCGAGCTCATGGCGAGGCCGTCAGTCTCACGCATGGTTTCCCCCGCGATTATCCTGATAGGCAGATTCATCTGTTGTACCAGTTGCCGGATGATGAATAGCTGCTGGAAGTCCTTTTTTCCAAACACGGCAACGCTAGGCTGCACCATATTGAATAGTTTGAGCACCACGGTTGCAACGCCTGAGAAATGGCCGGGCCGTGAGGCGCCACAAAGCTCATTGGCTATCGCCGGTGGCTCTATGAGCATGGTTTGCGCTACAGGGTACATCTCATGTTCATCGGGCGTAAATACGATATTGCCGCCAACAGCTTTGAGCTTCTCACAATCCGCTGCCAACGTTCGAGGGTAATTGGCCAGGTCTTCATTCGCTCCAAACTGCAACGGGTTGACGAAAATACTGACGACCACGCATTGCGCCTGCTGTTTGGCTAGTTCTACCAGGTGGATATGCCCTGCATGCAGGTTGCCCATGGTTGGTACAAATGCGATAGAGTTTTCTTGAGCCAAGCACTCTCGTAGTTCAGCGACCGTCTTGACGACTTGCATCAGAAGCTATGTTCCGTTGCCGGAAACTCTCCCGACTTTACTGCCTGTACGTAGTGTTCTACTGCCTGCTGGATACTGCTGGCGCTCAGCATGAAGTTGCGTACAAATTTTGGTGATTTGCCGGAATAGATGCCTAGCATGTCATGAAGTACCAGCACTTGGCCGTCGCAATCGGCACCAGCGCCTATCCCTATGGTGAGGGTGGAGATGGCCTCAGTGATTTCTCTGGCAAGACTGGCTGGCACCATCTCCAGTACCAGCAAGCTAGCACCGGCCTGCTCAAGGGCTTGTGCATCGGCAAGCAGCAGTTTTGCCTGAATATCATTTTTGCCTTGTACGCGATAACCGCCGAGCTGGTGTACTGATTGTGGGGTGAGCCCAAGATGCCCACACACCGGGATGCCGCGTTCTACCAAAAAGCGGACGGTATCCGCCATCACAGTACCGCCTTCCAGCTTGACCATGTGTGCGCCTGCGGCCATTAAGCGCGTAGCATTGCGTAACGCTTGTTCCGGGTTTTGCTGGTAACTGCCAAAAGGCATGTCGCTGACGATGTATGCTTTTTTCGCGGCTTTAGCCACGCAACGGGTGTGGTACTGCATGTCGTGCAAGGTAACAGCCAATGTACTGTCAGCGCCTTGCAGCACCATGCCAAGCGAATCGCCTACCAGCAGGATTTCCACGCCTGCGTTTTCACATAAGGTGGCAAAGCTGGCGTCATAAGAGGTGAGTACAGCGATTTTTTCGCCGTGGTTCGCCATTTTTTGCAGTGTATACAGATTCATATTATTCGAGATTCGGGTTGAAGAATTCACGTCGTCCGCGAATCTGCATGATACGTTCAATCAACACATCCAGTGCTTCCTCGCTGGCGGCGATATTCAATTTATCGTTGTTGACGATCAGTAGCGGCGAGGCGTCGTACTGGTGAAAGAAATTGCTATAGGCTTCGGCCAGGCGCTCTAAATATTCCTTGGGGATATCCTGTTCGTAGCTGATGTTACGCTGCTCCACGCGTTCAGCCAGCGCGCTTACTGGCGTTTGCAGGTAGATGACGAGGTCGGGTGGCGAAGTCCTGACCTGCAAATGCTGGTATATCTGGCGATATAGCGCATATTCCTCGTCGTCCAGGTTCAGGCGGGCGAAAATCGGGTCTTTTTCCAGGAAAAAATCGGCAATCGTGGCATGTGCAAACATGTCACGCTGGGTGAGGTCTCGAATCTGTTCTGAACGCTGGAACAGGAAAAATAGCTGTGTGGGGAGTGCGTAGCGCTGTGCATCCTGGTAAAAGCGCGGGAGGAAAGGGTTGGCCTCTGCGTTTTCCAGTAGCAGATTGATTGAGTAGCGGTCTGCCAATTTGCGAGCCAGCGTGGTCTTGCCACTACCGATCGGCCCTTCGATAACGATATAGGGGAATTTCTCTATCAGGCTCATGCCGTCATCTTCTCTACACCCTGATCCAGGCATTGTTGTGCCAGTTGTTTGACATGGCCATGTTCCGGCAGCATCAGGTCGGGTGCTATTTCTGCCAGAGGTAGCAGTACGAAAGCGCGCTCATGCATGCGCGGGTGTGGCAGTGTTAGTTCGGCGGTATCCATGGTCATATTATTGTAGAGCAGCAAGTCCAGGTCTAGTACTCGTGGCGCATTGGGGAATGGACGTTCACGGCCATGCTGGTCTTCAATACCCAATATAGCCTGTAACAACTCCAGAGGTTTTAACCCTGTTTCCACTTCTGCCACAGCATTGATGAAGTCTGGCTGGTTATCGTAACCCACCGGTGCAGTGCGGTAGAGAGAAGACTGCCTGACCAGTGATGTTTGCGGTAGCTCGGCAATTTCGTGCAGGGCTCTAGATACTTGCCGTTGCGGTTGCTGCAGGTTGCTACCAAGTGCAATAAATGCCTGGTTCATGAGCTTGCAGAAACATTCGACGGCTTTTTACGGCTGCGACGCCTACGTTTTCTTGGCTCGCTATCAGGTAGCAGCATGGCGGCGCGTTTTTCGCTATCGGCCTCAGCGAAATCGGTCCACCATTTGCCCAGTTCTACAGGCAGTTCGCCTGATTCGCAGCGTAACAGCAGAAAATCATAAGCTGCACGATAGCGTGGATGTTCAATTAAGCCATAAGGCCGTTTACCAGCGCGCTGCTCAAATCTTGGCTGCAGCCCCCATATCTCTTTCATGGTGGCGCTGTAGCGCTTGTGAATCGCCAGTTTCTGTGCCTGGATGTCGCTGACTTCAGTCATCGCCATGTGTAAGGCGGGGATAGCTTTTTGTCCTTCACTCTCGAATTTCTGCCAGGCCGCCAACACTTCATGCCAGAGCAAGGTGGCGAACAGGAAGCCAGGGGAAACCGGCTTATCGGCCAGCACACGGTCATCAGTATTTTTTAGCGCCAGATTGACAAAACGTTCACCCACGGGTTGCTCCAGTACCACGTCCAGCAAGGGCAGCAGGCCATGATGCAACCCATGTTGGCGCAGTGCGCTGGCACTTTCAAGCGCATGGCCGGAGAGGAATAGCTTGAGCATCTCGTCAAACAGGCGGGATTCGGGCACATCTTTCAATGCATCCGCCATTTTGGGGATGGGAGTCTCGGTTGCTTTGTCGAGCCTGAGCCCGAGCTTGGCGGAGAGGCGCACGGCACGTAGCATACGTACAGGGTCTTCACGATAACGGGTGGCCGGGTCGCCTATCATGCGTAAGATGCCAGCCTGGATATCAGCGAAGCCATTATGAAAATCCAGTATCTCCTGGGTAGCGGGGTCGTAGTACATGGCATTGGCAGTGAAGTCACGGCGCAGTGCATCTTCTTCCTGGTTGCCGAATACATTGTCACGCAGGATGCGGCCGCTGTCGGCCACTTTTGCATCGTTCTGCACGCTATCAGCCAGATGACTGCCGCGGAATGTGGAAACCTCTACCGTTTCATCGCCAAACATGACATGCACCAGACGGAAGCGACGGCCGATGATGCGTGAACGACGAAATACCCGATTTACCTGTTCTGGCGTGGCGTCAGTGGCAATATCGAAATCCTTGGGACGGCGATTTAACACCAGATCGCGTACAGCGCCGCCTACTATATAAGCCTCATAGCCAGCTTTTTGCAGGCCTTCGGTGGTTCTGATTGCACCATTGCTGAGCAGCTTGGGGTTGATTTTGTGCGTCTTGCTTGAAATCCTGGTCGCACTACTGGCCTGCCCAGATTTGGGGGAGCCAGCTTTGGCAGGCAATTTCTTTTTTTGGCTGAAAACTTTTTGCAGCAGTCTTTTAATCATCAAATGTAGAACCTGGACATCCAATACTATGATTGTGTACGGATTGTAACTTAAAGGCCGCTATTTACAGCGCAGATTTTGCTATCACCCCATATATGAAGTGCTCGGTGCACGCATGCCCAATAATGATGCGAAAAATCTGGTCGGCGCGGCACAATTGGTATCAGCAGTAGCATATGGATGCCCTATAAGCATCAGAAAACCGGGGTTTCTCAATTCATGGCACAGGCTTTGCTAAGGGTCTGGTGTATACAAACCAACGATGGTTTGTGCAAATCGGACAATGGCGCTCGATCATGGGGATTTTTAATCCTTATGAGGTCGAGCGCTTTTTTTTGCCTAATCGGCAAGCATGATGTGTCACGGAGATTGGGGAACAATAATGAAATCAAAAACGAAAGACTCATATCTAGGCAAATACGGCGAGATCATTCTGGCGGTGGCGTTCTTCCTGGTATTCGATATGGCCGTGCTAGTGCTTAATTTTTATATCTCCTACGAGATATCGAAAGATGCGTTTTCCATCAACATGGCTGGCCGCCAACGGATGCTGTCGCAGCGTATGACCAAGGCATTGCTCACTGCAGAAAGCGATATCGGGCGAGGCATGCCAGCAAATGATTCCCTGGAGGAGCTAAAGAAGACCACGCATCTTTTCGACACCACGCTACATGGATTCAGGGACGGCGGCATCGTGATGGGAGGGGATGACCATGAGCACCCGCTGGAACCTGTGAAGACCGAAGCCGGCCGGTCGTTACTGACCGATGCGGAGCTGATATGGAACCCATACCAGCAACTTCTAGCGCCGCTGACAGCCAACTCTTTCTCAACTGAGCAGATGGCCGCAGCAGAGGATTACGCCAGGAAGAATAACCTCAAGTTACTGAAGTTGATGAACGGCCTGACTACCGAGCTGGAGAAAAATGCAGGCGCCAAGGCGGACACGCTACGTAAGGTGCAAATGGGCGGCATGATGCTGGCACTGCTTAATTTTGCGTTTATTTTGTTCAAGTTCATTCGCCGTTTGCGAGAGAACGATCGTAAGCTTGAGGTGGCGCGTCAGGAAACCAGTGAAATATTGACCACGGTAAAGGACGGCTTGTTTTTGCTGGACGCCGAATTTAAGCTGGGCTCGCAGTTCTCCGAATCAATGCCGCATATCCTGGGGCGCAAGGTCAGCCCGCAGATGGATTTCCGCGACTTGCTAGGCGATATGGTCTCACCTCAAACACTGGAGTTGGCAACCGACTACATTGCCCTGCTGTTCAGCGATAGCGTCACTGAGTCGTTGATGGGCGATCTGAATCCCTTGACCTCGTTGGAGATTGTAGTCAGGAACGAACGCGATGAGCCGAGCCGTCGCTTCCTGAACATGCAGTTCAATCGGGTGCTGGAAGACGGCAAGATATCGCACCTGCTGGTGACGCTGATCGACATTACTGCGCAGGTCGAACTGGAGCAAGCGCTGGTGGATGTAAGAAAGACCGCCAAGGCTGAAATGGAGATCATGCTGGACTTGCTCAAGGTGAACCCCATGACTCTGGAGCAATTCCTGAAAAACTCCGAAACCAGCCTGCTTGAGGTGAACGATCGACTACGCTCCGTCAGTAGTGGCAATCAGCGGAATATGGTGACGGTTATCTTCCGTAAGATCCATGCTATGAAGGGCGAAGCAGCGGCTTTAGGGCTGGAGATTTTTGAGAGCCAGGCGCAACAGTTCGAAGAGCATCTCTCTAGATTGCTATCCAAAGGTGATGTATCGGGTGAGGATTTACTTGCACTACCTCTGCCGCTGGAAGAGATGCTGCAGCGCATCACTATGGTACGTGGCCTGGTAGAGCGCCTGGCTGCTTATCACGATGCTTTCGCCCCAGCCATGAGCCAGTCCGAGGGCGAAGAGTTTGCGAATAACCTCAACACCCTGACTAAGCGTATCGCCGATGACCATGGTAAGTCGGTACACCTGTTTGCGGATATTGCTGAGCTCGACAAGCTCTCACCAAATATCAAGACGGAGCTGAAAGACATCACGGTGCAGTTATTACGCAACGCGATTGCGCATGGTATCGAGCCGGCAGATGAACGTACTACGCTGGCTAAGCCACCAGTCGGCAATATCTACCTTGCCATCAAACCGATGGAGCCAGGGGAGTTCGAGCTGACTGTGCGTGATGATGGCCGAGGCTTGAGCCCTGAGAAGATCAAGAATGCACTCATCAGGACCCAGCGCTACACAGAATCGCAATTAAGCGAATTCAGTGATAAACAGATACTGATGAAGATATTCGAGCCTGGGTTTTCTACCCTGGAGAAAGCATCCAGGGATGCCGGGCATGGTATCGGTATGGATGTGGTGAAGCACAAGATAGAACAGCTGGGCGCGCGTTTGCACATCAGGTCGCAGATCAACGGCTACACTCAGTTCAGTATCCAGTTCTCGGCTTTTGGGGGTTGATGATGAGACTGATGATTGTCGATGATTCCAATATCATCCGTTCCCGTATTGCCCGTATTGCCTTGCATCCAAGGTTGCAAGACTTGAATATCGTGGCGCTGGCCAGAAACGGCCGAGAGGCCGTGAACCTTTGCATGCGCAATAACCCAGAGCTTGTCACTATGGATCTCACCATGCCGGAAATGGATGGAGTCGCCTGTATAGAGGAGCTGCTGAAGATCAATCCGCATATCAAGATTATCGTCATCTCAGCCCTGAGCGATAAGATCACTGCGCTGACCGCCCTCAAAAAGGGTGCGCGTGGCTTCCTTCCCAAACCCTTTACTGATGAGCGTCTGGCGAATGCCATGCTCGAACTGGCGGCCTCATGAATATTCTCAGCGAAAACGATTTGAAAGTTTTTATTGATGCAGTTTCACATTTCTTTACCGAGCTGACGGGTGAGCCCGCTTTGGTTCGCACCGCTTACCTGGCGGATACCGATGTGCCGCGATTCGACTACACCGGGTTGATTACGCTCTCTGGCAGCTTCCGTGGATGCGTCTATTTCTCGGCACCGCAGAAGCTGATACGCAGTCTCCTGATCAAGCTGCGAGAGCCGCTAGATAGCGAGGAAAACCTGCTTGATACGGTGGGCGAGATAGCCAACACTATTTCCGGCAACGCCAGGAAGCATTTCGGCAATGGGCTGGAGATTTCAGTGCCGGTTACCATTAAGGGGGCGACCGATCAGATCAAGTCTTCCACGCGGGCACGGCCTTACGCGATCTGCCTCAATTGGCAGCGTCATGAGGCAGTAGTGGTGGTCGATATAGAACCGACCTAGGCTGCAGATATTTCCGCTGAGTTTGGTTGGTCAAGAAACACCCGTACATTGCGGGGGTGGATGAACACGCGCGCACCTTCACCGATATTCAACTCGAGGAAGCGTTCGCGCGTGAGTTCTGCCTCGATGAATTCGGTCTGGTCGGCGCGTTGTAGCTCCAGCCTTACTAGTGGGCCCAGTGAGTGGATATAGCTCACCACGGCCTCAAAGGCTGCTGCACCATTGCGCTCCTTCTGGATGTCGATATCATGCGGGCGCACATAAGCTAGTGCGGGGCTGTCTTCGGTCTCATGGTGGCTATCTAGTTCTAACTGAATGTCGCCAATGTGAGCGGTGCCGGCATGAACGCGGCTATGGAATAGGTTAACATTGCCCAGGAACTGGTAGACAAAGGGCGATGCCGGTTTATCATAGACATCCTGTGGTGTACCGATCTGCTCTACCTTGCCGTGATTCATGACGACGATACGGTCTGCTACTTCTAGCGCCTCTTCCTGGTCGTGCGTGACGAATACACTGGTGATATGCAATTCATCATGCAGTCTGCGTAGCCAGCGGCGCAGGTCCTTGCGTACCTTCGCATCCAGTGCGCCAAAAGGCTCATCCAGCAGCAGCACTTTAGGCTCTACCGCTAGCGCACGTGCGAGCGCAATGCGCTGGCGTTGGCCTCCAGAGAGTTGGGGTGGGTAGCGGTCAGCCAGCCAGTCCAGTTGTACCAACTCCAGTAGTTCATGTACACGTCTGTGAATCTCGGCTTCGGTCGGGCGCGTTTTCTTGGGGCGCACACGTAGGCCGAAAGCAACATTCTCGAATACCGTCATGTGGCGGAACAATGCATAGTGCTGGAATACGAAACCGACTTGGCGTTCACGCACATCGCGTTCAGTGGCATCCTCTCCATGAAAGTGGATGCTACCTGCATCGGGGCTTTCCAGCCCGGCGATGATGCGTAGCAATGAAGTCTTGCCGCAACCAGATGGCCCTAGCAGCGCAACTAATTCACCACTGGGTACATCAAGGCTGACATCTTGCAGGGCGCTGAAGCTGCCAAAATTTTTGACTACGTTACGGATTTCGATACTCATGGTTTACTCCTCGGATTCTTTTTCGTTGTTGCTGGCGTTGCGTGCGGTTTGCCACTCGACAAAAGTCTTGAGTGCGAGCGTGACTAACGCTAGAAAGGCCAGCAATGAGGCCACAGCAAAAGCAGCAGCATAGTTGTATTCGTTATAGAGAATCTCTACGTGCAAGGGCATGGTATTGGTGAGGCCGCGGATGTGTCCGGATACCACAGACACCGCACCGAATTCACCCATGGCGCGCGCATTGGATAAGATGACGCCATACAGCAGCCCCCATTTGATATTTGGTAGTGTCACGTGCCACAGTATTTTCCAGCCGGAAGCACCTAATACCAATGCAGCTTCTTCTTCTTCCTTGCCTTGCGCCTGCATCAGCGGGATCAGCTCGCGGGCGATGAAGGGGAAGGTGACGAAAATGGTCGCCAGCACGATACCGGGAATGGCAAAGATGACCTTGTAGTCATGATCTGACAGCCAGCCGCCAAACCAGCCTTGCAGGCCGAAGATGAGTACGAAGATGAGGCCGGCGATGACGGGGGATACGGCAAATGGCAGATCGATCAGCGTGATTAATATGCTCTTGCCCTTGAACTGGAATTTGGTGATGGCCCATGCCGCTGCTACACCAAACACCAGGTTGAGTGGCAGTGAAATCGCCGAGGCTATCAGGGTTAGCTTGATGGATGAAAGCGCGTCAGGATCAGCTAGTGCCGTAATATAAGTGTGAAAGCCTTTGCGTAATGCCTCGGTGAATACGGCAGCCAGCGGGATGAACAGGAACAGGCTCAGGAATCCCAAGGCAATCGCGATCAGCGACCAGCGTACCCAAGCTGGTTCCGACGTAGAGCGGCTTCTGGCGATCTTTGCCTGGTAGCTGCTGTATTGTGAAATGATAGCTGTCGCCATTATTAATCCTTAGCGTAAGTTTGAATTACGGTGGCTGCTCCACCATTGCAGGCCGTTGATGGCAAACAGCAGCAAAAATGAAATCACCAGCATGACCACAGCCACTGCTGTTGCGCCCGCATAGTCATACTGCTCAAGTTTGGTGATGATGATGAGTGGCGTGATCTCGGAGACCATGGGCATATTGCCGGCAATAAAAATTACCGAACCATATTCGCCGATGGCGCGGGCGGAGGCCAAGGCAAAGCCGGTGAGTAGAGCGGGCCACAGCGCGGGCAGGATTACCCGGCTGAAAGCCTGCCAACGATTGGCACCAAGGCTGGCTGCTGCTTCTTCCGCTTCTGCTTCCAGGTCTTCCAGAACTGGTTGTACCGTACGTACGACGAACGGCAAGCCGATGAAGGTTAACGCAACTACGACACCGAGCGGCGTAAATGCCACCTTGATACCATGCGGCTCCAACAGGCTACCAAGCCAGCCGTTGCTGGCGTAGACAGCAGTGAGTGCAATGCCGGCAACTGCCGTAGGCAGCGCGAAAGGCAGGTCTACCAACGCATCGACCAGACGCTTGCCGGGGAAAGTGTAGCGTGTCAGCACCCATGCCGTGAGCAAGCCGAAAAAAGCATTAATCAGCGCACCTATCAGCGATGCGCCAAAGGTCAATTGGTATGAGGCCACGACGCGCGGCGCCGTGACTGTTGCCCAGAACTGGCCCCAACTTAATTCGGTTGTCTTGATAAATGCTGCAGCCAGCGGAATCAGCACAATCAGACTCAGATACAGAATGGTGTATCCAAGTGAAAGGTTGAATCCGGGGAGTACGTTTTTCTGTTTTGCCATGGTAACCAGCTGTAATGAAACCGGTCGCCAATGTAGCAGAGGGGTATTCATATTAAAAAGAATAAGTTTTTATATCTTTATAAGATTATCGAATTAAAGGGGATTGTTCTTGATGATAGGTAACCACGGTGCAGTTGTATTTTCTGACGACACTACGATAGCAGATGATTAATTTGAGGCTTCTTAAGGTTTCATGAATGAAGTGAAACTTCAAATCAAATGATCATCCACATCTGCTAAAAAACATTTCATTTGCAATTTATGATGGTTATCATATATGATGGCCATCATGAGAAAAGATATGACAAAACAAATTGCTTCCAGTCGTAAGGAAATCACGCATACGCGTATTGTAGAAACGGCTGCCCGGGCAATCCGTAGAAGTGGTTATGATGGAACGGGCGTAGCCGATATCATGAAAGAAGCGGGCCTCACTCATGGAGGTTTTTACGCGCATTTTGCATCCCGCGATGCGATGCTCGCAGAGGCTGCTGATCGAGCTGGGGAAGAGACTATCGCTATTGCAAAAAAGATATTTGCTGAAGTCCCTGAAGATCAAGCGTTGCAAGCCCTGATGCAGGTTTATTTATCAAATGAGCATATGGCTAACATTGAAACAGGGTGCTCTTTAGCAGCCCTAGGTTCGGAAATGCCGCGCCAAGCCCCTGAAGTGAGAAAAGCCTCCACTTGCCGGATCAAGGAAATGATAGGTCTTATTAAAAATAAACTTGCAGGACAATCGAATGCATATGAAAAAGCACTGGTTATGGTATCAACCATGGTAGGAACACTACTCTTGTCTCGCGCGGTGGATGACGCTGAGCTTAGCGAAGATTTCCGCCAGGCAGCTTTAAAACACTTTGATGCCAAAGAATGATTAATTTCTCATTAAGTACTTTGGCTTTTTTTTGACAATAAATATGATAATCATCATATTTATTGTGCAATGCTTTACTAATTTTAATTAAATAGGGGCACAACATGAAAAGTAAGATTGCAATTGTGACAGGCGCATCATCAGGCATTGGTGAGGCAACGGCAGAGTTACTCGCAAATTCTGGTTATAAGGTCTATGGAACGAGTCGTAAGGGAGCGCAAGCCGCTCAACGTTCATACAAGATGATTTCTCTTGATGTGAATAGCGAGGAATCTATAGAAGCGGCATTAAAAGAAGTAATTCAAATTGAAGGCCGAATTGATCTGCTTGTGAATAACGCAGGCTTCGGTGTGGCGCCAGGTGGGGCCGAAGAAAGCTCAATTGAACAAACCAAGATGATTTTTGATACCAACTTTTTTGGAATTGTCCGCATGACGCGTGCTGTTGTGCCGTACATGAGAAAACAGGGGGAAGGCCGAATCATCAATATTGGTTCCATCCTTGGGTTGATACCCGCACCGTATATGGCAACCTATGCTGCTACTAAGCATGCGGTAGAAGGTTTTTCTGAGTCGCTAGATCATGAATTGCGAACAAGAGGTATCCGTGTTTCTGTGGTTGAGCCTGGCTATACCAATACGCAATTTGAAGCCAACACCCTAGAAGTAGACGTCAAAATAGATGAGTACAACCTTGCACGCAAAGCACTCGCAAAATTAATGAAAGTAGCTATTGCGGCTGGCGATGATCCTAAAGTTGTTGCCAACGTTGTATTGAAAGCGGCCAGTGCCAAACATCCTAAGTTGCGTTACGCCGCTGGCAAATTAGCGTGCCGCTTGAGCTTTCTGAGAAGGTTTGCGCCCGCTGCATTAGTTGATAGTGGCATTCGTAAAGAAATGAAACTTGACTCACTCGATAAAATCGCCAGCCAACCATAAGGCACAATCATGAAATTATCTTTTTATCGACTTTCAGTTCTATCTTCAATCTTATTTTCATTGTTGGCCATCATCTTGATGTTTGCACCAGATAAGATGTTAGCAGGCTGGGGAGTGGAATTAACAATAGCGGTGGGGTTGCTTGCAAGACGAATTGCAGCGCTTTATGCAGGCCTCGCTGTGATGTTTTTTATGGTTAGAAATGCAGAACATTCGACAACCCGTACAGCGCTCATTTACGGCACTATCACGGGCTGCATGATATTGGCGATCCTCGGTGTTTATGAGTTTGCTACAGAACATGCAACTAGAGGAATTCTGGCAGCCGTCTTTATAGAAGTCGCTCTAGTGCTGGCGTTTATGTATGTCGGGTGCACTCAGAAAGACAAAAGCTTCAAAAACCCAGAAAAGAAATGATGAAAGCACTTATCTTAAAGCATTATGGCAAGTCCGATCAGATCGTGTTCGCCGATATTCCCCAGCCCACCATTAAGCCGAACGAAATGCTCGTTAAAGTCCACGCCGTCGGCCTGAATCCAATCGACTACATGATTGCGAAAGGGGCGTTCAAACCCATCATCAAACTTCAGTTACCAGTTGTGATGAGCAGCGATTTAGCTGGTGTCGTGGTGGAGGTGGGGAATCGTGTGACGCGCTTCAAGCCAGGTGATGCCGTATTCGCCAGCATTTTCGACCTAGGCACAGGATCGCTCGCTGAGTACGCTGTCGTGCCAGAAAACGCTGCCGCAATCAAACCGGCGAATCTGGACTTTGTGCAAGCGGCTTCGGTTCCAATGGTCGGCCTTACGTCTTGGCAAGCACTTAAAGAGCGGGCAGGTCTCAAGCCAGGCCAGAAAGTATTTATACCGGCTGGTTCCGGTGGCATTGGCACGTTCGCGATCCAACTCGCGAAATACCTCGGAGCAAAGGTGGCGACAACAACAAGCTCGGGTAATGTGGATATGGTGCGGAACCTCGGAGCTGATGAGGTGATTGATTACAAGAAACAGAAATTCGAAGATGTGCTGAAGGACTATGATGTGGTGCTGGGTACCGTCAGGGGTGATGCAATCGAGAAATCCCTTAGGATTTTGAAACCCAAGAGCAGTGTCGTCTCGCTCATCGGCCCACCGGACGCTGCGTTCGCTCGTGCCAGAGGCATGAACTTCCTCATGAAGCTCGTGTTCGGGTTGATGAGTTGCAAGATAATTCGCCAAACCAGGAAGCGCGGTGCTGAGTATTCATTCCTATTCGTACATCCTGATGGCAGCCAGCTCGCAGAGATCGGCAAGCTTCTCGACGCGGGGCACATCCTTCCGGTGATCGACAAGGTATTTCCGTTCGATCAAACAAAGGAGGCGCTTGCCTATCTCGAAGAGGGCCGTGCCAAAGGCAAGGTGGTGGTAAAAATCATTTGATTGCTTTGGATCACTTGATGACCGTAAACAAATGGACGGTAGCCAGCCTGAAATATATGGTTTCAATTTTAGCTATTGCTTTTGGGCTTATCGAACTCTTCCCATGAGACTTCAGAAACATTAATCTGCTTTGAGGCTTCAGTCAGGGTATTTTTGTCAGAGAAGTATGGATCATCTTGATTCAGGCTATTCCCCTCATCTACCAACATGGCTTCTCTATTTAATTGAATAGGGAAACGCCAAAATACTTTTTCTACGGTGCATCCTGTAAGCCTCAAAATATGGTTTACGAGATTCTGTTCCAACACATTGGAATAACGAAATCGCTTTAATGGTTGAGACTCTATAAAAGCAACGAAATGCTTTTTGCCTTCTACTTTAAAACAGCTCGCATGAACCTCGACTCCACTGTTGCTGAAGTAGTCCATGATGAAATCCGAGATTTGTTTAATCGATCTTTCGAGATTTCTTTTCTTCTGAAATATATACAAGACATAACTCAGAAGAATGACCATATCGGCAAGAGCTATGTAAATTGATAGCGAGTCAAGACTTAGTGTTAAGGTAAGCATTAGTTCTCCATCATTCTTTTTGTTACGTCAGAAAAATCTTAGACGTGGACTTGGGAACACCCATTATGTTCCTGATATTCTAAACTCAAGCTAGCGGTAGAGGTGGTGCAGGCGTATGTAATCAATTACGTTATCGGGCATTAAATAGCGTGGACTGACATTCTGCTGCAAACTGTTGCGAATCCGAGTGGCAGAAATATCCAGTGCGGTGATTTTGCGCATCGTGATAAAGCCTGCGGCGACAGAAGAAAAATCCGTTACGTTTTCCGTGTAGTGATCCCGTAAGATATTTTGCAGCTCCTGCGGCAAGGTTTCCTTGGTTGCGGGCCGCTCAACCAGGGCAATGTGGCAAAGGCTGAGTATCTCGTTCCAGCGGTGCCAAGTGTTGAATTTAACAAATGCATCGCTACCAAGGAATAGGCAAATTGAGGCATCACGTCCCAATTCATCACTCAAACTCTGCAAGCTATCTCTTGTGTAAGAAGGGCCGCTACGCTGGAGTTCGCGTTCGTCCAGACGAAATTGCGGGTTGCCGGCAATGGCCAGGCTCACCATTGCTGCCCTGTGCATCGCCGATGTTACGGGTTGGCTACGATGTGGTGGCTGAGCGGCGGGAATAAAACGCACTTCGCTTAGATTAAGCGCATCTGCCAGTTCCTGCGCCATACGCAGATGCCCAAAATGGATGGGGTCGAACGTACCGCCCAGCACACCAGTGATGTTCAACTAGGAACGCACCTCGCCATTACCCAGCACGATATATTTCTCGCTGGTGAGGCCATCCAGCCCAACTGGGCCGCGCGCATGCAGCTTATCGGTAGATATGCCGATCTCGGCGCCCAAGCCATACTCAAAACCATCGGCAAAGCGTGTTGAAGCGTTGACCATGACCGAGCTGGAATCCACCTCGCGCAGGAATTGGCGCGCCTTGGTGTAGTTTTCGGTGACGATAGCTTCGGTATGTTGCGAAGAGTACTGGTTGATATGAGCAATAGCTTCGTCCACACCAGCCACTACCTTGACCGAAATAATCGCATCCAGGTATTCCGCATAGTAGTCATCGTCCGTGGCTACCTTGGCAGCAGGCACAATGGTGCGGGTTTCTGCACAGCCGCGAATCTCTATGCCCTCAGCAACGAGCATCTTGGCCAGTATGGGCAAGGCTTGTGCCGCTATTGATCGCGCAACCAGTAACGACTCTGTCGTGTTACAAGTGCCCAGACGCTGAGTCTTGGAGTTCTCGACGATACGCAAGGCTTTGTCAAAATCGGCTTCGTCATCTACGTAGACATGGCAATTGCCGTCCAAGTGTTTGATGACTGGGATGCGCGCCTCGTTCGAGATGCGTTCGATCAGCCCCTTGCCGCCGCGAGGTACGATGACATCGACATATTTTTGCATGGTAATCAACTCACCTACGGCAGCACGGTCTGTGGTCTCTACAACTTGCACCGCAGCCGCTGGTAATCCTGCTACTTTTAGGCCTTCGTGTACCAGCGCGGCCAAGGCACGATTACATTGAATAGCTTCGGAACCCCCACGCAGTATGGCAGCGTTGCCGGATTTAATGCACAAGCCAGCGGCATCAACCGTAACGTTAGGCCGCGCTTCGTAAATGATGCCAATGACGCCGAGTGGCACGCGCATCTTGCCTACTTGTATGCCAGAAGGGCGGTATTTGAGGTCGGTGATTTCGCCAATTGGGTCGGCCAAGGCGGCAATTTGCTCAAGGCCTTCAGCCATGGTGGCGATGCTTTTTTCTGAAAGCGCTAGCCTGTCCAGCATGGCGGCTTCCATGCCGCTAGCACGTGCTGCTTCCATATCCGCCTGGTTTGCAGCCAATAGGGCAGCTTTGTCGCGACGAATTGCCTTGGCGATGGTAATTAGCGCCAGGTTTTTGGTAGTTGAGCTGGCTTTGGCCATCAGGCGCGAAGCAGCACGCGCTTCGCTGCCCAGCGTTTGCATGTAGGATTTAATGTCCATAATTAATTCGATTTATCTACGTAAATTCTTCCTAGGAGAACTCTTTTTAGTACGGAAAGCAACTTCGAAAGAGCGGCGTGCCCATACAGCGGCCTCTTCCTTGTCATCATAAATTTCTTCTGGAGCAAGATAATAAGACATTTTGACAGTCTTATCGCCTCTGGTATAGGCAAACTGTGGTAAACCCCTGCTCTCAAAGAAATGCGCGTTGGAAATATCGGCCTTGAGATAAAGCATTTCATCAGCCACCAGTCCGAACATCACACCGTCGTGATACAGGCCATAGCCACTAAACATCTTGCGTGCATTTATGCGCCCGAATTTTTCGAACACTTCTTGCAGGAAATCTACGAATTCTGACATTCAGTGCTTATTTGATATTGCGCCTAGCGAGGTTTGGCACGGCTGCCTACCCTGGCCAAGCCAAAACATAGGCGAGAGATTTCCAGCCAGGCATCGCCACGCATAATGCCTTTGGCAGTCTTATCAATATCGGCCAGCTTCAGCAGTGCCGCTTGTAGCTGCTTCAAGCTCAGGCGACTAATGGCGCGCCTGACCAGGGCTTGCCTGTCACCATAGATCCTGGCGCTTTGCATAGCATTTGCCAGGTTCTCACCGCGCGCTTCAGCCTGCTTGATTCTGACCAGTGGTCGCAAAACCCACATCAGTGGATTCATCACTGCCACTGGCTGGGCGCCTTCATCCTGCAGGCCTTGCAATATCCTGGCTGTGCGCTCGGCATCTCCCGCCAGTACTGCTTCACCGAGCTGAAAAGCATCATAACGGGATACATTAAGCACAGCCTCGCGCACCAGATTGCCTGCAATCATGCCGGATGGATAGAGCAGGCCGAGCTTCTGGATTTCCTGATGGGCCGCTAGCAAATTACCTTCCACCTGATGAGCAATAAAATCCAGCGTCTCAGGGTCAGTTTTCTGGTCTTGCAGCGCCAGTCGCTTGGCTATCCATTGTGGTAATTCAGTTGCTTCAACTTCTTGTAATGTTAGCGATACGGCAGCCTGCTCCAGTGCCGTAAACCAGGCGCTATTCCTACCATCACGATCCAGCTTTGGCAGTATGACTACGATCATTGTATCTGCCATTGGTTTCTCAGCGAGTCCTTGCAGGACTTTGCTGCCCTCAGTCCCGGGCTTGCCAGAGGGGATGCTGAGCTCCAGCAGACGTTTGTTGGCGAACAGCGAGAAAGACTGGCCAAAAGCAGTAACCTGTTGCCAGTTGAAATTACGTTCTACTATTAAGCCAGTACGTTCATCAAAGCCCTGCTGGCGGGCTGCCAAGCGTATCGCATCAAGGCACTCACGTTGTGCTAGCGGCTCATCTCCCACCAGAAGGTAAAGCTGTTGGAGGCCTTTTTCCAGATGCTGCGATAGTTGTTGCTGTTGTAAGCGCATTGCTACTCGGCAGCAGCAGGTTTTTCTTCGCTGGTGACTGCTCTTTTAGTGGGTTTCTGAACTATCAGGCGACGGAGGATTTCACGTACGGCATCGGCGCGCATATCGTTATTGAGTCTATCTTCTTCGCCTTGCTTTGCCAGAAGCTGGGTGTCGTCGTATGAGAAATCACGGCGTTCTTCTATAGTTTGTACATCGCCCCAGAGCGGGTTTGAAGGGTTGCGCAACCGGAAACGTACACGATAAAAGAGATCGTACTCTGTGACTCGACCAGCACCGCTCAAGGATAGAATTCGTTTCTCTAAGCCTTCATTCATAAACTCCAGCAATAGGTCTGCATTCTCTTTATCCTCAACTATCTTGACCCCGTTAATCGCCAGTGACTTCTTCAAATCTTTCGAGATAGATAGTCTAGGTCCCTGGATATAGAGGTTGTGGAAGGAGAGGTCCGCTACCCCGCGTAGCTGAAAACCGCAAGCAGCCAAGGTGAGAAGGCTAGCAATGAGCGAAAGTCTGGCGATGCCGGAGATTGACATATAAGGGTTATCCCACCACAACGTTAATGAGTTTGTTTGGCACTACGATGATTTTACGCACGCTTGCGCCATCTTCCAGATATTTTTTTACGCAGGACTGCTCCAGCGCCAGTTTTTCCAGCGCAGATTTCTCCAGTGTACGTGCTACCGTCATGCTGCCACGCAGCTTGCCGTTGACTTGGATCACCAGCTCGACTTCATCCTGCACCAAGGCAGTCTCTAGAGGTTCGGGCCATGTGGCGGTCAGAATATCGTTACCGTAGCCCAGTTCCTTCCACAGGCTTTCGGCGATGTGTGGGGCAATTGGGGACAGCATGCGCAGCAATATGGAGAAACCTTCGCTCGCTATCGCCTGCCAGCCATCTTCGGCATCTTTCTGCACTTTTTCCAGCGCGTTCAGCATCTTCATGGCCGCGGAAGCTACTGTGTTGAATTGTTGGCGCTCAAGGTCATAGTTGGCCTGCTTCAACGTACTATGGATTTCGCGGCGCGCATTGGCGAGACCGCCTGATATCTTGGCTGGCAGTTCTACCTTGGCTTCACTGGATAACGCGTAGCCAAAATTCCACACACGTCGCAGAAAGCGATGTGAGCCTTCCACGCCAGCGTCCGACCATTCCAGAGTTTGCTCCGGCGGCGCAGCGAACATCATGAAAAAGCGTGCGGTATCCGCACCGTATTGCTCGATCAGTGACTGAGGGTCAACCCCATTACGCTTGGATTTGGACATGGTCCCCATGCCTTGGAAATCCACAGGCCTGCCATCAGCAAGGCATATCGCGCCAGTGGTTTTACCACTGTCATCATGTAGCAGCTCTACTTCTTCGGGCGCAAAATACTCTATGCCGCCCTTGTCGGTACGGCGCGAAAAGATATGGTTAAGCACCATGCCTTGCGTAAGCAAATGTGCAAACGGCTCGTCATAATTGACCAAGCCGATATCACGCATCGCCTTGGTCCAGAAGCGGGAATACAGCAGATGCAAGATGGCATGCTCAATGCCGCCAATATATTGGTCTACCGGCATCCAGTGGTTGGTACGCTGATCGACCATGGCCTTGTCGTTATCGGGGCAGGCATAGCGTGCGTAATACCAGCTGGAATCGACAAAGGTATCCATAGTGTCAGTTTCGCGCTTTGCCGGTTTGCCGCATTTTGGACAGCTGCAATTGAGAAAATCAGCGCGCTTGTTGAGCGGATTGCCGGAACCGTCAGGTACGCAATCCTCAGGCAGCACCACTGGCAGTTGCTCGTCCGGTACTGGCACATCACCGCAGCTCTCGCAGTGGATGATAGGAATGGGGCAGCCCCAGTAGCGTTGGCGTGAAACACCCCAGTCGCGCAGGCGCCAGTTGATCTGTTTGTCGCCGAGGCCTTTGGCGCTGAGGTCGGCAGCGATGGCATCAATAGCATCTTCGTAGTTTAAATTATTGTATTTTCCAGAATTAATACAGAACCCATTGTTCCCATACCATTCTCTCCAAACCTCTTTAGATGAAAAGGAACTTACTGCCAAGTACTCGTTTTCTAGTGATTCCTGATCCATATCCTTGAGGTAATCGAAAACGGTTCCGGCAGCAATGTGAGCCCCCATTCTTATTGCATCTGCTATGAATCCAAGTCGTTTGTCACGCAATTCTTTTTGAGCTTTAGTTAACTCAATTACTTGCGAAATCGGCAAACCATATTTCTTGGCAAACTCAAAATCCCGCATATCATGCGCAGGTACGGCCATCACCGCACCTTCGCCATATGTCATCAGCACGTAGTTGCCGACCCAGACCGGAACTTGCTCACCAGTCAGCGGATGGGTGACGGTAAGGCCGGTATCCATACCTTCTTTTTCCATGGTCGCCATGTCGGCTTCCATGACGGAGCCGTGTTTGCACTTCTCGACGAAGACGGCGAGAGCCGGATTGCTCTTTGCAGCCAGTGTCGCCAGTGGGTGCTCGGCAGCCACTGCACAGAAAGTCACACCCATGATGGTATCGGCACGCGTGGTGAATACCCACAGTTTGCCGTCATCGATGAGTCCGCCGTTGTCGGCGATATCGTGGGTGAAGGCGAAACGCACGCCCACGCTTTTTCCTATCCAGTTGGCCTGCATGGTTTTGACGCGATCGGGCCAACCCGGCAGTTTATCCAAATCGTCCAGCAACTCCTGCGCGTATTTGGTGATATTGAGGTAGTAGCCGGGGATCTCGCGCTTCTCTACCAGCGCACCAGTACGCCAGCCGCGGCCATCAATGACTTGCTCGTTGGCGAGCACGGTCTGGTCTACCGGATCCCAATTCACCACCTGGGTTTTTTTGTAGGCAATGCCTTTTTCCAGCATGCGCAGGAAGAACCACTGGTTCCATTTGTAGTAGCTGGGGTCGCAGGTGGCTATTTCGCGCGACCAGTCGATGGCAAACCCCAGGCTTTGCAACTGGCTGCGCATATAGGCGATATTGTCCCGCGTCCATTTGGCGGGCGGCACATTGTTCTGGATGGCGGCGTTTTCCGCAGGCAGGCCAAAAGCATCCCAGCCCATGGGCTGCAAGACATTGAAGCCCTTCATGCGGTGATAGCGCGTGAGCACATCGCCTATGGTGTAGTTACGCACGTGGCCCATGTGCAACTTGCCACTGGGGTACGGGAACATCGACAGGCAATAGTATTTGGGCTTGTCTGAGGTTTCACTGGCGGCGAAGGTTTGCTTGGTTGCCCAATCCTGCTGGGCTTGTTGCTCAATTTCACGGAAAGGATACTGCTGCTGCATAGTGGGCGGCTAATCTTAGGTTTTCAAAGAGCAAAATTATACCTTAAGCTGTATCAATTACTGCGATCGATACCTCAGACGAGGTGGCACAACAAGGCTTTATTCCAATCATCCGTAAGGCATGGCAATCCGGCGCGACTAAAGCATGAACACAAAATGACCGTAGCTGGTCACTCTTATCCACCAATACTTAGCGCTAGGATTGCATGATGAAATTAAAAGTGACCCACAAAATACTGATAGGCTATCTTGCGGGGTTTGTCCTGCTGCTCGCGTTTGCCGGATTGACTCTATTCAACGGCAAACGTATCGAAGCCACCACCATCGAGCTATCGCAACATAAACTACCGGGCCTGATTGCGGTAGCCGAGCTTAAAAGCGGCCTACAGGTACAGACCAATCATCTCTACGCGCTCTATGCGACCAACGATCAGGCAGCCTTTGAGAAGCATCGCCAGCAGGATATGGCAGATATGCATGAGGAAATGGTAGGGTTGGAAAATCTGCCAGAATACAAGAATTATGAAGCTACGCTGAATGACATGACAAAACGTCAGTCGGAGTTAACCGAGAAATTTGTGCAAGTCATGCGCCAATCGGAGATTGACTGGGATAGCGCACGTGATGTGCTGGGGCAATTTGGCAAAGGCGCTGATGCCATGGGTAAAGAACTGGATAAACTGGTGCAAGCTGTGGCAAAACAGACCATTGATCAGGCGACCACATCGCAACGCCTCACCGAGCAATTGATGAGTGTGGGTTTGGTATTAACGGTATTGATTTTTCTTGGTGTACTGGTAATGGCTTACTTTGCCAATAGTACCGTTGCACAACCGTTACGCGGCACCAGCAAAGCCCTGAGTGAGATTACAATACGGCGTGATTTCACTAGCCGGCTAAAACAGTATAGCGATGACGAAATAGGGGACATTGCAGTCGCCGCGAACAACTTGCTGCAAGAGTTCCAACAATTGGCGCTGACACTGGATGGCACTGCGCAAGAGGTTGGCCGCGCAACAACTACACTGACCGATGTAGCAGAAAATGCGCGCGTGAGTATGACTGCGAGAAACGCCAAGCTGCGTGCCGCAACACAGGATTTTATGAAAGATATTGAGGCCGCTAGCGGAGATGCAAAACACGAAATCGACGTGCAGTTACACCGTGCTCAGATGAAGTTTATCCAGACCCATCTTATTGAAATCGACGAGGGTACCGTGGCTAACGAACGCAACGTAACGGCACTGCAAGGGTCTATTACCAAGCTCAGCGATTTATCCAAGAATATGCATGCGCAGATACGGTTACTGAATTTCTAGGCCAGCTGATAAGCACAAAAGCCTGCATAAACGCAGGCTTTTTATTATGCAATCAACTTAAGTAAGCACTTATTTCAGTGCGGTAAAAATATCATCACGTATCTTATCCACTGCGCCAAGGCCGCTTACACGCACATATTTGGGGGCGTGGCCAGAGCCTTGTTTTGCCCAATCGGAGTAGTAACCAACTAGCTGCTTGGTTTGCGCGTGATAGACCTCGAGGCGCTTCATCACCACTTCTTCTCGGTCGTCTTCACGCTGCACTAAATCTTCACCAGTTACATCGTCCTTACCAGCTACTTTGGGAGGATTAAAAATTACATGATAGGTGCGGCCAGAGACAAGATGGGCACGGCGGCCGCTCATGCGCTTGATGATTTCTTCATCAGGCACATCAATCTCGACAACATAATCGATATCAACTCCAGCTTGCTTCATGGCTTCAGCCTGCGGAATGGTGCGTGGAAAGCCATCGAACAAAAAACCCGCTTTGCAGTCGGCATCTTTGATACGTTCCTTCACCAGGCCAATGATGACTTCGTCTGGCACCAGGCCACCGCTATCCATAAAACGCTTGGCTTCGAGGCCAAGCTGGGTGCCGGCCTTGACTGCAGCACGCAGCATGTCGCCGGTTGAAATCTGCGGGATATTGAATTTTTCTTTGATATAGGTAGCTTGCGTACCCTTGCCAGCACCAGGGGCGCCTAACAGTATGATTCTCATGTTACTTATCTTCTCCCTTAAGTCTTTATCTTGGCTTGTGTATGAATTATATCAGGCCAAATGATTGGCAATAGCGACGAATTCTGCCAGTGAGAGGTTTTCTGCACGTAGCTGCGGGTTTATGCCAAGCTGGCTGAAAGCCTCATCGCCCAGCATGCCTTTGAGAGTGTTGCGCAAGGTCTTGCGCCTTTGACCGAAAGCGCTAGTGACGACCTTGGCTAGCAGTGCAGGGTCTTTGGCTGGATGAGGCAGCACATGATGCGGCACTGCCCGTACAAATGCAGATTCTACCTTGGGTGCAGGATCAAATGCTTCTGGCGGCACAGTGAATAGATACTCCATCTGCAAGTGGTATTGCAACATGACTGAAAGACGCCCGTAAGCGGGTGTTGATGGTGTTGCTACCATGCGCTCGACCACTTCTTTTTGCAGCATGAAGTGCATGTCGACAATAAACGAGACGTTATCCAGTAAATGAAACAGGATAGGCGTGGAGATGTTATAGGGTAGGTTGCCCACCACACGCAGCTTGCTGCCAAGCGCGGCAAAGTCAAACTTCAGGGCGTCGACGTTATGAATGCTGATGCTGTTTGTGGTGTAGTGATTCTGCATCCAACTGACGATATCGCGATCCAGCTCTACCACATGCAGATGGTTCAGTTTCTTAAGCAAAGGCTGGGTAAGCGCTCCCAATCCCGGCCCAATCTCAACCATAAGGTCATCCGGCTGCGGGGCGATGGCATTAACCAGGCTATTGATAATAGCTTGGTCAGTAAGGAAGTTCTGACCAAAGCGCTTTTTGGCTACGTGCTTCATGCAGAGAGTTTTTTATGTTGCGAGAGCTCGATTGCCAGCTGTATGGCTGCCAGCAAGCTGCCGATCTCGACATCGCCCTTGCCAGCGCGGTCCAGCGCAGTGCCGTGGTCGACAGAAGTACGAATGACAGGTAAGCCCAGCGTGACGTTGACGCCGCCGCCAAAGCTCGCATGCTTGAGCACAGGCAAGCCTTGGTCATGGTACATCGCCAGTACACAATCAGCCTTGGCCAGATGATGTGGCGTAAACAAAGTATCAGCGGGTAATGGCCCAATCAGGTTCATGCCCTCGGCACGCAGCTTTTCCAGCACGGGGCTGATCACGGTGATTTCTTCATTGCCTAGGTAGCCGCCTTCGCCTGCATGTGGGTTCAAACCCGCAACTAGGATACGCGGTTTGGTGATGTTGAAACGCTCTACCAATCCTCCATACAGAATGCGCAGGGTGTTTTCCAGGCTGGCTTGCGTAATGGCTGCAGGCACCGCACTAAGCGGCAGGTGCCTGGTCGCCAACGCTACCCGCATGCCACCGCCGACCAGTATCATGACTACTTGCTTGCCGCCGGCATGATCGGCCAGAAACTCGGTGTGACCACTAAAACTGATACCCGCATCATTAATCACGCCCTTGTGTACAGGCGCGGTAACCATGGCATCAAACTCGCCGGACATGCAGCCATCAGCTGCACGGGTAAGGATCTGTAGCACATACCTGCTATTAGTGGGGTTGAGTTTACCGGCAACGACTTTTTCTGCAGTTGGCAGGTGCATTACAGTTAGTTTGCCATTTCCCGAATGCGGTAATTTCACATCAGCATGGTAACTCTGGATATTGAGCGCTAGACCAAGCTGCTTGGCTCGCTCGGTAAGTGCATGTTGATCGGCAATCACGACCAAACTCGCATTGAACGAATGAGTTGCCAGCATGGTGCATAAGTCCATACCTATACCGGCGGGCTCGCCGGCAGTAATGGCAATACGAGGAAAGATGCTACTCACGACAGGAGGTATAAAGGCTAGTACTTATCTTCAAGCCTTAGCTCGACATAAGCGCGATCACGTAATTCACGCAGCCAATCCTGGTAGGCTTCGTCGGACTTCCGTGCACGGATTTCCTGCCGAGCCTTGAGGCGTGAAGCGTCTTTCGCCATATCCTGCTGACGTCGATCCAGTACCTGGATAATATGCCAGCCGAAAGGGGTCTTGACTGGATCGCTGATCTGGTTTGGCTTGAGGTCGTTCATGACTTTCTCGAACTCGGGGACAGTATCACCCGGATTGACCCAGCCTAAATCACCGCCATTGCTGGCTGAACCATCTTCCGAATTTTGTTTGGCCAACTCGGCAAAGTCTCCGCCGTTATCCAGGCGTTCCTTGATTCTGTCCATACGTGTTTTGGCGTCACTGTCTGAAACAATCTCGCTGAGCTTAATGAGGATATGGCGCACATGCGTTTGTTCAATGACGAGCGGGGAAGTACCGCCGCGGCGATTGGTCATTTTCAGGATATGGAAACCATTGGGACTACGCAAGATGGGCGATAGCTGGCCAGGTTGCATGGTCTTTAGCGCGTCCAGAAATAGTGCAGGTACCTGAGTCGAGGTCTTCCAGCCCAAGCCACCCCCTTCAAGCGCGTTAGGAGCATCAGAAAAACTGGCTGAGACCTGTGCGAAATCTGTACCACCTTGCAGTTGTTTTAATGCTTGCTCGGCTTTGGCGCGGAGCTTTTGCAATTGCTCAGGAGTGCTGTCTTCTGGCGTGCGGACCAGTATATGGGAAATCTCGAATTCATCCTGAGCATCCTGGCTGGATGACTGTGTAGTGAGGAAATTATCTATTTCAGCCTCGGTAACATTGATGCGGTTGTCTACTTCGCGCTCGCGCAAGCGGGCAATAATCACCTCATTACGAATATCTTCGCGGAACTTACGAAAGCTGATGCCGTCTGCTTCCAATGCTTTTTGAAACTCTGGCACGCTAAGCTTATTTTGCTCGGCGATACGCTGTATGGTTTTGTCGAGCATTGCATCATCAACCTTGAGGCCGGTTTGTGCGGCAAAGTCGAGCTGTAAACGATCAATAATCAAGCGTTCGAGAATCTGTTTCTCCAGCACATTTTGTTCCGGCAACTTGGAGCCATTTTTCTCCAATTGCGCACTGACGATACGAATGCGCTCCTGCAATTCATGTTCGGTAATGACTGATTGATCAACAACGGCGACGATGCGATCCAATCCCTTGACCGTATCCGTTGACTCGGTCGCAGCCAGAGCTGGATTGAAGTAGAGCAGAGCAAAAAAGGCCAATAGAAGACGCTGTTTTACTAAAGATATATTGAATTGAAATTTATAAGACATATTACTCATCTGATGACTGCTCGTAAGATTCCGGAATGAGCCCGCTACTGGTGTAGCCTGGCACACTGCGTTTGAGCAAGTTGAATGGATTAGAGCCGATAGATGATAGCCCACCGAGTTCTAATTGAAAAAATATAGCGTAGTTGGCATTGGCTGTCGCTGTTGATACACGCTGTACGACGCCACGTGCTTGCCAACAGCCAGCATCATATTCAATGCCGGCAAGACCTTCAATCGGCTGATGTTCCTGTAATGAATAATTGTAACGCCCTACGCCATACCATCGCACAGTTAATGGCCACTGCCCTGAGACATCAATCTGTTCCAGGCGTTCTTTAGTGTAGCGGTAGCTCAGGTTAAGTGTCTTGCCTGGCTCAGGATTATACCGTGTGCCGATATTCGCTTTGACCGTTCGTGAGGTGTCAGTGTTGTATTGCCATGCGGTGTCAAGGTTCCACTTGTTGATCAACCTAAGCGTGGCGGCAGTGATAATGTCCGAGCTATTCCCGGTACGCAACTCCTCACCGGGTAACGCGACCTTCTGGTCGGTGAAATAGAAGCGCTGGCCCAAGGTGGCTGCCAGACGCTGCTCACCGGTTTTAGCATCTATCATACGTGTGGTGACTGCAAGACTGAGCTGGTTAGCATTGTTGATGCGGTCGTTACCCGTGAACTGGTTTTCCTGAAACAAGGTGCCCAGATTCAGGTCAGATTCAGCAGTATCAAATATGGGAAATTTACTTTGATCCTTATTCGGGACGTAAACATAATAAAGTCTTGGTTCTAGTGTTTGCGTATAGGAGTTTTTTACTACCCGCATGTTACGGTCAAAGTAAAGGCCGCTGTCCAGGCTGAAAATAGGTAAGGCGCGGCTGTCCGATTGATAACTGCCGGAAACCCCATTCAGGGTAAAGCCTGGGTTATCCAATTGATAGCTGGTGTAACTTACACCGAATTTTGGTGTGATATAGCCATAAGGCCTGGCCAACGGCAAGCTGATGCTTGGGTAAACCGTTAAACGGCTACCGGTAACCAGCGTACTTAATGTACCACCTGATGCTGTAACCGCAGTTCTGGGCGAGCTGGAGTTACGGTCAAAACTTACCCACTGGCTATATAAATTAGTGGTGACGAGATCCCAGTCCTTATTGCCGGTGAGTGAGAGTTGCGGCAATCGCTCGTAGGGGAAGGAAATGCCATCCAGCGTTTGGTATTTCTGTACCAGGCCGGCAAAGTTCCAGACATCGCTAGTATAGTTGACACTGCCTTGTTGTGGCAGGTTCACACGGCTGGTGGCAGTAATGCGGGTAGATAAATCGGAGAAGTACTGATTGTCCGAAACCCTTTCTATGTCATAACTAGCTGACCAGCCATTACCAAAGCTTTGTTTATGTTTGAGGTTAGCGTAGTAACGGGTGCGAGAGGTAATATCGTCATTACCCAGGTATTCGATATTATCCGTGCCGGAATAATTTTCACCCAGATAACGTGTTTCACCTTGTAGTTGCAAGCCACGTTTGGTTAGATAGCGCGTGCCGAAGGTTGCATCCAGGTTTGGTGAAATATTCCAGTAAAAGGGTACTTGCAGTTCAAAACCGCTGCGGCTGGTAGTGCCAAATGTGGGCGCCAGGAAGCCCGTCTGGCGTTGGTTGAGCAGTGAGAAGTTTATCCATGGTGTATATAGGATAGGTACCCCCTTGAACTCCACATGGGCATTTCTCGCGGTGCCGGTCTGTGTGTAGTCATCTAGCTCCATCTCTTTAGCTTTGATGTACCAGTCGTCGGAATCCGCTGCACAAGTGGTGTATCTTGCATCAATAAGCCGTTTTTTACCCTCGCCTTCAAACAGGACGGTTTTGGCATCGCCACGGGAGCTGGTAGGCCGTTTGCTCAGTTTGGTCTCAGAGGAGGAATCAAAGTTCTGAGTGCCTGCTGTATCGTCAAAGGCTGTTGAATCTGTTGTATCCACGGGTTTTATTTTGCTGGTTTTTTGCGGCAGGGCATTCATGCGGAAAGAAGGCTCTTGCATTTCGCCCACGCTTTCATCCAGACGCAAGCGTAACTCAGGGCCTACAATCGTACTGCCGCTATATTCGATACGAGTATTGCCTATGACATGTAGCTCAGAGTTCTGCATATCATATTCAATTGTGTCACCATAGATATCCTGTTTGTCCCTATGTAGTGCAGCATCACCGGTAGCCTTGAGTTTGCGCTCGATATACACCTGCATGCGATCCCCCTCAATTACAACTACACCAGGAGCGATATTTGCAGCTTGGGTTTCAGTTGTTTGGGTCTCAGGTGAAGTGGCGGATTGTGAAGAATCTTCTTCAGCACGGGCTGCTTGTGGGCCCAGGCAAAACAGCGCAAGGGTTAAGATGGAAGGAGAAATTTTCACTATATATTTTCGGCGGGCAAAAAAGTGTGGGCGCGTGTTTGTTTTATGGGTGATAAAATCGCACAAATCCGAGCTTTAAGCAATCCATAAATGTAGTGGTTTCCCGCTTCATTGTTGAATTTTAAGTGTATTAAATTTGCTGCCTAGGGCTTACTGCAAAATTTCTATTGAATGGATAGTGAGTATTCATAGTGATACGACAACAACAACTTAGTGATTGGCTGAATAAAGTACTGGCAGGGGCGGAGTTTTCCTTGGCCCCTGCCTCAGCCGATGCCAGTTTCCGACGCTATTTTCGCGTGATTCTGCATGACCGCACATTGATTGCCATGGACGCACCACCGCCACAGGAAAACTGCGCGCCTTTTGTACAGGCTTCCGAAGTTCTGGCGAAGGCTGGGCTTAATGTGCCGCATGTACTGGAACAGGATATTGAGCAGGGGTTTCTACTGCTGACTGATCTGGGAGATACGACCTATCTTGCAGCACTCAATGATGGCTCAGGGGAATACAACCCGGCTGATCTGTATCGGGATGCTTGCACGGCTCTGGTCAAGATGCAGCTGGCTAGCCGACAAGGCGTCTTCCCGGACTACGATGAGGCCTTGCTCATGCGTGAGATGCAATTGTTCCCGGATTGGTATGTAGCTAAGCATCTGGGAATTGAGCTGGATAATGTGCAGCGGCAGGCGCTACAAAACACCTTTGATCTACTGTGTCGCAACATACTTGGCCAGGCGCAGGTATACGTGCATCGTGATTACCATTCGCGCAATCTGATGGTCTGCGACGTTAATCCCGGAATACTGGATTTTCAGGATGCTGTTTACGGTGCGATTACCTATGATCTGGTATCACTGCTTAAGGATGCCTATGTATATTGGGAAGAAGATCAGGTTCTGGATTGGGCTGCACGCTACTGGCAGGCTGCTAAAAAGGCGCATTTACCAGTACCTGCAGATTTCGCCGAGTTCTATCGTGACTTTGAATGGATGGGGGCACAGCGTCATCTGAAAGTACTAGGGATTTTTGCCAGGCTCTACCACCGCGATGGCAAGGATGGCTATCTGAAAGATATGCCCTTGGTCATGGCCCACTTGCGCAAGGTTTGCGGACGCTATGTCGAGCTTGTACCGTTATTGAGACTATTGAATGAGCTGGAAAAACGTCAGCCCACGGTTGGCTATACTTTCTAAATGAAAGCCATGATATTAGCCGCTGGGCGTGGCGAGCGCATGCGCCCATTGACTGATCATACTCCCAAGCCGCTATTGGAAGTTGGTGGTAAGCCTCTTATCGTATGGCATCTGGAAAGGCTCGCTGCCTCGGGTTTTCGAGAAGTAGTCATCAATCATGCCCATCTTGGTGCTCAAATCGAAAGCAGGCTGGGGAACGGCGCAAATTGGGGGTTGTCTATCCAGTATTCTGCCGAAGTAAAAGCGCTGGAAACCGCAGGTGGTATAACCAAGGCCCTGCCATTATTGGGAGAACAGCCATTTTTGGTGATCAATGGAGATATCTACACGGATATTAATTTTGCCGACCTTAAGTCAGTTTTAGCTGAGGATAAACTGGCGCATCTGGTACTGATTGATAATCCGCCCCAGCATGCACAAGGTGATTTTGCCTTTGATCATCAACAACTGGCTCTGGAAGGAATGCAGATGCTGACTTTCTCAGGCGTAGGGGTATACCACCCGACACTTTTTGCTGAAGTATCATATGGGCAGCCCGCCAAGTTGGCGCCAATACTGCGTGAGGCGATCACCCTAGGACGGGTAACGGCAGAGCACTACCAAGGCTTGTGGCACGATGTTGGAACCCCTGAGCGTTTATATGAACTGGACCAGCAATTGAAGGCAAATAATGTTTGAACTTGAACAGTTTCGCGCACGACGACACCAACTCATGAAAAGCATGGGGCAGGGCGTAGCGGTCATTCTTACTGCGCCAGAAACTATCCGTAATCGTGATAGCCACTACCCATATCGTTTTGACAGCTATTTTTACTATCTGACTGGCTTCCAGGAGCCGGAGTCGATTTTGCTGTTGATTGCTGGTGAAAAGCCAAAAAGCGTACTTTTCTGTCGTGATAAAGATATGGAACGCGAGATATGGGATGGCTTCCGTCACGGGCCTGTTGGTGCACTGGCTGAGTTTGGTTTTGACGAAGCCTATTCCATCTCACAACTGGATGAATTGGTGCCTAAGTTTTTGGCCAGCCAACCACAGCTTTTCTATAGTTTGGGCGCAGATACAGTTTGGGATACGCGAGTCACCCAGTGGGTGAATCAGCTTCGCGCACAGGGCCGTAATGGTATCAGTGCACCTAGTGAGATTGTCGATGTACGTGCGCTGATTGATGAAATGCGGCTGTTCAAATCAGATTATGAGTTGGCTAGCATGCGCCGTGCAGCTGAGATATCAGCAGGTGCCCATCATCGTGCTATGAAAGTAACGAGTCCTGGCATGATGGAATATGAAGTTGAGGCAGAGTTGTTGCACGAGTTCTATCGGCATGGTTCATCATCTCCCGCTTATACGTCCATCGTTGCGGGCGGAGTTAACGCTTGCGTGCTGCATTATGTTGCGAATAATTCGCAACTCAAGGACGGTGACCTGCTATTGATTGATGCTGGCTGCGAGTTGGATGGCTATGCCTCGGATATCACACGTACCTTTCCTGTGAATGGCAAATTCAGTGGCGCACAAAAAGATTTATACGAGCTAGTGCTTGCTGCGCAAGCTGCTGCCATTAATAAGATACGTCCGGGCAGTCACTGGAACCAACCACATGAGGCTGCTCTGGATGTCCTGATTCGCGGGTTTATTGATTTCGGTATGTGCAAAGGTAGCCCAGAGTCGGTACTGGAATCTGGTGATTATCGGCGTTTCTACATGCACCGCACTGGGCACTGGCTTGGGCTGGACGTGCATGATGCCGGTGAATACAAGGACAAGCAGGGCGCCTGGCGGTTGTTGCAGCCGGGTATGACCTTGACGGTGGAACCAGGTTGTTACGTTCGCCCTGCAGATGACGTGCCTGAGCATTTCTGGAATATCGGCATACGCATCGAAGACGATGCATTGGTCACGGCTAATGGCTGCGACATCATCACTAAAGCTGCACCCAAAACAGTAGCAGATATCCAAGCCGTGATGGCTGGCGTATGAGCCCTAATATCCTGATCGTTGGGGGTGGTCCGGTAGGTGCAACCCTAGCGCTTACGCTCCAGGTTAAAGGAATAACAACGACCATACTCGAGGCGAGGGAACAAGGCGCTTCGCATCAGGATCAACGCGCATTGGCCCTGTCCTATGGTAGCCGCCTGATTTTCGAGCGGCTAGGGATATGGTCCGAGCTTGAGCCCAAAGCAACTGCCATCGATACCATCCATATTTCTCAGCGTGGCAGTTTGGGAAGATCGCGCTTACAAGCTAAAGATCATGATCAGCCTGCCCTAGGTTATGTCCTCGCTTATGGCGCCTTGACTGCTGCACTTGATGGCGCTTTGTCTAAACTGAATGACGTAAGTATCAAATATGCTGCAGAGGCCGTCACCATCTTGCCTGGCGCTGATGCTACAACCGTGGTTTACAAGCAAGCGGGTAAGATGCATAGCCTCAGTAGCAGCCTAGTTGCCCTTGCCGATGGCGGTCGTAGCCTAGGTGATATCCCCGGGCTTCAGAGTGAGACTAAACATTACGGGCATGATGCGCTGGTAAGTAAAGTGGGGTGCGAATTACCGCACAATAATATTGCCTACGAGCGCTTTACCCCAGCTGGCCCCATGGCACTATTACCCAACGGTGCCCGCGACTTTTCCTTGGTATGGACAGGTAATCAGGATGAGATTAGCCAGCTCCTGATGCTTGAGGATGAAGTTTTCTTAGCACGCCTGCACGAGCAGTTTGGCGATCGTGTCGGACGTTTTCTCAAGGTTGGCAAACGTTTGAGTTTCCCCCTCAAGTTTTCCTACCTGAAGCCGGTTACAGCCCCGCATTTGGTGGTGATAGGTAATGCAGCGCAAACTATGCATCCAGTGGCGGGTCAAGGGTTTAACGTCGGCTTGCGCGATGCTTGGGAATTAGCTGATGTAATAGATACAACGCCCTCTGCGGCATGGGGTGATGAAGCCATGCTCAAGCGCTACCAACAGGTACGCAAAGCTGATACCAAGGGCGGCCTTTTATTCACCGATTTCCTCGTTAATGTTTTTTCTAATGACATCCTGGGTCTTTCCGGCCTGCGTAGTACCGGCTTGGGTATGCTGGATATGTTGCAGCCAGTTAAAAGTCATCTGGTAGGCAAGATGAGTTTTGGGTCGCGAGGTTAGCTCATGACTTCATTAAGCGATGTGATTGTCGTTGGTGGTGGTCTGGTAGGCACCTCCTGCGCGCTCGCACTTGCGCAACAGAGTTTGCAGGTTAGTTTGATAGATAGCAAATCGGCATCGGTGAACGACGATCTTAATCGAGGTTGGGATAATCGCATCTATGCCATCAGTCCAGGTAACGCGGCATGGCTGGAAAGCCTAGGAGTATGGGACAGGGTAGACCGAGCGCGCATATGCCCCATTGAAAATATGCAGATATGGGGTGATGTTGCTGAAAAGCCACTGGAGTTCAAGTCTTACGAGGCTAATGCTAAAAATCTTGGGTATATAGTTGAGAACCGGCAATTAGAGCTGGCTTTATGGGCTGCATTGAGATCCCGAGGGATTGAAGTATTAATGGCCGCCGAATGTACCTCATTCAGGGTTGGGCGTGACCGGGCAACATTGGAAGTTGCTGATGGTCGTTGTTTTAAGCCTAAACTGGCGGTTGCTGCAGATGGTGCAAATTCTTGGCTACGCAGTGAGGCGGGGATTCCCGTACAAAGTCATGACTATCAGCAAATGGGTGTAGTTGCCAATTTTGAGACAGAACTTGCACACCAACAGATTGCCAGACAGTGGTTCCGCGAAGATGGCGTACTGGCATGGCTGCCGTTGCCTGGCAAGCGCATTTCCATGGTTTGGTCTACCTCAAATGACAAGGCTAGGCAGCTACTTCAGCTTGATGAGAACGCACTGGCTATAGAGGTGGCTGAGGCTGGTGCACATTCTTTGGGTAAACTGAAGACGATTACTGGCGCTGTGGCGTTCCCGTTGGCTATGCAGGTAGCTCATCATCTGGTTCAGCCTAGGCTTGCTCTGGTCGGAGATGCCGCGCATCAGATTCATCCGCTTGCCGGGCAGGGGGTTAATCTGGGTTTTCGTGATGTGATGGCACTGACAGCAACGTTGGCTCAAAGAAATGTCTATCAGGATATTGGAGACTTTGTGTTGCTCCGGCAGTATGAGCGGCTAAGAAAAACCGACATGCTGGCTATGCGCTATTTAACCCATGGCTTATACACACTATTTGAGAATGATCATGCCATGATCAAAAAGGTAAGGAACTGGGGCCTGTCTCTGACTAATTCTCAAGCTGGACTCAAAAGTTATCTTATGAAACGGGCTTTGGCCTGATTCATTAAAATAAATACTAAATTTAAGGATTATTCATGTCACGAAAATTCATTGGGTTGTTATTAGCAACATTACTTAGCAGTAGTGCATTTGCCGACGAGGCCAACTTGAAAAAAGCCGTAGAGGCTGCCTATCCCAAAGTGCATGTGGAAAGTGTCACCAAAACTCCTTATGCCGGGCTGTATGAAGTTTTTCTGGATGGTCAGATTGTTTATACCGATGAGAAATTCAGCTTCCTAATTGCCGAGGGTAAGCTGATTGATCCAAAGGCTAAGCGCGATATCACAGCTGAACGTTTGGATGAGCTGACCAAGATTGACTTTTCTACCTTACCTTTGGATCAGGCTATCAAGGTTGTTAAAGGCAATGGAGCCAGAAAGCTGGTTGTTTTCTCCGACCCTGACTGTCCATACTGCAAGCGTCTTGAGCAAAAGGAGCTATCTAATATTACTGATGTAACAGTTTACACACTGCTCTACCCGATAGATCAATTACACCCGGATGCCACTAACAAATCTAAGGCGATCTGGTGTGCGCCTGATCGTAATAAAGCATGGCAAGACTGGATAATAAACGGGCAGTTACCTCAAGAGATAAATGCTTGCGATACACCTATTGAAAAAATCGCAGGTCTGGCGAGAAAACTAGGCGTCACCAGCACACCAACACTCATCTTTACTGATGGCAGGCGTATGCTTGGTGCTTATCCAGCCAAAGATATTGAAAAAGCAATGAATGTTGCTACTAGCACTATAAAGAAGTAAGCATTAAACAGCAGACCCCATTTTGAAGATAGGCAGATACATGGCGATTACCAAACCACCAATTAACACACCAAGAACTACCATGATGAGCGGTTCCATTAGGCTGGAAAGGGCTTCCACTGCATCATCAACTTCAGCTTCGAAAAAGTCAGCAACCTTTCCCAGCATGGAATCAAGTGCGCCAGATTCTTCCCCGATAGAAACCATTTGCAACACCATATTAGGAAATACTTCGGAATTTTGCATGGCAACAGTCAGGCTCGTACCCGTACTGATTTCACTCTGAATTTTCTTGGTGGCATCGTAATAGACGCGATTACCGGATGCCCCGGCTACTGAATCTAATGCCTCGACCAACGGTACACCTGCAGCAAACATAGTAGACAGAGTGCGCGCAAATCTGGCAATGGTAGCAATACGGATTAGATGGCCAAAAATTGGCAATTTAAGCATCAGTCTATCCATAGTCGACTGCATTTTTTCCGAGCGTTTCCAAGTGTAAAAGAAAAACCAAAGACCACCACCTATTGAACCAAAAATGGCCCACCAGTACGTGACGAAAAAATCTGAGATGGCCATCACCACTAGAGTCGGACCAGGCAGGTCAGCCCCAAAATTCTTGAATAGTTCCTTGAATGCGGGAATGACGAAAATCATGATGACTGCGGTAATCACAAACGCCACAATAATGATGGAAATTGGGTAGAACAGCGCAGACTTAATCTTGCCTTTAATTGCAAGAATTTTTTCCTTATAGGTCGCCAAACGGTCAAGTAGCGAATCCAGAATACCTGCCTGTTCCCCAGCACCTACCAGATTGCAAAATAAGGCATCGAAGTACAATGGGTATTTACGGAAAGATTGGCTTAAGCTACTACCAGTTTCAACATCGGCTTTAATGTCCCCCAGTAATTTCCCTACAGCTGGATTGTTGTGACCTTTACCTACAATATCAAATGCCTGTAACAGTGGAACACCAGCTTTCATCATCGTGGCCAGCTGGCGCGTAAAGAGTGTGACATCTTTGTCTGTTACTTTACCGCCACTCCTGAAGCCGCTTTGTTTCTTTACTTTAATGACATTGATGCCTTGGCGGCGCAAGGTCGCGTTAACAAAAGCCTCTCCACTGGCCTTCATTTCCCCTTTAACTAGCTTGCCCTTTTTGTCTTTACCTTCCCAGGCGTATATGACTTCTTTGCTATCTTTAGCGGCCATTAGCGCTTTCTCATTGACTCAAGATTATTCATTGGTACAGGACTCAACTTCCGCGATGGAAGTCAACCCCTGTTTTATTTTTAGCAGACCAGATTGCCGTAGATCACGAACACCCTCTTTTTGTGCCTGATCAGCAATATCATGGGCAGTACCGCTTTTCATAATAATACGGCTCATCGCATCCGAAATCGGCATTACCTGATAAATACCCACTCGTCCCTTATACCCGTTATTACACATTTCGCAGCCACCCTCTTTCGGGCCGTAGAGCTGCCAGCTACCATCCAAATCTTCTTCCTTGAAACCTACGCTCAGCAAAGCTTCTTTAGGTAAGTCTAGAGGTTGTTTACAACTTTTGCACAATCGTCTGGCGAGACGTTGTGCAGTAATTAGCGATACCGCTGAGGCGATGTTGAAAGGTGCAACACCCATATTCAGAAGCCGTGTAAGCGTTGAAGGGGCATCGTTGGTATGCAGCGTGGATAGCACCATGTGGCCCGTGGAGGCAGCTTTGATTGCCATGTCGGCAGTTTCCAAGTCACGTATTTCACCAATCATGATGATATCTGGATCCTGCCGTAGGAATGATTTTAACGCTGCCGCGAAAGTCAGCCCCTGTTTATCGTTTACGTTCACCTGATTAATACCAGGTAATGGAATTTCTGCCGGGTCTTCTGCGGTAGAAATATTGACACCCGGGTTATTCAGGATATTTAAACAGGTATACAGTGACACCGTTTTACCTGAGCCCGTCGGGCCAGTGACTAATACCAGTCCATAGGGACGGCTGACAGCACTCAGCAGTGCTTTTTTCTGCTCTGGCTCATAACCCAAGGCCTCAATACCCAGTGTTGCACTGCTTGGGTCAAGAATCCGCATAACGATCTTCTCGCCATTTACCAAAGGTAATGTACTGACGCGAAAATCAATGGTACGTGTCTTTGATAGCACCAATTTCATCTTGCCATCTTGAGGGATGCGTTTTTCCGAAATATCCAGACTGGAAATAATCTTGATGCGGGAAGCCAGTTTTTCTTTGATTGCCAGTGGTGGCTGGGCAATTTCACGTAACTCACCATCTACCCGGTAACGAATGCGATAAAATTTCTCATAAGGCTCGAAATGCAAGTCAGATGCGCCCATATTGATCGCATCTATCAATATTTTTTGCAGGTACTTGACGACTGGTGCATCGTCGATTTCTAGTGTTGCCGCCTCATTCTCTTCAGGCTTTTCGTCGCCTTCCATATCCAGATTGAAGTCATCATCAACAGATAATGACTGCATACTGGTGTCAGACGCCTGCACGATCTTATCAATCCATCGGCTGAGCTTGTCTTCTTCAACTACAACAGGGGAAAGTGCCATGCCAGCCTGAAACTGCACATCATCAAGTGCATGGATGTTGGTGGGATCTGATATTGCTACAAACAGTGTATTTCCACGGCTTTGCAGGGCCATTACACGACTGCTTTGCATTAATTTAACATCGATGCCTTTGGCCGGAAGGTAATCTATATTTAATGCGTCGAGATCAAATAGCGGAAAGCCGAAAGCACTAGCTGCGGTTTCTGCCACTTGCATGGCAGAAATTTTCTTGCTGGCTATGAGTTGTGAGACAAAGGGTAGTCGCTGGCTATTAGCCAGGGACTGAACCGCGTTGGCTTCGTCTTCAGACAACAATTTGCCTTGGACCAGCATGCGGGCCAGCCCGCCAAGCTTACTTGGTAGAGTTGCGGCAACCATTAATTTTTCAGGTGATTTGAGTGGTTCATCTGGCTAACTACCTATATGTGTTCCAAATGATGCACGTTAGTCTTTTTTTTGTAAAGACAGAACATCCAAGCGGGCTTATTCAAGGCTTCATTAAGGGCCCATAAAGAAAATTAATAATACCCCTAAATAAATCTTGACTTATTGGAATAAGCCACGTAAAAACGCGTTCAGGCGTTTGGACTTCGAGCTCATTGTAACCGGCACTACCGACTTTGGTTCTGAAATACAAACTTTTGGGGGCGCCTCCCCTTATGTTTTGCAAGGAAGTATGAAATGGCAACTGGTACCGTAAAGTGGTTCAATGATTCCAAAGGTTTTGGCTTCATTACCCCGGATGATGGCGGCGATGATTTATTCGCTCACTTCTCCGCAATCGTAGAAGCTGGCTATAAGAGCCTCAAGGAAGGTCAACGCGTGAGCTTTGATGTCACCGAAGGCCCAAAGGGTAAGCAAGCTTCGAACATTCAGAAGGCTTAAGCTTTTCTGGTGTTAAGTTAGACAGTCTTCATTAAGACGGCCCGCTGGAGAAATTCTTGGGCCGTTTTATTTTGTCCTGAACAATGAACAGGGCCATGCTACATATGTTTGACAATTTCATTGCCAAACTCGGAGCTGCCAACCTGAGTTGCTCCATCCATCTGTGATGAGAAGTCATGAGTCACGCGTTTAGCTGAAATTGCACCACTTACACCTTTGAGTACAAGGTCGGCCGCTTCTATCCAGCCCAAATGTCGCAACATCATCTCGGCAGAAAGAATCAAGGAGCTGGGGTTGGCGATGTTCTTGCCAGCGATCTTCGGTGCCGTACCATGTGTGGCTTCAAACATGGCCGTGGTATCTGATAAGTTTGCGCCTGGTGCAATGCCGATACCACCAACCTGCGCAGCCAGAGCATCAGACATGTAATCGCCATTCAGGTTTAGCGCAGCTACTACATCATAATCCTGTGGGTGTAGCAGAATCTCCTGTAAAAATGCATCGGCGATACAATCCTTGATGACAATTCCATTAGGTAGTTTGCACCATGGGCCGCCATCAATCTCCACAGCACCAAACTCTTGCATGGCCAACTCGTAGCCCCAGGTCTTGAAGCCACCTTCGGTGAACTTCATGATATTGCCTTTGTGTGTGATGGTTACCGATTTACGGTTGTTATCGATGGCATACTGAATGGCTTTGCGAATCAGGCGTTTGCTGCCGTCAACTGAAACTGGCTTGATGCCTATCGCGGAGGACTCAGGGAAGCGAATTTTTTTGCGCACACCCATGTCGCTGAGAAAGTCGATGACCTTCTTTACTTCGTCGGTGCCAGCAGCCCATTCGATACCCGCATAGATATCCTCGGTGTTCTCACGAAAAATGACCATATCGGTTTTTTCTGGATGTTTTACTGGACTGGGCACGCCGGAAAAATACTGGATAGGGCGCAGGCAGACATATAAATCCAACTCCTGGCGCAGTGTTACATTCAGGGAGCGGATGCCGCCTCCCACTGGCGTAGTGAGCGGGCCTTTGATAGAAATGACATATTCCTTGATAGCCTTCATGGTCTCATCAGGTAGCCATTGATTGTCGCCATAGACCTTTGTTGATTTCTCACCGGCATATACTTCCATCCAGGCAATCTTACGTTTCCCGCCATAAGCCTTGTTAACGGCAGTGTCGACTACATGCATCATGGGCGGTGTTATATCAATCCCGATGCCATCGCCTTCAATAAATGGGATAATCGGCTGGTCTGGCACATTGAGCGAATTATCGGCATTGACGGTGATTTTTTCGCCGTTGCTGGGAACATTAATTTTTTTCGACATACTCATAATCCTGTTCAAGCTCTCTTAATTATAAATCATGCTAATTCTGTTCAATAAACCGTACGGCGTTGTTTGCCAGTTTAGCCCACATGAAAGGCATCAGACGCTGAAAGATTATATTGCGATGACTGATGTCTACGCTGCGGGACGGCTTGATACAGACAGTGAAGGTTTACTTATTTTAACCGATGATGGCCTTGTTCAGCATCGTCTATCTCATCCTAAACATAAAGAATTAAAGACTTATTGGGCCCAAGTCGAGGGCCATGTAACAGAAGCAGATTTAATACCACTGCGAAATGGGGTGGATCTCGGTGACTTTATTACCCAACCAGCAAAGGTGAGGTGTATTGATGAGCCTGCAAGGCTGTGGCCGCGCAACCCGCCTATTCGTGAGCGAAAAGCGATCCCCACCAGTTGGCTAGAAATTTGCATCAGTGAAGGTAAGAATCGCCAGGTACGGCGGATGACAGCTAAAATTGGCTTTCCAACCCTGCGCTTGATTCGTTATGCCGTAGGCAGCCATACTCTGGATGGGTTGGCTGTCGGTACGTGGAAAAAACTTTAGTATCTGGAGACGCACCAAAATGAAGCCAGTGATTATTTTTCGGCACGCTTTGACCGAGGGTGCCGGCTATCTGGGCAGCTTGCTTACGGAAAAAAATATTCCTTGGCATATGGTCAGAATTGATCAGGGCGATGCTTTGCCTAAGTCTGCACATGAATCCAGCGGTATGGTGATGATGGGCGGCCCTATGAGTGTGAATGACGATCTGCCATGGATTCCACCTTTGCTCGCGTTGATTCGTGAGGCGATTGCAGCGGATATACCGGTGCTAGGCCATTGTCTGGGTGGGCAGCTCATCAGCAAAGCGCTTGGCGCAGCGGTCAGCAAAAACCCGGTTAAGGAAATTGGTTGGGGCGAGATCAAAGTTAGCCAGAATTCTGAAGCCACACAGTGGTTTGCGGATATTAAAAGCTTCCAGGGATTTCACTGGCATGGAGAGACTTTTTCGTTACCCCATGATGCAACACACCTGCTGGCAAGCGATTATTGCCAGAACCAAGCTTATTCGCTTGGCAAACACATCGCGTTCCAGTGCCATATAGAGATGACGGTGGAAATGGTAAAAACCTGGTGCAAAGTTGGGCAGGATGAATTGGCAGAAGCGGCAGCAAGCCCTGGAGTGCAATCGGTCCCGGAAATATTGGAAGATTTGCAGCCGCGGGTCCAAGAACTTAATGCGATAGCCAAGCCAGTATATGAGCGTTGGATAAAGGGATTGAAAGTCTAAAGCAGTTAGCCGGAGGGGTCGCGGCTAATATCGAGGGATATGGTAAACTTCTGCCTATTTAATCAATAGCCACAAGAGATTTCTTCATGTCCGGCAATACCTTAGGTACCTTATTTACACTAACATCATTTGGCGAGTCTCATGGGCCTGCCATAGGTGGTGTTGTCGATGGTTGTCCCCCTGGGTTGGAGTTGTGTGCGGCTGATCTGCAGCTTGATCTCGACAGACGTAAGCCGGGTACTTCACGCCATGTTACACAGCGTAAAGAGTCTGATACGGTAGAAATTCTTTCTGGCGTGTTTGAAGGGAAAACTACTGGAGCGCCAATTGGCTTGCTGATTCGCAATGAGGATCAACGAAGTCAGGATTACGGCAACATCATCAATACTTTTCGCCCCGGCCACGCAGATTACACCTACTGGCAAAAGTATGGCATCCGAGATCATCGTGGGGGCGGCCGTTCCAGTGCGCGTGAAACCGCTGTGCGCGTGGCTGCCGGGGCCATTGCCAAAAAGTGGCTGAAAGAGCGTTATGGCGTCACCATACGTGGCTACATGAGTCAGCTTGGTGAAATCAGCATACCTTTCGAGACTTGGGATGCGGTTAACGAAAACCCATTCTTTTCCCCCAATCGCAGCATCCTGCCCGAACTGGAAGCTTACCTGGATAATATCCGCGCAGAACGCGATTCAGTTGGAGCGCGTATCTCAGTGGTTGCACAGGGCGTTCCAGTAGGCTGGGGTGAACCAGTGTACGACAGGCTAGATGCGGATATCGCCTACGCCATGATGGGTATTAACGCGGTCAAAGGCGTTGAAATGGGCGCAGGCTTCGCTAGCGTCGCCCAGCGTGGTTCTGTGCACGGCGATGAAATGACCCCGCAAGGGTTCGTCACCAACCATGCTGGTGGCGTATTAGGCGGTATCTCTACAGGCCAGGATGTGCTGGTGCATGTCGCCTTGAAACCGACTTCCAGTATCCCGCAGGAGCGCCGCTCGATTGATAAGAGTGGCAAGGCCACTACGATGCAAACCACTGGCCGCCATGACCCGTGTGTTGGCATACGTGCAACACCCATTGTCGAAGCCATGCTGGCGCTGGTGCTGATAGATCATGCATTACGTCACCGTGCCCAGTGCGGTGATGTGGTCTCGACAACACCTAAGATATGACAGGTTCTACCACAGCCTTAATATATTTAGCTCGCTGCGGCTAACGAATAGTTCATGCAAGCACTGCCATACTGGCGACTTTCCAGTTTCTATTTCGCTTATTTTGGGTTTGTTGGGGCATTTACTCCGTTCTGGAGTTTGTATCTCAAGTCGCTGAGTTTCGGCGCTTTTCAAATCGCCATCCTGATGTCGCTATTCCAGGTGGCGCGTATTTTTTCCCCTAGTCTTTGGGGCTGGTTGGCAGACCATCTTGGGCGCCGGGTGCGCATTATCCAATGGCTGGCTGGACTTAGCCTGATTTCTTATATGGGTGTGTTTTTCGGTGCCAGTTTCAACTGGCTTTTTGCGGTCATGCTTTTGTTGAGCTTTTTCTGGAGCGCTTCGTTACCCTTGATTGAAGTGGTGACCCTAGGGCATCTGGGCGACAGATTTGATCGTTATGGCCATATTCGTTTATGGGGCTCGGTCGGATTTATCTTGGCAGTGATAGGCTTGGGCTACCTGCTAGAGCATGCGGATATTTACGCCTTGCTCTGGGTCGTGCTGGGGTTGCTGGGGGCAGTGTCGTTATTTTCACACAATATTACCGAGCCCTTTATCGCTCAGCCAGATAGCGATGTAGGCTCAATCTGGCAGATACTACGCAGGCGTGAGGTGATTGCCTTATTGGCTGCCTGCTTCACTATGTCTGCTGCGCATGGTTCCTATTACACTTTTTACTCCATTTACTTAGTGGATCATCATTACACTACTGGTCAAGTTGGCTGGTTGTGGGCATTGGGGGTTGTCTGCGAGATACTGATATTCCTGTGCATGCCACGGCTGACCAAGCTGTTTGGGTTAAAGCGTATTTTGTTGGTGAGCCTGTTGCTAGCTTTTATTCGTTTTGCCATCATTGGCTGGGCGGTCGAATGGTGGTGGCTGATTGTGTTCGCGCAAACGCTCCACGCGGCGACGTTTGGTTCTTATCATGCTTCTGCCGTAGCGCTCACACACAAGTATTTCAAAGGCCGACATCAGTCCAAGGGGCAGGGCTTATACACCAGCGTATCTTATGGTGTGGGCGGCACATTTGGGGCCGTGATGAGCGGCTACGCCTGGGATGCGCTAGGAGCTAGCTGGACATTCAGTCTTTCTGCTGCTTGTGCACTCATTGGCTGTGTTTTGTTTGCCTGCTTGATGCCTCGGGCGCAAAATAGTTAAGCATGAAACCTAAGGCTAGGCTGTGAAACCATTTTGTCCGATTCTCTTTTGTTTGATTCTGAGTCTTTTCGAGAGCACTGCCTGTGCTGATACCCGGGTTAATGTGGTCGGCCTCTTTAGTGGTAAAGCAGTGCTTGTCATCAATAATGGAAAACCGCAGACACTATCGGCCGGTCAGCTCTCCGTTGAAGGCGTAAAGCTGGTGGCGGCAGATAGTAACAAAGCTATGCTGGAGATAGATGGCAAGCGCAAGGAGTTGGCAATGGGGCAGGCTGCAACATTAGCCGGCGATAGCACAGCTGCTTCGCTTAATAGTGTGATTTTATACGCAGATTCGGCGGGCCATCATTTTACCGAAGGTCAAATCAACGGGGTAACGTTGAAATTTATCGTGGATACAGGCGCCAGTGTGATTACCTTGAATAGTGGTGATGCGAAGTATGCGGGTATTGATTATAAAAGTGGTGAGCGGGTAAGAATGCAGACGGCCGATGGCATCGCGAATGGATACCATGTTGTGATTAATACACTGAAATTAGGTAATTTAGTATTAAACCAAGTGGATGCCGTAGTAGTGGAGGGCGGTTTCCCTAGTGTTGTATTACTCGGAATGAGTGCTCTGAGCAGGATGCAAATGAAAAGTGAGGGCATCGCCCTCACTTTAACCAAAAAGTACTGAAATCCGTTAAGCTGCTATGCGCTTATTGTTTTCAATCAGCGCATAGGCTGAATGATTGTGGATAGACTCGAAATTTTCTGACTCCACTATATAGGCATCAATGCGTGGATCAGCATTCAATTGCGCGGCGACGTCACGTACCATGTCTTCCACAAATTTCGGATTGTCATAAGCATGTTCGGTGACATATTTCTCATCGGGTCGTTTGAGAAGACCATAGAGTTCACTCGAAGCCTGGTCTTCAACAATGCGAATCAAGTCTTCAACCCAGATAAAATCGTTAATCATGACGGTGATCGTCACATGCGAACGCTGGTTGTGCGCGCCATAGTTTGAGATTTTTTTCGAGCACGGGCAAAGGCTGGTGACAGGGACAAGAACCTTGACGGTAATATCGAATTTGCCTTTGCAGATTTCACCTATGAATGTGACTTCGTAATCAAGCAGGCTTTGTACCCCGGAAATCGGGGCGGCCTTGTTGACGAAATAAGGGAATGTCATTTCCACATGACCGGATTCCGCTTCCAAGCGCTTTACCATCTCACGCAGGATAGTTTCAAAGTTTTCCACTGAGATTTCACGTTCGTTCATGTTGAGGATCTCAACAAAACGCGACATGTGGGTGCCCTTGAAATTATGCGGCAGATGTACATACATATTGAACATGGCAACGGTGTGCTGTACGCCATCGGTCTTGTCTTTGACTTTGACTGGATGACGTATGGATTTGATACCTACCTTGTCGATAGCCAAATGACGGGTGTCGGGAGTGTTCTGTACGTCTTCAATCGCTGGTATGGTTGGTTGATTCATGCGGGTCTCAATCATTTTGTTACGCTCTGGTAATAGTTGAGTATAACACTAGGTTAATTTTTTCTCAATTGCGGCAATGATGCCGTCAGGGTTGAGACCGCAATCTGCGAGCATGGTTTCATGCACCCCATGCTCAATGAATTCATCTGGCAAACCGAGGCAAAGTACTGAGATATAAGCCCCAATGCCTTGTAATGCTTCCATTACGGCAGCACCAGCACCTCCCATTACAGCATTTTCTTCTATGGTCACAATCAAATCATGTTCGGCCGCTAGTTGAGTGACTAAGGCAACATCTAGCGGTTTGACAAAACGCATGTTGGCTAGGGTTGCATCGAGTGTTTCTGCCGCTGCCATTGCCGGAGCAAGCATGCTGCCAAAGGCTAGGATAGCGACTTTCTTGCCGTGCCGAACAATTTCACCCCGGCCGATAGGGATGGCCTGCATGGATTTTTCGATTTTTCTGCCTGGCCCGCTGCCACGTGGGTAACGCACCGCAGACGGGCCGTCGTGCTGAAAAGCGGTATAGAGCATTTGCCTGCATTCATTCTCGTTACTAGGTGTCATCACTACCATATTGGGGATGCACCGCAGATAGCTTAAATCGAAGCTACCCGCATGGGTTGGACCATCTGCACCGACAAGGCCTGCCCGGTCTATAGCAAACATCACTGGCAGGTTTTGCAGCGCAATATCATGGATAAGCTGATCATAGGCGCGCTGCAGGAAGGTGGAATAGATCGCTACTACTGGCTTGAGGCCATCGCAGGCCATACCTGCAGCAAAAGTCAGTGCATGTTGTTCGGCAATACCAACATCGAAGAAACGTTGTGGATATTTTTCTGCAAAGTCATTCAGGCCGGAACCATCGCACATGGCAGGTGTGATGCCCATCAGGCGCTTATCCTGGGAGGCCATATCGACCAGCCAGTCACCAAAAACCTGGGTATAAGTTTTTTTGCCAGCGGCCGCTACAGAATGCCCGTTGTCGGGGTTGAACTTGCCAACGCCATGAAATTTCCCAGGATTTTCTTCTGCAGGCTGATAGCCATGGCCTTTTTGTGTGGCCACGTGTAGAAACTGCGGCCCCTTGAGTTGTTTGATGTTACTTAAAGTGGCGACCAGCACATCAAGATCATGGCCATCGATCGGGCCTATGTAGTTAAAGCCAAACTCTTCAAACAGAGTCCCCGGCGTCATCATACCTTTGACGTGTTCTTCCGCACGTTTGGCGAACTGCAACACTGGTGGCACGACCCCGAGCACTTTTTCGCTGGAGCGGCGCATTGTAGTGTAAAAACGCCCGGATAAAAGCTTGGCCAGATAGTTGTTCAAGGCACCTACATTGGGTGAAATCGACATATCGTTGTCGTTGAGAATCACCAGCAGGTTTGCATCCATGGCACCAGCATTATTCAGTGCCTCGAAGGCCATGCCGGCAGTCATGGCACCATCGCCTATAATCGCCACTGCGCGGCGCTCAGAGCCTGCCTGCTGGGCGGCGATTGCCATGCCGAGTGCAGCAGAGATTGAGGTGCTGGAATGGCCGGTGCCAAAAGTGTCATATTCACTCTCACTACGGCGAGGAAACCCGGCAATGCCGTTAGGTTTACGCAGGCCGCTCATGGCCTGGCGGCGACCAGTCAGTATTTTGTGTGGATAGGTCTGGTGACCTACATCCCATACCAGCCGGTCATCAGGGGTGTTGAATATATAATGCAACGCAATTGTCAGCTCCACCACGCCTAGATTGGATGATAGATGGCCGCCAGTCTGGGATACGCTATCAATCAAAAAGGTGCGTAGCTCTTCCGCCAGTTCAGGCAATTGTTTACGCTCAAGTAAGCGTAACTGTTCGGGGGAGTTGATAGTATCTAGTAGAGGGTACATAGTTTAAAAACTGCGCTGCGTTATGAATTGTGCCAATTGGCGTAACCTTTTCGCCTTATCACCATATATGCTCAATGCCGCCAGCGAGTTTTCATATAAATCCTGTGCCAATTGTTTGGCTCGCTCCAAGCCAAGAATAGTGACATAAGTAGGTTTATTGCTGTCTGCATCTTTGCCGGCAGTTTTCCCCAAGGTCTGAGTGTCGGCTTCAGCATCCAGAATATCGTCTATGACCTGAAATGCCAGGCCTATGGATTGCGCATAATGGCCGATGGCGCGAATGCGCTCTGGCTCTGCCTGCTCACCACTATATGCCCCAAGCAAGGCGGCAGCCCGGATTAGCGCACCAGTTTTATGTATATGCATGTATTCAAGTTCTGCCTGGTCAAGGTCATAACCTACACTAGCAAGATCTATGGCCTGGCCACCGGCCATGCCGCGCGACCCACTTGCGATTGACAGTAAATGCAGCATTTCGAGCTGCCGCTTGGGGTTGTCGAATAGCTCCGGTTGTGCCAGTAGCTGGAAAGCCAGGCTTTGCAGGGCATCGCCAACCAGCAGTGCGGTGGCATCGTCATATTGTTTATGGCATGAAGGTTTTCCACGCCTTAGATCGTCATCATCCATGCATGGCATGTCGTCATGCACTAGCGAATAGGCATGAATCAGCTCTACCGCAGCAGCGGACATATCTGCTTTCTCTGGAGTACCATCACATAACTCAGCAGCGGCATGTGCAAGTAAGGCACGTACGCGCTTACCACCACCAAGAACTGCATAACGCATGGCTTGGTGCAGGCGTTGCGGTACAATGTCTGATGAGGGCAGTAGCTCGGATAACACCCGCTCTGTACGGCCCTGAATAGTCAGCGCCCAATCTTGAAAATCACTCATCGGTGGCGCTGTAGGTCTGTAATTGATTGGCTTCGTTGAGTATGCGCACTTGTTGTTCGATATCGCTTAACGCTTTCTGGCAAAGCTTTAGTAGCTCTGAGCCGCGCTTGTAAACCGTAAGGGATTGTTCTAAAGGTAGCTGACCTGACTCCATCTGGCTGACAATGGATTCCAGCTCCGCTAGTGCCATCTCAAAATTAAGTCCGTTCTCGGGACTAGTGGCAGTACTTGGGGCAATTTTCTGTGTATTTTTGCTCATGAAAACAACCCGCATAAAACGATTTGGTAAAGGGCAGAACCCTAACAAAATCATGGCTTGAGGTCAAACATGCAAGCGACAGTTGAAATTAGGATATGGCTCTAGTTTACGCTGTCACGGCGGCACATGGAAATGATTGGCGCAACCACTGGCTAATTATTTACTTGACCTCAATTTGTGGCATTATTGGTGGATAAATAATTGTGACTATGATCGCATTAAAACCTTCAGACTCTGGCGATAGCTTCGCCACATTGCGCATCGCCACAGAGCGGCTGGCGGATGCCTTGCAGCCGCTGATGCAAGCCGATCTCTTAGAGTTAGAGCGAAGTTGCCGTCCACATCTCGAAGTTTTGATAGAAATGTATGTCGAAACACAAAAGCAGGGATTCCAGTATCTTGGCTTTGAATATGAAGAACAGCTCTGGATCACTGTTCGCAATTATCTCAAGCAATTAACCAAGGCTTATACGACTATAAGTCAGCAGCTTACGCCCGATATGGCGTCAATAATATCGGGCAAGGTGTTGCAGCAAAGTATGGATAGCCTTGCACTTTATGCAAAGTGGCATTACCTGAGATACCAATTGTTGCCAGCTCGCTTCTGGTTGCAGATGCATGCAGTTTATCTGCAGGCCGAGCAAACAAAGACTAATGATGAAGGTGCCGGGAATGCTTGTAGTCGATATTTGCAGGCGTTGATGCTGGATACCTTGAATCATAGCAACATGCTCAAATCCGAGATTGCACAGGTCGATGAATGGTTGAGTTCTTGTTGCCAAGATTTGTCACTTGATAAAGACTGTGACGAAAATCGACACCAGTACTTCGTAGACTTAAAAGTAGACCACAGCGCAAGACGTATTCGAGACTTTACAACTAAGCCTAGTCGTCGATATTGGCATGTAGACTCACTAGCGGACTCACTGGAAGTGATGCGTACCCAGCTGGAAAGCGATATCTTACCGCCCATATTCGTCGAAGGTACTGCTATCCCCAACGCAATTCATCTGGTTGAGCTGTTAGAGGCTGAATGGTCACAGAAGAGCTACAAGCGCCAAAGACGTACCGATGAGCGCGAGAATGTATCGAAATTGGCGCGTGCAGTGAATGGTATCCATGGAGTATGCCAGCATGTAAAGAATCTCGCTTTTTCTACTATGTCGCCACTACCTGCACGTGCTCACGATACGGAGAATGGCTGGATTATTGAGAACGAGAGTAAATTCGGCTTTGGCGCATTGGTAAACGCAGGTTCTAATCTTTGGCTTAAACCTGGCTGTTTGATTGCGCTAGATTACGAATTGAATCCGGATATGACAGTTGTTGGGGTCGTACGTAGCATACAGCAACAGCCAGACCGCGATTGCTATGTCGGGATCGAAGTATTGTCGCATACGCCAATTTATGTGCGTATGCAGCAAATGGAAGAAGATATGTCGGCATCAGGTAGTGCTGAGCCGTTTCCTGCGTTATATCTAGGAAAAGATGATGAACGCGAGCTGCCTGCAACCCTTGTTATGCCTAGTTTTGAATATGTACCAGGCGGTTCTTATGCACTCAAAACTCAACAATTCAGCAGCCATGTGCGTTTAGGCGAAGTGTTGGAGCAGCAGGGTGAATGGCTGAGAGTAGTTGCTGACGTGGGTGCCGAAAAAGGCTAAAGGATAAAACCTGAGTATTCCCACAGATTTGTGGCTAACCCAAGTTAATCCAGGTTCAAAATATCACATAAGAATTTACGAATATCTACTAACTCTTCAATGCACACCGAGTGCGTCATTGGGTATTCATGCCATTCTAACGGGCAATCATATTGTTTGAGCAAATCCCTTGATGCTTCGCCTACCTCTAGCCTGATCACATTGTCAAAAGTACCATGCGCCATGAAGATGGGGAGATCGCGATTGCAGAAGCTTATTTCAGCAGCCAGGGAAGGCTTCAGTGGCAAGTAGGTTGAAAGTGCCATAATGCCAGCTAGGCGTTGCGAGTAACGTAGGCCGGTATGCAAAGCGACGGCCCCTCCCTGAGAGAATCCAGCCAAGACTATGCGTTCTGGAGATATACCGCGTTCCTTTTCTATGGCTATCAGTGATTCAACTTGCTTTTGTGATGTGCGAATGCCGTTTTCATCTTGCGGACTATTGATTTCCAGGCCAAAAATGTCGTACCAGGCACGCATGAGATAGCCACCATTAATACTGACCGGCCTATTCGGGGCATGTGGCAGAATAAATCGCACATCGGGTAGCCGCAATTCTTCCACAAAGCCCGCGAAATCATGACCATCTGCGCCAAGGCCGTGTAGCCAGATGACACTAGCGTCGATGTTGTTGCCGGCTGATATTTCCAGTGTTTCCAATGCTTGCATGGTGAAGTCCTAGTTTAAGGACAGTATTTTGCCACATGCTTTTGCTGATACTTGTGCAAAACCGGAAAGGCTAGCTATTAAATCCCCAGAATTTACGATATGCTTGATGTAAATCAGGGAATTAGAGTAAAACATAACAAACTAAAATCTATGAAATTCCTCGAATTATTCACTCGTCACGGCGTACGCATGGCACTCAGCTTAGCGGTGCTGGTCATATTGTTGCTCAACGCAACTGGCGCATTGCAATTTGGTTTTATAAATCGTCTCGAAAATTTTACCTACGATGTTCGCCTTAACCTGATGATGCCAGGCACTCTCGACAAGCGTGTCGTAATTGTCGATATAGATGAAAAAAGCCTGCAGGAACAAGGCCGCTGGCCGTGGGGCAGGAATAAGTTGGCAGCCTTGGTAGATAAGCTTTTTGCAGACTACAAAATCAAGGTAATGGGCTTCGACGTGGTGTTTGCAGAAAAGGATGAAAGCTCAGGTCTTAAGAGCCTGCAGGAAATAGAAAATACATATCTGAAGTCTGACAGCAATTTTCACGGCATCATTGAACAACTCAAACCCAAACTCGACTACGACCAGGTCTTTGCAAACAGCCTCAAAGGTCGCAATGTTGTCATGGGTTACTATTTCAGGATAGGTGGGAAATCTACTGAAAATACAGGGGTCTTGCCTTCAGCATCGTTTGTTGATGGGAGCTTCAAGGGTAAAAATATCAATTTTACCGAGCCGATTGGCTACGGTGCCAATCTATCAGTATTACAGCAAAATGCAGCAAGTGCCGGGCACTTTAACCCAGATCCGGATGAGGATGGCATTACACGTAAAGTTTCTATGTTGATGAGTTATCAGGGTAACTTATATGAGGCTTTATCTGTAGCCGTAGCTAGGATTGCACTTGGTGCCGACAAACTGGAAGCAGGATTTGCCGAGGGGCTGGGTGTTGGTCAGAAATACTCTGGCCTGGAATGGTTAAGGCTCAATGATAAGCGCATCCCGGTAGATGGGCAGGTAGCGGCGTTAATTCCCTATCGCGGTCAGCAAGGCAGTTTCCCTTACGTATCGGCTACTGATGTTCTAAACGGCAAGGTACCAAAGGAAATACTGGAGAATCGTATTGTCTTAGTCGGCACGACAGCACCAGGGCTGCTGGATTTGCGCGCTACACCGGTACAGAATGTCTATGCTGGGGTGGAAATCCACGCCAACATGATTACGGGTATTCTCGACCAGAATATAAAAGAGCGTCCAGCTTATACGCTGGGTGCTGAGGTAGTCATGCTGCTACTGGCTGGGTTATCACTGGCTTTGCTGCTACCTATGCTCAATCCATTATGGGCAACAGCATTGACTGGGGCCATGTTTACTCTTGCTATAGTTTTTAATCTGATTGTCTGGCAGTTTGGTAATCTCGTACTGCCACTGGCTTCCTTGTTGCTATTGATATCAACGATATATGTGCTCAACATGTCTTACGGGTTCTTTGTTGAGTCCCGTGGCAAGCGTCAGTTAACCGGTTTGTTTGGTCAATATGTGCCACCAGAACTGGTCGATGAGATGGCAAAAGATCCTGAGTCGATTAGCCTTGAGGGTGAGAGCCGTGACATGACGGTACTATTCTCAGATGTGCGCGGGTTTACGACTATCTCCGAAGGTCTCGACCCTAAGCAGCTCACACGTTTAATGAATGAGTTTTTAACGCCGATGACGCATGTTATCCATCATAATCGGGGCACGATTGATAAATATATGGGTGATGCCATCATGGCGTTCTGGGGTGCCCCATTGCATGATCCAGACCATGCTAAACATGCACTGCAGGCAGCCATGGCAATGATTGAGAGCCTAAGCACCTTGCAAGAACAATTCAAAACCAGGGGCTGGCCAGAGATCAAAATAGGCGTTGGCCTTAACTCTGGTGAGATGACGGTAGGTAATATGGGATCTGAATTCCGCATGGCTTATACGGTGATGGGAGATGCAGTCAACCTAGGTTCGCGGTTGGAGAGCCTGACCAAGAATTATGGCGTCTATATTATTGTCAGCGAATTCACAAAAGATAAGGTGCCTGATTATCTTTACCGTGAGCTGGATATTGTACGTGTTAAAGGTAAGGATAAGCCAGTTGCGATTTTTGAGCCTGTCTGTGAGCTGGGTAAAGAAGATAAAGAGACTAAAGACGAACTCAAGCTTTACCGCGAAACACTTAAACTTTTCCGTAATCAGAATTGGGATCTGGCCGAACTGCAGTTCCTCAATTTGGAAAAAATTAATCCTCAGCGGCATCTTTATCGCATGTATGTAGAACGAGTAGCCTACTATCGGCAAAACCCACCCGGCGATGACTGGGATGGCGTATTTACCTTCCAGACAAAATAAGCAGGAGAGAAAATGCGGGTCAAAGTGCTAGGCTGTAGTGGAGGGATCGGTGGAATGCTCAGAACCACGGGCTTTTTGCTAGATGAAGATATTCTCCTTGATGCTGGGACCGGTGTTGGAGATCTTTCGCTCGAGCAGTTGACGCGCATAGACCATGTTTTTCTCACGCATTCGCACTTGGATCACATAGTGTCTATTCCATTCTTGGCAGATACTGTTATGGGGATGCGTAAGGAACCGATTTTCATCTACGCTACTGCCGAAACCTGGAAAATTATAAAAGATCATGTGCTTAACTGGAAGGTATGGCCAGATTTTACAGTGATTCCCGATGAAAAAAATCCATTCTTAATCTGGAAAGAAATCAAGTTAGGCGAAACTGTAGATATCAAAGGCCGTAAGTTTACGCCAGTGCCTGCTAACCATGTGGTGCCTGCAATTGGTTTTCATATAGAAGGGCATGCTTCCAGCATGGTGTTTACTGGAGACACAACGACTTGTGACGCTTTATGGGAGTACGTCAATGAGATTAAGAATCTGAAATACCTGATTATCGAGACTGCTTTTAGTAACGCCGAATTGGAACTGGCTAAGTTATCAAAACATCTGTGCCCGTCCTTGTTGATTAAAGAACTCGCCAAGTTTGACCATAAACCCAAGCATCGTATTTATATCACCCATCTTAAACCGGGGGAGGGTGATCTGATCATGCGTGAAATTGAAACAGATGCTTATGAGTTCAATGCTCGTCCACTCTACAACGGACATATTTTTGAACTCTAGATTGTTAGGAACAAGCTGCTAATGACCGCGCTAGACCAATCCCTTTTGGCTCAACTAGAGCCTATTTCCACCCTCTCGCCTGGGCGCTTGAAGGAGCTTGCAGGCTTATGTTTTGCTGAGAAGGTCAGTAAAGATATTGATCCATTGCGCTTCAATATCGTTAAGAATGCGCAAGCTATGTACTTGTTACAAGGCGATCTAGGGCTTAGATTTGTTGATGGCAGTAAAAAGATTCTGCGAGGTGGTAGCGAGGCAGCCAAACATCCTATTGATGCCGGCAAAGTACGTTTGCAGGACAGTATAGCTCTGACAGATGTTGAAATCGTACGTATCGACATGGATCTGCTCGATATTATGATGACTTGGGACCAGCTGGCCGGTTATGAGACTTCAGCACCACAAGTACCGGTTAAGCCCCCTGCAGAAAAAACTGAACTGGGTCGTGGCGCTGGTGTATGGATGAGTGATACGGGGGCATTCAGTGCCAGCAAACTACAAAATGGCGTGTTTAGTCGCTTGCCTACAGCTAATATTGAAGAGATGTTCCGTCGTATGACACATCAGGCCGTGAAGGCTGATCAGGTTATTATCACCCAAGGTGCTGAGGGCGATTACTACTACCTGATTGAGAGCGGTACGGCAGAGGTTACCCGTATAGTCGAAGCTAGTGAGCCACCTGTACCTTTGGCTGAACTCAAGGACGGTGATGCTTTTGGTGAAGAAGCGCTGGTGTCGGACAATAAGCGTAACGCAACTGTCACGATGAAAACCGATGGTTCTTTACTTCGTTTAAATAAGATGGATTTCATTGAGTTATTGAAGGCTCCACTCATTAATCATATCTCAAGAGCAGATGCTGAGCAGAAAATTCAAGAGGGTTCTGTGTGGCTGGATGTGCGTTTCCCCTCTGAATATAAATACGACCACCTACCAAATGCACTCAACGCGCCACTTAATGAGATTCGTAACCTGGTCAGTAAATTAGAAAAAGATAAGCAATACATCGCTTATTGCCAAACTGGTCGCCGTAGTTCGGCCGCTGCCTTTATCTTGGTGGAGAATGGATTCAAGGTGTTTGTCCTTGATGGCGGGACGCGAAAAGCCCCAGCTTCGTGAGGCTAATTGTTTTTAGCTGACGCTGCTTTATAGAGTGATACGATTGTACATCCTGACACATTCCCTAAAGAGCAGCTTTTTTCTATTGCTGTCATTGCAGCGTCATCGGAATGAAGCTTTTTCAGTGCCATGCCCTTACCAAAATATGCCTGTGAATAATCTGGGTTAATTGAAATGGCCTCATCAAAAGCTGTAATCGCCTCATTATATTTACTCAGGCTGAAGTAGGCGGCTCCCATTTGAGCGTATACCTGACCTAATTCTGGATTAATCGCCGAAACGCGCTTAAGGTCCGAAAGTGCATCATTCCAACGACCCTTGGCTAACTCAGCATTGCCACGATTGTAGAATATTCTTGCCGCACCGGGTGTTGTGTCACTATCTAGTAGTACCGCAGCATCATTCCATAAGCGGTAATTGTCAGCCATGACCCATAACCGGTTCCAAGCCAGCGGAATGAATAATAAGGATATAAGCCCACCAGCAATTATCATTTTGCGGCTCGGTAACGCTTCTACAGCTAGAGCAATTAGTACCATCATGCCTGGCATCCAGAGATAGCTGCGGTATAGTACAAAGGGCTCTTGTACGCGAATGGTTGAAAACTCTGGAAGGAAGAATAGCCATGGATACAACAAAGCCCATCCAATCAGCCGCATTTTATTTTCACTTAGCAACAGTCTGAAGCCTATCAAACCATAGCTTAAAAAAACACCAATCTTTAACCAGTTTCCCCATGCTTGCCAAGACATTGAGAATGTTTCGCGCATATCTATCGACATCCATGCCGGGTTGGGTATTAGCCACAAGAACAGATACTTGAAGAATAAACCTGCTTGAGTAAATATACTTAGTAAGCGCAGTGTGAGAGGATTCCCAGCCAGAATATGCTGAGTCATTGGTTCTTGTTGATTCAGTAAGGTAACAGCATCATGTTCGTAGACAATGCCCAATACACCTTTTACCCGAAGTAAAATCAGTGTGGCGATTATTAGGTATGCTACCCAAGTTACCCACAATGTCCGTAAGTCGATGCGAGTATTTGAGCGCAACATGATAGTAGTAGTGAGGATAATTGCTGGAGCCATCACGCTTTGCTCTTTAGAAAAAACAGCAAAAAAGAAAAATACTACTGAAAGTAATAGCCAGCGCTTTTGTCCACTAAGTAAGCCCCGTAAATATGCCAGTTGCATTGCCAGCGTAAAGAGCGTTGCCATTAGGATGCTACGCTGTATCAGATACCCTACTGCGTAAACTGCTACGGGGTTGCAGGCAAAAAACACTGCGGTTGTCCATGCTACCCCATTGATATTAAGAGATTTCGAATTATCAGCATGTACTATGGATATTATCTGACGTAATAAAAAGAAAAGTAGAACGGCATTAGTCGCGTGTAATAGAGCGTTGCCTAGGCGAAAAAAGTGTGGTGTATCGAGAAATAGTATCCATGTCCAGCCGAGGCTGGCGTAAGGAAACCAGCGTAAATCAAAATGGAACGACGAATGCGCGAAGTGATTGAGTAAATTGTCAGAGAGGAAATTTAGGTCATCGAATATGAAAGGGTTTGCTAAGAATGGCAGATAAATTAAAAACACTAAAGTAAGCAAAGCCAATAGCCGACCTCGGTTATGGTTCTGTAAATAATTCAGCAATTTTTGTTTGAGTGGCATGACTTAGAAATGAGGTGCTGAGTATATACAGGTACAAATAAAAAGCGCTCGTTCATAACTAGAGCGAGCGCTTTCAGAGACTAACTTAACTTACTTGGCGAGAGTCTTTGTCACTAATGCACCATCAGAACCACTAGCGCTAGTACTAATTGTCCATACTATTTGTGAGGTTCCACCCAATTGAGGAGTCCAAGTTACAGTCTGACCATCAATTGTGGTAGGTTTAATATTTTGCATGGTTGCTACAATGGCACCGGTGTTAGCAGTTACATTGATAGCAGAAACTTCAGTAGTTGATGTTGGTGCTCCACTTAGACCTAAGGAAGTCCAAGGGTCAGCTGGGACACCCGCAAATGAACCACCATTATTCTGAGCGTATTCAGCAACTGCCAGTTTAATAGGATCAACAGCACCGGCTACTTTGGATAGCTTGGCGCGAACAATGTAATCCTGATAAGCAGGAATAGCTACTGCAGCCAGAATACCGATAATCGCGACTACGATCATCAGTTCGATCAGGGTGAAACCCTTTTGAGCTTTTTTAAACATGTTAAAACCCCTTTTACTAAGTTTAGGTTGTGTGCATCGTTAAAATAACAATGCGTACAAGTATATAAGCAAGGCATATGCCATAAATATAAAACGGCATATGCTTACCAGAACATCATAGCGCATAAAGAAAAAAGCGGATGATTCATCCGCTTTTTTCTTTAACTAACTGACAAAAACTGTCATATCATGACTTTTTTCGGCCAGATTACTTCTGGGCTTCCAGTACTTTTTTCAAGTTTGGCAGTCCTGCATCGTAAACGCCAGTCACAGCATCAACTGCAGACTTGTCATCCTGGCCTGGTGGAATTGGTGGATTCAGCTTGTAAAGACGATAGAAGCGACCGATCCAGGTAACAGTACTTTCACCTTTCCCCGGGCCTGCAGTTACTGTCATGGTGGAAACGTAATCGGTAATTGGTAGTGGGCTTTCTTCAATCTCATACTTGAGCTGCATATTGGCATCATCAACGGTACGTAGCTTCTCATAGATGCTACCGCCACCTTTAAGAGTCAGCCTACGGAATGTAGCGTTGTCACCTTCCTCATCCTTCTTTGTTTCAAGTTTGTCACTAACGACAGCAGGATGCCACTTTTGCATATTGCCGAAATCTTTCACCAATGCCCATACTTTGGCAGGCTCAGCTTTGATAACGATGATTTTTTCAACCTTTTGTGGGGTTGGTCCGTGCGCTGCTGCCGTGAGTGGCAACATGGCAATAGCGAGCAGTGCTAATATTTTTTTCATACGTTTCTCCATTTTGTTTAATAGTTCTACTAAAACTGAATCCGCGATAATTGTAATACCATTGGATCCTTAATCAATGCGCCGTCTCTGCAATAAACTGGCCGAAAGCACGGCTTTGTAGGCCCGTTGCTATGCTTGCGATAAGTTTATTACTTAAGGCGTCGATCACTGAAACTGAGTTGCCGCCCCAATTGGCGACATAAACTTTTTGCGTGGCTTGATCAAAACTTACACCCTCAGGGAAGCTTCCAACCGCAATGGTTGCGATGGATTTCATTTGTGCCACATCGATAACGGAAATACTGTCACCTTGAGTATTGCTGACGTAAACGGTCTGACCGTCAGGGCTGACCGTTACACAATATGGATGGTCACCAACCTTGATTGTATGTACTTCACTGGTGCTAGTGTTAATGGCGGAAATGCTATTGGATTTGACATTAACTGCGTAGAGCTGCTGGCCGTCTTGGCTTAAAGCAACACCAAAGGGATGTTTGCCAACTGGGATACGGGAGACGATGGCAAGGCTGGTGGTATCAATCAAGGCAATATCATTACTATCACGATTAGCAATATACAGCGTTTTACCATCGGGACTAACTACCATGCCGGCTGGGGATTTGCCTACGCTAACTTCGCGCTGTTGTTGTATATCGCTGGTGTTGATTGCAATCACGCGGTCATCAAACCAGTCGGCAACATAAAGGGTGCTGCTGTCAGGGGATAATGCCAAGCCAACAGGCGAGCCCGAGATTTTAATTTCACCTATCAGCTGGTTGCTGTCGCTATTGATAACAGAGATATTCTGGCTATCAACATTCGATATAAAAACTCTGTGAAGTTTTGTCGATATCGCAACCCCCACTGGCGCTTTGCCTACGTCTATTGAGGCAATGACTTGGTTATTTCCTAAATCAATTACCGAAACATTATCGCTGCCTTGGTTAGTAATATAAGCACGACTTCCCGCCCAAGCTGGTATGCAAGTTATAAGTACAAGGCTAGCAGCAAGGCCAAAAGAGAATATGTGTTTGAGTTTCAAGGGGTATGCGGATATGAATGTCGTTGATGTTGTGTGAAAAACGCCCGATGCCGTTAGGCGGTTGACAACGAAGTATAAGCGCCTGTCACAAATAGCGTCAAGGTTGCTGAGTTGTCAAAAACATCTCATTTAATCAATACCTTTCAATCAAGGCCAAAGTATGAAAAAATCATGGGAAATTAATTAGGTTTTTTGTCATGATAGATCGTGATGGATATCGTCCGAATGTAGGCATCATTCTTTGCAATGGCCACGATCAGGTGTTCTGGGGCAAGCGGATTCGTGAGCATTCCTGGCAATTTCCGCAGGGTGGAATTAAGCACGGGGAGACCCCTGAGCAAGCAATGTATCGTGAGTTGATGGAAGAGGTTGGTTTGCGCCCAGAGCACGTCAAGATATTGGGCCGTACACGTGATTGGCTACGCTATGATGTACCAAGTAATTGGATCAAGCGCGAATGGCGTGGCAGCTACAAGGGGCAGAAGCAGATCTGGTATTTGCTTCGTATGGTTGGACGTGACTGCGATGTGTCGTTGCGCGCTAGCTCACACCCTGAGTTTGATGCCTGGCGCTGGAGTGAATACTGGGTGCCTATGGATAATGTCATTGAATTCAAGCGTGAGGTGTACCGGATGGCCTTGAATGAGTTATCCAGCCATTTGAGCCATGATCGTGGTCGTGTACATCGCAAGGATGCTTCGCTTTTGGTGACACATTCTTCCTAACAGGGAACTGTGTAAATACACACTTAAGCGGTCGGAAGTTTAGCCAGTATCTCACCCAGGCGCACAGATTTTCCGGCGGCCCAATCAGGATTGAATTCTAATTCTTGTTTGGGGAGCAAGATGATGACTGTGGATCCCAGCAGAAAGCGGCCTAACTCCTGCCCCTTCTTTAATTGGATAGCTTGCTCATCATATTGCCACTCCTGAACGTTTTTCGAACGTGGTGGGTTAACCACGCCATGCCAAGCAGTGGCAATGCTACCGACGATGGTTGCACCTACAAGTACCAAGACAAATAACCCAAATTCCGACTGAAATTCGCAGATGACTCTTTCGTTACGTGCGAATAGGCCGGGAATGTTCTCTGCAGTGGCCGGATTCACTGAAAACAAGGCTCCGGGTACATAGATCATGCGTTTCAAGTGTCCGTCGCAGGGCATATGGACGCGATGGTAATCTTTGGGACTTAGATACAAAGTGGCAAAGCTGCCATTTTCAAAATATTTAGCTAGCTCCTGATTGCCGCCAACTAGGGCGCTAGTCGAATATGCGTGTCCCTTTGCCTGGAAAATTTGATCAACTTGGATGGCCCCAAATTGGCTGACTGCGCCATCGACCGGGCAGACGAATTCAGCTTTTGCCATACCCCGCACACCGACTCGTAGAGAGCGGGTAAAGAAATCATTAAATGTTTGGTATTGTTGAATATCCGGCTGGGCCGCCTCAGCCATATTCACGCCGTAATGCTTTACAAACCAGCTTATAACTGCGGTCGTCAGGCGACCAGCTTTGGCGTTGGCAAATTTCCCAGCTAATGTCGTGATGGCTTGTTTCGGCAGAAGATATTGCAGTGATACAACTAGATGGCTACTCACACAAGCTCCACATCATGATTTAACGCATTATAGTCGCGAAAGATAAAACTTAAATACTTCGGTAATTACAACAAAATAAAAAGGGCAGGACTCAACGTCCTGCCCTTTTGCTTCAAGCAACTAGTTCGTTTAGTTCTTTGACTGATCAACCAGTTTGTTCTTGCTGATCCATGGCATCATAGAGCGCAGTTTGCTACCGACTTGCTCGATTGGATGAGCTGCATTTAGACGGCGACGAGCTGTCATTTCTGGATAGTTGGTACGACCTTCCAGAATGAATTTCTTGGCATATTCACCATTCTGAATGGCAGCCAGGGCTTCCTTCATCGCCCAACGCGATTCGTCGTTGATGACCTTAGGGCCAGTCACATACTCACCATATTCAGCGTTGTTGGAGATAGAGTAGTTCATGTTGGCAATGCCACCTTCATACATGAGGTCTACAATCAGCTTCATTTCATGCAGGCACTCGAAGTATGCCATTTCAGGGGCATAACCAGCTTCAACCAAGGTTTCAAAGCCAGCCTTGATCAGCTCTACAGCACCGCCACAGAGTACTGCTTGTTCGCCAAACAAGTCGGTCTCGGTTTCTTCGCGGAAGTCAGTTTCGATCACACCACCTTTGGTGCCGCCGTTAGCCGTAGCGTAAGAGAGGGCAATATCCTTGGCCTTGCCAGAAGCATCCTGATAAATAGCGATCAATGAAGGTACGCCGCCGCCTTTGAGGTATTCCGAACGCACTGTGTGGCCTGGGCCTTTAGGGGCGATCATGATCACGTCCAGATCCTTGCGTGGCACGATCTGGTTGTAGTGAATGTTAAAGCCATGAGCGAAAGCCAGTGCAGCGCCTTTCTTCAGATTTGGCGCGACTTCAGCTTCAAAGATACCAGCCATGGTTTCATCGGGCAGCAGAATCATCACAACATCTGCACCCTTTACCGCTTTGGCGATATCTTCCACATTGTGGCCAGCTTTTTCCGCCTTAGCCCATGAGCTGCCTTCTTTGCGCAGGCCAACGGTGACCTTAACGCCGGAATCTTTCAGGTTTTGTGCGTGGGCATGGCCTTGGGAGCCGTAGCCAACAATCGTGACCTTCAGTTTCTTGATGATGGAGAGGTCAGCATCTTTATCGTAATAAACTTTCATTTCTTACCTTTCAGTGCAAATCTTTGTAAATTAAACTTTGAGAATTCTATCGCCGCGACCTATGCCGGAAGCACCGGTGCGCACGGTTTCCAGGATTGCCGATTTATCCAGCGTTTCTAGGAAGGCATCAAGCTTGGAACCAGTGCCAGTAAGCTCCATGGTGTAGCTGCCATCAGCGACATCGATAATACGGCCACGAAAAATATCGCATAATCGCTTCATTTCATCACGGTAAGGCCCGGTAGCCTTGACCTTGACCAACATCAGTTCGCGCTCGATATGGCGGCCATCGTTGAGGTCCAGAACCTTGACTACATCTACCAGCTTGTTGAGCTGTTTGATGATTTGCTCGATCACTTCATCCGATCCGGAGGTGACGATAGTCATACGTGAAAGCGTGGCATCTTCTGTAGGAGCCACGGTCAGGGATTCGATATTGTAACCACGAGCCGAAAACAGGCCTGACACACGTGACAACGCACCCGACTCGTTTTCCATTAACAGGGAAATAATATGTTTCATCTTAGCAACTCGCCTTACAATTCTTCGGCTAGGATCATCTCAGACAGACCCTTGCCGTTCGGTACCATAGGGAATACGTTTTCGGTCTGGTCGGTCAGGAAATCCATGAATACCAGGCGTTCTTTAAGGGCTGGGCTGAAAGCCTCCTTCAGCGCGGCTTCTACATCCGAGGGCTTCGTGATCTGCATCCCGACGTGGCCATACGATTCAGCCAGTTTGACGAAATCAGGCAAGGCATCCATATAAGATTCTGAGAAGCGATTACCATAGAAGAACTCCTGCCATTGGCGCACCATGCCCATGTAGCGGTTATTCAGCATCACGACTTTAACGGGCATATGGTATTGCTTGCAGGTGGAAAGCTCCTGTATGCACATCTGTATCGAAGCTTCGCCGGTAATGCAGGCAACCTGTGCTTCAGGGTGAGCCAGCTGTACGCCCATGGCGTAGGGCAAGCCAACGCCCATCGTGCCTAAGCCCCCGGAATTGATCCAGCGCCTTGGCTTATCGAATTTGTAGTATTGTGCCGCCCACATCTGGTGCTGACCGACATCTGAAGTCACAAAGGCATCGCCCTTGGTGACTTCCCAAAGTTTCTCAACAACATATTGAGGCTTAATTATTTCGCTGCTACCTGTATAGCTAAGGCAGTTCTTGCCACGCCACTCTTCAATCTGTTTCCACCAGGCCTTGAGGGCCTCTGGATCAGGTTTCTTATCTTCTGTATCGAGCAGTTCATTCATCTCAGCGAGTACCGTCTGAACATGGCCGACGATCGGAATATCCACTTTTACCCGTTTGGAGATGGACGAAGGGTCTACGTCGATATGGATAATCGTACGGTTCTTGCTAAAAAAGTGCTGTGGGTTGCCGATAACGCGATCATCAAAACGTGCGCCGATGGCAATCAATACATCACATTCCTGCATAGCCATGTTGGCTTCGTAAGTGCCATGCATACCGAGCATACCGAGAAACTGCTTGTCAGTGGCCGGATAGCCACCTAAACCCATCAGGGTATTGGTAATTGGGTAGCCTAGTTTACGTGTGAATTTGGTCAGTGCTTCGGCAGCATTGCCCAGCACTACACCGCCGCCCGCGTAGATCATGGGGCGCTTGGCTTCCTGAATCAGCTTGACGGCTTTTTTAATTTGCCCGCTATGGCCCTTGAGAACCGGATTGTAGGAACGCATTTCAACCGATTTCGGGTATTCAAATGTACCCAGATGTGCAGTCACATCTTTCGGGATATCAACAACGACTGGCCCAGGGCGGCCTGTTGCGGCGATATAGAAAGCTTTCTTAATAGTCATCGCGATGTCTTTGACATCCTTGACTAGGAAGTTATGTTTGACGCAAGGGCGAGTAATCCCAACCATGTCGACTTCTTGGAATGCATCCATGCCGATGGCCGGGGTTGGAACCTGGCCGCTGATAACGACCATTGGGATTGAATCCATGTAAGCTGTGGCAATACCAGTCACTGCGTTGGTTGCCCCAGGGCCGGAAGTGACTAGCGCAACACCGACTTCACCCGTAGCACGTGAGTAAGCGTCAGCCGCATGGGTGGCAGCCTGCTCATGACGTACCAAGACATGCTTGAACTTATCCTGTTTAAATATTTCGTCATAGATATTAAGCACTGCACCGCCAGGATAGCCAAAAACGAATTTGACGTTTTCCTCCTGCAGGCAGCGAATAAGTATCTCTGCGCCAGTCATTTGACTCGCGGGCTTGTCGGTGCTGTCTTCCATAAGTAGTGCTTGTTTTTGCTGATAATTGGGGAACCCTGAACAGTATCTGTTTGCGGCTATTTGGTCAAGGTCATTTGGCTTTCGCCAAGCTTAAGAGGGCCTCGCATGTCAGGAGGCTAATCCAATGGCGGTGGGGCTACCTTGACCAACTCCTCGATCGTGGTCAGACCTGCCGCAACTTTTTCAGCGCCATTGATCATCAGTGGTTGCATGCCTTCAAGATGCGCATGGGCTTTTATTTTTACCAGATCAGAATCTTCAGTGATAAGTTTTTTCAATGCAGGGGTAATAGTTAACATCTCATAAATACCGCTACGGCCCCGATAGCCAGTCATGCGGCACTCCAGGCAGCCCGTGGCAACCTGGATATGTTTAGGCTTAGGTAATTTCCATGGGCCGACCAATTCATCCCATTTGGCCTGGTCGATTGGTCCCGGGGTTTTACAATGTGGGCAAAGCGTGCGGACCAGGCGTTGTGCCATGATTCCAAGCAATGCTGAATGAATCAGATAGGACGGCACGCCAAGATCAAGTAGTCGGGTAATAGCCGCAGGCGCATCATTGGTGTGTAGCGTTGATAACACTAGATGGCCCGTCAGTGCAGCTTGAATGGCCATTTCTGCAGTTTCTACATCACGGATTTCGCCCACCATGATGATGTCGGGATCCTGCCGTAACAAAGTGCGAATACCATCGGCAAATGTGAGGCCGATGTTATGCTGGACTTGCATCTGGTTGAATGCAGGTTCAACCATTTCAATCGGTTCTTCTACCGTACAGACATTGACTTCTTCAGTAGCAAGATGTTTGAGTGTGGAGTAGAGCGTAGTGGTTTTACCGGAACCGGTAGGCCCGGTTACTAGTACGATGCCATTGGGGCTTTTCGTCCATTCATTCCATTGTTTAGCTTGTAATGGGGCAAAACCCAGCTCGATAAAATCCTTTACCAGGATATCGGGCGTGAAAATACGCATGACCAGTTTTTCACCAAAAGCTGTCGGCATGGTCGATAAGCGTAATTCGACTTCCGCACCCTCTGCGGTCACAGTTTTAATGCGCCCATCTTGCGGGCGGCGTTTTTCTACCATGTCCATGCGGCCCAGCAGTTTGATCCGACTGGTGATGGCATTCATGATATTGGATGGTAATTGGTAGACTTGGTGCAATACCCCATCAATGCGAAACCGCATGATGCCAATATTGCGGCGCGGCTCCAGATGGATGTCACTGGCACGTTGTTCAAAAGCATATTTGAATAGCCAGTCAACGATATTCACCACATGCTGTTCGTTGGCATCCAGATTTTTGTTTTTACCCAGCTCAACCAGTTGCTCAAAATTCTGTACGCCGACAATCTGACCAGCCTTGGCGGTGTTAGCAAGATTGATGGAATTGGCCAGATTGTATATTTCTGGCAGGTAACGATTTATCTCGAGGGGGTTGGTTAATACCAGCTTTATTTTGAGTTGTAAGACTCGCTCGAGGTCTGGTACCCAGTCAGTCTGAAATGGTTCTGCCGTAGCGATAGTAGCTTCGGCACTGCTGACTTTTACTGGCATGATCTTCAGGCGCTCGGCGTATGCCTTGGAGACAATCTGTGCAATCGAGCCAAAATCGAGTTTGAGCGGGTCTACATGGTAGTAGTCCAGGCCAACACGTGCCGCTAGCCAGACAGTGAGGCCTTCTACCGTAAGTAACTTATTAGGAGGACGCAGGTCTTTCCATTTTTGCTCACCGATGACCACCATCGGGTGCAAATTGGAACTGTCCATTTTACGGTCTTTGTATAGCTGTTCTGCCTGGCTTTTATCCACTAGGCCATCATTCACCAGCATACGAAGCACATCGCCAAGTGTCAGCTTGCCTTGTGCCTGTTTGACCGCAACTTCAGATTTGCTCATGGTTCCCCCAAGCGTGATGCTTGAATCTTAAGGCTTTAGTTGTGCAGATTCAAACCCTAAGAGTTTCGAATCGCATGGAAAGATCGATTGCCCGTATATTTTTTGTCAGGTTCCCGATGGAAATACGATCAACGCCGGTCAGTGCAATCTCACGCACATTGCTGATGTCAATGCCGCCAGAGGCCTCCAGTATGGCGCGCCCAGCATTAAGTGCTACCGCCGCGCGTAACTCCTGCAAACCAAAATTATCCAATAAGATCAACTTGGCGTCAGCGTCCAAAGCAGTTTGCAACTCTGCCAGCGACTCTACTTCTATCTGGATCGGTACGCCAGCATTGATAGTGCTTGCAGCGGTAAGAACCTGCTTTATGCCACCCGCGGCCGCGATATGGTTTTCCTTGATCAGGATGCCATCATACAAGCCAAGGCGCTGATTCATCCCCCCGCCTACGGTTACTGCATATTTCTGCGCCAGCCTGAGCCCAGGAATGGTTTTTCGTGTGTCCAGGATATTCGCCTTGGTGCCTGCAATTGCATCAACATACTGTCTGGTTATGGTGGCCGTAGCCGAGAGTAGTTGCAGGAAATTCAAGGCACAGCGTTCCGCTGTAAGCATGCCACGGGCGTTGCCGCTGATTTTGCAAAGTGATTGATCGGGAATGACGCGCTCGCCTTCATTGACCAGCCAATCAATCCGGGCCGAAGGCGCAACCTGTCGAAAACACTCATCAACCCATGGTATGCCGCAGATGATGGCAGATTCACGGCTGATGATGGAGGCGGTTGCAATTTGTGCTGCTGGAACAAGTTCTGCAGTAAGGTCTCTTTTGCCGAGGTCTTCTTCTATGGCGATAGCGACACTACGGGCAATCGCCTCTTCCAGTTCACGCACGAGTGCGCTGGATAAGCTTTTCTTGTATAAGGTTGCGAGCATAAATTCCATTATAATGCAGGCCTATACCAATGTTGGCGCCTAATTACCATGAAACTACTTTACACACCAAACAGCCCTTATGCTCGCAAAGTGCGAATCGTAGCTATCGAAAAACATATCGATATGGAAATGGTCTCCGTCGTATTATCGGCGCCAGATTGCCCGGTGAACGATCACAATCCATTAGGTAAAATCCCGGTACTCATCATGGATGACGATGAAAGCCTGTTTGATTCGCGCGTGATTGTTGAATACCTGGATAATCGTACGCCCCTGGCACACCTGATTCCTCAGGAGCAAGGCACAAAAATCTGGGTACGTCGTTGGGAGGCCCTTGCTGATGGTGTTTGTGATGCAGCGGTGATGGCGATGATGGAGTCGCGCAAGCCAGAAAATTTACAGGATGCCAATGTTATTACCAAGCAGATGGGTAAGGTAGAGCGCGGTCTTAAAGTCTTGAGCGAAGACTTGGCTGAAAGTAAGTGGTGTGTGAATGATACATTCAGCCTTGCCGACATTGCCCTGGGTTGCACGTTAGGTTATTTGCAGTTGCGCTTTAAGGAAATCAACTGGCAGAAGCAGTACCCCAATCTGGCTAAGCACTATGCAGAGCTTATGAAGCGCCGGTCATTCAAGGATACGGTTCCTCCTGCATCCTGAATCTACAGGGCGGTCGTAATAATTCCACCGCCTAGGCAAACATTGCTCTCGTAAATAACTGCTGATTGCCCCGGGGTAATAGCCCATTGCTTCTGGCCAAAGCGTACCTCGACTATATCCCCATCCAGCCTATCAATCTCGCAAGGCGCATCCAGCTGGCGATAACGTGTCTTGGCGGCATATACCCAATGCGTTTGCGGCTCATGCCCGGCGATCCAATGCAACTGGCTTGCAATCAGGCCATCATTCAATAGCAGAGGGTGCTCGTGGCCTTGCACTACAATCAATATATTGCGCTGCATATCCTTGGCCGCTACAAACCATGGCTCGCCATTGCTCTCTCTGGAGCCACCGATGCCGAGCCCCTGGCGTTGCCCTAGCGTGTAATACATGAGCCCCTCATGCTGGCCGACCACTTTGCCCTCCGGCGTTTGCATTTCGCCCGGCTGGCGGGGCAGGTAGCGATTAAGGAATTCTCGGAAAGGCCGCTCGCCGATGAAGCATATACCAGTGGAATCTTTCTTTTCGCTCGTAGGCAACTCAGCTTTGCGTGCTAGTTCACGCACTTCGCGTTTGAGCAGATTGCCAAGAGGGAATAGTGTTTTGGATAGCTGTGCCTGATTCAGGCGATAGAGAAAATAGCTTTGGTCCTTGGTGCCGTCTTCAGCCTTCAATAATTGGAATAGGCCATTCTTCTCCCGCACTTGCGCATAGTGGCCAGTGGCGATTAAGTCTGCACCAAGCCCCATTGCATGATCAAGGAAAGCCTTGAACTTGATTTCGGCATTGCACAGGATATCCGGGTTTGGTGTGCGGCCTGCACTGTATTCCTCGAGGAAATTGGCAAATACGCGCTCCTTGTATTCCTTGCTGAAATTGACAGCCTCTATTTCAATATCCAGGCGATCGGCCACGGCTACCGCATCAATCAGATCCTGCTTGGATGAGCAGTATTCATCGGTGTCATCATCTTCCCAGTTCTTCATGAACAGACCGATGACTTCATAACCTTGCTCTTTCAATAGCAATACGGCGACTGAGGAATCAACCCCGCCCGACATGCCGACGACTACACGTTGCTTTTTCATAGATGCGTTACCACAGAAAGGGGAAAATGCTGCCCGGCAAGATAATCCTCGATACAGGTCAATACTTGCGGGCTGCGATGCATAGCTTGGGTGGCACGAATTTCATCCAGGCTCAACCAGACAGCACGAATGATGCCCTCATCAAGGGCTTGTTCAGCATGATGGTGACTCACCTTGCCAATGAAGGCAAAGCGCAGGTAAGTAATGTCCTTACCCGGGTGGCGCCAGTGGTACACCCCAAGCAGTGCTTCTGGAGAGAAGTCATAAGCTGTTTCTTCACGTGCTTCGCGTACTACCGCCTGCAACAGGGTTTCACCATTTTCCAAATGTCCGGCCGGCTGGTTCAGGCGTACGCCATCTACTGTATTTTCTTCTACCAGCAGGAATTCTCCATCGCGCTCAACGATAGCGGCGACGGTGGTATTGGGCTTCCAAATCATAAGGTTGTGCGCTGAAAAATCAAGCATTTTACAGCGCCAGCAACGATTAAGCTAATTGAGGGAATAGTCCAATCAGGCCTCGTGCAATGAATTCCACTGCCATGGCTGAGAGTATCAGCCCCATCAGCCGCGTGACGATATTGATACCAATGGTGCCTAGTTTCAAGGCAATGCCGACCGACAGGCGTAAAGTCAGCCATATCAGCAAGCACACTGCAGCCACCGGGATCAACAAGGATACATGCCCAAGCAGGCTGGTACTTTGCTGTGCCGCAATAATCATGCTGCTGATGGCACCGGGGCCCGCCAGCAGAGGGATGCTGAGCGGCACAATTGCAATGACTTCGCGCTCAGCTACCTCCTGTGCCTCTTCCGGCGTTTGCCGCACGTGGCTTTGTTTGCCGTGCATCATGGAGATGGCGATGAGCATGAGTAATATGCCACCACCCACTTGGAATGACGGGATGCTGATACCAAAAAACGCCAGTATCTGGTCACCCAGAAAGGTAGAAACCGCGAGTACCAGAAACACCGTCAGCGCTGCTGTTTTTGCCGTACGCGCGCGGTCTTGCGTGGCCCAGCCATCGGTGGCGCTGATGAATATCGGCACGCTGCCGATCGGGTTGACGATGGCAAACAGTGCGATGCCAATCTTGAATAAATATGCCCACTCAGCCATTGTGATTACTTAACATTGGGCTATCCATCTATCTCGTTTCTGCAAACCCAGCCTACAACCAATATCGGTAAGATAGCCGTATAAAGTAGGAAATGAATCTCAGAAGTTTCAAAATCTAGCAAAACTTTTCTAGTTGTTAAACTATATTTCAGCAGCACCTTGTCCCCTTGCCTTACTTCTCTATACCCTTCAAAAACAAATGGAGGCCACCCTTCATATACTTGCTGACTCCAAATAGTTATTCGCTGACCAACCAACTTAACCAAATCAATTCCCGCACCACCAAATGTATTGCCAAGATAGGTTATTTTTTCGCCATCATCTGTCTTAATTCGCAAAGAATCGTGACCTTTCGGGTTGAAGCCTACGTTTAATAACACCCCTTCTGTACGATGCATTTGATTTAGTTCGATAATGGGCGTTAACAAGTCTGGGCCTGTTCTCGCAATCATGATCCAGGAGAAAAGGGATATTGCGATTAAAAGTTTTGTCCATGTCCGTTTCATCGCACAAATACCATAGACACGCCAAAACCAGGTAGCTTGCACAACTCGCTTAAACGTACTCCATTTCATAAACAGCCAGTTAATTGGTTTAGTCATTTAGTTTGGTATGGTAAATACTCATTCAACATAGGTTAATTTGGTTTTGTAGTAAAGCCGAATCGTTTAATATCCGTAGCCTACAGGCTCAACCTCGAAATCGCAAAAACAATCCATGAGCAAGCACATCTACCTGGCTTCGCGCTCGCCTCGGCGTGCAGAGCTGTTACAGCAAATCGGCATCACTTTCACGGTGCTGCCATCCAATGTGGATGAATCAGTGCTAGCCAATGAAGCGCCGGAAAAGTATGTCATACGCCTAGCGCAGACCAAAGGCGAGGCTTGCCTCAGTTACCTGCAGAACATGGATATGCCGTTGTTGCCCATACTGGCGGCTGATACCACGGTATGCGTAGCAGGTATGATATTAGGCAAGCCTGATGACGATGCACATGCGGCGGAAATGCTGCGTAGCATGTCGGGTGGTTGGCATGAGGTGCATACGGGTATTGCAGTGACTACGTCCAACGGTATTGTGACGGCACTTTCTACCACGCGAGTGGAGATGGCGGTATTGTCTGAAACTGAAATTGCCTCCTATGTTGCCTCTGGTGAGCCGCACGACAAAGCCGGGGCTTATGGTATACAGGGGCTAGCCGGGGCTTTTATCCGCCGCATAGAGGGCAGTTATTCCGGTGTGATGGGGTTGCCGATTTTTGAAACTGCGGCATTACTGAAAATTGCCGGTATTCATGTATTGTGATGCCAGTTTGGCTAAACAAGTAGCCAGAAGATAATGGCAAAGAAGGTGAGTTGAAATTGAGCCAGGAAATACTGATTAATGTAACGCCACAGGAAACCCGTGTGGCCGTGATAGAGCAGGGCATCGTGCAGGAGCTGCATATTGAGCGCAGCACTTCCTTGGGGCTGGTAGGCAATATCTATCGTGGTTCGGTGTGCCGTGTGTTGCCCGGCATGCAGTCTGCATTTGTGGAAATCGGCTTGCAACGAGCGGCATTCTTGCATGTGGCGGATGTGCTGGAATGTACCAGTGCCGATAGCGAGAAGACCATACAAGAGGTATTGCACGAAGGCCAGCCGCTGATGGTGCAGGTGATCAAGGAACCGATTGGCACCAAGGGTGCACGACTGACTACGCAGATCAGTATTGCCGGGCGCTTTCTGGTTTATCTGCCGCAGCAGGATCATATCGGGGTGTCGCAACGTATTGAGGACGAAGCCGAGCGTGAGCAATTGCGTGACCGTTTGATCAAACTGCTGCCGGAAGACCGTAAAGGCGGTTACATCATTCGTACCATGTCAGAGGCGGCGACTGATGAAGAGTTGCTGGCTGATATTGAATACCTGCAAAAAGTCTGGGGTAACATCCAGGCTGCCAGCCATGGTGCTTCAGACCGCTCACTGGTATTTCAGGATTTAAATCTACCGATGCGCATACTGCGTGATGTCGTGAATGATGAGACTGATCGTATTCAGGTGGATTCGCGCGAGACTTACCAGAAGCTGCTCGAGTTTGCCGAGAACTACGCCGTTGGTGCAGTAAAACGACTGGAACACTACCAGGGTGAGCGCCCGCTATTTGATATGTTCAATGTCGAAAACGAAATCGCCCGCGCCATGTCACGCAAGGTGGAGATGAAATCCGGCGGCTACCTGATATTCGACCAGACCGAGGCGCTGACCACGGTGGATGTGAATACCGGCGGTTTCGTCAATGGCCGTAACCTGTCTGACACCATCTTCAAGACTAACCTTGAGGCCTCGCAATGTATCGCGCGTCAGCTACGGCTACGTAATCTCGGCGGCATCATTATCATCGACTTTATCGATATGGATGAGGATGAGCAACGTACTGCCGTGCTCGGGGAGCTGCAAAAGGCTGTGGCTAAAGACCGCGCACGTACCAGCGTGAATGGTTTTTCTGCACTGGGGCTGGTGGAGATGACGCGCAAGCGTACGCGAGAAAGCCTGGCGCATATCCTTTGCGAACCATGCCCCGCCTGCAAGGGCCGAGGTGAGCTGAAGACTGCGCAGACAGTGTGTTACGAGATTTTGCGCGAGTTACTACGCCATGCACGCCAATTCAGTGCCAGGGAGTTCCGTGTGCTGGCCTCACAGAAAGTCATTGATCTGCTGCTTGATGAGGAATCCCAGAGCCTGGCTAACCTGTCTGACTTTATCGGTAAGCCGGTTTCTCTACAGGTGGAAAGCCAGTATTCACAAGAGGCTTTTGATATTGTTCTGATGTGAGACTGCCCGACAGAAAAGCTACTAGAGCGCTGGTTCGGTAAAAAGCGCTTTATTGTTGCCAGCTACGCTCGGTTTGGCTGCCTTAACCAGCTTTAATAGCATTTGGTCCAGGGCATTGCTCTGGTTTTGGTGATTAGCCAGCTCATTTTCCAGTTGTGACAGATTGACTTCCAGTGCATGCAAGCTATCGTGCACTTGCTTCAAAGATTCTGTGCGCTTATCAAGCTCCGCTTTGTGTTGGGCTATCTGCTGTTTTAACGGTGCTAGCACATTCTGCAACCAGTGATAACAGTCCTTATGCGCCTGCTCGAAGATGGTTTTTGCCTGGCCGCCTAAACTCATGAAGAATTTGCGTACCAGGAAGTGTTTTTCCGTCATCATGTTGATAGGGCTGGCGCAAAAATCGCTTGTGACCTTTTCCAGCGCCTGCATACTGCTACTGAAGTTATCCATGTTGAGTGGTGGTGGGCGGCGCGTTTCAAACCCATGTTTGGTCTGGAATAGCAGATAGAGCTCATCTGCCTGTTTTGTAATTTCCAACCCCTGCTGGGTGATCTGTGCGGCTAGCTGGGTAGTTTGTTTAATCAGGTTCTTCATCCCCCGATTCAGCCCCACTGTGGTCCAGCTATCGCCTATCTCTTGTCGGCTGATTTGCATTAAGGCATCCAGGTGTTGCAAGCCAAGATGGTTGATCAGGGTTTCCCCGAGGGTGGATATTTTCAGGCTACCCTGGTTAAAGGAACTTACTGATGCCTCATAGTGTTTGCGGTTCTCAGTAACTTTGTCGAGCAGCTCCTTGATGACTTCGCGGTTCTGGCCGCGCAAGGCTTGTAACTCGCTAAGCTGGCTGCGTGTACTTGCAAGCCGCTGCTGTGCCATTTTGCGAGAAGCTTTCAGCATATTGCTGGTTTCACTAATGATAGTGTTACTGAGTATCTCGTGTTTGGCCGCAACCACATTGGCTGCCAGCAGTTGTTCTACTTTCTCTATGCCGCTGCGTTCCAGCAGGACATCATCTTTCCTGATTTTGGCGACTAGGGCTTTTTGCGCCGAGATGGCGAGTACACAAGAGGGTGGCAGACTCAGTTGGCGGGCGGTGATATCGACCTGGGTTTTGATCATGGTGTCGATCTCTGCCCTGGTTTTCATGTCGTCCCAGAGGATGTCAATCTTGTTCAGCACCGCCAGCTTGCGGCTGGCGCGATTGCTGATGTAATCGGTCCAAATCTGCATATCGGATTTGGTAACGCCAGTATCTGTTGCCAACAGGAAAATCACTGCATGCGCATTGGGAATGATGCTCAGCGTCAGCTCCGGCTCTGCACCCATGGTATTCAAGCCTGGGGTATCCAGGATCACCAGCCCGCTTTTGAGCAATGGGTGCGGGAAGTTAATCAGCGCGTGGCGCCACACCGGCACTTCCACCTTGCCGGTACGCTCCAGTGCTTGCACCATGCTGATATCCGTATTGTTCCAAAGTCCCAGGCTGCGTGCTTCTTCCAGCGATACCTGCTTCTGTTGTGCCAGAGTGTGCAGGGATTCTTTCATGGAGGCGGCCGATTCCATATCCAGCCGGAATTTGGACCACTCGTTTGGGTTGGACTTGAGGTAAGCCAGGCTGTCGTCGCGTTTGCGCGTTTCAATAGGCAGCAGCTTGATGCAAGGCTCCTCGCTATCCGTCCAGAAAATCTCGGTCGGGCACATGGTGGTGCGACCGGCTTCTGAGGGCAGCAAGCGCTGATTGAAGTCGGAAAAGAACAGCGCATTAATGGTTTCGGTTTTGCCGCGAGAGAATTCGGCAATGAATGCCAGAATCAAGCGATCTTTTTTTAGCGTCTCTTCCATATCGAAGAGGCGTAAATCCTGCAATGGGTCGGAAAATTGGGCGGCATCCAGCCATGCGCGATATTCAGCAATGGTTTGCGAGATTTGCTCACGCCACTGCTGGAATGCAGAAATCTGCTGCTGAAGGTCGTTGCTCATAGCCGAGCTGGTTCAGCGGGGGAAGGGCTGTCTGAATCGCTTTTGCACTGCATTGAGTTCCATGGGTTCCACGACTTTCTGCGAGGCATGCCACATAGGCACTAGCTAGTTTTCGACTTTAAATCAATTCTGCAAAAACTCCAAAACCCACTGACAAAAATTGGCTTATCGCTGACAAACATTGGCTTAGGAAAGCGAAAAATTTAGAAGAACCGTAAAAATTGCTGTTCCAAAGGTGTGATCACCAAGATTAACAATAGCTCGGCGCCAATAAAAACCACCAAGGGGCTAAAGTCTATGCCGCCGGTGGCAGGCATATGCTTACGCAACGGCTTGAGTAACGGCTTGGTGAGTGCATCCAGCACAGGCGTGATGGGCGTGTAGGGATTCACCCAGCTCAAAATGGCCTGCAGCAATACAGCGTAGAGGAATATGTAGATACTGAGCTTGAGCAGCCCAATCAGGGCCAGGCCAAATAGCGCGATCCATATGGAATTGCCTGCAACTAGTAACGGAAAGTCACGTAGCCACATGGTGCCTAGTTGCAACAGGAACTGGGCGATATAAGCGAGAAATAATGTGGCAAAATCCAGCCCGCCCCAACCCGGGATGATTCGCCGCAATGGCCTGACGGCAAAGTTGGTGAGTACAACAACTGTCTGTGAAGCGGGGTTTTTGAAAGGTGCTCCAGTGAGCTGCAGATAGAAGCGCAACAGCACTGCCAAGGTGAATAAACCAAGTATGGTTTGCAGTAAAAACTCCAAGGCGTTGCTTATCATTTCAGTCCTTTCCCAGTAAGTCGCCAAGCTCGTTCGAGCGTTCTGCAGCTGCCTTGATGGCTTTCATGATGGCAGATTTTACCGCTGCTGCTTCCATGGTTTGCAGGGCACTCTCGGTGGTGCCACCTTTTGATGTGACTTGCGCGCGCAAGGTTGCAGGCTCATCTGTGCTCTGCGCAGCCAGTTGGCTGGCACCAGTGAAGGTCTGCAGGCTTAGCAATCGTGCTTCTTCGGCGGTCAGGCCTAGCTCCAGAGCCGCTTGTTGCATGGCCTCTATGAAATAAAATACATAGGCAGGGCCGCTACCAGAGATGGCCGTTACCGCGTCCATTTTGGTTTCGTCATCTAGCCATAAGGTTTGGCCAACAGCCTGCAGGATGAGCTCGGCCTGCTGGTGCTGGCTACGTGTGACCTCTGGCATGGCGTAAAAGGCAGAGACTCCTGCCTGGATTTGTGCGGGTGTATTGGGCATGACGCGTACTATAGACTGATAGCCGCCGAGCCATCGGGCCAAGTCATTACTGCGTATGCCTGCAGCGATTGAAATCACCAGCTGGTTTTGCAGCAGGCTGCCAAGAAAAATGCATAAATCCCTGAGTTGTTGCGGCTTGACAGCCAGTACGATGACATCAGAGTTGCTCGCGCTCGGCAGTTGCTCGCTGGCATTGACGCCAAATTCGGTCTTCAATTGGGTGCGTTTAACCGCATCGGGTTCGATGACATTGATGTTTTCCATGGTAAAACCATTGGTTTTCAGCCCGCCAATCAAGGCGCGCGCCATGTTGCCGCCACCAACAAAGCTGATTTTCATGTCTTGGTTATTTGTCTTCTGGATAATTGTCATTTTACTTTTCTGATATTGGCCGTGCACCAAAAATGGCTGAGCCTATACGTACGATTGTCGCACCCTCTGCGATGGCTGCGGCAAAATCTTCTGACATGCCCATGGAGAGCGTGTCCAACTTCAGGCCTCTGTTTTGCAATACTTCATAGGCCAAACGTACCATTTTAAATTGCTGTCGCTGTAATTCAATATCTGTTGTGGGCGCAGGGATGGCCATGAGCCCGCGCAATTGCAAGCGCGGTAGCCTGCTGGTAATAGCATCCGCCAGCGCATCTAGCTCGGTTGGCAACACACCACTTTTGCTGGCCTCATTACTCACATTGATTTGAATGCATATTTGCAGCGGCGGTAAATGGTCCGGGCGTGCCGCGTTCAGGCGCTCAGCGATTTTTAACCTGTCTACACCATGCACCCAGGCAAAGTGTTGCGCAATCGGTTGTGTTTTGTTGCTCTGGATCGGCCCGATAAAGTGCCATTCGATAGCGAGGTCTTTAAGTTTGGCCTGCTTATCCAGTGCCTCCTGCAGGTAGTTTTCGCCAAACGTAGCCTGGCCGGCAGCAAATGCAGCGCGAATATCTGCCGCTGGATGTGCTTTGCTTACCGCCAGCAGCATGACATCTTGCGGATGTCGCCCAGCATTGCGCGACGCGCTCTGGATAAGCATTCGCACAGCTTGCAAGCGTTCACTAATTGTGGTCATAATCTACGCATTCTCATCAGCAAAAATTATAACAGGAGCAACCCGTGGATATTTCGGATTTACTGGCATTCTCAGTCAAAAACAAAGCTTCCGACTTGCACCTGTCTGCCGGCCTGCCGCCGATGATTCGCGTGCATGGTGACGTGCGCAAGATCAATGTGCCTGCGATGGAACACAGCCAGGTGCATGACATGGTGTATGACATCATGAATGATGGTCAGCGTAAGGTGTATGAAGAAACGCTGGAGTGCGACTTTTCATTTGAGATTCCTAACCTGGCGCGTTTCCGCGTCAATGCTTTTAACCATAACCGTGGCTCCGGTGCGGTGTTCCGGACCATTCCATCGAAAATCCTCTCGCTGGAACAGCTCAACTGCCCACCAATTTTCAAAGACATCGCCAATACGCCGCGCGGTATCGTGCTCGTTACCGGGCCTACCGGTTCCGGCAAATCCACCACACTGGCAGCCATGGTGGATTATGTGAATGAAAACGAGTTTGGCCACATCTTGACGGTAGAAGACCCGATCGAGTTCGTGCACCAATCCAAGAAATGCCTGATTAACCAGCGCGAGGTCGGCCCACATACGCTGTCTTTCGCTAATGCGCTTCGCTCTGCCTTGCGTGAAGACCCGGACGTAATCCTAGTGGGCGAAATGCGCGATCTCGAAACCATACGTCTGGCGCTCTCTGCAGCAGAAACAGGCCACTTGGTATTCGGCACCTTGCATACCAGCTCGGCAGCTAAAACCGTGGACCGTATCGTTGACGTGTTCCCCGCGGCAGAAAAGGAAATGGTGCGCTCCATGTTATCCGAATCGCTGCGCGCTGTTATCTCGCAAACGCTGTGCAAGACCAAGGATGAACAGGGTCGTGTGGCTGCGCACGAGATCATGATAGGTACGCCAGCGATCCGTAACCTCATTCGTGAAAACAAGATTGCACAGATGTATTCTTCCATCCAGACCGGCCAGAATGTCGGCATGCAGACACTGGACCAGAACCTGCAAGACTTGGTCAGGCGCAACATCATCTCGCTGGGTGAGGCGCGCGGCAAGGCTGCAAATAAAGAAACATTTGCCTGATAAGCTTCAGGATATCGTTCGCTAACTTACACAAGATTTAAAAAATAGGGTTTACATCATGGAACAAGGCCAGGCAGAAAAATTTGTATTCGATTTGTTACGCATGATGATTGCAAAAAAGGCTTCCGACCTTTTCATTACTGCAGGTTTCCCGCCCGCCATGAAGGTCGATGGCAAGATGACACCAGTGACTAACCAAGCACTGACGGCGCAGCAGGCCAAGGAGATTGCGCGCTCCATCATGAATGACAAGCAGGCATCAGAATTTGATGCCACCAAGGAATGTAATTTCGCCATTGGTATTCCCGGCGTCGCACGTTTCCGCGTCAATGCTTTCGTACAGCGCAGTTCTACTGGACTGGTGTTCCGGACGATTACTACCAAGATTCCAAAGTTCGAGGATCTGGGTTTGCCAGAGGTGCTGAAGGAAATCGCCATGACCAAGCGTGGTCTGGTTATTTTCGTCGGTGGCACCGGCTCCGGTAAATCGACCTCTCTAGCAGCCATGATAGGTTACCGTAACGAGAACAGTTACGGCCACATCATCACGATTGAAGACCCGGTTGAGTTTGTACACGATCACAAGAATTGCGTGATTACGCAGCGCGAGGTTGGCGTAGATACTGACAGCTGGTTTGCTGCACTGAAGAATACGCTGCGCCAGGCGCCAGATGTTATTCTCATCGGCGAAATCCGCGACCGTGAGACCATGGATTACGCTATCGCCTTTGCCGAAACCGGCCACCTATGCATGGCCACGCTGCATGCCAACAGTACCAATCAGGCGCTGGACCGTATCATCAACTTCTTCCCGGAAGAGCGACGTCACCAGTTGCTCATGGATTTGTCCCTTAACGTGCGGGCGTTTGTTTCACAACGGCTGATTCCAAAGCGCGAAGGCAAGGGCCGCGCCGCAGCTATGGAAATCATGATCAATTCACCGCTGATTTCCGACCTGATCTTTAAGGGTGAGGTGCATGAGATCAAGGAGATCATCGCTAAGTCACGCGAGCTCGGCATGCAGACTTTTGACCAGGCATTATTTGACTTACACGAGGCTGATGAAATCACTTTTGAAGATGCTTTGCGTAACGCGGATTCGGTGAACGACCTGCGCCTGCAGATCAAGCTCAAGGGTAAGGATGCCAAGGACAAGGATCTATCTGCTGGCCTGGACAATCTGGGCATTGTTTAGGGCTATATCGTTGCCAAACCCTCAAAGAATTTGATGAGTATGCACAGAAAGTCCCTGATAAGGCAGTTGATGGTAGTCTTTTGCCTGCTGGCTTTTAGCGCCTGTACCATGCCTACGGTGCCGAACAAGCTCAAGTTATGGAGCAGTACGCCCAAAGCGCAAATCACCGTCATATACGATGCTTTCGGCGAACCATTAGGCATGAAACATGATTGGGGTTATGCCGCACTTATTGAGTATGACGGTAAGCGTATCCTGTTTGATACAGGCGGCAACCCGGAGATACTCAAGCGTAATGCCAAGATTAAGAAGATTGATCTATCCAAGCTGGATTTCGTTGTAATATCCCATAGGCATAGTGACCATATCGGTGGTCTAAGCTATGTGCTGGAGGAGAATCCCAAGGTCAAGATTTATGCACCAAAGGAGAATTTCGGCATCTTCGGTTCATCCTTGCCAAGTAGCTTCTATCGCAAGGAAGAGTCGCTCAAGCCGGATTCCCGTTATTACGGCGGCAACCCGCCAGTCACCATGAAATTTGGTAGCGCATGGCCTGAAGCCAGATTCGAGCTGATTGAGAACACTACCGAGATTGTTCCCAATATCCATCTGATATCGCTGATTTCAGATAAGCCAGGTACACAGGAGTTGCGCGAATTATCTCTGGCCATTGATACGCCGAATGGGCTGGTGCTGGTGGTTGGTTGTTCGCATCCGGGGATAGACCGCATTGTGGAGGCTGCCAGCGCTATCAACAAGCATATCCATCTGATTGCTGGTGGATTCCATCTATTGCAGGCGAGTGATGCCGAAATCAACAAGGTTGCGACCTTGCTACACGATACCTACAAGGTGGATTACCTTGCCCCCGGCCACTGCACCGGCGAGCCGGCTTTCCTCGCGCTGAAACGGTTATTTGCCGAGCATTATATCTATGCCGGGCTAGGCAGTGAGATCACCCTGGACGAGACACCACACCGCATTATCGATCAGGGCTGGCTATAGCTCGGTTATAAATCAAAAAGCGGCTTGCGCCCAACGTAGCTTTCCAGCATTCGTAATTCATCGTCGGTGTGGCCTGTTACTTCCATGGAATGCATGGACATCTCGCCATTGCTATCCGGGGTGACTTCATGGGCATTGTGGTGGGTGGCCATAATCTGCTCAACATGATGCCCGATACGTAAATCTGTATGGCCATAGCAGGTGCAGGTATAAAGCCGGTGTGGCTCGGCGCTGGCATAGACGGCGGTTCCGCGTATGCCTATGGTCGCAGTATTGGTGACAATATGCGTAGTTTTACTGCGCTTGCCGAAGACTCCAAGTAGCGATCCGGTAAGCAGCCGCAGGCTTGAAGCTATCAAGCTATTGTGCCCTTTAATCTCCAGTGCAGTGCCTTCGCGTAGCAGGTATGCGTCGCTGCCTATGCTCATTGCCAGCTTGCCGCCGTAGGACACTACTATATGGTCGCCTACACGGATTCTGGAAGCCAATGACGCTGGTCGGTTATTGATATACACCAAGCCTTCCAGCAGGTGAATATTGGAGGCAGCTTGTGCTTGAGTCGGCAACCATAAAAGTAATGGCGCGATAGCCGAGGTCGCCAGAAAGCGGCGTCGCGATGGGTTTGTTATTGAGGCTTTCGCATAAGACAGACGTTTACGCATTGCTGATCACCTCACTTTAATAATGTTAGATTTATTTGAAAACTATATCGCGGCTAGATCGCTGCCGCAGTGTTTGCATTTAATAGCCTCGAATTTAACTTCTTCAGCGCAAAATGGGCATTTCTTTGTGTCTTGGATGATTGCGGATTTTGCAGGGGCCTCACCTGACATAGACATTGCCATTTCGTCATCTATTGATATTTTATTGTGTATCTCAACCCAGCCTTTTTTAAGATACGAATCTCTAATAGCAGATTCGGCCACAAAAGCGAACCCTATATTTATTGCAAACATAAAAAGACTGGCTGCTTCTCCAAAAACACTAAAAAGAAATAATGCAGCAAATATATAAATCAACAAATAAGCCCATAGTCCATTTGCCAATATATAAAACACGCCGAAAATAAACATCCAAAGCCCCGGGACCTTCTTCTCAACTATATAGCCATTTTCAGGATTCTTGAATTGCATTATTAAATCCTTTCAGTCTGTTTCTGAGCTGGCCTGAGTGTCAAATGTCGACAATGCCAGCAGTAGGATAAATAGCGGGTTTAGTCGACGCAAGGCTTATTCCTTCATGCCTGATATACCGTATGACCATGTAACAAGGTGTAACGCACCCTGCCAGCTAACTCAAGGCCAAGGAAGGGGCTATTCTTGCCTTGGCTGATTAGGCTGGATGGCTCAATCTTCCAATATTGTTCAGGGTCAAAAATGCAAATATCGGCATCTGAATTCAAACCCAGATGGCCCCGATCTATGCCCAACACGGCAGCAGGGGCAGAAGTGATGCGAGCGAGCGCAGTGGGCAGTGATACTTTGCGTTCGGCAGCCCATTTCAGGGTTAACGGCAAGAGTAGTTCAAGCCCGGTTGCGCCCGGCTCAGCCTCGGCGAACGTTGATAATTTAGCGTCGTCATCCACTGGTGTATGGTCGGAACAGACGGCGCTAATAGTGCCATCTGCCAGGCCTGAGCTTAGGGCGTCACGGTCGCGTTGACTACGTAATGGCGGCTTAAGGTGGCAGTTGGTGTCAAAGAAACCGATATCGTGTTCGGTCAGGTGCAAATGGTTGGCAGAAATGTCGGCAGTGACAGGTAGTCCTTGCTGTTTGGCTTCACGTAGCATAGTGACACTTTCTGCACTGGATAAACGGCACACATGAACCTTGGCGCCAGTCTCGCGGGCGATACGCAGGATACTGGCCAGAGCGAGTGTTTCCGCTGCTGCTGGGATGCCTTTCAGCCCCAGTCTTGCAGCCACCTCGCCGTCATGAGCGACGCCATTTCTAGCTAGATAAGGTTCCTCAGGGCGCAGCCATACGGTGAAGCCAAAAGTGGCCGCATACTGCATGGCACGCCAAAGTACCTGCGTGTCCATGATGGCCGTATCAGCTTGTGAGAAGCCCAGGCAGCCAGCTTCGGTCAACTCGCACATTTCGGTGAGTTCCTTGCCAGCCAGTTGTGTGGTCAATGCGCCCAGTGGGTAAACATGGGCCAGGTTCAGTTGTTTGGCGCGGTGTTTAAGCATCTCCACCAGGCCTGGCTCGTCTAGCACCGGGTCAGTATCAGGTGGGCAGGCGAGACTGGTGATGCCGCCCGCTGCTGCGGCTTGCATCTCGGTTTCCAGCGTAGCTTTGTATTCGAACCCCGGTTCACGCAATCTGGCGGAGAGGTCGACCAGGCCTGGGCACACAACCAGGCCTTTGGCATCAATCACCTGGTTCGCGGAAAAGCCATCTGGAGCCTTGCCTATACCGACAATTTTGCCGGCAGCGATGAACAGGTCATGTTTACCATCGATATTATTTTTTGGGTCGATCAGGCGACCATTTTTAATCTGGATTTTCATTAGCTGTTCCCTGCCAATATGCTCATTACCGCCATGCGCACGGCGATACCATAGGTGACCTGTGGCAATATCACCGACTGGCTGCCATCGGCTACGGCAGAGTCGATCTCCACGCCGCGATTCATCGGCCCGGGATGCATGACAATCGCATCTGGCTTTGCCAGCGCCAGTTTTTCCTGCGTGAGACCATAAGTCTTGAAATACTCCTGCGCACTTGGCAGCAGGGCGCCGCTCATGCGTTCGTTCTGTAGGCGTAGCATCATGATGACGTCAACGTCTTTAAGGCCGGCACACATGTCGTGGTAGACCTGTACGCCCAGCCTTTCTACATTTTCCGGTAATAAAGTCTTGGGCGCGATGACTCTTACCTCCGGCACTCCGAGCGTTGTCAGCGCATGTATTTCTGACCTGGCGACACGCGAGTGCAGCACATCACCGACTACTGCGACACGCAGGTTATGCATATCCGGCTTGTAGCGGCGTACGGTAAATACATCGAGCAGCCCCTGTGTGGGGTGCGCGTGGCGGCCATCTCCAGCATTGATTACGTGGATGTGCGGTGCGACACGGCGGGCAATCAGATGCGCCGCACCGGATTGCGCGTGGCGAACCACGAACATATCGGCATGCATGGCGGTGAGGTTGTCGACCGTATCCAGTATGGTCTCTCCCTTGGATTGCGAGGAAGTGTTGACGTTAAGGTTGATTACGTCGGCAGACAGCCGCTTGGCGGCGATCTCAAAAGTGGTACGGGTTCGGGTGCTGTTTTCGAAGAACAGGTTGCATACGGTTTTGCCGCGCAACAGCGGTACTTTTTTGACTTCGCGTTCGGATACGCCAGCGAAAGATTCAGCGGTGTCCAGAATCTGGTTAAGAATGCTACGGGGGAGGCCCTCTATGGAGAGCAGGTGTTTGAGTTTTCCATCTTGGTCTAGTTGCGGATTAATCATCAGGACATTTCTTCCAGTTGCAGATAGAAACTGCCATCTTCATGGCGTAGTAATTGCAGGTTTTGCTGTCGAGATAGCGCCATTTCGCAGGCGACTATCTGCGGGGCTATCGGCAGTTCGCGCCCGCCACGGTTAACCAGCACGGCGAGGCTGATACTGGCTGGGCGGCCATAGTCAAATAGCTCATTCATCGCTGCGCGTATGGTGCGGCCTGTGTAAAAAACGTCATCAATCAGGATGATATGCTTGTCCTGCACATCAAAGGGAATCTGCGATGGCCTGGTTTCAGCATGCAGGCCGCGGCTACCGAAATCGTCGCGGTAGAAGGATACATCCAGTGTGCCATAGGCCAGGTCTTTCCCCAGTATAGGTAACAGGCGCTCGGCAAGCCAGGCGCCCCCGCTGTGGATACCCACCAGTGCAGTATCGTCATTGATCAGCGGCTTGAGTCTGTCTGCGAGTATATTCAGCAGGGCTTCAGCGTTTGGCAGTTTGTTATCGGGGTTCATCTCTGCCCATCAAAGTAAGATTGCAATATGTGCTGTGCCGCGACCTGGTCCAACATAGGTTTTTGCTTGCGCGCCGTTACACCCATGGTTTTCAGGGTTTGCTCGGCCTCAACCGATGTCAGGCGTTCATCTACCATGACGACTGGCAGGCCAAAGCGGCCATCGAGGCGACGTGCAAATTTTTTGCTGAGCAAAGTTAAGGCATGCTCTTCGCCATCCATCGATAAAGGCAAGCCAACGACAAGCAGCGCTGGTTTCCATTCCTTAATCAACTCGGTAATCTGGCTGAAGCGTTCATCGGTCGCTTCAGTTTCTATAGTAGTCAGCGGGTGGGCGATGCCCAGCATATGTTCACCTACTGCCACGCCTATACGTTTCTCGCCGAAATCGAATGCCAGCACTGTGCCATTGGTTCCCAGGCGCTCAGCGAGCTGAGCAGATGAGGTCTGGTCATTATTGATGGTAACGATTTTGGCTGCCTGCATGGCTATGTTTGCCTGGCCTTAAGCATGGCCAGCCTCCTCGGAAAGTTGCGACAGGTCTACCCCTAGCAACCCCATGGCTGCAGTGAATTTATCCACGCTGGGCATATCGAAAATCACTGAGTCCTGGGCTTTTACCGATAGCCATGCGTTCTGTGCCATTTCCTGTTCCAGTTGTCCGGCAGCCCAGCCAGCATAGCCTAGTGTGACCAGTAATTTCTCCGGGCCGCTACCGTTGGCAACCGCTTCCAGTACATCTTTGGAGGTCGTGAGCGCTGTATTGCCATGCACAGCAATGGTTGATTGCCATTCGCCCGCTGGCTGATGCAATACAAAACCACGGTCTATTTGTACCGGCCCGCCAAAATGGACTGCGGATGTAGCAAGTGGTTGGTTGTGGATATCAAGGTCTATCTGCTCGAACAAGGCATTCAGTGTCATGTCTATAGGGCGGTTGATGACCACGCCCATGGCGCCATCTTCATTGTGTTCGCAGATAAAGGTAACAGACTTGGAGAAATAAGGGTCAGTCATCGCGGGCATCGCGATTAGAAAGTGGCCGGTGAGGTTTACATTTTCCACAGATAGTATTATCTCATAAATATCATGAAGTTGCTTCTAGATAACCGGTTACTTCCAACCCAAACCCAACCATGCTCGGCATCTTGCGCGGTGTCGCCATCAACCGCATCTTACGCACGCCCAAATCCAGCAATATCTGTGAACCAATACCGTAGTTGCGTAAATCCTGTTTGGGGCTGATGCAATCATCCGCATGCTGTATGCGCGCAACCAGTTCGGCGCCATCCTCATTGCGATGCAGCAGTACGATCACGCCGCAATCGGCATTCTGTATGGTTTGCATGGCTTTCAGGGTATTCCACGAGTGAGTGCGGCTGGAGCTGTCGAGCAGATCAAATACCGAGAGCGGCTCATGCACCCGCACCAATACTTCACGGTCTGCGTTCGGCTCACCTTTGACCAGTGCCAGATGTGTCTCGTTGGCGATTTTGTCGGCATAGGCAATTAGGCGTATTTTACCGTAAGGTGTGGTGATGGTGCGTTCAGCAGCACGCTTAACCAGGCTTTCATTCTGGCTGCGATAATGAATCAGGTCGGCAATGGTGCCGATCTTGATATTGTGCTGCGCAGCGAATTCCATCAGGTCTGGCAGGCGTGCCATGCTGCCATCCTCCTTGAGGATTTCACAAATAACCGATGCTGGCTCTACCCCGGCCAGTGCTGCCAAGTCGCACCCTGCCTCGGTGTGGCCTGCGCGCACCAGTACACCACCATTCTGTGCAGCCAGCGGGAATACATGACCGGGGCTTACGATATCTCTGGGGGAAGCATTCTTGGCTACGGCGGCCTGGATGGTATGTGCGCGGTCGGCGGCTGAAATGCCGGTGGTAACGCCAGAAGCGGCTTCTATCGACACCGTAAAGTTGGTACGCATGCTGCTGCCATTTTTCTGCACCATGGATGGCAGGTTAAGCTGGCGACAGCGCGCTTCGGTGAGTGTCAGGCAAATAAGGCCGCGCCCATATCTGGCCATGAAGTTGATATGCTCGGGAGTGGCGAATTGCGCTGCTAGTACTAGGTCGCCCTCGTTTTCACGGTCTTCTTCATCGACTAGGATCACCATGCGGCCCTGGCGGATTTCTTCGATGATCTCTCTGGTTGGACTAATCATGCGCTTTCACCCTCACCACTCCAGGCTGCCATGCGCTCTACGTAGCGCGCGATCAAGTCCACTTCCAGATTGACGCGGCTACCGATACCAAGGTTTTTCAATGAGGTCATTTGTAGGGTATGTGGAATCAGGTTAACGCTGAACGTATCAGTTTCGATGGAGTTTACAGTGAGGCTGACGCCATCGACTGCAATTGAGCCCTTGACGGCAATATAGCGCGAGATGGCATGCGGTACGCGCACTGAGAGCAGCATGCAGTCGCCCACGTCCTCAAAGCGTACGATTTGGCCAACGCCATCGACATGGCCGCTGATCAGGTGCCCGCCTAGTCTGTCGGAAAAGCGTAGCGCCTTTTCCAGGTTGATAGCCCGTGGGCTATCCAGGCCCACGGTGCATGACAAAGTCTCTTTTGACACATGCGCCTCAAAACGTGATTTACCCAGCTTGACCACGGTAAGGCACACGCCATTGACGGCGATGCTGTCGCCAATCTTGACATCAGACATATCCAGGTTGGCCGTATCAAGAGAGAGCTTGACGTCATCCCCAGTCGGCGTTATCCGGTCAATCTGACCAACTGCTTCTATGATTCCTGTAAACATATGACAATTTTAACAGAATGCTTACGGAATACTCGGGCAACCCTGCTAGAATTCCGCACTATGTTTTCAGGCAAATCCTTACCTTTCGAGCTTTTTGTCGGCTTGCGCTACACCCGCGCCAAACGCCGTAATCATTTCATCTCATTCATCTCGTTGACCAGCATGATAGGCATAGGGTTGGGTGTAGCCGCACTTATCATTGTGCTGTCGGTCATGAATGGTTTTCAGGAAGAACTGCGAACGCGCATCCTCGGTGTTGCCTCGCACCTGCAGATTTCCGGGTCGAACAATATGCTGGCCGATTGGCCGAAAGTGGTTGCCAGCGTGGAGCATGCGCCGCATGTGCAGGCTGCGGCGCCATATATCATGGCGCAAGGCATGCTGTCGTTCGGACAGGCAGTGCAGGGCGCAATCGTGCGCGGCATATTGCCTGCAGATGAAGACAAGGTGGCAGAGCTAGGTAGCCACATGCGCGCAGGGCAATTGGCTGATTTGCGTGCGGGCGAGTTCGGCATCATCCTCGGAGCTGAGTTGGCACAATCCCTAGGCGTACAGATGGGTGATAAAGTCGTTTTGCTGGCACCGCAAGGCCAGTTCACGCCCACTGGCATTGTCCCGCGTATCAAGCAATTCAGGGTGGTTGGCATATTCCAGATCGGCATGTATGAATACGATGCAGGATTGGCACTGATCCATATGGATGACGCTGCCAAGCTTTATCGCATGGATGAAAATGTATCGGGTGTGCGCTTGAAACTAGATGACTTATTCCTTGCCCCTGCCGTGGCGAGGGATCTGGCGACACAGTTGGCTGGTGGCAATTACTACATCACTGACTGGACTGAGCAGCATGCTAATTTCTTCCGTGCCGTGCAGATGGAGAAACGCGTGATGTTCATCATCCTTGCGCTCATTGTTGCTGTTGCCGCGTTTAATATTGTCTCTACGCTAGTGATGGCGGTGACTGACAAGCGCGCCGATATCGCCATCATGCGTACTTTCGGGGCCAGCCCGCGTAGTATTATGTATATCTTTATTGTGCAAGGCGCGCTGATCGGCGTGATTGGCACCGCGATTGGCGGTTTATTTGGGGTCGTTATCGCGCTCAATATTGAAACCATTGTGCCTTTCCTTGAGCATCTGCTCGGTATCCAGTTTCTGGCGAAGGATGTTTACTACATTAGTGAGCTGCCTTCGCATCTGCTATGGTCGGATGTCATTACCATCACTGTTATGTCTTTCGTATTGAGCCTGCTCGCTACGCTTTACCCAAGCTGGCGCGCAGCGAAAATCAACCCGGCGGAGGCACTGCGCTATGAATAGCATTCTTGCCTGCCGTAATCTGCAAAAAACCTATACCGGGCTTGAAGTCGCTGTGCTGAACGGCATCGACCTTGAGGTTGGTACAGCTGAGCAGGTGGCGATAGTCGGCACTTCCGGCTCTGGCAAAAGCACACTGCTACATTTGCTGGGCGGCTTGGATGCGCCAAGTGCTGGCGAGGTCAGCATCCTTGGGCAACCATTAGCAACTATGAGCGAGGCCAGGCGCGGCCAGCTGCGCAACCAGTCGCTGGGCTTTGTATACCAGTTCCATCATTTGCTACCGGAATTTACTGCACTAGAAAATACGGCCATGCCTTTGCTGATACGTCGTACGCCAAGAGCTGAAGCGCTGGAAATTGCGGCGGTAACCCTGGAAAAAGTCGGGCTTAAGCACAGGCTGGAACATATGCCAGGTGAGCTCTCGGGTGGCGAGCGTCAGCGCGCGGCAGTTGCACGGGCGCTGGTGACAAACCCGCAATGTGTATTGGCTGATGAGCCCACTGGTAATCTGGATAGGCATACCGCGCATAGCGTATTTGACCTGCTTTTGGAGCTGAATGCCAGCCGGAACGTCAGCTTGGTTGTAGTCACACATGATCTCGAATTGGCGGGCAAGCTAAAACGCCAATTCCGGCTCGAAGACGGTAAGTTGCTGCAAAGTTAAGAGGTTGCTGTGACATTGCTTGCACTCTTGTTTGTCGGTGGTGCATGGGTGTTACAGCAGATGCCTTTCCTGCCCAGTTTCTACTGGCTGTTGCCTTGTATTATTCCAGCAGGCTTTGCTTTCTATGGCAGCCGACATGGACATGTTTATCTCGTTATTCAACACGCTAGCCTGATAGTTCTAGCATTTGCTACCGGGCTGTTCTGGGCGGCGATTTCTGCACAAATACGCCTGTCTGACGCGTTGCCTCCTGAATGGGAGGGGCAGGATATTCAGCTGGTTGGGGTAGTCGCCAGCATGCCGGAGCCGCAGGAACGTGGCGAACGTTTCGAGTTCGATGTCGAGCAGATCATCACCAAGGGTGCTGTTGTTCCGCGCCATATTTCGCTGGCGCAATATGGCCAGGATTTTTCAGCCAAGTTCCAGCCTCAGCAAACGGTAGCTACGACTTTTCATGCGGGTGAACGCTGGCAGCTTACGGTAAGGCTCAAACGCCCGTATGGGACAGCCAATCCACATGGATTTGATTTTGAGGCATGGGCGTTGGAACGCAATATCCGCGCAACAGGCTATATCCGCAAGGATGTACAGAACCGGCGTATTGAAGCTTTTGTAGTTCGCCCCGGTTACCTGGTTGAAGCAGCGCGTGAAAAAATCCGTCAGCGCATGGCTACAGTACTAGCTGGCAAGCAATACGCCAGTGTTTTACAGGCACTGGCGATTGGGGATGACAGTGCGATTGTGCAGGACGACTGGCAGGTATTCCTGCGCACTGGAACCAACCATTTGATGAGTATTTCAGGCCTGCATATCACCATGCTGGCCGGATTGATGTTCGGGCTGGTCTATGCGCTATGGCGTCGTTCAGAAACGCTTACGCTGTGGCTGCCGGCACGCAAGGCAGCAACGCTGGCTGGATTAATTGTCGCTACCTTATATGCTTTGATTGCTGGATTCTCCGTCCCGAGCCAACGCACGTTGTATATGCTGGCGGTATTCGCATTGGCGTTGTGGTCAGGCCGTCAAATCGCCATGTCGCGCGTGCTGGCCTGCGCTTTATTGATCGTGGTGATACTGGATCCCTGGGCGGTTTTGGCACCGGGTTTCTGGTTATCCTTTGGCGCGGTGGCAGTGATTGCCTATGCCGTCGGCGGCAGGATAGGGCGGCCACATTGGTTGCGTGAAGCGGTTCATACCCAATGGGCGGTTAGTCTTGGTTTGGTGCCATTGTTGTTGGTATTGTTCCAGCAAGTCTCGGTTGTTTCACCATTGGCAAATGCGTTGGCGATTCCCCTTATCAGCCTGGTGATAGTGCCTTTGACTTTGCTTGGCGCATTGTTACCGCTGGATTGGCCGCTACAGCTCGCGCATATGGTGATGACTATATGCATGCAGTTTCTGCAATGGTTGGCATCAATGCCCTTAAGTACTTGGCAGCAGCAGGCCCCGCCAGGCTGGACATTACCTGTAGCGATGCTGGGTGTGTTGTGGCTGCTTTTGCCCAAAGGCTTTCCCATGCGCTGGCTGGGTCTGGTTGCTTTCATGCCGATGTTTCTATTGGAGCCACCTCGCCCTGAACCAGGCGCCATGAAAGTCACAGTACTTGATGTAGGGCAAGGCTTGGCAGTGGTTGTACAAACAGCCACGCATACGTTGCTTTATGACGCCGGGCCGCGCTATTCCTCGCAGAGTGATAGTGGCAGCCGCATTGTTGTGCCCTATCTGCGAGGTGAAGGCATACCTCAGCTGGATGGTTTTATTCTTAGCCATGACGATATCGACCACACCGGGGGTATGTCTTCTATCCTTGCACAGATGCCTATCAAGTGGCTGGCGAGTTCGCTGCCGGAAAATACCTATAACTTTGGAACAGCCCGGCATATGCCTTGTTACACCGGCCAGTCGTGGCTTTGGGATGGTGTTCGTTTTGATATGCTGAGCCCGGATTTCGCTAGCTACCAGGATGCAGATATCAAGGACAACAATCGCAGCTGTGTGCTGCGCGTAACCAGCCGCTACGGTAACCTGCTTCTGACGGGCGATATTGAGCGTGTGATAGAAGAAAAGTTACTGGCGACCATGCCAGAGCAGCTTGCGGCCAATGTACTGGTAGCCCCGCACCACGGCAGCAAGACTTCATCCAGCCCTGATTTTATCGATGCGGTGAAGCCCGGCATTACAATTTTTACCGTTGGCTATCGCAATCGTTTCGGCCACCCTAAGCCACTTGTAGTGGATCGCTATTCCCAAGCTGGCAGTCAGCTGTATCGGTCTGACCAGGATGGCGCGCTATTGCTGGATTTTTCCAGCAGTGATGGCGTTGCTCTCAGGCGCTGGCGTGGGCAAGAGCATCGCTATTGGCAAGATGCAACTAGGCTTGCTGAAAATAGCCCCGCGCGCTAAAGTAACGCCACTTTAAGAACATTAGGAATCGTCTCATGTGGGAAATTATTCAAGCGGCTGGTTGGCCGATCTGGCCGCTGATTTTCGCCTCTATTATTGCCTTGGCTATTATAGGTGAACGTTTCTGGGCTTTGCGTGCTGATTTGATCGCGCCCAAGACCCTGTTGCCAGAAGTACAAAAGTGGTTAAGCCAGGGTGGAATCACCAAGGAAACTTGCACCCGGCTTGAGCAACACTCACTGCTAGGTGAGATTTTTGCTAGTGCGCTGGTGAATGTCGATTCCTCACGAGAAGTCATGAAGGAAGCGATTGAGGAGTCTGGTCGTGCGGTGGCCCATAAGCTGGATAAGTACCTTAATACCTTGGGTACTATCGCAACCGTAGCCCCGTTGCTCGGCCTGCTCGGTACTGTGATTGGGATGGTTGAATTGTTCGGTGCATTTACCGCCAGTGGTCATGATGTGGCGCAGTTTGCACGAGGTATTTCAGTCGCCTTGTACAATACGGCTGCGGGTATTGTAGTCGCGGTTCCCGCTATGATTTTCTATCGCTTCTTCCGTGGCAAGGTAGATGGCCTGATTGTTGAAATGGAACAGCAAGCGGTTAAGCTGGTTGAGCTCATTCACGGCGAGCGTAAGTAACATGAATTTCCAGCGCGGTAAAAAACACGAAGCATTCGAGATGAATCTCGTGCCTTTGATTGATGTACTACTCGTCATCATTATTTTTCTGGTAGTGAGCGCTACCTTCTCCAGGGTCAGCGAATTGCAGATTAATCTGCCAACTGCTGAAGCCAACAGCCCTCAGGAAAAGCCAGCCATTATCACTGTAGGCATAGATGCGACCGGCCATTATGTGGTGAATGACATTGCTGTTACCGACACATCAATCGAAGGCATTAGCTTGGCTCTGCGCAAAGCTGCTGGGTCTGGCAAAGAGCCTACGGTCGTTATCAATGCAGATGCCAATACCACGCATCAATCAGTGATTAATGTAATGGAGGCCTCACGTCAGGCAGGCTATACGCACATTACTTTTGCTACACAAATCAAATCTGGCAATTGATCCAGACTTTTCAAATTTTTACTGAAGTATGCCGAAATCTGCACCTGCGAAGGTGATTCCTCCTATTCATAGCTCCAAGGCACTATATCTTCGCCTGCTGAAATATGCAGGCCGTTATTGGATGGTTTTTGCCCTTAGCGTTATTTCTTTGGTCATCCTTTCTGCGACCAATACCGGCTTTCTTGCCACTATCAAGTTGGTGACAGATGAGGGTTTCGTCAAGCACGACTCTACTAAGCTACATTTTCTGCCGCTCATGTTGTTCGGTTTGCTCGCTATTCGCGGTCTTGCGGGCTTCGTGGCAAATTTTTCCATGCGCCTGGTTGGTCGCTATGTAGTGCAAGACCTGCGTTTGGATGCTTTTCGTAAGCTGATGATTTTGCCCATGAGCTTTTTCGATGCTCATTCTGCTGGCATAGTGACATCTAAAGTCATATTTGATACCGAGCAAATGGCCAAAGCCTCTACCAATGTGGCTGTGAGTGGGGTGCGCGACTCCCTGACCATTGTCGGAATGGTGGGTTACATGCTCTACCTGGATTGGCGCCTGACCATGATTTTCCTGGTCATTGCCCCGTTCATGGTGATCTATCTCAAGAAGATGACGCCTAGGCTACGTTCGGCAGGAAAGTCTTGGCAGCAGTCCCTGGGCGAAATGACGAAGTCGGTCGAAGAGGCCGTTTCTGGTCAGCGTATGGTCAAGATTTTTGGTGGTGAGAATTTTGAGTACGAGCGTTTTTCAGGCGTGGTTGCCAAAAACCGCAATATGCAAGTGCGTCTTGCCAGAATCTCAGGCATTAACACCATGGTGGTTGAGCTGCTGGCCGCTGTAGCCCTTGGCTTGGTTGTGTTCTATGCGGTGGGTAAATTCAGTGCGGGCGAATTCGCAGCATTCATTGGCGCATTGCTCATGCTGATTGCGCCAATCAAAAGCCTCTCAGGCATGAACGAAGATTTGCAGGTCGGTCTGGCAGCGGCACAAAGTGTTTTCCCTCTGATTGATACCGTTCCTGAGAACGATGATGGTATTCGTGAAATAGTGCGCGCCAAAGGTGAAATAGAGTTCCGTGGTGTCGGATTACGATATGAGAACGCTAAACGCCAAGCGCTGAACAATCTCAGTTTTACAGTAAAGCCAGGCGAGAAGCTTGCATTGGTAGGCCGCTCGGGTGGCGGCAAAACCACCCTGGTGAACCTTTTGCCGCGATTCTATGAGTTACAACAAGGCCTGGTGTTGCTGGATGGTATGGATATCCGAGCCATGACCCTGAAGAACCTGAGGCAGCAATTTGCCCTCGTTAGCCAAGATGTGATTCTGTTTAACGATACGGTTTTCAATAACATCGCTTATGGTGTCCTTCGCGGAGCGAGCGAAGAGCAGGTCATTGCTGCGGCAAAAGCAGCCCATGCCTGGGATTTCGTTCAGCAGCTACCAGATGGCTTACACAGTGAAATTGGCGACCGTGGCGTGCGGCTCTCTGGTGGCCAGCGCCAGAGGTTAGCCATCGCTCGCGCCATCCTCAAGGATGCCCCAATACTATTGCTGGATGAGGCTACATCTGCGCTCGATACCGAGTCAGAGCAGCATGTACAGGCCGCGCTAGATGAATTGATGCGTAACCGTACTACCCTTGTGATTGCACATCGCCTGTCTACGATTGAAAATGCAGACCGCATTTTGGTCATGGAACAAGGCGAAATCGTCGAATCTGGTAATCATGTGGAGCTGCTCGCAGCTGGTGGGCACTACGCAAAGCTTTACCAAAAACAATTCCATTGAGCATGATTCGCCCATGAGCGCATGGCTGCAAAAACATTGGTACCGCTTGAGCTTATGGCATCTTCTGCTAGTTCCCCTGTCATGGCTATTCTGGCTGTTATCCAGCTTGCGTCGTTTGGGCTATAAAAGCGGATTGCTCTCTACATATAAGCTGCCAGTCCCTGTTATCGTCATTGGTAATATTAGCGTCGGTGGTACTGGTAAAACACCATTGGTCATCTGGATGGCGCAGAAGTTGAAAGTGGCAGGGTACCGCCCGGGAATTGTCAGTCGTGGCTATGCTGGTAGCATTGACGCGGTATCACCAGTCACTGTGGATAGTGACCCTGGTAACTTGGGTGATGAGCCAGTGCTGTTGGCAAAACGTAGTGCCTGTCCTGTTTGGGTTGGGCGTGATCGGGTGGCCGCAGCAAAGGCTCTGTTAAAGGCTAATCCTGAGTGCAATGTGATTGTTAGTGATGATGGTTTGCAACACTACAGATTACAGCGTGATATTGAAGTGGCGGTGGTGGATGGGCAGAGGGGTTTTGGCAACGGCAGGCTGATCCCAGCTGGGCCATTGCGTGAAGGGCCCGCACGCTTAAGACAGGTGGATGCTGTTGTATATAATGGAGGTCATCCTGCATCTGGTGCATTTGCCATGCATCTTGAAAGTGCAGCTTTCCATAACCTGCTTGAGCCAGCCAAAACTGCGACAGCAAAAGATTTCTCCGGGCAAGTTATTTACGCTATTGCTGCTATCGGCAACCCGGCACGGTTTTTTCAGCGCCTGGCAGGTTTAGGCTTGCGGTTTCAACAACACGCCTTCCCTGATCATCATGCATATCAGCCTGCTGATTTACAAAACATAGCGGCAGGTACGATACTGATGACAGAAAAAGATGCCGTAAAATGTATGGCATTCGCAAAAGAAAATTGGTGGTATCTGCCTGTTAGCGCAGTCGTTGAGCCAGGGTTGGCTGAGTTGATTATGAATAAACTAAGGAATTGAGATGGATGCAAAACTGCTGGATATTTTGGTATGCCCAGTATGCAAAGGGCCTCTGGTTTACAAAAAACCAGAGCAGGAATTGATTTGCAAACCATGCCGGGTGGCTTATCAGATCAAGGATGATATTCCTGTAATGCTGGAAGACGAAGCGCGCAAACTTCCTGCAGAAGAAGAGGTTTAGCGCGTGAGCTTCAAGGTCGTCATCCCCGCTAGATACGCTAGTAGTCGCCTACCCAAAAAGCCGTTGCTGGATATTGCTGGCAAGCCCATGGTGATACATGTGGTTGAACAGGCCTTATCAAGTGGTGCGGAAACAGTTGTGGTAGCTACCGACCATGAGGAGATCGCTCAAGCAGTAAGGCAGCATGGCCACCAAGCGGTGATGACGCGCGCAGACCATGCTTCTGGTACTGACCGCATTGCTGAGGTTGCTCAATACTTTCACTGGGCTGATGAGACCATTGTTGTGAATGTACAAGGCGATGAGCCATTAATATCGCCACAGTTGATTGAGGAGGTGGCACGCAATCTCGCTCAACATGCTGGGGCTTCCATTGCAACAGCTTGCCATCCTCTTCATGATAAGGCGGCTATGCTCAATCCTAATATCGTCAAAGTTGTGATGGATAGTCAGGGTCATGCACTTTATTTCAGTCGTGCTCCGATTCCCTATGGGCGTGATGCCTTTGCCGCGAAACAGGATATTCCAGCCAGCATGCCGGTATATCGACATATAGGTATTTATGCATACCGTGCGGCTTTTCTTAAGGCTTATGCAGGCTTGCTGCCCGCGGCTATTGAGCAGTGTGAAGCGCTTGAACAGTTGCGGGCATTGTGGCATGGCTACAAAATCAGCGTGGCGATAACTGAGCATGCGCCTGCTGCGGGTGTTGATACACAATCTGACCTAGAATACGTACGCAGCATTATTCAATAAACAGTAGAATTTATACTCTCATCGGTAGCTGAGAATCTCTAGCTAACCCCCTTGATTCAAAAACAAGAATCATGAAATAGTGCGGCTCATGGCGCTATTATTGGCGGCCCTTCCCCAAGATTATTGCCGGATTTGTGTTGACATTAAATCTCACAATTTGCTATAGTCTCACCTCTCGACGCAGCATATGTCGACGCGGACGCGGGGTGGAGCAGTCTGGCAGCTCGTCGGGCTCATAACCCGAAGGTCACAGGTTCAAATCCTGTCCCCGCAACCAATAATTTTGCAACACCAGAATTTGTACTACCGCTCTTTAACAAGATGAACAACCGATAGGTGTGGGTGCTTGTGGATTTGGGAAGTCACCGGATGGTCTGGATAACTGTAACAGGTTAGAAGGATTGCAGAAGGCTGACACTCAAGATACAAGTCCTTACACCTTGAAT
>DATBRG010000028.1:0-24184 GCA_036560445.1 Methylophilaceae bacterium
GCCAGCTGCCGTGACTGCAGGCTGCTCGTTAGTGTATCCAGGCTTGCTGTTCTGGTCTTTCACTTCACCAGACTGCCCTTTAAACAATGTCAGGTCACCGCCAGAATTTGACATGTAGACGGCACCGTTACCAACCTTGACCAGAAGCTTACCATCGTATGAAGCAAGGAATTCAGTACCACGAATACCAATCGTGGCAACAGGCGTGTTAATACGGTAATTAGTCTTATTGACATGCCCAACAACACCGGTAATGGCACGTAGACCACCTTTGACCAGGCTGAAAAAGCTTTTTTCCTGGCCATCAGTCTTGCCCTCATAAGCATATTCATCAACACGGAATTGCGTATTAGGTTGCAGTGAGATATAGCCGCCATCACTAAACCTTAACTGAGCACGACCATCTACTGTCTGTATGGTATCGCCAGGGTTAATCTCAGCACCTTTAGTTAAGCCTCGTTCGTGACCATCAGTACCCAGAGCCTGTACATTGCCAGATACAAACTCTACTTTTGCCGCTGCCGCACACAAACCTAGTGATGGGTAAGCTGCAGAAATAACAGCAAGAATGAAAGCCTTCTTGTTTAGTTGGAATAATGGGACGGTTCTCATGACGGGCTCCTGACTTGACACATACAAAATTTAACTAAACGGATAAGACCACAGAAAAATACATGGTGCAATGAACCACATCACACTTTAATAAATTAGCTGACAAAGCATCTATTATCTATATTTGCCCAATACAAGCGTTAAGCTTTACCAATTAAAATCACGGCGAAAACTTACCGAAAGTAAATATCTATCGTACTCGTAAATTATTATATTTGAATCATTCTTTGTGTAGCTAAACTGTGGCTTGATTGTCCAACCATTACCTGGGAAATAGCGTATACCAAGCGATAAATCATACTGGTCATCACTACGTGGCTTGAGAAAAGAAGGATCTGGACCACCATAATTCCTGTATTCGTAGGTAGCGGCAGCATAAACTACCGTTTTAGGATTGTAAGCAAACTGTCCACCTGCACGCAGACCATAAAAATTGTTCCCCAGATGTGGGACACCCGATGCACGTTCTACTTCATCACCTACATACGCACTAAAAAAAGCCACTGGAGACTTATCCCCAGCAAAAGCATGCCCCCAGCCTGCGCCTACGACATGTCGATCAGCATCACGAATCGATTCAGCCGGGTATTCCAGACGTGTTGCCTGGAAAAACAAGCTGAGTTGATTAATGGAATCCCAATCGTACTGCCACTGCCCATTCAAGCCATAAGCATGGCGAAATTGTGTACTATTTACATAGTAATCACTATCTTGAGCTGCCAAGGTATAGGTATTGGAACCCCACTTGTACTGACTACCTAAATTGAAGTCCACTGAATCTGTATCGAAGCTCTGCTGCGACGTATTTACTTTCTCACCTGCGCTAAAACCGCCAAACAAGGAAAGGTTTTGTGAAAATGGATATTGGAAGGATACGCCGCCCGTGTAATTAATAAAGTTACTCGGCCTTTGTTGGCCACTTTTACTAAGCGGCAGGGGTACTCCCCCGAAAGCTGGCGGAGCGACCGTACTTACACTCGTTGCACTATTCACATTTGAATCATGCCCGAAAGTAAAATCCAGGAAAGCGGCAAAACGAGTGCTCAAACCTAAATTTTTGTCGATTGCCGAGAGGTAACTATTAATGACTTGCTTGGCATCTTCTGGCGGCTGCTGTTGCAACACATTCTGAAATTCAGCTTTTGCTGTTTCATTCTCGCCCAGCAGGTAATAGCCTTTTGCGATTTCCGCCCTTGCCTCAGCATTATTGGGGTCTACCGCAAGAACACGCTCCAGTGCAAATACACCGCGCGTCACATTGCCGCTATCTATCGCCGCAACACCAAACAGGGAATCAAAATCCACATCACCAGAACGCGCTGATTCCAATGGTTCCAACATCTCATAGGCTGCTTTGGAATCCCCTGATTTGATTAATGCGGCTGCCGACATCAGGGTTTGATCTTGGACTGCAAAGGCTTGTGGAAGATTAGTGAGCACAAAAGCCAGAACGACCAGTATGCGCAGACGAGCTGTCACCATTTAAAACGCCCCTGTTAAAATTAACTATGTATTTTGACTAACTTAGCCTAACTATACATAAACAATAGGATTTTTAACAGTATTACCTTATTTCCCGTAGGCCAATTCAAAATTTGTTGTAAATTAACAACAATATCTTGTAACCATATGAATATTAATAATAGTTGTTATGCATAATGGCTGTAGTTATTCCCCAACAACATCCGCGCCAGCAGGGGGAATAAAGCGAAACGCCTGCGCAAGTAATTTAGGGTTACGCTCCAACTTGGTAAATTCAATTACAGTCATATGACCAAAGCTGTCATGTAGCTCCATTTCCTGTAATGCATCGCCCTTAAACCCGATGAACACCTGCTCAAATCCACTTTCCTTGTCTTTGGGGGTTGCCTGCACCCACTCAAGTTCGTCCTGGCGGCCCTCATCCTTAAGCACAAACCCCTTTTCCATTTCCTTACTGCCTGCCAATAAAGCAGCAGGGCTTGAGCCTAAAGCCTTGCTCAATTCCCGCACAGTGACCTGATTAAGCTCCGGGTCAAATAACCAGACTTTTTCACCATCGCCAACAATCAACTGCACATAAGGTTTGTTGTAGTCCCAACGAAACTTCCCCGGACGCTGGAGCTGCATATTGCCATCCACTTCCTGAACCTTGCGCCCTTGGTTATCCACTACGGTCTGGTGAAACTGCGCCCGCATGGCATTGGTGTTCTGGAAAAACGCTTTGAGCCTGTCGACACCGCCAGCATTGGCGACTATCGGCATAGCTAAAATCAAGGCTGATATTAATCTCATAAAATCTCTATTCGGATCTAGGGGCCAAAACTTCACGATTACCATTGGTTTGCATAGCCGAAACCAGGCCAGCCCGTTCCATCTCTTCAATTAAGCGTGCCGCACGGTTATAACCTATGCGCAATTGGCGCTGAATCGCAGAGATTGAAGCACGACGTGTTTTCATGACAATAGCAACAGCTTCGTCGTATAAAGGATCAGACTCGCCACCGTTCATCGTCATGCCGCCATCACTGTCGCCGCCCTCTTCTGCCGTATTATCGAGTATGCCTTCGATATAGTTTGGCTCACCCAATGATTTCAAATGCTCGACCACTCGGTGCACTTCCTGATCTGACACGAACGCCCCATGGATACGCTGCGGATAGCTTGTACCCGGTGGCTGATAGAGCATATCGCCCTGCCCCAGCAAGGCTTCTGCCCCCATCTGGTCAAGGATGGTGCGCGAGTCAATCTTGCTGGAAACTTGGAAAGCCACACGTGTAGGGATATTTGCCTTGATAAGACCGGTGATTACATCAACCGATGGCCGTTGTGTGGCTAACACCAGGTGAATGCCCGAAGCTCTGGCTTTCTGCGCAAGACGAGCTATGAGCTCTTCGACCTTCTTACCGACAACCATCATCATATCGGCCAGCTCATCAATCACCACCACAATCAATGGCAGCTCCTCCAGTGGCTCGGGGCTATCTGGCGTCAGGGTAAACGGGTTAGTCAGTGGGGTGCCTTCTTTCTGCGAATCACGCAGCTTCTGGTTAAACCCAGCGAGGTTACGCACCCCAAAGGTGGACATTAACTTGTAGCGTCGCTCCATCTCTGCAACACACCAGTTGAGAGCATTGGCAGCCTGGCGCATATCAGTAACCACGGGAGCGTACAGATGTGGGATACCCTCGTATACCGATAGTTCCAGCATCTTAGGGTCGACTAGTATCAGCCTCACTTTACTAGGCTCCGCCTTGTAAAGCAGGCTCAATATCATGGCATTGATTGCGACCGATTTGCCAGAGCCGGTGGTCCCAGCTACCAGCACATGCGGCATCTTCGCCAGATCAGCAACCACGGGCTTACCAGCAATATCCTTGCCCAACGCAATAGCCAGCGGCGAATGCATGTCGGCATAAACCTTGGAACCCAATATCTCGGAGAGAAAGACTATCTGGCGTTTTGGATTGGGGATTTCCAGCCCCATACAGGTTTTGCCCGGAATGGTCTCAACCACACGTATGCTGACTACAGATAGTGCTCGCGCGAGGTCTTTCGATAGATTAGTGACTTGGCTACCCTTCACACCTGGGGCTGGTTCCAACTCATAGCGTGTAATCACCGGGCCAGGCAAGGCAGTTAGCACCTTGACCTCAATACCGAAATCCATAAGCTTGCGCTCGATCAGGCGTGAGGTGAAATCAAGAGTCTCGGCGGATTGCAGCTCCACCTCACCATGTGGCTCATCAAGCAAATGCAGCGGCGGGAGTGGGGAGTCTGGCAGGGTTTCAAATAAGGCTACCTGCCGCTCTTTTTCAACGCGATCACTCTTGGCGATTTCTAGCGCTGGCATCTCGATCTGCACCGGTGGGCGATCTTCAGTACGTTTGCGTTCGCTATCCACGAATTCGTTACGTAACTGTTCCGCCACCCTGCCAGCAAGCCTGTCCTGCCTGTCTTGCCACTTGTTACGGACAAACTGGTATGTAAACAGTATAGCGCCGCCCAGTTTCTCGGTCATCATGATCCATGACCAGCCAGTAAACAGGCTGAAACCTATAGCCAGCAGCATTAGCAAGACCATGGTAGAGCCCGCGAAGCCAAACATGGTACGCAATACCTGATCCGTTACGCCACCCAACATGCCACCTGGAGCCAAAGGCAAATGTACGGGCAAAGCAATAAGGTGCCCGGCTTCCAATGCGCTGGAGGCCACCAGCAACATGGCAAAACCGACTATATTGAATAGCAGTAATGGGCGTTGGCTTAAAGCGACTACCTCCAACCGCAGATAGACCAACCACATGGCATAAAAAGCCAGGACTACCCACCACCAGGCGGAAAACCCGAACAGATACAATAGGATATCTGCCGCCCACGCACCGACGGCCCCACCCGCATTGTGAATAGCCGCGCTATCACTGGTACTGTGAGACCATGATGGGTCATCACGCTGGTAACTGGCAAGAATGACCGCAAGATAACTGCCAACCAGCACCAATGCCAGCCACCAAGCCTCACGAACTAGGCCATGGGTTGGAGCCGGGGCAGCCTCACGGCGGCTATTGAGCGGGGAAGATTTTTTCTGGAAAAACAAGATATATGGATACCCGATGTTTATGAATAACTTTGCAGATAAATTAACAAGCTGATTAACGTATTATTGCTTTTGATTATAGCAGTATCAACAAGCTAATATATTTAGTCAAAATCCGCGTAAAATCTCAACTCCGAATCGGATGCAGATATGACTCTTACTGAATTACGTTACGTTGTTGCAGTTGCCCGTGAACGGCATTTCGGCCGCGCGGCCGAGGCTTCTTTTGTCAGCCAGCCAACACTCAGTGTTGGCATCAAAAAACTGGAAGAGGAACTGGGTGTTGCCATATTTGAACGCGGATCAAACGAGATCACACTAACTCCAGTCGGCGAGCTGATTGTGGCCCAGGCCGAGCGTATTCTGGAAGAAGCTTCTGGCATCAAGGCCATCGCTGAACAAAGTGGCGATCCCCTTGCCCATCCATTGCGACTGGGTGCCATCTACACAGTTGGGCCATATTTATTGCCGCAGATTTTGCCCATACTGCGCAAGAACGCCCCAGACATGCAGCTCATCATTCAGGAAGGTTATACCGGTAGCCTGAGAGAGCAACTGAAACACGGCAAACTGGATTTGATCATCATTTCTTTACCATTCACTGAGCCAGGCGTAATCACACAGCCTTTGTTTGATGAGCCATTTCAGCTAGCACTACCAGCGGACCATGCATGGAGCAAGCAAACCAGTATTTCCCCTGCAGCTCTGGGTGATGAAACAGTTCTTTTATTGGGTGCTGGCCACTGCTTTCGCGACCAGGTACTCAAGATATGCCCACAACTAGGCAAAAGCCAGACAGCAAATGGCATGCAGCAAACGTTGGAGGGCAGTTCGTTGGAGACCATCCGTTACATGGTGACTTCCGGCGTCGGTATGACTGTTTTGCCCTCTACCGCTTGCGTGCCCACGCGTGAAGAAAATCGCATGCTCACATTCCGCCCATTTGATGCCCCAGTCCCTATGCGACGTGTTGCACTGGCCTGGCGCAAAAGCTTCCCACGTCCGCAAGCGGTAGAGATAGTCCGGCAAGCAATACTAAGCAGTCATTTAACAGGTATCGTACCGCTGGACTTGCCACCAGCTGAGAGCTGATTGCAATCCTCATATGCGAACCTAACATTTTCGTGGCGGTCACTAATAGTGACTCATTAACTTTAAGGAGATATTCATGGATATCGGTATTAACGAAAAAGATCGCAAGAAAATCGCTGATGGCCTCTCCCACCTACTGGCTGACACCTACACGCTTTATCTCAAAACCCATTACTTCCACTGGAATGTGACTGGGCCAATGTTCCAAACTTTGCACCTGATGTTCGAAGCCCAATACACCGAGCTGGCACTGGCAGTGGACCTGGTTGCCGAGCGTATCCGCTCATTGGATTTCTATGCGCCCGGCACCTATCGTGACTTCGTCAAGATGGCTTCCATCAAGGAAAGTGAATCGGTGCCAAAAGCACAGGACATGATACGTGAGCTGGTTGCCGGCCATGAAGCTGTGGTACGAACCGCACGCTCCGTATTCCCTGCTGCAGAAAAAGCAGCCGATGAAGCCACGGCCGACCTGCTGACTCAACGCCTGCAATTGCACGAAAAGACTGCGTGGATGCTGCGTAGTTTGCTGGAGAAATAAAGCTCTGCTTGAAAATTAAGAATTACGCCGCATATCAAGATTTAAATAACTAAAGGTAAAGAACTATGTCCGCCAAACACGCACACCTGCTAATCCTGGGTTCAGGCCCGGCAGGCTACTCTGCAGCCGTTTACGCAGCCCGCGCCAACCTCAAACCTGTATTGATTACTGGCATCGCCCAGGGTGGCCAGCTCATGACTACAACTGAGGTCGACAACTGGCCAGCTGATGCTGATGGTGTGCAAGGGCCGGAGCTTATGGAACGCTTTCAGAAGCATGCCGAGCGGTTCAACACGGAGATGATCTTTGACCACATCCATACCGCTCACCTCAAGGAAAAACCGATTCGCCTGGTCGGCGATTCCGGCGAGTACACCTGCGATGCGCTGATTATCTCCACTGGTGCCTCAGCACAATATCTGGGCTTGCCGTCAGAAGAGAAATTCTCTGGCAAGGGTGTTTCTGCTTGTGCGACATGTGACGGATTTTTCTACCGCAATCAGGATGTCGCCGTCATCGGTGGTGGCAATACTGCGGTGGAAGAAGCGCTTTACCTGGCCAACATCGCCAGCAAGGTCACTCTGGTACACAGGCGCGACAAGTTCAAGGCTGAAGCTATCTTGGTGGATAAGCTTATGGAGCGGGTAAAAGAAGGCAAGATCGTACTGGAACTATTCCATACTCTGGATGAAGTGCTGGGTGACGACACCGGCGTTACTGGCATGCGCATCAAGAATAGCCAGACCGGTGCGACCAAAGACATCGAGCTCAAAGGAGTATTCATTGCTATTGGCCACAAGCCAAATACAGACCTCTTCGAAGGGCAACTGGAGATGGAAGGCGGCTATATAGTGACCCAGGCTGGCCGTAAGGGCAATTTCACCGCGACCAGTATTCCTGGGGTGTTTGCTGCTGGTGACGTGCAAGACCACATCTATCGGCAAGCTGTCACTAGCGCGGGAACAGGCTGTATGGCAGCGCTGGATGCTGAGCGTTACCTGGACAACCTGAAGTAGTTGAGCTGGTTAATACCTTTAACCCAAGGGCGTTTCACTCAAGGATGCGTTTGTGGCCGACAGCGAACAAGACGATGATGAAATTAAACTGTTCCTTGAGGCGGTTAAAGGTGCACGACCGTTAAAACCACCCAGGCTGCACCACCCACCTCCACCACCCAAGCCTATCCCGCAGCAATTCATGCGGGATGAGCAACAGGCGCTACGAGATTCACTGAGTGACGATTACATTCCAGCGCATGAACTGGAAAGCGGCGAAGAGCTGTTATATCTGCGTGAAGGTCATGCACCAGACATCCTCAGCAAGCTACGGCGCGGCCATTGGGTAGTACAAGCCGGCATTGATCTACATGGCCTGGTGGTCGATGAGGCAAGGCTATATGTAGCGGAGTTTCTGGCTGACTGTAAAAAGCGTGGTATTCGCTGTGTGCGGATCATCCATGGGAAAGGTTTAGGCTCCCGACATCGTGAACCAGTACTCAAGCACAAGCTACGCAACTGGCTAATGCAGAAAGATGAAGTAATCGCCTATGCACAGGCACGCGACAATGATGGCGGCAGCGGCGCAGTGATCGTTCTACTCAAGGCAAGCTAAAGCTTGTAACACTGGATCAGGCATACCGCCTCTGCCGCAATACCTTCACCGCGGCCGGTAAACCCGAGCTTCTCCGTAGTGGTTGCCTTCACATTGACTGCATCTTGCAGGATATTGCAATCGTTGGCGATATTGGCACACATCTGCGTAATATGCGGTGCCAGTTTTGGCTCTTCTGCAATTACCGTCGCATCAATATTCACAATCGTGAAACGCTTGGTATTCAGTAGCGCTGCCACGTGTCGCAATAACTCACGAGAGTCTATGTTTTTGTAACGCGTGTCAGTATTCGGAAAGTGCTTACCGATATCGCCTAGCGCTGCAGCACCCAACAAAGCATCGCAAATCGCGTGTAGCAGTACATCCGCATCGGAATGGCCATCAAGGCCCTTATCATAAGGAATGTCGACGCCGCCGATCACACATTGGCGACCAGCAACCAGCTGATGTACATCAAACCCATGTCCGACTCTAATCATCATCGACCTCCTTTTAATATGGCTTCCGCCAGTAACAAATCCTGCGGAAAAGTGACCTTAAGGTTAGACAGCTCTCCCGGCACAAGTTTAGGCTTTAACCCTAAAGTTTCGATAGCCTGTGCTTCATCAGTAGGCGCCCCGCCAGCCGCCTGTAAGGCGCGCTTGAGCATCTCGTAACGGAACATTTGCGGGGTCTGCGCTTGCCACAAACCTTCCCTCGGCTCAGTGTGCACCACGCGTTGCTCAATGTCACCACGTTTCAGGGTATCAGCCAAAGGTATTGCCAGCAGACCGCCCACTGAGTCGTTTTGCAGGCTATCAAGTAAATGATCGAGCAGTGTACTGCTCAAACATGGGCGTGCGGCATCATGCACCAACACCCAATTGTCAGGCGCAGAATACTTTTGTATGGCCTGCAAACCATTTAAGACTGTAGCTGCGCGGGTATCGCCACCACAACGCAGAATATGGATTCTGTCACTCGAAGTTACGGCAACCCGTTTGTCCCATAAAGTATCGTCCGGACTCAAGACAATATTGACCGAGCTGATACGCGCAGACTTGGTGAAAATATCCAGGGTATGCTGAATCAAGGGCTTGCCGAGCAAAGCCAGATACTGCTTGGGAGTCTCGCTACCCATGCGGCTACCAGAGCCTGCGGCAGGAATAATGACATGGAAGTTAGCCATGGCTGATTTTAGCATGGCCCAGCCCGGCCTTTGGCTCATCAAAAGCTATTTCTATAGCTTTCGGCCTAGATGATGCCGTTACTGGAAAGTACCGGTAAACCCTGGCTCCTGAGGTCGGGCAATAATCGCCATAATAGATAACTGAAAACCAGCGCGATAACACCGGCAATGACGAAAACTGGCTGTACACCAATGATATGGGCGAGGCCTCCATAAACCAGACTACCGACTGGCAGCATACCGACGAAGGACATGGTGTAGATTGCCATCACACGTGCGCGCAAGTGCTCTTTCACCAGAGACTGCAACAGGATGTTGCATGAGGTCACGGTAATAATAAATGCCGCCCCCGACATTACCAACAACGGTAAAGCCAGAGTTTGCAGGGTATTGTAAGAGAACCCAACTGCAGCGATACCATTCATGATGCATCCAAGCACTATCGTGTTACCTAGGCCTAATACGGACTTCCGGTTAGCAAGATAAAGTGCAGCAATCAGCGTGCCCGCACCCGAGGCGCCAAGCAGTGTTCCCAGCAGATCAGGCCCGCCATCGAATACATCCTTGGCATAGAACGGCATAAATGTCATGAATGGCGAAATGCAAAGACTGGTCACCGCTACCGTAATCACCAGCCAGAAAGCCGGATCAAATTGGCGCAGATAGACCAATGCTTCGGCAAACGTGCCCGCAACTCTCGTCTTGGCCACCGCCTTGGGTTTTATGCTCAGCAAGGTGAATATGGATGCCGCGTATGACAATACATTCACGGCAAAACAGGCAGGCTCATTAAAAACCGCCAAAATGACACCAGCCACGGCCGGGCCAAACAACCGGGCCGTATTGAATGTAAGTGAATTGAGCGCGATGGCGTTCGACATCACGCTACGATCATGAATGATCTCAGTAATGAAGGCTTGGCGTGAAGGCAGTTCGATAGCCGCAAACAATCCCAGCAAAACAGAAGCAGAAATCAATATCCACGGCTCAAAAGCCTGTTGCCAAGCTATCACGGTAAGAACGATTGCCAGTAGCAGCTCTGCTATTTCTACGTAGAGCAATATATTGCGCTTATGGAATTTATCGGCCAGCACACCTCCCAGCGGCGTTGCCAGCAACATGGGTATCTGGCCTGAGAATGCAATCAAGCCAAGCATGAATGGCGAACCGGTAATACGGTAAGCGATCCAGGACATGGCTACCTGCTGTACCCAAGTACCGATCAGTGACACAATCTGACCAGAAAAATATAAGCGGAAATCACGCCCCGCAAGCGCTCTAAATGTGTTTTTCAATGTACTTTTTTGGAGTCAATTATCGACAAGTAGCCGAGATAATATTCAATTAGTAGTGACGATCTAGACCTGTAGAATTGCCAGAATATTCAAAATAACCTCAGTGGTATGAAGCATACCCCCCAACATAAGTTGTTATATTCATGATACAAATCGATACAAAAACGCCCTATCCACTAAGGACAATAGGTATAACATTCTGAAAACCAATTCCTAACTTTACTCCATTGAACAGCCCAACCAACACTGAATTACAAGCCAATGTACTAATCGTTGATGATGATCTAGATATTAGGACCTTGCTTGCAGAATACCTTGAAGGTCATGGCTGTCACACATTATTGGCGGCTGATGGTGTTGCCATGTGGGAAGTGCTGGATAAGCATGAAATCAACCTGGTCGTGCTGGACCTCAATCTGCCTGGCAGTGATGGACTCAGCTTGTGCCGCGCGCTGCGGCTGAAATCGGATATCGCCATCATTATGCTGACAGCACGCAGTGCGCCGTTGGACCGTGTACTCGGGCTCGAAATCGGTGCCGATGACTATGTATGCAAACCATTTGAACCACGTGAATTATTATCGCGTATACGCAGTGTGCTGCGGCGTACAACCAACCATGAGCAGAAACCCAACGAACCAACGCGCCTGCATTTTTCTGGCTGGATTCTTGACCTCACAGCACGGCATCTGGTCAACCCGCAAGGTGTCATCATCTCCCTTTCTGGCGCCGAGTTTCGCTTGCTGAAAATATTTGTCGACCACCCCAACCAGGTATTAAGTCGCGATCATCTCTTGAACCTGACCCAAGGGCGAGACGCTGAGCCATTTGATCGTGCCGTCGATATCCAGGTCAGCCGTTTGCGGCAAAAGCTGGAAGAAGATGCCAAAGACCCGCAAATCATCAAAACCGTGCGTAACGAAGGCTATGTACTGGCTACTCATGTCGAGATAGAAAGCTAACGAGTATCCCATGTTCAAATCCCTCATACACTCCATGACAGGTCGTTTCTTTCTGTTACTACTAGGCGGCACCATCGTCTCTGCGGCACTGGCCCTGGTCCTTGCCGCCTACGAAGGCAAGGACCTGCTGGCAGAAGTCAGGGCGCGCCATCTCACCGAGCGGGTGGAGCAAATCGTACTCACATTGGAGGCCACCCCAGCCGCCTCCAGAGCGAGAATAGCTGCGATCTTCGCCAAATCCGGTGTCCGTATTGATTTCTCTGATTCTATGGCATTGATTGGTCACCCCGAGGATACTGAAATCACCGCCGCGCTCAAAAAAACCTTGGAGTCGAGGAACGCAACTGCAGTCCTGCGCGTTGCTGATGACTGCCCGGTACGCGCCAATGGGTCAGGACCAACCAATGCCGGCAGGCCGCCACGTGAATGCCGCAGCATATTTGCTACCCTTTTAGACGGTACCCCACTGCGCATTGATATCGCCACACCTAGCGATCGCCTGCCCCCGCCGTTTCGTCCCAATTTCATGCCCTACCTGCTATTGTTCTTTTTTTGTGTGGCCGTCCTGGCATTTCTGGTAGCAAGGCTTGCCACCAGACCCTTGCGCAACTTGGCACAGGCTGCGCATGGCCTGGGACGTAACCTTGAGCAACCGCGTTTGCCTGAAGACAAAGGCCCGACCGAAGTACGTGAAGCGGCCAATGCCTTCAACAGCATGCAATCGCAAATCCGTCATTACATCGAAGAGCGCACCTATATGCTGGCGGCAATCGCCCATGACCTGCAAACACCTTTGACAAGATTGCGTTTACGGCTGGAAAAGGTCGAGGATGAGGGATTGCGTTCCAAACTGGTCAATGACCTGACTGTGACGCAGGACATGGTAAAAGAAGGCTTGGACCTGGCGCGCAGCTTGAATACCGAAGAGCCTTATGAATTGCTGGACATGGACTCGCTCATCGAGACCATTTGCAACGATGCTACCGACGCTGGCCTCGAAGTCACTTTCAGCGGGAAAGTCGGCGTCCCAGTGATGGCAAGGCCGAATGCGTTGCGCCGCTGCCTTACCAACCTGGTCGATAATGCAGTCAAATATGGGCAGTTTGCACACGTCATTGTGAAACGCGATGGGCAAAAAGTAAGTGTTTCAGTGATTGATGGCGGCCCTGGCATACCCGAGCATCAATTGCTTACTGTGTTACAACCATTCAAACGCTTGGAAGATTCACGCTCGCGTGCATCTGGCGGCACCGGGCTGGGCCTCACCATTGCCCATAATATCGCCTCCAAACATCGGGGTACCTTACGCTTGCGCAATATCTGCGCTGGTGGGCTCGGGCTTGAAGCGGTACTGGAAATGTCTATCGCCTGACAGGCTCAGGGCTGTTTGGCCGACTATTCCGGCTCACCCTGATTCAGTGCGCTCGCATTCCAACCGCCGCCTAATGCCTTGATCAGTAGCACCGCTGCCGTCAACTGGCTATTTTGTACTGTAAGCGCCGCCCTCTCATTATTCAGCGCAATAGTTTCCGCATTCACCACATTGATATATGTCACCACACCAGCCTTGTATTGGTTGGTGGCGATCTGCGCTGATTCACGTGCAGACTTGACCGCGTCCGCCTGTAGTTGGGCCTCTTCTTCCAGGATACGCAACGAGGCCAGGTTATCTTCTACCTCCTGGAATGCCGTCAGCACTAATTGGCGATAGTTGGCTGCTGTTTCATCATAGACGGCCACCGCCTGTGCGGTTTGCGCCTTTCGCAAACCACCATCGAATATGGTCTGTGCCAGCGCCGCGCCAAGAGTCCAGAAACGGCTAGGATAAGTCAGCCACTGCGAAAAACTGCGACTCTGGAAACCCAGCGTGGCGGATAGGGTCAAGGCCGGATAATAAGCTGCTTCTGCCACACCTATCTTGGCATTGGCTGCAGCCGCACGGCGCTCTGCAGCGGCAATATCAGGGCGACGTTCCAGCAACTCGGAAGGTATGCCGAGTGGGATGGCTGGCGGCATGGTAACGAAAGCAGATGTCACCGGTGCAATCGCGAATTCAGCAGGTGTTTTCCCCAGCAATACGGCAATCGCGTGCTCGAGTTGTGCCCGCTGCACGCCTACATCAACCGCTTGTGCCTTGGCAGATTTAAGTTGCGTTTCTGCAGCCACTACATCAGCACGGGCAACTACACCAACGGCATACTGGTTCTGTGTAAGCTTTAATGACCTTTCATAAGCTGTTACCGTATCATCCAGCAATTGCTTCCTGGCATCGGCGATGCGTAGCGAAAAATAGTCCTGCACCAGCGTTGCCTGCGCGCTGAGCTTGGCTGCCTCGATATCGGCAGCACTGGCCTGTACGCCAGCATTACCAGCCTCTACCGAGCGCCGCACACTACCCCAGATATCGGGCTCCCAGCTTGCATCCAGGTTCAGCCGATAAGTGTTATTAATTTTTGGATCGTAATTGGTAGCATTGGTATTGTTGCTTGCGGGCTTGCTGCGGTTAATCGAAGCACCTCCGCTCAGCGTGGGGTAGTAGGCTGACTCAGACTGCTGCGCCAACGCCTTGGCCTGGCGATATTGCGCCTCTACAGCACGGATATTCAGGTTAGAGACCTCAACCTGCTCCACCAGCGAGTTAAGCTCATTATCACCAAACAGCTCCCACCACTTGCCACGCGGCAACTCATCTTTTGGCTCAGCAGTCTTCCAGCCCTGTTGCTCTTTGAAGGCCGCAGGCACTTGTACCTCGGGCTTCACATAATCCGGTCCCACGCTACATCCGCCAATCAGGCTGGCAAGTACCGCCAGCTGTATGGTTCTATTCAATACAGGCATATACGCAATTCCTCATAAAACTCATGTCCCCATGCTTACTATCGCCGGCTGGCGGGCAAAGTGCTGGCGCCACCAGATACTGAGCCGGTCAAGATAAAGATAGACTACCGGTGTGGTGTAAAGCGTGAGCATCTGGCTAACAATCAAACCGCCGACAATCGATATGCCAAGTGGCTGGCGCAGCTCATAACCTTCACCGATGCCGAGTGCCAGCGGCAATGCCCCGAGCATCGCAGCCATGGTAGTCATCATGATAGGCCGGAAGCGCAATAGGCATGCCTGATATATGGCCTCACGCGGACTGATGCCCTGGCTGCGCTCGGCATGGATGGCAAAATCGATCATCATGATGGCGTTTTTCTTGACGATACCTATCAGCAAAATCACCCCTATCATCGCCATGATGTTGAATTCCCCGCCAAATAGCAGCAAGGCAAGAATAGCGCCGACACCAGCGGATGGTAAGGTAGAAAGAATAGTCAACGGGTGGATGTAGCTCTCATAGAGAATCCCCAGCACAATATAGACCGTAAGCAATGCCGCCAAAATCAGCCACGGCTGGCTACTCAATGACTCCTGGAACACCTTGGCGGTGCCTTGGAAGCTGCCACGCACCGTCGCTGGTACACCGATGCTGACAAATGCACTATCAATAGCCTCGGTAGCTTTTGATAACGATATGCCAGGCTTGAGATTGAAAGAAATGGTCGAGGCAGCAAACTGGCCCTGATGGTTCACTGCCAAAGGCGTGGTCCCGGCCTCGAAATGGCTGATGGACATCAGCGGTACCTGCGCACCACTGGACGAAGTCACATAAACATCGCGCAACGCTTCAGGGCTTTGCCAGTATTGCGGTGCGACTTCCATGATGACGTAATATTGATTGAGCGGCGCATAGATGGTCGACACCTGGCGCTGGCCAAAGGCGGCATTCAATGTGGAATCTATCTGCTTGATACTGATGCCCAATCTCGCCGCTGCATCGCGATCTATGGTCAGCACGGTGGCGTAGCCCTTATCCTGTTCATCCGTATTGACGTCAGCAAGCTCAGGCAGTTTACTAAGCACATCTGTAATACGCGGCTGCCAATTGCGTAGCTCGTTGAGGTCGTCGGCCTGCAGGGTGTACTGGTATTGCGCATTACCCTGGCGGCCACCCATGCGAATATCCTGCACCGGCTGCAAGAACAGGCTAGCCCCCGGCTCCCGCCCGAGCTTCGGGCGCAAGCGCGCGATGACTTCGTCGGCGGAAATCTTACGAACCGACTGCGGTTTCAGCGAGACAAACATGAAGCCGGTATTACGCTGTCCACCGCCAATAAAACCAACAACGTTTTCCACCGCCGGGTCTTTCTGCACAATGCGAATGAAATCGGCAAGCTTCTGCCGCATAGCCTGGAAAGAGATGCCTTGGTCAGCCTGGATTGCGCCTGACAGACGGCCGGTATCCTGCTGCGGGAAGAAACCCTTGGGTACGATGACGTAGAGATAAACATTGAGACAGACCGTTAACAACAGGACCACGAGCGTAATGAAACTATGGCGCAACACCACATCCAGAGAGCGGCGGTAGGCATTCAACAGGCCGTTGAAACATGCCTCGCCAAAACGTGCCAAACGGCCTGGTTTCACATCCTCGGGCTGTTTTTTCAGCAAGCGTGCACACATGGCTGGAGTAGCCGTAAGCGAAACCAGTAGCGAAACCGCCACGGCCACCGCCAGCACCACGGCAAACTCGCGCAATAACCGGCCAACGATGCCCCCCATCAGCAACAGTGGCAGGAATACTGCAACCAGTGACAAGCTCATGGAAATAACCGTGAATGCCACCTCACGCGTACCCTTGATAGCAGCCTGGAAAGGCGACTCGCCGTTCTCGATATGGCGCGATACGTTCTCCAGCACCACAATCGCATCATCCACCACAAAACCTGTGGCGACGGTGAGTGCCATCAACGATAGGTTATCCAGGCTGTAACCACACAAATACATCACACCAAAGGTGCCAATCAGCGACACAGGAACCGCCACAGTGGGGATCAGCGTAGCACGTGCATTGCGCAGGAACACGAATACCACCATGATGACCAGGCCTATGGAGACCATCAAGGTCAGCTCGACATCGTGCACTGAGGCACGAATGGTCGGTGTGCGGTCTATCACGATGGTGGTGTCAATGGCACTGGGGATGGACGCTTTGAGTTGTGGCAACTCAGCGCGGATGCGGTCTACGGTGTCAATGATATTGGCGCCTGGCTGGCGGCGTATCTGCAAAAGTACCGCGGGCTTGCCGTTGGATAAGCCCTCGTTGCGCAAATCCTGCACCGAATCCGTCACCTCAGCCACATCAGCCAGGCGTACAGCAGCGTTGTTGCGGTATGAAATGATCAGCGGCAGATATTCCTTCGCAGTATGCGCCTGATCATTGGCATAAATCTGCCAGCGGCGGTCGCCTTCTTCCAGTATGCCCTTGGGTCGGTTGGCGTTGGTTGAGGCAATCGCATTGCTGACATCGCTCATGGCAATGCCGTATTTGTTCAGCGCTGTCGGGTTCAATTCCACTCGTACTGCCGGTAAAGAGCTACCGCCGACGCTGACCTGCCCTACTCCCTTTACTTGCGACAGCTTTTGCGCCAGCACGGTAGATGCGGCATCGTAGAGAGCGCCCTGCGTAATGCTGTCGGAAGTAAGCGCCAGAATCATGATGGGCGCATCGGCCGGGTTTACCTTGTGGTAAGTCGGATTGGTCGGCAAACCAGTAGGTAATAATGTACGGGCAGCATTGATGGCAGCCTGCACGTCACGCGCGGCGCCATTGATATTACGGTTGAGGTCAAACTGCAAAATGATTCGCGTAGAGCCGAGCGAGCTCGAAGATGTCATCTCGTTGAGGCCAGCAATACGGCCTAGTGAGCGTTCCAGTGGGGTCGCTACGGCTGTCGCCATGGTTTCCGGGCTGGCTCCCGGTAAATTGGCTTCTACGGAAATCGTCGGGAAATCCACCTGCGGTAAAGGTGCTACCGGCAGCAAATTAAAAGCCACAGCACCTGCCAGCGTAATTGCCAGCGTCAGCAGGCTGGTGGCAACTGGACGATGGATGAAAATGCCAGAAAAACTCATGGCAGGCGGCCAGCCTCTTCAGCAGGCGCATGGCCGTGAGCCTGACGCCAAGCAGCGACGCGCGTCGCCAAGCGGTCGAAAGCCAGGTAGACAACCGGTGTAGTGAACAAGGTCAATGCCTGGCTGACGATGAGGCCACCCACCATGGTCAGGCCTAACGGATGGCGCAGCTCCGAGCCGACACCAGTGCCCAGCATCAAGGGTAAAGCCGCCAGTAGTGCCGCCATGGTCGTCATCAGTATCGGCCGTAGACGCAGCAGGCAGGCCTGGTAGATGGCCTCACGCGCCGACATGCCTTCACGTTGTGCTTCCAGCGCGAAATCGATCATCATGATGCCGTTCTTCTGCACAATGCCGATGAGCAGGATGATGCCGATAATGCCAACAATACCGAGGTCATTGCCGGAAAGGATCAATGCCAATAGCGCACCGATACCCGCCGATGGCAGTGTGGAGAGGATAGTAACTGGATGGATGTAACTCTCATAAAGCACACCCAGTACGATATACATAGTGACGATAGCAGCCAGGATTAATAGCAACTGGTTAGCCAATGAAGAACGGAAAGCCGTGGTCGCCCCCTGGAACACCACGCGTGTACTCTGCGGCAACCCTATCTGCTGCTGTGCGGCTTCAATCTCATTGACCGCGGCACTGAGTGAAACACCGGGGGCCAAGTTAAACGAGATATTAGCGGCAGGGAATTGCCCCAGATGATTGATCACTAGCGGTGCTTCATGCTCGCTGATCTTGGCGATGGCACTGAGTGGCACCTGGCCACCGGTTACCGTGCCACTGCTGCCGCTAGTACTAGCTCTGACATAAATACCATTGAGTGCATCCAGCCCTTTACGGAATTCGGGCGCCACTTCAAGCACTACACGATACTGGTTGGATTGCGTAAAGATGTTCGAGATCAGGCGTTGGCCAAAAGCGTTATAAAGCGCGTTATCAATAGCCGCCGTAGTGATGCCCAAGCGCCCAGCTGCATCGCGGTCTATCTCCAGATAGGCCTGCAGGCCGGTGCTCTGCAGATCGCTGGCAACATCCTTGAGCAATGGCGATTGCTGCAAACGCTGCAGCATATTGCCTACGCTGGTTCCCAGCGTGTCGAAATCGGCATCCTGCATCATGAACTGGTACTGGCTGCGGCTGATACGGTCTTCAATCGTCAGGTCCTGCACCGGCTGCATATAGAGCGTGATACCGCTAACCTCGGCCAGTTTTTCATGTAAGCGTTTCATCACGCCTTCAACGTTATCTGCACGCTTGGATTTTGGTTTAAGGTTGATGAGCATACGCCCGGTATTGAGCGTGGTATTGCTGCCATCAATACCGATAAAAGACGACAGGCTATCCACTGCCGGGTCCTTGAGGACGACATCTGCCAGTGCTTGCTGGCGCTCAGCCATAGCAGCAAAAGAAATGGTTTGAGGTGCTTCGGAAATAGCTTGGATTACTCCAGTATCCTGCACTGGGAAAAAGCCTTTAGGTACAGTGCTGTACATCAGCACAGCCAGCACCAGCACACCAACGGCAACCAGCAACGTCAATGGTTGATGGTCAAGCACACGTGTCAGCAAGCTACCGTAGCTCTGTGTGATGCGCTCAATAAAATCCCCGGCGGCGTTGTAAAAACGGCTACGTTCGGTTTTGGGCCTGTGTCGCAGCAAGCGTGCACACATCATCGGCGTTAGCGTTAGCGATACAACGGCAGAAATCAGGATAGCGACCGCCAGTGTAATAGCGAACTCACGGAACAACCGTCCAACCACGTCGCCCATGAATAGTAGCGGAATCAGCACAGCAATCAGGGAGAAAGTCAGCGAGATGATAGTGAAGCCAATCTGCCTGGAACCTTTGAGCGCGGCTTCCAGCGGCGGCTCACCTTTTTCTATGTAGCGCGAAATATTCTCGATCATGACTACTGCATCATCCACCACAAAACCGGTCGCAATGGTCAGTGCCATCAGCGTCAGGTTATTGATGCTGAAATTAGCGAGGTACATCAGGCCGAAAGTTCCGACCAACGAGAGCGGTACTGCCACACTAGGGATCAAAGTGGCTGGAAGATTACGCAGGAACAGGAAAATCACCATGACCACCAGCGCCACAGACAGTAGCAGCTCAAACTGCACATCCTTAACTGAGGCGCGGATAGTAGTGGTGCGGTCTGTCAGCACACTGACTTCGATAGCGCCAGGCAGGGAGCCCTGCAATTGCGGCAGCAACTGTTTAATGCGGTCAACCACCTCAATGACATTGGCACCAGGCTGGCGCTGAATGTTAAGTATGATGGCCGGATCACGGTTGGCCCAGGCAGCAAGGTGAATATTCTCGGCATCATCCACCACATTAGCCACATCACCCAGCCTGATAGGGCCACCATTGCGGTAAGCAACCACTAACTGACTATACTCTTGCGGCGTCCTGATCTGGTCATTCGCATCGATAGTAGAAGCGCGCGTAGGCCCATCGAAACTGCCTTTAGCTTGGCTCAGATTGGAGTTGCTGATGGAGGTACGCAAATCTTCCAGTGTGAGCCCATACGCCGCCAACGCCTTGGGGTTAGCCTGCACACGAACTGCCGGGCGCTGACCGCCGCTGATAGTGACAAGGCCAACGCCAGACAACTGCGAAATCTTTTGAGCTAATCGCGTATCTGCGAGGTCTTCTACCTTGGTCAAGGGGATAGTCTTGGAGGTAAGGCCCAGTGTCAGGATAGGCGCATCAGCAGGATTAACCTTGCTGTAAACCGGTGGTGTCGGCAGATCCTGAGGTAAGAAGTTGCCACCAGCATTGATGGCCGCCTGCACTTGCTGCTCGGCCACATCTAGGCTCACACTAAGGCTGAATTGCAAGGTAATCACAGAGGCGCCACCGGAGCTGGTGGAAGACATCTGGTTAAGCCCAGGCATCTGGCCGAATTGCCGCTCCAGCGGTGCGGTGATGGAAGAAGTTACGACATCCGGGCTGGCGCCTGGGTACAAGGTGACGACTTGTATAGTCGGGTAATCCACCTCCGGTAGAGCCGATAGAGGCAACAGGCGATAAGCAAGGATACCGGAAAGTAGAATCGCGACCATGAGCAGCGTGGTCGCTACCGGCCGCAGGATGAACAGGCGCGAGGGATTCATGAAGCGCTCCGCTGGTGGCGTGCCCCTTCCCTGTTATGCGCTTTACCGCCGGGTTTTTCTGTTGCATCACTACCGCCGGCAGCTGAATTACGCGGAACTGCAAGCTTCACTTTGGCGCCGTCGCGCAACTTGTCGGCACCATCAGTAACCACCATGTCTCCAATGTTCAACCCACTAAGAATAGAGACACTCTCGCCATCGGCATTACCGACCTTGACCGGCTGCAGCCTGACTGACTCGTTATTCACTATCACATAAGCGTAATCGCCATTCCTGCCGCGCTGTATGGCAGCTACCGGGACAACAACCGCCTCTTTTTGCACATCCACCAGCATTTTGATATTCACAAACTGGTTGGGAAACAGCGTGGCATCATCATTCTTGAATTCGGCACGCAACTTGATGGTGCCAGTGGTGGTATCGATCTGGTTGTCGGAAGTGAGCAAGTTGCCACTGGCTAGTTTTAGCTTCTGCCCACGATCAAATGCCTCTACCTGCAAGGGTGTACCTGTTTTGGTATGCTGTGTAACGGCAGGCAAATCATCTTCCGGGATATTGAACAAGACAGTAATAGGCTGCAGCTGGGTAATGGTGACTATGCCATTGGTATCTGAACTGTGGATCATATTGCCAGGATCGACCTGGCGCAGGCCAACACGGCCGCTGATAGGTGCCATGATGCGTGCATAGCTGAGTTGTAGTTTAGCGTTATCTACCTGTGCCTGATCTACCGCCAGCGCGGCGTGGTACTGGCGAACCAGCGATTCCTGCGTATCCGCTTGCTGCTTGGAGATAGAATCCTGTGCCAGCAGGGTTTTATAGCGCTCCAGGTCGATTTGTGTGTTCTCCAGCAATGCCTTGTCTTTAGCCAGCTGGGCACTAACTTGCGCCAGCTGTACCTCAAATGGCCTTGGGTCTATCTGCGCCAAAAGGTCGCCAGCTTTGACCATCTGCCCTTCGCGGAAATAGAGGTTAAGCAGTTGCCCATCTACCCGGGCTTTAACCGTAACTGAATTACGCGAAGTCACTGTGCCGAGTGCATCCTGATAGACATTGATGTCACGCTTAACGGCCGTAGCTACCGACACCGGTACAGGTCGGGATCTGGCATCAGACTTCAAATTCGCACTGGCTTTCTGGCTTGCCTGGTAATGCATCACTCCCCATACCAGAGCAACGATCGCAATGAGCAAAAGTGGCCATATCCATATTTTTCCGGATGATTTTTTCGCCAAGCCTGTTGCAGATACTTGGCGTTTATCCTGATTATTGGTCATGAAAAAATCCTGATAGTTAAAACTACTGATCGAAAACTGATGGTCTTACTCGGCACTTTGGCCAGGTTCAAGCTGGAGCTTAATCGCAAATACCTTAAATTGCTAAGTCGTTACAAAATGATACGTGCAATAAGGTACTGATTATGCACATTCCAACCCCACCTTTGGGTATTGATTGCAGGCATTAGGTTCCCTGAATCTTGGAGTTCCGTTTTAATGCGATATAGACTTGCGGAGGTTATATACTCTTAATACAACACGCTTGGGGAAACAAGATATGCAATATCTCATCATGAAATACCTGGTGACTGCCGGTATGGTAGTGCTGGTGTCTGAATTGGCCAAACGCAGCGACCGTTTGGGTGGTTTTATAGCCGCATTGCCTTTGGTAACGGTACTGACTTTGATCTGGCTTTATGTCGAGGAGCAGCCCATGAGCAAGATCAGCAACCACGCCTACTATACTTTCTGGTACGTGATCCCTACCCTGCCGATGTTCTTGCTGTTTCCCTACTTACTGGAAAAACTCGGCTTCTGGTTTGCGCTAGTGAGCAGCGCAATCTTCACCATTGTGCTATTTGCTATTTATGCGTTAGCGTTAAAACGTTTTGGCATTAACCTGCTTTAGAGATAGATAATCAGCGCAACGGCAGCAATGATCAAGCCGAACTTGACCACGTAATAGGTAGGTCGGCTCCATTTCTTGAGCCGACGGCGATATTGCCCGGCCAGCCAGACAAAACGGAATACCTTGTTAATGCCACCAGTTTGGTCGCCAGTCTCATTGGGGGAGCTGGCGGCTGTCATCATGGTACGTCCTAGCCAGCGATTTACAGCCTGGGCCCAGCCAAATTTCATCGGGCGTTCAATATCGCAAAGCAGGATGATGCGATTAGCGTCAGTGTTGTTCTGCGCACTATGGATGAAGGTTTCATCAAATAGCACACCCTCGCCATCGCGCCAGCTGTAACGCTCACCGTTCACTTCGATAAAGCACCGATCATCATTAGGCGTGATCAGGCCCAAGTGATAACGTAACGAGCCTGCGTATGGGTCACGATGGCGGTTAAGCTTTCCCTCTGGGGGTAATTCAGTAAACATGGCTGCTTTCACCGTCGGCAGGGTTTGCAATAGCGCTACGGTCTTTGGGCAGAACTGGGCCGCTGATGGGTGACTGGCTTCATACCACTTTAAGTAAAAGCGCTTCCACCCAGCCTTGAAGAAGGAATTGAAACCGGCGTCATCATTTTTCTCGGCGGCTTTGATCTTTTGTAGCTCCTGCAGATTCAGCACCTCGTCCCGGATCATCTGCCAGTTCGCCTGCAATACCTTTAGGTCATCAAAATTACTTAGGTCCAGATAGGGCTTAGCGGTAGGCACTCGCGAAAATGCGTACATGAAGATATTGATCGGTGATACCACAGATGAATGATCGAACAGTTGCCGGAAGAAAGGCAACCGGATTCTGCCGCGGAAATGGATGTATAGAATCGAAAAAATATAAATGGCAACTATCGCCCACTTCACACTAAAACCCATGCTGATTGCTCTCGTAATGACTTGCTTTGAATATGACTGATTTGACCTGAACAGTAACTTGCATCACTCAGGCGCTGGAGTCAAAGGAATTAATACTATTTTGCCAAAATAATCACTTTTCCCAAAGCTCACTATTCCAAAATTAAAGGCGAAAAAAAGCCCCTGCTCAAATATTGAGCAGGGGACCTTAGTATCAAATCCCTATGGAGTAAATTTGATAATAAAACTTTGTAGTCAGCCCCAGCATAATGCCAGGGCTGTTTAGGGCTTTACTAAATTACAGGCTAAACACGTTCAGTGCACCGCCGCCAGGAGCAGCGTTCCACTTGGTCAGTTCCTTGTAACCACCAGCAGCACCAAGAGCATCGGTGTCGTTGGTCAGACCCAGGTTCATCGCTACGCCAGCCCAACCGCCG
>DATBRG010000029.1:0-56264 GCA_036560445.1 Methylophilaceae bacterium
GGTAGAGCAACGGACTGTTAATCCGTGTGTCCCTGGTTCGAGCCCAGGTCGAGGAGCCAAATTCTAAGAAGGGTTAGCGTTCAGGCGCTGACCCTTTTCCATTATGGTCAAGATATCCTACTTTGCATTAGAAATTCCCGGTCATTAGCAAAGGCTCATCCATTAACGCTATTTGCTCTCTTAGCTCCAGAATGCGATCCTGCCAATATTGTTGTGTGTTAAACCAAGTAAACGCTTTAGGAAAAGCCGGATCATTCCACCTTTGGGCAATCCAGCCAGCGTAGTGAATTAGCCTTAGCGTGCGTAGCGCTTCAACGAGATGCAGTTCCATTGGATTGAAATCATAAAAACACTCGTAGCCACTAAGTAAATCAGTAAACTGGCTTTTTACTGCATCTTGATCGCCAGACAGCAGCATCCATAAATCCTGTACTGCAGGGCCCATGCGGCTATCATCAAAATCCACAAAATGTGGCCCGTCAGTTGTCCAGAGCAGGTTCCCCAAGTGGCAGTCTCCATGTAGCCTGATTGCCGACACATCTCCTGCACGTTCAAAACTGCGCTCTACACCATCAATCGCTTGCTTTACTACACCACGATATACCTCCACCAGTTCGATGGGAATAAATCCGTGTTCTAGTAAATATTCACTAGGTTCCTTACCAAAACTACTGATATCAAGAGTCGGGCGTTGAGTAAATTTAGTCAACGCCCCTATGGCATGGATACGCCCAATGAACCGGCCTATCCACTCCAATACCCCTGGCTGGTCCAGATCAGGGGAGCGGCCACCATGCTTATGAAAGAGCGCAAAACGATAATGATTGTGGCTATGCAACGATAGGCCATCTTGTAGAATAAGTGGAGGAACCACTGGAATCTCGGCCTCGGCTAGCGATTGCAAAAAACCGTGCTCTTCCAGGATAGCAGCATCGGTCCAGCGTTCTGGCCTATAAAACTTGGCTACCAGCGGTAACCCTTGTTCTATGCCAACTTGGTAGACCCTGTTTTCATAGCTATTAAGTGCAAGTAATCGTCCATCGGTGCGCAAGCCTAAGCGATCAACTGCATCTAGAATGCAATCGGGACTTAGGTTGGCAAAAGGTGTGCTGTTCTCGCTCATGCCTCATTTTACAGGGCAATCACAGTAGCAGTGTTATTGATCCAATAGCCTCGGAATTTGTATATGGGCAATCAAATAAAAACGGCCATCGTTGTGGTCTTTTTTTATATTTAAGCAGCAAATTAGAACGCGTGGCCAGTTGCAAATTGCAGATTTTGTACTGCCCCCCACACCATTAGGGTAGACACCATCAAGAATCCCCATGCAATAACGCCAGCCATTAAGATTGCACCAAATAACAAAAGCGCATGGCCCGGCTCTTTAATTCTGAATACTGTGGGGATTCCATAGTAAATAAAGCCTGCAGACGCCATCATCGCCAGCGAGGTGACCAAAATATTAACCAGAATACTCGGCACTGCCAGAAATACTGGCGCCATCCACAGAGGAGTCGGCGCGACTGCGGCAAGAGTGAAGGCTTCTTTATAAGATGGATGAATCTCGGCGACTTCTGCCAGCTGACGAACTACTATCGCCATGGCGGGGACTGCAACTAATTCAACCAGAAAGAATGCTACCGAAACAATAATAAGTTTGTTACCAGGTAACAGATCAAAGAACATCTCGCTATGGTTATTGCCAGCGATATAGATCATTAGTGGTGGAAGAAGAGAAAAAGGGATCACATGCAACATATATAACCGATGCAATGAAGGTTGGCTTTGAATTAAAGCCTCCCAACCTTTCGTGGGAGTAAAAAACAGCTTAAACAGAGTGATCGGATTCATGGCTTCTCCTCTTGTATGCTTGTTAGGAAGGCTTTTTATTCTTAATAACTAGTATATCCGCATCCTGATTTATCTGGCCACAAATTGAAGCTGAACATCGACGATTAAATCAATAGCTTCCAGAGCATGCCCAGAACTCCACAAGATAAAATGATAGGAACCACTGTTAGTTTAAAGCGAAATAAAGCGATTGTGGCAAGTAAAGCCAATAGAATAGATGCCCAGTCAATCAAACCAGACAACCCGTGTGGCCAGAACACGTGATACGCAAAGAATAACGCCAAGTTCACAATCACGCCAACCACAGCGGCAGTAATTGCGCTCAATGGAGCAGTAAATTTCAAATTTCCATGTGTGGTCTCAATAAATGGTCCGCCCATGAAGATGAATATAAAACTAGGCAGAAAAGTAAAGAAAGTCACAATGGTTGCGGCCAGCAAAGCCGAAGCAAAAGCAGCATTTACCCCAAATACTTGATTAGACCAGCCACCTACGAAGCCCACGAAGGTTACAACCATAATCAATGGGCCAGGCGTGGTTTCACCCAATGCCAAACCATCTATCATCTGTGTAGCATTGAGCCAGTGATGGTTCTCAACCGCCCCCTGATAAACATAGGGCAAAACAGCATAGGCGCCGCCAAAGGTCAGTAAAGCTGCCTTGCTGAAGAACCATGCCATTTGGCTATAAGTGCTCCTCCATCCATACATCAATATTAAAGCTGACATTGCTAGAGCCCATAGTAAGACGCCTACTACCAATACGGTCCAAAACTTGCCCCAGCTAAAAATTGCATGGGCCGGTGTAGGCGTATCGTCGTCAATCAGTGCAGGCCCATAGTCTTTTTGCACAGCGCCATGACTCCCGCCAATTTTAAAGTGCTGCGGGGATTTATAGCCCCCTAAATAGCCTATCAAACCAGCAGCCAATACAATTAGTGGGAATGGCGTTTTGAATACAAAAATAGCGATGAAGGCTGATGCCGAGATAGCCCATAGCACGCCGTTCTTCAACGCTCTGGAGCCAATGCGATAAGCTGCAAAAAGAACAATAGCAACAACTGCTGGCTTTATGCCATATAAAACGCCGGCGACCGCCGGCAGACTGCCGAAAACCATGTAAATCCACGCCAGCCCAACCAGAATAAAAAAGGAAGGCAAAACAAATAACCCGCCAGCAATAATTCCACCCAGGCTTCGGTGCATAAGCCAACCGATATACGTCGCTAGTTGCTGCGCCTCGGGGCCAGGTAAGACCATGCAATAATTGAGTGCGTGCAAGAACCGCTTTTCGGAAATCCAGCGTTTCTTCTCAACCAGATCGTGGTGCATGATGGCAATCTGCCCGGCGGGGCCACCAAAGCTTATGAATCCTAGTTTGAGCCAATAGAAAAAGGCTTGTGCCAATGTGACCGGGTGAGGGGTAGCAGTTGAATGCTGCTCCATTGAATTGGAAGCGTCCATATTTCTCCTTAGGTTAGGGTAAAAACCCTAAGATTGGAGCAGGCCTTGGACGTAATCGTCTGAATAGGGAGGCTGCCAAATCCCCTTTTACTTCATGTTAAGATTTTCTACACGACGTGGCAATAGAGTCGGCAATCTTGGTTAGTTTGGCAAGTGTTCAGCTGCCAGTTTTATGATTTCTGCTTCATCTATCGGGTCAAGTTTTGCTATTACCCATAAATCATAAAATGGATAGGGTCGGCGGGTCGCAGATAAGCTTCTAAAGCCAATAGCCCGCAATGCGGCAGTCAACAGAGAGCGAGTAAATCCGCAGCGATGAGCCATATAAAGATTACCGCTAGCCATCGCCTGACGATGACCATAGAGTATATCCATAGGTGTAATCGGGCCAGATGGAGAGCTGTAAGCAGGCTCAATCAGCTTATCTTCGGCAACCAGTGCACATACTGATTGCAGATCGGGACAGGTAATTACAAGAAAACCGTCCGATTTAAGTACACGTTTGAATTCAGCGAGCGCTTTCGGCACATCATGCAGATAGAGATGTTCAATGTTGTGGCTGGAAAATATAGCATCGACAGAAGCAGAATCTAACGCAGACATATCAGTCATGCTTCCAACAATATCTGGAGATACTTTCTCGTCGATATCAAAACGTAGCTCATCCCATTCTGCAGTATTAAAGCCTACCGTAGTCTGGTCTTTACGCTTGAATCCACAACCCACATGCAAAAAACGCTTGGTCACTGTAGTTTCCGAGTTTTCGCTTTAGCTACGCTGTTTGATTTTACCAGCGAGCCTCTATGTTGGGTAAGGTGAATTGCATGATGACATGCAAGATTTATAATAAAACAAGAAACTACGAATGGCGGAGAGGGCGGGATTCGAACCCGCGTTAGGCTATTAGCCTAAACACGCTTTCCAGGCGTGCGACTTAAACCACTCATCCACCTCTCCGTGCGTGGAGGCGGATTATATATCAAGAGCAGGCCTAGACCAACCTAAACTAGCGGCTGCTTTTCAAGATATAAGTAGCAACCTCACCTTTACCTTTTACAGAAATCAAACCTCTGGGCTCAAATTCAAAAAAGTCTTTTAACAACATATAGCAAGGCTCTGTTACCTGGATAACATTAGGCAACCCATAGTGTTCCATACGACTTGCCATATTTACTGTATCGCCCCATAGATCATAACTGAACTTGGTATTGCCAATCACGCCCGCAATCACGGGGCCGCTATTGATCCCGATGCGCATCATCAAATTTTTGCCTGTCCTACTTGCGGTTTCGGCCAACGCTGACCGCATTTCTATTGCCATTCTAGCTACCGCGATTGCGTGATCGTCGCGCGCAGTTGGTGCGCCGCCCACCACCATATAGGCATCACCTATAGTTTTGATTTTCTCCAGACCATATTTCTCTGCCAGCTCGTCAAACTTTGAAAATACCTGATTAAGCAAATCTACTAGCTCTGATGGCGGCATACCTGCTGAAATATGTGTGAAATCCACCAAGTCAGCAAACATGATAGTCACAGCATCATGACTATCTGCTATCAGCAGGTCATTAGCTTTTAGCCTATCTGCAATAGATCTCGGCATAATGTTCAGTAACAGTTTCTCTGACCTACCCTGTTCAATGGCTAAAGCCTCCAGCACACGTTCTTTTTGTGCCTGGAAGTAATGCATCACGCCGTAGAGAATTGATGCCGTCCCAGTAATATTCATTAGGAAGAAGGTATCTTTAACATGGGCTGGAATAGGTAATGCATTACTCGCAAATATACTGTTAAGTTGCCAAGATACGGCCGCAAGTGCCATGAATAAACCGAACCAGGGAGTCGACTGGCGCGTGCCCAGAATCATCAAGGCGCCTACCGGTGAAAGTAAAGCCCATATAGCAACTCCACTAGATGCTTCAAAACCACCAATCACCCATTGCATGAAGAATGGCATAACCAGCAGCATAATCAATTGAACAAAAACGAAATAATCTATACGTTTCAGCCTGTAGAAAAGTAGCAGGCTGGAATAAGAAATAATAATGTAGACGTAGGGTACTGCTGCTATGAATGCGTAACCTTCACCTAGGCCCGATAGCGTAAAAATCCAGAAAACACAGATGACCGTTTCGGCAAGAACCAAAATGGCGAGGATGGCTTTACCAAGCAATGATGAGGGGGGATCGCTAAAGCGGCCCCAGAAATCTCGCGTCTGACCAATTAAAACGTCTTTTATAGTCATGTCAGGTCTTGTCTTAACGCACTCATTATTGTTGTCTTTATTGATTGCAAACCATGCATAACTATATCGCAAGCCCCCTGCATTAGCTACTAACCACTGTACGATGAAATGCGCGGATCAAAGCGTAGAATAAATGCATTCTGATCAGTGTCATAAACACCGTCAAACAATATATAAAGTCAGGCACAAAACATTGTTTATATTGAATATATATATGTAATTATTTGGATTAGTTTGTCGGAATACAACGTAGCGACATAACCAGAAATGGCCTTAAATGAGGCTTTGGGTTAAAATTCGGCAAGGCGGGCCTCCCCGCATTGTAAAGTAGCCAACCTGGTCAGGTGCGGAAGCAAGCAGCCACAGCTATTGAAGCAAGTGCCGGGGGTCAGGCTCGCCCCTTCCAGTTTCCCAGCTAGTCCTTGTAGTCACCAAACCATCTGGGCAAATCGACTTAGACTAAAGCGCCGTTTTGGGCTAAAGTTAACGCCTTACTTTTGTGAGTTATCGCATTTATGAGCTATCAAGTTCTTGCCCGCAAATGGCGCCCCAAGTCGTTTGAAGCACTTGTGGGGCAAGAGCATGTAGTACGCGCTCTGACAAACGCGCTTGAGCAACAGCGCCTGCACCATGCTTACCTATTCACTGGCACGCGTGGCGTCGGTAAAACGACGCTAGCGCGCATACTGGCCAAATCCCTCAATTGTGAAACCGGTATCACCGCGCATCCGTGCGGCGTCTGTTCCGCCTGCCTTGATATTGATAAGGGTCGCTTTGTAGATTTGCTGGAGGTAGATGCTGCTTCCAATACGCAAGTTGACAGTATGCGCGAATTGCTTGAAAACGCCCAATATGCGCCGACTGTAGGCCGTTTCAAGGTTTACATCATTGATGAAGTGCATATGTTGTCACGTAATGCATTCAACGCCATGCTGAAAACGCTGGAAGAGCCCCCAGCGCACGTTAAATTCATACTTGCCACAACGGACCCGCAAAAAGTGCCTGTCACAGTACTCTCACGCTGCCTGCAGTTCAATTTGCGGCAGATGTCGAGCACATCCATTACCGAACACTTACAGACCGTGTTGGCCGAGGAAAAAATTTCCTGCGAGCCAGTCGCTTTGCAGCTTATTGCCCGTGCAGCAGCAGGTAGTATGCGTGACGCGTTGTCTTTGCTTGACCAAGCAATTGCCTATGGCGGTGATGCCGTACATGAAAAAGAAGTTCGTTCAATGCTGGGCGCGATTGACCAGAGCTATCTGTTCGATCTGTTAACCTCGCTAACCGCACAGGATGGCCCGGCCCTCATGGCGCAAGCCCGCGCCATGGAGCAACGTAGCCTGTCATTTGATACGGCACTGAATGACCTTGCTAATCTACTGCACCAAGTTGCCTTGGCGCAAAGCGTGCCGGAAAGTATTGCTGCGGACTTGCCAGAACGTAATGCATTATTAATGCTGGCAGAAAAGCTTAGCGCAGAACAAGTCCAGCTTTATTACCAGATTGCCTTGCTAGGCCGCAGAGACCTGGGATTGGCTCCTGATGAATTTGCAGGATTCAGCATGTGTTTGTTGCGTATGCTGGCTTTTAGCCCTAGCGAATCAAGTAACCCGAGAAATAAACCGATTGAGAAACCAACAACCCCTACTGTTAGCCAACCCACAGCATCGCCAATCGCGGCTCTCGTGGTGCCGGATAACGAACCAGAGACCGCATCGCAATTAACCAATGGCGAAGTAGAAGCATCACCTGAGATAAGCCAAAACAAAAGTTTTGACGGCAACTGGCGTGGATTGGTTGATCAACTCAAACTTGGCCTAGCCAGAGCTCTGGCACAAAATTGCGAACTGATCCGCCATGAAGACCACGCCATGTATTTATCTGTACCGCAGGCACAGAAGCATTTACTGGAGCAAAACTACCAAGAGAAACTACGCGTAGCAATCTCACAGCATTTCGACAGAAAAATACAGCTGCATTTTGATGTCGGTGGCAGTGGCAATACCCCGGCACAGCAAATCACGCAGGAAAAAGCTGCACTACAGTCACGTGCAGAATCAGCCATTCGGGAAGATGATTTCGTACAGGCACTGGTAAAAGACTTTGGTGCGCAAATCATTCCCTCAAGTATCAAACCCATTCAATAGGAGAGCAATATTATGATGAAAGGCGGCATGGGCAATCTGATGAAGCAAGCCCAGCAAATGCAGGAAAACATGAAGCGCGCTGAAGCTGAGCTGGCCACTATGGAAGTCGAAGGCCAAGCAGGCTCAGGCATGGTCAAGGTCACAATGACCTGTAAACACCAAGTCAAGCGCATCAATATAGATCAAAGCCTCATGGGTGACGATAAGGAAATGCTCGAAGACCTGATTGTCATCGCACTGAATGATGCCGCAAGCAAAGCCGACGCCACCACTCAGCAACGCATGGGTAGCCTGATGCCTGCTGGCATGAAATTGCCGTTCTAAATCCAGATTCACTAATGAAAAGTCCCGCAGCACTGGAACAACTAGTCGAAGCCCTGCGTTGCCTACCGGGTGTCGGCCCAAAATCGGCTCTGCGTATGGCTTACCATTTACTGCAACGCGATCGGCCTGGTGCAAATGTCCTCGCATCAGCCCTCAATAACGCGTTACATGTAATAAGCCACTGCAGCTTATGTAATAACTTTAGCGAGCATGCCATTTGCCCTCTATGTGCATCCAACAACCGCGATGGCTCACTATTATGCGTAGTAGAAATGCCGACCGACTTGATGATGCTTGAGCAGACACAAGCATTCAAAGGTATGTATTTTGTGCTGATGGGCAGGCTATCCCCATTAGATGGCGTGGGTCCGCGTGAGATTCATTTGGATAAGCTCATTAAACGCGCTCAGGATGGTGTGGTTGAGGAAATCATTCTGGCTACCAATTACACAGTGGAAGGTGAGGCTACCGCGCATTATGTCAGCGAGTTATTGCGCACACGTGGTCTCAAGGTTAGCCGAATCGCCCGTGGCCTGCCCATGGGTGGGGAGATTGAGCATGTGGATAGTGGAACCCTGGCTCAAGCCATGATGGAACGACGGAGTGTCAGCTAGCCTTAAGAATTCTGGATTTGGCAAACAGTTATGTCGATTGAATCTGCATAATTGGCAAATCACCATCAGAGGCCTTCAGTTTGAAGGCTCTGTTTACCCTATTAGATACAGGCTTTGTCCACGTTGCGGTAAGACACAAAAAGAAGTGTCTAACGAAAATTCCAATAGTGCTTGCTGGATGGATACCAGCGATAGATTAGAGCAGTGACATCAGCTCAACCGGGCTATTGATCAAAGCATCAGCACCCCATTCCAACGGCTTATCTGATACATCAATATATCCATAGAGGGCTACTACAGTGCGCATGCCAGCTGCTCGACCAGCCTGGATATCGCGCTCCGCATCGCCCACATACATGCAATCTATAGGCTGGGTTTCTGTCTGAGCGCATGCCATTAACAGGGTGTCGGGATGGGGTTTTACACGCGAGGCATCATCGCCACAAACCAGGCAGGCAGCGCGTGTATCAAGCTTAATCACTGCTAGCAGCGGCTCTGAGAAACGCCGTGGTTTGTTGGTTACCACGCCCCAGCGCCAACCCTTATTTTCAATCTCCAACAACAACTCAGCAATACCTTCGAACAACACCGGTGAACGCATAAACACTTCATCGTAGAGTGCGAGGTATTCATGGCGCATTTGTGCAAAGCTGGCATCTGCTGGCACGAGACCAAAGCCAATCTCTAACAAGCCTCTTGATCCATGCGAGGCATACGGGCGGATTTTTTCTTGAGGCAAGGGTGGCAAGCCATGGCGCTCACGCTGAAGATTGAGAGCCAAGCCCAGGTCTGGTGCGGTATCAACCAGAGTACCGTCAAGATCAAACAGGATAAGTTCGGACACAGGGGTTATTTCGTCGCTACTTCACTGCATGCAAGATGTAATTCACTGATACGTCATCACCAAGCCAGTAGTGCTTGGTAAGCGGGTTATAGCTCATACCCTTGAGCCCTGCCACTGATAAACCAGCGCGCCGCCCCCAGGATGATAGCTCCGAAGGCTTGATGAACTTCTCGTAATCATGTGTACCCCGAGGTAGCAGATTCAACAAATACTCGGCCCCTATCACGGCAAACAGGTAAGCCTTTGGGTTACGGTTGATGGTCGAGAAAAATACTGTGCCGCCTGGCTTTACCAATGTTGCGCAAGCACGTACTACAGCAGCAGGATCGGGGACATGTTCAAGCATTTCCATGCATGTAACCACATCAAAACTTTCCGGCATCTCTTGCGCAAGCATCTCTACCGAAACCAGACGATAATTTACGGCTATACCACTCTCTAATTTGTGTAGCTGCGCCACCTTAAGTGCTTTCTCACCCAGGTCTATGCCCGTAACATCAGCGCCTTTCAAACTCATGGATTCAGAGAGAATGCCACCGCCACAGCCAACATCCAACACCCGTTTACCATTGAGGCCAACCTTAGCATCAATAAAATTGAGCCTTAGCGGGTTAATTTCATGTAAAGGCTTGAACTCACTATTGGGATCCCACCAGCGATGTGCCAGCGCTGCAAATTTTTGCAGTTCGGCTGGGTCTACGTTTACGCCTTGTACTGACTCAGTTTCGATTGCCATACCGATATTATTTCCTTTAATTCTACGGGCTCTATATTGGCATAGACGCCATCTTGTGCGTTAGGTTTCTGTCCGCTCTGGCCATCAACCTTCTGATAACGTAAGTCACCAGCCACCCATGTATGGCTGACATGTTCCCTACCGGCAACATAGACCAGATGCGAAACGGGATCGAAACATGGCAAAGTTTCAGGATCTGCAATTCTGACAGCAGTCAAATCAGCCATCTTGCCAATTTCAATCGAGCCTATACGATCATCCAGCCCCAATGCTTTGGCTGCGTTGATAGTAGTCATTTCCAGAGCCTGTGCGGCAGGAAGCACAGCTGCGTTACCGCTTGTACCTTTTGCCAGCAAAGCTGCAAGCCGCATTTCTGCAAACATATCTAAACGGTTATTACTGGCCGCACCATCAGTACCGATACCAGTATTAATACCGGCAGCAAGTAATTTAGCCACATCGGCGATACCACTTGCCAGTTTCAGATTTGAAGCCGGGCAGTGTGCTATATGGCAACCATGCTCAGCCATTAACTCAATTTCTTCAGCTTGCAAGTGTACACAATGTGCAGCTACCAGATTAGGGCCCAGCAAGCCTAAGTTAGCCAGTCTACGCATTGGCCTTACGCCATGCTTGCTCAGGCTTTGCTCTATCTCATCACGGGTTTCATGCAAATGCGTATGGACACCTATACCCAGTTGCTCCGCATAGGTAATCACTTTTTCAAAAGTGCGATCTTCTATGGTGTAAGGCGCATGCGGGGCCAGGCTACTAGTTAGCAAAGCATTGCCACGCCAGCTATCGCGAGCATCCAAACCTTTTAGCAGATAATCATCGGCATCATTGGCATAAGCTGACGGAAACTCAATGACCACCAGTCCCAAATTGGCACGCATTCCAGCTTGCAAGGCTGCTTCTGCCGCGGCCTGCGGGAAAAAGTACATGTCATTAAAACAGGTTGTGCCTCCGCGTAACATCTCAGCACAAGCTAGCAAGGTACCATCACATACAAAACGCTCAGACACTAACTGTTTTTCTGCTGGCCAGATATGTTCCTGCAACCAGACCATTAAGGGTAAATCATCTGCCAAACCACGCATAAGACTCATGGCAGCATGTGTATGTAGATTGATTAACCCCGGAATCAAGACATGATCATCTAGCACTACAATCTGACGTGGCCGATATTGCACTCGAGCCTGCTCGGTTTGAAGCACGTCTACTATACGTCCCTGGTCTATAACGACCGTCGCACGCTCGATGATTTTGCCACGAGGCAATATCGGAAGCACCCAACGCGCTTCTATTACCTGATCAATTTCTCTAGGTATATGTTCAGTCATTTTGGTCATAAAAAAGCCCCGCAACGCGGGGCTTTTCCAAACTTAGCTTATACAATAATTGCAATAAATCTAGTTAGCGCGCTGTACTTCAATTTCGACTACTACGCGGCGATTAGGCTGCAGGCATTCGATAGCTTTCTTGCCATGTATACCTTTGCAATCTACTACCGGCTCAGTTTCACCCTTACCAACTGCATGCAGGCGGTTCTCTTCGATACCTTGACTTACCAGGTATTTCTTCACGGCATTCGCACGACGCTCAGACAACTTCTGATTGTAGCCAGCGTCACCGATGCGGTCGGTATGCCCAGTAATCAACACCAGCTCAACCTCTGGATGAGCCTTCATTTTTTCTACTACGTCATTATTGAGACGCTCTTTACCTTCGTCTTTCAGAACATCTTTATCGAAGCCAAACAGCACTTCTGAAGCAAGTGTAATTTTCTCAAATGCTGGCGCAGCAGGCCCAACTGGCGCAGGTTCTGGAGCAGCCATTGGCTCTGGCGTAGGTTCTGGAGCAGCCATTGGCTCTGGTGCAGGCTCTGCTGCAGCTACTTGCTTAGGCGCGCCAAACTTGAAAATCACGCCCAGATTGAAATATGTGTTGCCGATTGTTTCTTTCTTGGTTCCAGCACTTGAGCTAAATAGGCCATTGTTAGCTTCTGCACGGCTCCAAACTTCACGAATATCAGCTTGCAATCCAATATTGTCAGTAAACAGATATTGAGCACCCAAGCCAACATTGCCCATCCATGAGGTATCAGAGCCGCTTGAGCCAGGAGTACCGCTATAACCGATTCTATTATGAGCTGCACCGATACCAGCAAGTACAAATGGACGGAATTTGTCACGGCTAAACATGTAGAGGGCATCTACACCCAGTAATGTTTGTTTGTATTTCCCACCTGTAAATTTCTTGCTGTCTTCATCGGCCTCGTTATAACCAAGACCAATTTGCACATCCCAATGCTCACTGATTTCTTTACCAATGCGCAGGAAGCCACCCACATTACCATCATCTGCTTTGAGATCGCTGTCGGTATTCATTACGCTAATGCCTGGCAATGCATACCACGAACCCTGATATGCATCATCTGCGGCAGCGATAGTTGCGGTTAAACCAAAAATGCTTGCAACTGCAAGACCAATAATATTCTTTTTCATAGCGATGGAACTCCTAGTTACGAACGTATTAAAACAATTATATGAATCAACTATACCATAGCAAAAACCATAAGCAACGGGGGTCCACGAAGAATTCACACACTTGCCATATTACTGAAAGTTGTGTTGTTTCTAAGCAACAAACCGCTAATTTCATGCACCTTATCCGCACTTAGAGCTGATGTACGCTTAAGGTTCGAGCAAAGCGCCCCTCGAAAACCGATGTAGCCCGGGTTTAGTCTAGTCAAAGCGGGAATATGTTCCCGCCCTAATGACCCAGCCAAGCCTGATTGCAACCCATATTTATGGGCGAGTGTTATAAACCTCTCAATATCCTCAGGCAAAATATGGTCCATCAAATTTTTGCCATTCTTATCTGCTGTATCTAGCATTACGCCATAAAATCCGGCCTCTTGCAGTTCTGAGAGCAGACTTAGATCAGGCGCTTGATCAGCAAAAAGCACTGCAACCATTTGTGTTCCTCTTCCTGTAAGGGGCTTCAGAGCTTGAATACAATCATGATGGCCACTTGAGCCAAAAAATCCAATTTTGATAATATCCACCCCCGTTTGCGCCATCTGTTCGGTAGCACGCATAACAAGCTCAGTATCCATAGGCAGATCGCCTATAGTTGCGCTCACCGGCTTGATGCCAGAAATCAGGGACACAATTGCCCGTATTTCATGCTTGGGCAAGGCGCCTAAGGCCCCTGCAACTGGATTTTTTAAATCGATGATGTCGGCGCCAGCTTCCAGAGCAATCCCAGCCTCAGACAGGTTAGAAACACTCGCCAGCAGCTTGGTCATGCCTGATTTGTTCCGGACATGAGAGCTTTATGATTTTCAATCTTCTCAATTAACCAAGACCAGGCCTGACGTTCATGCTCACCAGCGGTCTTTTCTATGGCAATCTCCAAATAAGTCAGCTCCGCATCGATCTTGGTCATCTCCAGCATATGCAGGCGGCTGACCAGAATAGACAACTCGATAACTGCTGCCTGTGCCCTGTTAAATCCTTTAAAAGCTCTGTGATTTACCTCGTGGACTACACGAAATTTTAGCTCTGGCCGAGTCGCATCTTCTCTAACGCTAACCAGCTCCAGTTCCTTGTGCGCAAGCGCGCCATCGAGTACATACCCATTAATTTTTTCTGCCTTGCTGACTGTCCAAGCTCGCCGTCCAGTCAGCGCTCCAGCGAAGACTCTCACGTCATCAGTAAGATTAATTACTGCTGCACGCTTATTGAGCAGATTGTCCAGGCTAGCAGAGGGCCGAAATGGGGCAATCACCAGCAATCCCTCCTGTTCAAGTATACCAAAGGGCGCAATATGCGGGTTGTTTTCTGCATCGGTGCTAATTACGATAGTCTCGTAAATCATGGCGTACCCTTGTTCCTAAGCTTGCGAACCTGTTTTTCTTTGATAGCAGTATCGCGATGAGATAAGCGTGCACGCTTATCTTTTCTCGTACTATTTACTCCCCACGCCAGCTCTTCATCCTGGTAGTAACGTTTTTTCAGCTGCCAGGCGATTTGCGCTCGTGCTAACTCAACTCCCAGATAAAACGCATGGGATGCATCATCATCAACCTTGAGATGAGAGTAAAGCTTAAATGGGTCAATGTCCTGATACAGGCCGTCACGATTGTAGATATGCACCCCCTCCTCACTCACTTGGATACGAAAACTCGGATCCTTGATCTGGGCAGCGAATTCGGCAATTTCTTCGGCGCTGTAACTGAAAGGCCTTCTATCGTGCAAGCCAAGCAAACCATCGCTATAGCCACGGGGTAAACGTCTATCTTCGCGGGCAGCAAACATCATACGGCGAGCAATATCGGCCTCACTTACCGCATTGGCCGCATGTGGGCTGACCGAAGTAGCTAATACTGCATTTAATTTAAGTTCGGCAATAATGCCGAATAAGATGGCATTAACACCTGTAGTGTCAGCGTCGGTTAATTCAGTGAGGTTACCAATACCCATCATGACCTGGATATCTGGATAGCGCTTACGCAATTTTTGGAAGCGTACGATGGATTCCGTCAAGCCAAAAGGGATTGGGTCTAGAATTGCATCAGCGATAAATGCCCTGCCTTTTTTCTGCATTACCTCTATAGCACGATACAGAGAAGGCAGGCTACCGGGCTTGGCAGGGATAAGTACTGGCGTAGACGGCACTTCATCAGCAATCCACAACGTTTTTTCAGTTAGGCTCAGCAGGTAATCTGTCCCCGCCCTGCCTGCCAGCAACAAATCATCGTTATTCATAGAATCTACGCTGACTTTGAATCCGACAGCCTGTAGTGCTTTAATTGAGTCTACAAGATGCGGGAATGGCGTATTCGGCAAACAACCGATATCGATAACATCAGCGCCCTGTTGCCGGTACTCTTCAGCCCGCAGAATAATAGCTTCAACTGACAGGCCTGGCGCCTCGACAATCTCGGCAAAGATGCTGACATCATGTCTGGACAAATCTGGCTCCTTACCACCCTGACCAAAAAACTGGGGCAAATCCTTCAGGTCTTCCGGGCCGCGCTCGACGGGTATGCCGTACTTCTGTTCCAGTAAAGACAAATCCCCACGACACAATCCTGGCACCATAATGCGGTCTGCATCGCCAGCATCGGTCAAACGGCGCACTATAAGCTCTGGTGTCATTAATGCGGCCACGGAGACACCCAGTTGCGCCACACGATACTTGAAGCCAGTTGGCCGGATACCATCCAGCACCTTATGCAGGCTTTTTTCGGCTAACTTGCCGGTTAGGAAGAGCAGGTTTTCAGACACGCGAGTCGCGCCTGTATAGCCACGTTCAACTGCTGCATATCACCTGCAACCGTTGTTTCTTCAAAGGTTTTAAGCTTTTCCATGTTCTCAAGATCAATACGGCGTGGGTAAACTTTTACCATATTATCCCGAGGCGCTTCCGACTCCAACTCAGGTTCAGTATCGCAGGCAAACACGATACTGGCCACACGCGTCTTGCCAGCCTGTGCGTAAAGATTAGTGACCAGATTGTCCGAGATACCAGAGACCATCTTGGCAACAGTATTGGATGTGGCGGGCGCTACGACGAGAGTATGGTATTTACCCTGATAAAACAGCTCAACAGGCACTGAGCTAGCGGTTTTATCCTGATAAACACGGCCCACATTATGTTTATAACCATATTGTTGCAGGATTTCTGCTGCCGCTTTGCTCAGAAACAAATCAACATCCTGAAGAGTATTGATAATTTCCAGGCATTCCCGCAGGTAATGCCCTGAACCAGTCAAAGCCCAGGCCAGGCGTTGATTTTCAACCGAGCTCAAAATCGTACTCTAAAATTATTAGGCACCAAATGGATGCTGTAGAACGATAGTCTCATCTCGTTCCGGGCCAGTAGAAACAATAGCTACCGGTACCTCGCATAACACCTCGAGGCGCTTCAGGTACGCACGCGCATTGGCTGGCAAATCTTCCCAGCGGCTTACCCCAAATGTATTTTCGCTCCAGCCGGGCAAGGTCTCGTATATAGGTTTGCATCGAGAGACATCATCCGCACCCACAGGCAGCATACCAACGATATTACCGTCTAACTCATAACCGGTACAAATTTCAAGCTCGCTGATGCCATCCAATACATCCAATTTGGTAATACACAAGCCTGTCAGGCCATTAATACGTGCGGAGCGACGCAATGCTGCTGCATCGAACCAGCCGCAACGGCGCTTGCGCTTGGTCACTGTGCCAATCTCACGGCCCTTGGTGGACATCTGATAGCCAGGGCAATCTTCTGTCTCAATATCCAGTTCGCTAGGAAATGGGCCACCGCCAACGCGCGTGGTATAAGCCTTGGTAATACCCAGCACGTAGTGCAGCATATTCGGGCCAACACCAGCACCAGCTGAAGCCTGGCCGGAAACACAATTGGAAGAAGTCACATAGGGATAAGTGCCATGATCTATATCCAGCAGCGTACCCTGCGCACCTTCAAACAACAGGTTATGTCCAGCCTTATTGGCTTCGTACAATGCCGCTGAAATATCTGTAACCATGGGGCGCAGTATCTCAGCCTGTTGCATGGATAAATCCAGTTGAGCCTGGTAGTCAGCAGGTTCAGCATTCAGGTATTTGGTCAGAACAAAATTATGATAATCAAAGACTTCTTTTAACTTCTCTGCAAAACGCTCGGGGTAGAACAAATCGTACACTCGCAAAGCACGGCGAGCTACTTTATCCTCATAGGTCGGGCCTATACCCTTGCCGGTGGTGCCTATCTTCTTGTCTATACCACGTGCAATTTCACGCGCTTTATCCACACGGACATGGCAGTCGAGAATCAACGGGCAACCCGGGCTGACTTTCAGGCGGCTACGGACTTCGATACCGGCTTTTTCCAGCCCAGTAATTTCTTCCAGTAGATGACCTGCATCCAGAACTACCCCGTTACCGATGTAACACTGCACACCTTCTCGCACAATACCGGATGGCACTAGGTTGAGCTTGTACTCACGTTGTGAAGCACCCTGGCCGATAACCAGCGTATGCCCTGCATTATGGCCGCCTTGAAAGCGCACTACTCCCTGAGCATGGTCGGTAAGCCAATCAACGATTTTCCCCTTACCCTCATCGCCCCATTGGGTGCCAATTACAACAACGTTCTTGTTCATATATGCAGCTAACTCTCTACTAATTTAATAATTCTGGTGCGGCAACCACTTGCCAGACTGAGCCTTGCTTGACCAGCTTGCGATCGCAATTGAGTTCTTTACGATGCGCTTCATGGCCAGGGAGTTCTTGTACCACTACTTCGCCCGCAAAGCGTAGCTCGGAAATCTTGGCTAACAGCTCAGGTTCATCCCCAAATGGGGCAAAGATGGCTGTTTCCTGCTCAGCAGGGGCTAGCGCGGTCACTACTCCGCGTAAATCGAGGCTAAACCCGGTTGCAGGTCGTGCACGGCCAAATACCGAGCCTATTTCGTCATAACGTCCACCTAAGGCTAACGGGCCAGAATAGCCTTTTGCATAGGCAGCGAATACTAATCCGCTGTGGTAGTGGTAGCCACGTAGCTCTGACAAGTCAAAGCAGACATCAACACCCAAATCTGCCAGCTTTACGCTTACCTGACGCAGTTCATTCAGGGCCTTTGTAATACCGGCAATTGCTGGCAGACGTTGCTCTGCCTGATCCAATATGTCAGCCCCGCCATTAAGCTCGGTCAGGCTGACCAGCGCATCGCGTACTTGCTGGCTAAGGTTTTGGGTCAGGCTGTTAACACTGGCCTTATCCTTGCTCTGCAAAGCCGTGTAAATATCCTGCTCTAGTGGCTTGCTGATCTGACCTTGCAGCACCAGGCTACGGAATATGCCAACATGGCTAAAGTCTATGTGTAAGGACTTTACCCCTGCCGCCTGCAAGGCCTGGACCATCAGCCGCTGGATTTCAATATCACTTTCTACCCCGGCATGTCCAAACAGCTCTGCACCCAATTGCAGGGGTTCGCGTGTTTGTGCCAAGCCATCAGGCTTAGTGCGTAGCACACTGCCTGCATAGCAAAGCCGGGTGACGCCCTGATTATTCAGCATATGTGCATCAATACGTGCAGCTTGCGGAGTGGTATCGGCGCGCACGCCCATCAGACGCCCGGTAAGCTGGTCTACCACCTTGAATGTCGCCAGGTCTAGGTCATGGCCAACACCGGTAATCAGCGACTCCAGATATTCCAGCAATGGTGGAATGACATACTGGTAACCATGCACGCGAAAAAGATCCAGCAGGCTACGGCGCAATTGCTCAATACGCGCAGCTTCTGCAGGGAGTACGTCTTCTATATATTCAGGGAGTAACCAATTACGCATAAAAAATCTTTATTCCATCATGCCTAGTGAACGGCAATCATCAGCAACAGTCCGCCCAGCATGGAAGCAAGGCCGATAAACCTTAATTGCCCATCCTTGAGCTCGACCATACGCTGGAAAGTCTGGCGCCAGGCTTTAGGGGCGAGGAAAGGCAATATGCCCTCCAACACCAGCATCAGCCCAAAAGCAGTCAATAAGGTTGTCTTCAAAGTCAGGCTCTATTCCTGCTACTTCTTGCTTGCACCTGAGCTACGCATGTACTTGAAGAAGTCGGAGCTGGGGTCGAGCACAAGCACATCACTCTTGCTCTTGAAGCTGTTGCGATAAGCCTCAAGGCTACGATAGAAAGCATAGAATTCCGGATTCTTGCTGTAAGCCTGCGCATAGGTTTCAGCAGCTTTGGCATCGCCCTCACCTTTTGCCGTCTGTGCGTCGCGATAGGCCTCAGCAATAATCACTTCACGCTGACGATCAGCATCTGCACGTATCTTTTCTGCAGCCGCCGAACCCTCTGAACGTAACTGGTTTGCTACACCCTTACGTTCAGCCTCCATACGTTGATAGACGGACTCACTAACCTCTTGCGGCAAATCTACACGTTTAAGGCGTACATCCAGCACCTGGATACCCATTTGGCGCGAATCACGATCTGCACGCTGACGAAGTATCTCCATGATCTGGCTACGCTCACCGGAAACCACATCGTGAATAGTACGTTTGCCGAATTCAGCACGTAGTCCGTCATTCACAGTCTGCGATAAACGGCGCTCCGCCTGGACTTCATCACCTTTGACCGAAACGTAATACTTGGCTGGATCAATAATTTTCCATTTCACGAAGGAGTCCACCAGTACGTTCTTCTTCTCGCTGGTAAGAAAACGGTCGGGTTCGACCCAGTTCAACGTCAGGATGCGCTTATCAAAATAGCGTACGTTCTCCACCATCGGCATCTTGAAATAAAGGCCTGGCTCCTTCTTTACCGAGACAATCTCGCCCAAACGGAATACCAGTGCATATTCACGCTGATCCACACTGAATGCGGACAAGCTCAGTAGCAGTAGTGCCGCAATCAAACCTAATACAACCAAACCTAAGTTCTTCATTATCGGCTCTCTCTATCTCGGCTGCGGAAAGCATCTCGCGAACGTTGTGTACTCGTATCAATATCCGGTATTGGTGTGCTTGGGGCCGTAGTTGCTTGGCCAGTGCCAGGGATGGTGGTAGGCGTACCGGTAGCCGACAGCAATTTATCTAGCGGCAGGTAAAGCAAACTGTTCCCGCCGCCCTTTTGATCTACGACAACTTTGCTCACGTTACTCAGAATTTGTTCCTGCATATCCAGATACAAGCGCTGGCGGGTGACTTCTGGTGCGCGCTGGTATTGTGCCAACACCTGTTCAAAACGGCTGGCATTACCTTTGGCTTCATTCTCTACACGTAGCTTGTAGCCAGCCCCCTCCTGTAGTAGCCGGGCAGCGGTACCGCGGGCTTTAGGGATAACATCATTAGCGTATGCCTGGCCTTCGTTAATTTGCCTGTCCAAGTCCTGCTTGGCTTTAACTGCATCATCGAAAGCCGCCTGTACTTGTTCAGGCGGTTGGGCGTTCTGCATGGTCACGCTGACGATATTAATACCGGTCTGGTAGCGATCCAGTATCTCTTGCATGAGTTTCTTGGTGCCAGCAGCGATCTCGCCACGGCCTTCGTAAAGGGCAAAATCCAGCTTGTTTTTACCAACGACTTCACGAATCGCCGTCTCGGCGATACCACGCATTGATTCTTCCGCAGAGCGGTTGTTAAACAATGTATCTTCAACGCTCTTGAGGTTGTATTGAACTGCAAACTGCAAATCGATGATGTTTTCGTCATCAGTCAGCATGAGCGATTCACGCAACTCCTTGCTACGCGAGGAGCCACCCTCTGCAGAGCGGTAACCGACTTCTATGGTGCGCACCTGCTCCATATTGACCACAGTCACGCTTTCAATCGGATACGGCATATGCCAGCGCGGCCCCGGCGTGGTGGTTTCGACATGCTTGCCGAAACGCAGTACAACTCCGCGTGAACCTTGGTCAACGATATAGAAACCCGTAGCGAACCAGATGACTAGCACTAGGCCGATGATAGGCAGAATTGCAAACGCACTATTCTCTGTTTCTGGCGGCTGCGTGCCACCTTTGGAGGATCGACCGAATAAGCCATTCAGCTTGCGACTGAATTGGCGCAATACTTCGTCCAAATCGGGCGGGCCGTCGTTATTACGGTTGCCCCAACCGGGATCGTTTGCCATGAATTACTCCGAAATTTGATTAATCGTTAAGCGACAGCACTAGCCTGAGCATTCTGCTCATGCATTTTTTCCATCAGGCGCTGCTGATGTTCTGCCATAACCTGCCTCAACAGCGGCATGCCATCGCCAGTTTTGGCAGAAACGCGAACTTTGCAGATTCTACCATATTCGTCGCGCTCCAGACCGGGCTCCAGGCCTATACGATCGATCTGGTTCAGTACCAAAATCTGCGGGACCTGTGTTGCACCAATCTCTGCCAAAACACGGTTTACCTGCAATATCTGCTCATCACGATTACTGCTGGCACTATCTACAACATGCAACAGTAAATCGGCCTGCGCCGCCTCTTCCAGAGTGGCGCCAAAAGCTTCAACCAAGGCATGCGGCAGGTGCTTGATGAACCCTACGGTATCAGATAAAACTATAGGCCCGCTCTCGGGGATGAACATTTTGCGTGAAGTAGTATCCAACGTGGCGAATAGCTGATCGGCCGCGTAAACGCCCGATTGGGTCAAGCGATTAAACAGGGTGGATTTGCCCGCATTGGTATACCCCACCAATGATACTGACATCACTTGCGAACGTTTGCGTGAGCGCCGTTGCATACCACGTTGTTGCTTGAGTTTGTCCAGCTTTTCACGTAATTGCTTGACGCGTACGCGTAACATGCGCCGGTCCAGTTCCAGCTGCGTTTCACCTGGGCCACCACGCACACCAATACCGCCCTTTTGTCGTTCCAAGTGAGTCCAGCCGCGAACCAGTCTTGTAGAAAGATGCTCCAGCTGCGCCAGCTCAACCTGCAGCTTACCCTCGTGGCTTTGTGCCCGCTGGGCGAAGATATCGAGGATCAGGCCAGTGCGGTCAGCAACGCGACACTCAAGAAGACGCTCCAGATTGCGCTGTTGTGATGGGCTCAAATCATGATTGAAAACTGCCACCTGGGAACTGGTGGCTTTCATGGTAGCAGCCAGTTCTTCAGCTTTTCCACTACCTATAAAATACTTGGCGTCCGGCTTGGGTCGACGAGCTTCAACAGTTCCCAGTATTTGCATGCCGGCACTGATTGCCAGCTGGCGAAGCTCCTGAAGACTTTCTTCATAATCCGGCTCGCCAAAATCCAGGCTTACCAGTATTGCGGCATCGCCACCGCTGGGTCGATCAAACATGGCGCCTATCGGTCATGTTGCTGTTGTTATCATTCTTCAGCGGGCGGGCTGCTGGGTATGCTGACGGCCCGGCCAGGTACGATCGTGGAAATAGCATGCTTGTAAACCATCTGTGTCACTGTATTTTTAAGCAGGATGACGTATTGGTCGAAAGAATCAACCTGGCCCTGCAATTTGATGCCGTTAACCAGATAGATAGAAACTGGCACATGTTCCTTACGCAGGACATTAAGAAATGGGTCTTGTAGCATTTGCCCTTTGGTGTTCATTTTTTTGCTCCTTTTCCTTTTAATTCTAGATATTTGGTGGAGTTTTTAAGTTATTAATCAAACTTTACGTCAAAAAACCCTGCACAGCTAGCATCTAAATCACTACCAATAAAGATAATGGGGGTAATCTTATTCAATACAAGTAGCGCCTAGACTAAGCACAAATCATGCACAAGCTTCCGCCTACCAAATTCAATCTCTATAGCAACAACATTATTACGACTGTACTTTACAAACTTTGTTCTGGCATTAGTCCAAATGATTACTGTAATTCAGCTAAAAATGGCTGAATACGAGCCAGGGTCTCTGTTTTGCCTAATAACACCATGACCGCATCGATGCTTGGAGACTGTGTTCCACCAGTCAACATTACGCGCAACGGCATTGCCACCTTGGGGAATTTCAGGGCATTACTGGTAACCGCATATTCAATGGCACCGTGAATTGCATCTATAGTCCAATCACTAGCCGCCAACTGCTGGGTTAGCGCATGCATTACAGGCAAAATCTCCGCCGTAAGATGTTTTTGTTTAGCCTCTGCATCTACAACTGGCTTCTGGTAAAAATAAATAATGCTGCTGGCGAGCGCATTCAAAGTGCTGGCTCGTTCACGATATAACCCAAGCACATCAGGCAATGCCGGCTGTGTTGTCACAGCAACACCGATAGCGGCGAGTCGCTTGGTTATATCAGCAACCAGTTCGGCCATATCAGCCTGCTTGATATAGTTCGCATTGAGCCAGTTAAGCTTTTCCGTATTGAACTGCGCCGCAGATGGCGTGATATGGTCAAGATCAAACCATTGACAGAACTGGTCCATGGTAAATATTTCTTCATTACCATGTGACCAACCCAGGCGCGCCAGATAATTCAGCACCGCTTCTGGCAAATAACCATCCTCGTGATACTGCATCACACTGACAGCACCATGGCGCTTGGATAGCTTCTGGCCATCATCACCAAGAATCATGGAAAGATGGGCATATTGTGGGATATTTGCCCCTAGCGCTTCCAGCATATTGATCTGGCGGGGGGTATTGTTAACGTGGTCATCACCTCGTATTACCTGCGTAATGCCCATTTCCCAGTCATCCACCACCACGCAGAAATTGTAAGTGGGAGTGCCGTCGGCACGAGCAATGATAAGATCATCCAGCTCTTCGTTGGAGACCGTGATATGCCCCTTAACGAGATCATCCCAGCTCACATTGCCTGTCAATGGATTCCTGAAGCGCATTACTGGAGGAATCCCAGCCGGGACTGGCGGCAATTGCTTGCCTGGTTCTGGCCTCCAGCGGCCGTCATAGCGTGGCTTAATTCCTTGCGCCATTTGCTGTTCGCGCATGGCATCCAGCTCTTCACGGCTAGCATAGCAATGATAAGCCTTGCCTTCATCCAACAGCTTCTGGATCATCTCCTTGTATCGATCCATACGCTGCATCTGGTAGAACGGGCCCTCATCCCAATTCAGGCCCAGCCAGTTCATGCCATCAAGAATGGCTTGCACCGCTTCTGGCGTGGAGCGGGCGACATCGGTATCTTCAATTCGGAGAATAAACTGGCCTGCGTGCTTGCGGGCATAAGCCCATGAGAATAGCGCGGTACGTGCGCCACCTATATGCAGAAAACCAGTGGGGCTGGGGGCAAAACGGGTACGAACGGTCATGGATTGGCTGGCTGAACTTAAAATGGGATTTTACCACGCCAGCACTAGGCTTAGCTTGAATTTGACCCATATGTATCTGCATGGTCTAATCTCGCCCTGCCAAATTTGTATTTACCTAGCCTGGCCTTCTGGAGAAAGCATGAGCCACGAACTAAGCGAGCTAATCGGCTACTGTGCCGCCTTCCTGACTACAGCAGCATTTATCCCTCAGGCCTATAAATCCTGGCGTACACGTGATTTATCGGGGATTTCCCTACCCATGTACAGCCTATTCACCAGCGGCGTCGCATTATGGCTGGTATACGGCATTTGTATAGCCAGCATACCAGTCATCGTTGCGAATGCCCTTACCCTGTTGCTTTCAGCGATTGTGTTACAACTTAAAATCGCGCAAGTGCTGACGAAACACTAAACCCTATTCGGCTTTCCAGCCACCACCCAATGCCTTAAACAGGTCCACTGTGGCCACCAACCTAGCCTGGCGGCTCTGGATGTAGGCCAGGGCCGCCTCGTTGTAAACACGCTGCGCATCCAGCACATCCAGATAAGCTGAATAGCCCGATTTATAACGGTTATCCGCAATCTGTAAAGCCTGCTTAGCTGCTTGCTGGCTGCGGTTCAGCGCGGCCTCTCGTTCTGCACTCTGGCGCACGGTAACCAGTGCATCATTTACTTCCTTGAAAGCGGTTTGCACCGACCCTACATAAGACGCCAGCGCCTGTTTCTGTTGGGCGCTAGCCTGGTCTACCTTGGATTCCAGTCGGCCTGAATCAAAAATCGGCAGATTGAGGCTTAGCCCCAGTGACCAGATACGTGCGGCTGATTTCAAGATGTCGCTAAGTTCTATACTTTCGCCACCAAAATCACCAGTAAGTGAGATGCTAGGATACAAAGCCGCCTTTGCCACGCCAATTTTTGCATTAGCCGCGATCATGTTCTGTTCTGCCTGGCGCACATCCGGCCTCGCTTCTAGCAAGCTCGAAGGCAAACCAGCTGGTGGAACTGGTGGGATTGGCAAGTTATTGATATCGCCTTCGGTTATCTTCAGATTGAGATCGCCCGTCAGTACAGCCAGTTGATGCTCGGTAATTGCACGTTGGCGAACCAGCTCTGCTATCTGCGCTTCAATATTGGCACTGGCAGATTCCGCCTGATTTACTTCTAGTGCTGAGGCAACGCCACCTTGCAGGCGACGCTTGGTTAATGCCAGGCTTTCATCACGGCTGCGCAAATTATCCTTGGACACGGTAATTTGCGCCTCTAGACTACGTAGCAACAAGTAATTACTGGCAACCAACCCTGAAAGCGACAAATCCACCGTATCTTTGGCATACCGCGTGGCCAAGGCCTGGGCTCTCGCCGACTCTTTAGCACGCCGTAGCTTGCCCCAGAAATCCAGCTCAAACGTAGTGCCCAACCCCACCGTAAAATCATTACGCGGATTCAGCCCATTAAATACCGGGAAAGCCCCTGCCTCTGTAACACGGGAACGGGTTGCAGTCGAATTAAGGTCGACTTCAGGATAAAGCGCCGCGCCTACTTCACGCAATGCAGCATCGGCTTCTTCTACCCGTGCCACGGCCACCTTGACATCGGTATTATTGCTACGCGCTTTTTGCACCAGATCGTTTAATACAGGGTCCTGGTACAACTCCCACCAGCTACTGGAAACTACTGCAGATGCTTGCTCTGTTGTAATGTCTTTTTCACTGAACTGCGCTGGCACTTTGGCATCTGGGCGCTCATAGTCCGGGCCCAGTAACGCGCAACCAGGCAACGTCACAGCGAGCAATACCAGCGATGAAAGCTTAAGTTTTTGATACTTTTTTTCTGGCATCATGCCGTTCCTTTTTCTTGACCTTCAACTTCAGCAGCAGCTAATGCCTCTTTATCGCCAGCGGCTTTCTTCCCTGTCAGCCAGGTGAAGAATAGCGGGATAAAAATAGTGGCGACAAAAGTCGCGAGCAGCATACCGCCAAACACACCAGTACCCATGGAGCGACGGGCAGCAGAGCCAGCCCCAGTTGCTACAACCAGTGGAGCGATCCCCAGGATAAACGCCATCGAAGTCATATTAATCGGCCTAAAGCGCATACGAGCTGCCTCGAGTGCTGCATCCATCACCGGCATACCTTCTTCAAGCTTCTGGCTGGCAAACTCCACAATCAGAATGGCGTTCTTGGCAGCAAGCCCAATCAGCGTCACAAGACCAATCTGGAAATAGATATCATTAGGCATGCCGCGTAACTTGACCGCCAGCAATGCGCCAGTGAGTGCGAATGGAACCGCCATAATCACTGACAGTGGCAATATCCAGGTTTCGAACTGCGCTGCCAATATCAGGAACACCATAATAATGGCGAAGCTGAAGGCGAAAATTGCCGCCGAGCCTGTCCGTTTTTCCTGGTAGGCCTGCCCGGTCCATGCCATTTGGTAACCATCAGGCAGGTTCTTCGCAGCAATCTGCTCTACCAGTTTAATCGCGTCACCAGAGCTCACCCCTGGCGCGCCCCCTCCCAGTACTTTCGCTGACAGCAAGCCGTTGTAACGCTCCAGTTGCTCAGCGCCAACAATATTGCTGGTCTTGCTTAGCGCAGACAGTGGAATCATGGTGCCAGTGTTGGAGCGTACATATACTTTGCCCAAGTCTTCCGGCTTCATGCGATATTGCGGCTCCGCCTGCAACTGCACGCGATAAGTCCGTCCAGAGCGGTTAAAGTCATTCACGTAGAGTGAGCCCATAGTGCTTTGCAGGGTCGCGTAAATATCAGCCACTGCCACACCTTGCGATATGGCCTTGGCTTCATCGACCTCGACAAAAAACTGCGGTACGGTCGGCCGGAAGAAGGTATTGATACCAGCCAGCCTAGGCTCTGCTTTCAGCGCGTCAATAAAGTTATTGGTCACCTCGGATAAGCGCATCGGATCTGCACTATTACGGCTTTGTACATACATTTCAAAACCGCCAGAACTGCCCAGCCCGCGAATGGCTGGCGGATTGAAAGCGATGGCGATACCATCCGGTTGCATCATGCCGATACCGAACAGCTTTTTAACAATGTCATCCGCTGTGGCTTTACGTTGATCCCAATCCTTCAGCCGCACAAACATAGTAGCTGCGCTGGTTTTGTTACCGCCGCCTATGAGGTCAAAGCCATTCACCGCAAACTCAAATCGAACTGCCGGATCCTGGGCGATAGCAGCCCGCACAGCCTCGGTAGTCTTGCTGGTACGGCTCAGGGTGGCGCCATCCGGCATGATGACGGCAGTCACCACATAGCCCTGATCCTCAGGCGGTACAAAACTACCAGGCACTGAACGTAGCAGGTATACGGCCGCAGCAATAATGACAGCGAATACCAGCGCGCCGATAATCCGATGATGCAATGTGAGATTAACGGTTTTGATATAGGTATGCGTTAGCCATTCAAAGGTACGGTTAAATGGGCGAAACAGTCGCGATACCTTATGCGTAGGCTTAAGCAAGATGGCGCATAGTGCTGGCGTCAGCGTAAGCGCTACGGTGCCGGAAATCACAACGGCAATAGCAACAGTAACCGCAAACTGGCGATAGAGCTGCCCAGCAATGCCTCCCAGGAAAGCCACTGGAATAAACACCGCGCATAGCACCAATACGATAGCCACCACCGCAGCAGAAACCTGCTGCATGGATTTGATGGCGGCATTGAGCGGTGATAGCTTCTCTTCTGCCATTAACCGCTCGACGTTTTCCAGTACCACAATAGCATCATCAACGACGATACCTATCGAAAGCACCATGGCGAACAGCGTCAGTGTGTTGATTGAGAAACCAAAAATATACAGCCCCGCAAAAGTACCAATCAGAGAGATCGGCACTGCAATCAGCGGAATCAGGGTCGCGCGCCAGCTTTGCAGGAACACGAACACCACTAGAACCACCAACACCATGGCTTCACCCAGAGTCTTGGCCACTTCCTTAATCGAAGCTTGCACGAAGTCGCTGGTATCATAAGGAATGCTGTATTCCATACCCTGTGGGAAACGTTCCTTGAGCTCAGCCATCTTCTCCTTGATGGCTGAAGCCGTATCTAGGGCATTTGCACCAGTTTGCAGGAAAATTGGGATCGCTACGCCTGGCTGGCCATCCAGCGTGCTACGCACGTTATAGCTTTGTGAGCCAAGCTCAATGCGAGCGACGTCCTTAAGGTAAAGCACACCACGCGGACCATCGGCACGAACGATAATATTGCCGAACTGGGCCGGATCTACCAAACGACCTTTCGCAGTGACGGTATATACAAGCTGCTGGTCGCTAGGCGCAGGGTCTTGGCCTATCTTACCGGCTGCGTATTGCGCGTTTTGTGCCTGGATAGCATTGGCAATATCGGTAGTAGTCACCCCCAATTGCGCCATACGATCCGGCTTCAACCAGATGCGCATTGAATAATCCTGAGCACCGAAGATGTTGGCATCGCCCACACCCTTCACGCGCTTGATTTCATCCAGCACGTTGAGAGTGGCGTAATTGCTCAGGTACAAGGTATCGAAACGCTTGTCCGGTGCAGTCAGCATGACTACCAACAGAATATCGTTCGATACTTTCTTGATAGTGAGGCCAGTGCGACGTACATCATCCGGCAAGCGCGGCAAAGCAATATTGACGCGGTTACTAACGTTAAAGGTGGCTTGGTCTACATTGGTACCGACTTCAAAGGTCGCAGTAATCGTCAGCGTACCGCTGGAGTCCGCGCTCGAATTGAAATACAACAGTCCTTCAACCCCGCTCAGTTGCTCCTCGATAGGGGCGGCAACTGTTTTTGACAAGGTTTCAGCACTAGCACCTGGATAAGTTGCCTGAATCTGTACTGTTGGTGGCGCGATCTGTGGATATTGTGCAATCGGCAACTGGAATGCAGCGGCCAAGCCAGCCAGCACGATGACGATGGACAATACCGAGGCAAAAATCGGCCGTGTGATAAAGAATCTGGTCATGACATTGGCCTAAGCGTGTTTAGCAGGATTAGTTGCTGTTGATTTGGCTCCAGCCGGTGGAGCTCCTGCTGGCGGCTGCCCAGCTGGGTGCGGGGCTACCGGCGCGCCTGGCCTTACCTTAATGAGGTTGTCGACGATAATCTTATCGCCAGCCTTAAGCCCACCGTAAATCACCCAGTCTTTCCCTTGCCACTCCCCGGCCTGAACCGGCTGGACAGCGGCCTGGTTTTTGCCATCAACAACAAAAACAAATTTGCCTTGATCTGAGGTCTGTACGGCAACTTGTGGAATCACGAATACACCGTCACGCTGCCCGGTCGTAATACGTGCTCGAACGAACTGCCCGGGTAGCAAGCGTTTGTCGGAATTTTCAAAAGTAGCACGTAACTGTTGCGTGCCAAGAGCCGGATCTATCTGGCTGGCAGCAAAATTGAGCTTACCTTTTTGCTTGTACTCGGAGCCGTCAGGCAAGGTCAAGCTCACTTCTTTCACATTGCTTTCATTCAGGTGGCCACCAAGCTGTGCCAGCTCACTATCCGAAAAACTGAACCGCACCCAAATAGGGGAAAGCTGGACTAATGTTGTAAGCAAGCTGGTATTGGCTGCAACCAAGGCCCCTTCGGAGAATTGGAAACGACCGGCAATGCCACCAACAGGTGCAGTTACAGTCGTATAGGAAAGGTTAAGTTCGGCTTCACGCACACCAGCTTCCGCTTGCTGCACGGTTGCACGCGAGACTGCGGATGTAGATACGGCATTATCATATTCGCGTTGGCTGATAGATTGTGTTGCCAGCAAATCTTTAAGACGATTTTCTTCACGCACAGCTTGTTCAACCAGCGCCTTCTGTTGCGACAATTGCGCACGCGCTTGCGACAGTGCAATCTGGTATGGCACAGGATCTATCAGGAACATGGCCTGTCCCTCTTTAACAGAGGCACCTTCTTCATACAAGCGCTTAAGCAGGATACCACCAACACGCGGGCGGATTTCAACCTCTTTGGCGCCTTCAGTCTGGGCGACAGCTTCGGCGCTGATAGGTACCGAAGTCGGCTTCGCTTCCAGCACACTCACCGGCAAAGCCATGCCGCCTGGCGGCTGCCCCGCATTTGGGTCGGCTTTACTGCAAGCCAGTAAAGTAAGACTTACCAGCCCGCTAACCAGCATCTGGCGACTAATGTTTGATAAGTCATTCTTATTAATTCTGAGTGTTGCCATTGATAACTCCATGTCTGGTAAACGAAAACACCTTGCTTACATTCGTGTTTGTATGTATATTATATACAAACACGAATGTATGTAAATAGAATTATTGAGGAAACGCTATATGGTACGCAAAACCAAAGAAGATGCCGAGATCACCCGACAACGCATTATCAATGCGGCGCGCGAATCATTTTTAAGCCGCGGCGTCAGCCGTACCAGCATGGAACAAATTGCCAGCTGCGCTGGCGTTACCAGAGGTGCAATCTACTGGCACTTCGATAACAAGATCGAGCTATTCCATGCCATGCGTGAACAAGTCATTCTACCTTTGATTGACCGTATGGATGATACTCTCTCAGTGGAAGGCGCTGAAGACCCCCTCACCCGCATCGAGAATTTTTTATGTGGAACCATACAGATATTAAATGACAGTATTGAGACACGACAAACCTACGAAATCATGATGAGCAAATGCGAATATGTAGATGAATTTGCTACCGTGTTGCGGCAGATACTTTCTAACTGTGCGGGCATTAGCGACAAACTACGCATGGTGTACGAACACGCAAAGAGCCAGGGGCTTTTACGTGAGTCACAAGACCCGGCCCAACTCGCAATGGATACCCATCTCTTCTTTAGCGGCTTGCTACACTTGTGGGTAAAGGATACGGATGGAGTTCAGATACGACCGCAAGCTATCAAATTAGTTAAAGCCCACATACGCCTGCGACGCAACTGATACTGCCAGCTAATTTCCAGCTATTGAAGTCTGGCGAACCTGCCGCTATGATGGGCAAACTTTGCAGGGAGCGATGACTTGGAAATTAAACCGGGTGAAATTTACGGTAAGCGCAATTCCAGCAAATTCGTGATGTACAGCGTACTCAAGGTGAGTAAAGGCGTTATCACCTTACAGAACATCGACAACCCTCTCAGCCTTTTCGAAACCACCGCACAAAAACTTGAATCTTCAGGCTATATGCGCGTGAGCCAAACCCCATATATCAATACCCAAGCAGCACGCAGTAAACGCCGCAAAGCCTTGCATAAGCCCAGCCGCTGCCCTTATACCATGGATTTTATTGAAGACCGGGCCGATTGCCAGCGCCCGAACCCGGTAGTGCCTGACCTATTTAGCGAAATTCACTAGACAAGGACTCAAGCCATTTTATCTGGCGGCGCAGCCCAAAGATCGTGCCCATTAGCACCAGTAATCTGTGCCTCTACCAGATCACCCGGCCGCAAGCCATCTGCACCTGACAGATAAACTATGCCATCTATATCCGGCGCATCAGCACTGGTGCGGCCAATCGCCTCATCACCATTGACTTCGTCTACCAGCACCATTTCCACACGACCAATTTTTTGTTGCAGTTTTGCTGCGCTGATGGCCTCCTGCACTTCCATGAACCTTGCCAGACGCTCTTGCTTCAGCGCCTCAGGTACTGGATTATCTAACTGGTTGGCAGCTGCGCCATCCACTGCGGAATAGGCAAAACACCCTACCCTGTCCAACTGCGCTTCCTGCAGGAAATCCAGCAGCATCTCAAAGTCCGCATCAGTTTCACCCGGGAAGCCTACGATGAAAGTGCTGCGGATGGTGATGTCCGGACATACATCACGCCAGGAATTGATGCGTGCCAGATTATTTTCACTGCTAGCCGGGCGCTTCATGGCCTTCAGAATACGTGGGCTGGCATGCTGGAATGGTACGTCGAGATAAGGCAATATCAGGCCATCCGCCATCAGAGGGATAATTTCATCCACATGCGGGTATGGGTAGACATAATGCATGCGCACCCAGACACCGAGTTCGCTTAACGCGTTTGCCAGCTCGGTCATGCGTGTCTTGACCGGGCGACCGTTCCAGAAACCGGTACGGTATTTGACATCCACACCATAGGCGCTGGTGTCCTGCGAGATAACCAGTAATTCAGAAACGCCAGCCTTGACCAGGTTCTCTGCCTCATTCATCACCTCACCTATCGGGCGGCTCACAAGGTCGCCACGCATGGAAGGGATAATGCAGAAACTGCATCTATGGTTACAGCCTTCAGAAATCTTAAGGTAGGCGTAATGCTTGGGAGTCAGGCGTATGCCTTGCGGTGGTACAAGATCAGTATAAGGATCATGCGGCTTCGGCAAATTGGCGTGTACTGCCGTCATCACTTCTTCCAGCGCATGCGGCCCCGTCACAGCAAGCACACTAGGATGGGCTTTTTGCACCACGCCATCCTTGGCGCCTAGGCAGCCAGTCACGATTACTTTACCGTTCTCGGTTAGTGCCTCACCAATTGCATCCAGTGATTCAGCAACTGCACTGTCTATAAACCCACAGGTATTGACCACAACCAAGTCAGAATCCTGATATGAAGACGAAATCTCATAGCCTTCTGCGCGCAATTGCGTGAGAATGCGCTCTGAATCTGATGCCGCTTTTGGGCAGCCAAGGGAAACGAAACCAACTTTAGGTATTTGTAAGCTCATAATTTATCTAACTATCTATGTATATTGTTGCGATTGCCTGGTTTTACGTCACGCTGATGATGGCGGCTACTGAGCACAGCATCACAGCTGGGGTGCTGACCTTTGTATTTTACGGCTTGTTACCCTGTGCACTCTTCATCTGGATTGTTGGTACACCACAGCGCCGCCGTAACAAGCTGCTAAAAGAGTCACTCAAGAACCCACTTGGTGAGCCAGATGGAACCGATGCCAAGCCCGATTAATATCACCTGCTGTATGGTAGCTTTCAGTTCAGTGCGTTTATGCAGGCCGGGAATCAAGTCAGCGACCGAGACGTAAATCATGCTGGCTGCTGCCAAGCCAAGAATGGTTGGGATCCAGCTCTGCACTGCCTGCAATGAAAAGTAGGCCAGCATGCCACCAACCACAGTCGCCAGACTGGATAGCAAGTTAAATAGCAACGCCTGCTTCTTTGTGTACCCAGAGTGCAGCAGGATCAGAAAGTCGCCGACTTCCTGTGGGATTTCATGGGCAATGATTGCCAGCGCGGTAACCGCACCCAGCTTGATATCAAGCATGAAAGCTGCAGCAATCAGGATGCCATCCACAAAGTTATGAAAAGTATCGCCCACCATGATCATCATGCCGCTACGACCATGGTCATGGCCGTGATCATGGTCATGGGATACATGCACTTCACATTCATCACCATGACAATGGCGCCATAACACCAGTTTTTCCAAAATGAAAAACAGCAATATGCCGAACAGTATGGTAATTGCCATACTTTCTACGCTGCTGGCTGAATGAAACGCGTGCGGAAGAATCTCGAGAAACACAGCCCCCAGCAACGCGCCAATGGCATAGCTGATCAGCATGGGAACCCAGGCACTACGGGCCTTAAACGCAACAAACCCAGCACCCAGTACACTCAAGGTACCGCCTAATAAACTTGCACTGATAATCCACTCAAGTGTGGACATTTGAACAACGGGCATCAAAAGACCCTAAATTACAAAAGCGCTATTATAAACGAGGGGTTAAATCTGATACTGTCTATTTCAACAAACCAATGACATAAGGAGTAATTCATGAGCCGACCACCATTCCCGCCATTTAATGCTGAAACCGCTGCGCAAAAGGCTCGCCTAGCAGAAGATGCCTGGAATAGTCGCGACCCTGCCCGCGTTGCACTTGCCTACACGACAGACAGCCGCTGGCGTAACCGTGCTGAATTCTTGCAAGGACGTGAGGCTATCGAAGCTTTCCTCACCCGTAAATGGCAACGTGAGCTTGATTACCGTTTGATCAAGGAGGTGTGGGCGTTCCTGGATAACCGGATTGCTGTGCGTTTTGCCTACGAGTGGCATGACGACAGCGGCCAGTGGTTTCGAAGCTATGGCAATGAGAATTGGGAATTTGACGAACAAGGCCTGATGCGTTTACGTATCGCCAGCATCAACGATCTACCGATTGCCGAAAGTACGCGCAAATATCACTGGCCACTAGGTCGCCGTCCTGACGATCATCCATCACTCAGCGAATTGGGGCTATAACTCAGAGTAACGATCCGGCAGAATCCCTAGGAAAGCCAGATCATGCTGGCCATTCTGCCAGTGACACCATCGCGTCTGTATGAAAAGAAGCGTTCAGCGTCGGTATAGGTACAGAAGTCGCCACCATAGATACGCACTATGCCCAACGCCTGCAGGCGTTGCTTGGCAAGCTGGTAGATATCTGCCAGCCATTTCTCACCCGGCCTGCTGGTAAAAGCCCGTGCCGATTGGGGATTGTGGGCGACAAAAACATCTCGAACTTCAGCCCCCACCTCAAAAGCCTGCGGTCCTATCGCAGGGCCAAGCCATGCCATCATGGTGGCTGGAGCTTCCTCCATGGCTGCCACGGTAGCTTCGATCACACCACCCAGCAGGCCACGCCAGCCAGCATGGGCCACGCCGACCACAGTACCTGCATCATTACAAAACAAAACTGGCAAGCAATCTGCCGTCATAACCGTACACACTGCCCCATACACACGGGAAAAGCTCGCGTCAGCCTCTGGCAGGCAGCTGGCAATAGCCGCGTTGACCACTCTGACACCATGCACTTGCTGCAGCCACAGGGGTTCGGTAGGCACAAATTGATTCAATAACTGGCGATTGGCATCTACTACCAAGGGATTGTCGCCTATGTGAGCACCCAGATTCATACTGGCATAAGCAGCCATGCTTTTGCCACCATTACGTGTTGTTTGTATTGCTTTTACATTGGCTGGCGCTGGCCAATCCGGGAATATCAGGTCAGACTCACTCAACATCTTCATCATCTTCCAGCAATTCGGCTTCTACATCAGCCAAGTCTTCATCATCAAGGTCTTCATCACTGTCATCAAAATCCAGGTCGTAGTCGTCCTCTACCGGCGTCTCCTCAACTCGCATCGATTCCAGCAAAGCTTTCATGTCGGCAGGCAGCTCAATCTGCCACTCCATGGGTTGGCCCGTCTCAGGATGGATCAAGCCAAGCTTGATGGCATGCAGTGCTTGACGCTTGAACCCCAGAACCTCTTCACGCAAGGCTTGTGTCATGGCACGCAGCGGGATAATGTTGCGCATACCGTAAACTGGGTCGCCGACAATCGGCGCTTTAAGAAACTGCATATGTACTCGAATCTGGTGTGTACGGCCAGTTTCCAGCATACAGCGTAAATAGGTATGTACAGCAAAACGCTCCAGCACTTCATAATGGGTAACCGCGGCTTTGCCATTACGATTTACCGCCATTTTCGTACGTGAGCGCGGATGACGCCCAATTGGCTGATCGATTTTGCCATTGCGCCATATCTGCCCCCAGACTATAGCCCTGTACTCGCGCTTGACCGTTCTGGCCTGTAACTGGCGTACCAGGCTAGTCTGCGCCGCTAATGTTTTAGCCACTACCAACAAGCCACTGGTTTCTTTATCCAGTCGATGCACGATACCGGCACGCGGGAGCTCAGCCAGATGTGGGGCATGGTAAAGTAAGGCGTTGAGCAAGGTGCCTTCCCAGTTGCCCGCTGCAGGATGTACAACCAAGCCAGCAGGTTTATTGATGACGAGGATGGATTCATCTTCGTAGATAATATCCATCGCGATATCTTGTGCCTTGAAAGCGCTTTCCTCAGGCACGATTTGCGGAATAATCTGGATAACTTCACCGCCCCATACCTTGAATTTGGCTGTTGTAGTTTGGTCCTTGATCGTCACCAGGCCATCCTTGATCCAGCTTTGCAAGCGAGAACGCGAATGTTGTGGCAGTAGTTTCTGCAAGGCTTGGTCCAGGCGGAGTCCACCTAAATCTTGAGGAATAGTGAGAGTAATAGGAGCGCTTTGGGTCATCGGTTATAATCTGTAAAACTGTTAATCGGACCTAGTTAAATGAGACATAGTTTAGCGTTAATTGCCCTGCTCTGGCTTTCTGGTTGTGCCATTTTCGGCAAACCAACAGAATTCGACGAAACCAAAGGTTGGTCTGCACAGCGGATTTACGCTGCCGGTGAAGATAAACTTCAAACCAAAGACTACGCAGCCTCGGTCAAGTATTTTGAGATTCTGGAATCCCGCTACCCACATGGTCGCTATGCTACGCAAGCCCAGCTGGATGTCATCTATGCCCAATACAAAGCAAGCGAGCCAGCCTTATGCATTGCAGCAGCTGACCGCTTCATCAAGCTGCACCCTAACCATCCCAATATCGACTACGCTTACTACATGAAGGGCCTAGCGACCTTCAACGAGCGTGGGATCATTGAGAAACTCACCGCACAGCAAATCAGTGATCGCGACCCGGGGTCTTTACGCGATTCTTTCCTCTCATTAAAAGAGCTAATCACGCGCTATCCCCAGAGTCGCTATGTAAAGGATGCGACCTTACGCATGACTTATCTGGTTGGTGCCTTAGCTGATCACGAGCTACATGTGGCTCGTTACTACATGAAACGCCAGGCTTATGTAGCCGCTGTGAATCGTTGCAAATACGTACTGGAAAACTATCCTGACTCGCCTGCAGTTGAAGAAGCGCTAGTTATCATGATCAGCGCCTACGATTTACTTGGGATGCAAGACCTCAAGCAGGATACGACACGTGTTCTGCAAACCAACTACCCGAACAGCCCTATGCTGGGCAAAGGGGTGCCGGATGATCAGCGTGTCTGGTGGAAATTCTGGGAAAGCCTGTACTAATTGATTGATAAATCAGGAGCAGTTCAATTTGCTCCTGATTTTGGTTAGGTTAAATCCAGCTCTAACGTTTATTCTTCTCTACTTCCTTACGCAGTTTCAGCTCCACGCGCCGTTCTGTCTTGCGCCTGCGCATGCTGACGATACCTTCCCCACGCTTGGGTTTGTTCTCTTTTTCTGCAAAAGGATTGTCGCCCTGCTTGAACTGTACACGCAATGGCGTGCCAGATAGTTGGAACGCCTTGCGGAAAGTCTTTTCCAAAAAACGCACATAGCTGTCTTTTACACCATCGACGTGATTGCCGTGCACCACGACAATTGGCGGGTTACTGCCGCCTTGATGTGCATAGCGTAGCTTAGGCCTGATACCCTTGCTAATGGGCGGTTGGTGCTGGGTTGTAGCATCACTGAGCACACGCGTAAGCTGTGGCGTTGGCAATTTCGCCATGGCTGCCTTGTAGGCAATGTCTACCGATTTAAATAGCTCCGGCAATCCCTTCTTCTTCAATGCCGAAATATAATGGAACTCAGCAAAGTCGAGAAATTGCAGCTTGCGATCAATCTCGCGCTTGATCCAGTCGCGGCGCTCTTCTTCCAACCCATCCCATTTATTGATCGCCACTACGAGTGCGCGGCCGCTATCAAGAATATAGGCCGCCACATGCGCATCCTGTTCGGTAATACCTTCCTGAGCATCCACCACCAGAATAGCCACGTTGGCTTCTTCAATTGCCTGTATGGTCTTGATAACAGAGAATTTCTCAATCGCCTCGAACACCTTGCCGCGCTTGCGCACACCGGCAGTATCAATAATGGTGTAATGCTTGCCATTGCGCTCAAGATCGATATAGATCGAGTCGCGCGTGGTGCCTGGCTCATCAAACGCAATCACGCGCTCTTCACCAAGCAAGGCATTTACCAGAGTCGACTTACCCACGTTAGGGCGTCCTACTATGGCAACCTTGGGTGTTTTATCTGCACTAAGCGGTTCTTCTGGCTCCGGCTCGGGGAAAGGCTCCAGTGCCAGCTCAACCAGATCACGCACACCTTCACCATGAGCGGATGAGATAGATAGCGGGTCACCAAGTCCCAGTTCATAAAATTCCGCGCTGACAATCGCGCGCTGCATGCCTTCTGTTTTGTTCACTGCCAGCAATACCGGTCGCTGGCTTTTACGTAAGCGATCAGCAATTACCTGGTCTTGTGGCGAGACGCCATGGCGACCATCGACGATAAAAATAATCACATCAGCCTCGTCAATCGCAAGCAAGGTCTGGCGCGCCATAGCCTGCAAGATACCGGTCTCGGCGGTAGGCTCAAAACCACCCGTATCAACCACCAGATATGGCTTGGGACCGCCTATTCCGCGGCCATAGTGTCGGTCACGTGTTAAGCCAGGCAGGTCCGCAACCAAGGCATCACGACTTTTAGTCAGGCGGTTGAAAAGTGTGGATTTGCCGACATTAGGTCGGCCTACCAATACGATGGTTGGCAGCATGCCGTTATTTCAGAGAGATGGCGTAAAGTCCACCATTACGGGTTTGTGCGAGCATGCCGTTAGTACCTAGCTCGGTCAGGCGCGGCATGATGGGGCTATCTTCTGTTTTAATACGGCCAAACATAGATCCGTCCTCCCTGCTCAAGAAATGCACATAGCCTTGGAGATCGCCTACAGCAACGACCCCTTCCATGGGCAAAGGTGCACTCAGGTTACGGTGTTTGAGTTCGCCCTGAAGCCAGAAGGTTTTCCCGCTGGAATAATCCAGTGCGTACACTGCGCCCACAGCATGCGAAACATAAACCCGCGCAGCCTCACTGGAGAGGCCGGTATAGCTTGAAATATCACGGCTCCAGGCTATACGTCCAGAAGCCCGGTCGATAGCGGCAATCTTACCTTGATAAGCAACTGCATAGACCAATGGCCCATCCACAACTGGCAGGCTGGTGATATCGGCAATACGCTCAATCTCGGTAGTACCTTTGGGTTGTGCCACAGAAGCTTCCCAGATCACCTTGCCGTCTACAGCACGTAGCGCGATCAATTTGCCGCCAGCAAAACCAGCATAGACGGCACCACTATCGACCACCACGCCAGCACTACTACGCAAGCTCAAGGTTGGTGTGACGCGTTCGTAAACCCATTTGCGCTTGCCATCAACCGCATCTACGCCAAAAATCCGGCTATCACCGGTACGCACAACGACCATACCATCAGAATACTGTGGCACGCTGAGCACTTCGCTACTGAGTTTGGATTTCCATAGCATCTTCCCAGTTTGGTCAAAGGCAATCAGATAACCGCTAGATGTACCTACCAGCACCAGATTCAGCCCTACCCCTACCCCGCCAGACAGGCCTTCACCTGCATTCACACGCCATGCTTGGCGACCAGACACAGCGTCAAACTTGGCCACTTCGCCAATCGCGCTTGCTGCATAGACAGCGCCATTAAAAACGGCAGGCGTGAAATCAAATTCGGTAGATTTTCCTAAATTAGCGCTCCAGACTATCTTGGGTTGAAGCGATGCCTTGAAATCTATCAATTCAGCTGGCGGTTCTGATGCTTCACGACCAAACATACGCTCAGATAGGTCTGTCTTCAGATCTGTGACGGTACTGCAACCACCAAGGAAGAACGCTATTGCAGCAGATAAAAAAACCAGTCTGAAATTATTCAAGCTTAGCTCCCGAGCGCTTCGAGCTTATGCGCAGTAAAGCGGCGATAGTGACCTTGCGGATCAAGCTTGGTAAGCGCTTCTTGATACGCCAGCTTGGCGTCGGAATTTTTACCTTGTGCTACCAGCACATCACCCTTGAGATCAGCAAACAATCCGTCAAAACCGGAACTATGATTTTCACTCAAGGTTTTCAAGGCATCATCGTAAGCCTTCTCTTCCAGCTGGATGGCCGCCAGTTGTAGCAAAGCGATGGACTTTATGGCATCTTCCTTGGAGTTTTTGGCAGCCCACTGTAATTGGGCCTTGGCACTCTTACTATCCTTGGCAGCAAAGTTGGCCTTTGCCGCTATCAATGCGGCACGCCCTGCATAAGGCGTAGATGTATACTTCTCCATTAGCTGACCTGATAGGCCTTGGATAGACTTGAGGTCTTTGCTATCCACTTGTGTCAGTAACTGATACTGGGCAGAGGCCTGTGTGGATTGCTGATGCTGGTAGTATTTCCAACCTTGCATGCCAGTAAAACTTACCATTGCCACGATTGCGGCCCATGTAACCAAGTTGCCATTGGTTTTCCACCAGGTTTTAAGTGCGTCTATCTGATCCTGCTCTTCTAAATCGTATGCCATACTCGTTCCTGTATATCGCCTAATAAGTATCCCCGGCCGCTGCTTTGCGGCCGGGGATAGAATTTAATAAATTACGTGTGTATTCCTCTGCAGGGGCCGAATAAATATCGTCCACCAAGCCTTGTTCAACCACCTTACCCTGATGCATAACAACAACTTCATCTGCAATATGCCGTACCACACGTAAATCGTGGCTGATGAATATATAACTTAAATGCATTTCCTGTTGCAGCTCTTTCAGCAGCAGCAGTATCTGGGCCTGTATCGATACATCCAGTGCCGATACCGGCTCGTCACACACGACCACTTTAGGCTCAAGTACCAGGGCGCGGGCAATACCGATACGCTGGCGCTGCCCACCAGAAAATTCATGCGGGTACTTTTGCATATCGGCTTCGCTAAGCCCCACACGCTTAAGCATGTGCAGCACTTTATGCCGTTGCTCCGCTGCACTTCCCAGCTTGTGAATTAATAGCCCTTCACCAACAATCTCACCAACTTTCATCCGTGGATTCAATGAGGCAAATGGGTCCTGGAATACCATCTGTATATGGCGGCGTTCGGTTCTTAGTTCGCTTGCGGGAAAAGCAGCAAGATCGCGACCTTGAAACAGCACTTCGCCGCTATCCAAGGGCTGCAATTGTAACAGACATCGAGCAAGGGTGGATTTACCGCTGCCAGACTCCCCTACAACAGCTAATGTAGAGCCAGTCCTGAGACTGATACTAACGTCATCCAGCGCTTTTATCAGGCTATGGCCAAAACCAAAACGACCACTGCGCTGACTATAGGTTTTATTTAGATGACGTGCCGTGAGGATAAACTCTGCCTGGTTCATCGCGCTCATGCTGCACGCTCCTCGTTAAGCCATGCATAGTCAATCGGTTTCAGCGGCCTCTTGCCTTCAGTATCGGGAACACAAGCCAGCAAGGCCTGAGTATATGGATGCTGCGGGTTGTTCAACACATCGGACACTGGCCCGGATTCGACAATCTGGCCACGGAACATGACGACAACATTATCAGCAATATCCGCTACTACACCAAAATCGTGGGTGATAAACAGCATGCCCATATTCATGCGGCTTTTGAGCTCGTCCAGCAATTTGAGAATTTGCGCCTGCACCGTCACATCCAACGCGGTAGTTGGCTCATCAGCAATCAGCATGGCCGGCTCACAGGCAATGCTCATGGCAATCATCACGCGCTGGCGCTGCCCACCAGACAACTCATCTGGATAGCTATTAGCGCGGCTGGCGGGGATGCCTACCTGTTCCAGCAGGGCTGCAATACGAGCTTTGAGTACCTGTCCTTTCAAACCCAGATGCACAGTCAGGCTTTCACCTATCTGAAAACCCACCGTTAATACTGGATTAAGTGAGGTCATAGGCTCCTGAAAGATCATGCCTATACGTTTGCCGCGAATATCACGCATTTGCTCATTATTGAGTGCGGTCAGATCCTGACCTTGAAATATGACTTTACCCTGTAAACGCTTGAGCTGAGGTGATAACAGGCTCATTATTGATAGTGCCGTAAGGCTTTTACCGCTACCAGACTCGCCAACGATACAGGTCGTTTTACCTGACTCCAGCGTGAAAGAAACATCATTAACAAGCAAAATGCTGGGCGCGACTGCCGGTGTAACGGTAAGCCCTTCGATGCGCAGCAATTCTGTCATTTTTTAGCTACCTTTCAGTTTGCCACTTATTTTATCGATAGCTGACTGCAGGCTCATTCTGGCTTGCTCACCCGTCTCTAACATAGGTTTAAGCGTAACTTCGCCAGCCTGCGCTTCATCATCCCCGATAATAAGTGCGTAACACGCTCCGCTACGATCAGCCTTTTTCATCTGCGACTTGAAGCTACCGCCACCTGCATGCAACGATACGGCCAGATTAGCATTGCGCAACTGCTCGGCGATTTGTAGCGCCACCTTCTCCGCCGTTTCACCCACATTGATCAGATAAATATCCGGGGCATCGCTGGCACTGACACCATGCTCCTGCATCAGTAGGAATATGCGCTCCAGCCCAATGGCGAAACCACAGGCATGGGTAGCTGCCCCGCCCAGCCGCCCAACCAGGCTATCGTAACGACCGCCACCGGCAATGGTACCTTGGCTGCCAAGCTTGGTGGTTACCCACTCAAATACCGTACGATTATAGTAATCAAGGCCGCGCACTAAACGTGTATTGAGCCGGTAAGCCACGCCAGCGGTATCCAGCAGCTTACATAGACCATCAAAATGCGCACGGGTTTCCTGGCCTAGAATATCCAGCATGCGCGGTGCTGCTTCAATCATGGACTGCATACGTGGATTCTTACTATCCAATATACGTAAGGGATTACTATGCAGCCTGCGTTTGGCATCCTCATCCAGCAAGTCTGAATGCTGCCCAAAGTAGCTAATCAGGGCTTTTCGGTATTCAGCCCTTTCTTCGGCATCCCCTATCGTATTGATCTGCAACTCAACATCGGTAAGGCCAAGCTCGCGCCAAAGGCGCGCCAGCATGATGATCTGCTCGGCATCAACATCAGGCCCGTTATAACCGAAAGCCTCAGCGCCTATCTGGTGAAACTGCCGTTGCCTGCCCTTTTGTACATTCTCATGGCGAAACATCGGGCCTATGTACCATAACCGTTGCGGGCCGTTATAGGTGAGGCTATGCTCAACCACAGCCCGCACACAGCCCGCTGTGCCCTCAGGGCGCAAAGTCAGCTTGTCGTTATTCAGTTTATCGACCCATGAATACATTTCTTTTTCAACGATGTCGGTGTGTTCACCCACACTGCGAACGAATAAATCTGTGGATTCCACCACAGGAAGGCGGATATTCCGATATCCATACAGCGACATCACGCGTCGCGCAGTGTCCTCAAGCTTGTGCCACAGGGCAGTGTGCTCAGGCAGGATGTCGTAAAAACCTTTAATACTTTGGAATTTTTCAGCCATGCGTTTTTTGTTAGTAATTAGATAGCTTTAAGCGGGATGGTTTTGTGGTTCTTTTCCTGCGTAACATGGCTACGTAGCCTGCCACCTTCGCGATAATGGCTCTGCACGTAATCTTCGACGATAGCCTGAAATTCTTCAGCTATAGTGTCGCCCTTCAAGGTGACAGTTTTTACACCATCAACAAATACAGGAGCCACCGGCACTTCTCCCGTGCCCGGAAGACTGATGCCGATATTGGCTAGCTTCGATTCACCTGGGCCATTCACAACACAACCCATCACCGCCACACTCAGTGATTCAACACCAGGATATTCGGTCTTCCATATCGGCATCTGCTCGCGCAGATATCGCTGTATCTTCTGTGCCAGTTCCTGGAAGAATGTCGACGTAGTGCGGCCACAACCCGGGCAAGCAGTTACCAGTGGCGTAAATGAACGTATGCCCATGGTTTGCAGGATTTCCTGGGCGACGATGACTTCTTTGGTACGTGATTCATTTGGCTCCGGCGTCAGGGAAATGCGAATGGTGTCGCCTATGCCCTCCTGTAATAATAGCGATAACGCTGCCGTCGAGGCGACAATACCCTTGGAACCCATACCTGCCTCAGTCAGGCCTAGATGTAAAGGATATTGACAGCGCTCGGCCAGCTCACGATAGATCTTGATCAAATCCTGTACATTACTAACCTTGCAGGAAATGATGATATGGTCCGCCGATAACCCAAGTGCCTCAGCCTGTGACGCACTTTCCAAGGCTGATTGTATGAGCGCCTCGCGCATCAAAGCATCGGATGATAGCGGCTGCGCGCGTTGGGCATTTTCATCCATCATGCGCGCCATTTTTTCCTGGTCCAGACTACCCCAGTTGACACCGATACGTACCGGTTTGTTGTACTGGATAGCAGCCTCTATCATGGCTGCGAACTGGTCGTCTCGCTTAGAGCCTTTCCCCACGTTACCTGGATTGATACGATATTTTGCCAGCGCCTCAGCACATTCAGGATACTGCGCCAGCAATTTGTGGCCGTTGTAATGGAAATCGCCCACCAACGGCACATCACAGCCCATGGTATCTAGTTGACGACGTATGTTGCCGACTTGCGCTGCGGCTTCAGGTGAGTTAACAGTAATCCGTACAATCTCGGAACCCGCCTGCCACAACTCATAGACTTGCCGTACCGTGGCATCGACATCGACGGTATCGGTATTGGTCATCGACTGCACTACAACAGGTGCATCACCACCAACAGCCACATGCCCTATCATGACTTGCCGGGTTAAATGACGTTTTATTTTCTCATTCTGTTTCACAGCTACTCCAGAGTGATGTGCGCAACATTAAGTTTGGTATATGGCACAAGATCAACCGGTTTGTCGTTATACAGTAGCTGGCTGCCAGCCACGTTTCCTATCACAACCTTGAGCGGGGGCTGCCCTTCCACTGAGTCCATTGAACCTGCAGCTTTAGTCTTATTGAAAATTTCCTTGTTGTCTTTATCAGTGACGCTTACCCATGTATGGTCGCTGAAAATAAACTTCAACTTTGCAGAAGTCGTTTCCGCAACTGGTGATTGCTTGGCTGCATCGCTACTAACAGGCTTGTCGTTACCGGTAATAACGGCTGCAACTGGATTCTGTTGGGGATTAACAGAGTCGGGCTCACGTTCTGCGGCAGACAAAGCCGCGACCGGCAGAGGCTCGATAACCTCGCCTTTGTTTTCCACAATCTTGGCGGGTTCAGTTGGTTTGTGCTTGGTTATACGGACTGATGAATTATCAAAGTAAAGCAGCCAAACCAATGCCAAGGCTACAACAATCAAGCTGGCAACAATATAAACCAGCCAAGGACGTCTATCGTTGCTGGAAATGGGGATATTAGCAGACTGAATGGTAATAGCACGTGGCCCCTGGGATGGTGCTGTATTACGATATATATCCAGCAAGGGATCGGGGTCGATATCCAGCAATCGCGCATAATTGCGGATAAATCCCCGCGTAATCATGGCTTCAGGTAGTGCAGCAAAATCATCGTTTTCGAGCGCAATAACCTGGCGTGAACTTAGACGCAAACGATTGGCGATATCTTCGATACTAAAATTACGCTCAGCACGTGCCGAAGCCAGCACTGCACCCAGCATGGCAGGCGCTTGCATTTCATCGGCAATCACCATGCTATTGTCCTCAATCTCAGCCATCATTACTGGCCTGAAAGCAATGCTTTGGTTTGCTCGGAATTTGGATATTGCCGGCGCAATTGCAATGCATAGCTGGCTTCTGCATCCTTGTCACCCATTTTCCGCTCTACGCGTATTCCCAGCCACAACATTTCAGCAGTAGCTGAACCACTGGTCAGTGGCAGGCGCAAATAGCTTCGTGCCGACTCGTAGTTATGACGATTAAATTCTATCAGGGCGAGCTGATATGCAGCCTGATGCAACAAAGGCTGTTGTTGCAAGGCTTTTTGCAGGTAGATTTCTGCATTAGCAGTATCATTTTTCCTCAATGCACATACCCCGGCATTCATGTATGCCACGCCTGGAGTAGCGTACAAAGGATTCTTTATTGCCTCCATGAACTGCTTGATCGACTCATCAATACGGTTACGTGAGCAAAGAAAAGTACCATAGTTATTTAAGGCCTCAGAATTACCCGGATCAAGCTCAAGTGATTTCTTGAAGCTAGATTCGGCCTTGGCATCTTCATGTAATGAGGAATACACCAAACCAAGGCCGTTTTGTGCCATACCGTAGCTTGGATCAATATTTGTAGCCTGAGTAAACTCCTCCAGAGCAATCTCCATCTGGTTCTGGGCATAGTAGCCAGCTCCCAGTTCAGTATGGATACGTGCACGCTCTCTCAGATCAGACTCCTGCCCACCTGAATATTCGTGGGTTTGCTGATTTGCACAGGCGGTCAGTAGCAAGGCCACAATTAACATCAATTTATTCACGCAACCACCTCAATCGGAATTTTACGCAGGGCCTTATTTCGCTCAGTGCGCTTGGTTTTATCCTGTACCTTCCCAGCAAGCTGTCCACAGGCAGCATCAATATCGTCACCACGCGTTTTACGGGTAGTGACTACATAACCTGCTTGCATCAACACATCACGGAAACGCCTGATATTCTCAGGCTTTGAGGTATCGTATCCACTGTCTGGGAAAGGATTAAAAGGGATCAGGTTGAATTTGCAAGGGACATCCTTGACCACCTGTAACAGTTGTTTGGCGTGTTCCAGCGTATCGTTGATGCCATCCAGCATCACATACTCAAAAGTCACAAAATCTCGTGGGGCCTTGACCAAATAACGCTGGCAGGCCGCCATCAGCTCTTTCAGCGGATATTTTTTGTTGATAGGTATAATTTCATCGCGCAATTGATCATTTGGCGCATGCAGTGAAACAGCCAATGCCACAGGACAGTCTTCCTTGAGCCTATCCATAGCTGGTACAAGGCCGGAAGTGGACAAAGTCACACGGCGGCGGCTCAAACCATAAGCCGAATCATCCAGCATGATCTGCATGGCGGTAACCACATTGTCATAGTTTGCCAGAGGTTCGCCCATACCCATCATGACGACGTTACTGATAATGCGATCATCTTTTGTTAACTGACCGTAATCGGCATCTTGTCTCAGGGAATGATTAGCCACCCATAGTTGACCGATAATTTCCGCCACAGTCAGATTACGATTGAAACCTTGGCGCCCTGTAGAGCAAAAAGTACACTCGAGCGCACAACCAACCTGCGACGATATACACAACGTACCGCGGTCATCTTCAGGAATAAACACAGTTTCAACACCATTACCAGCACCGGCAGCGATCAGCCACTTACGGGTGCCATCATCTGAAACCTGCTTCAGCTGAACGGTTGGCGGCGTAATGGTGGTTTCAGCAGCCAGTTTCTCACGCAAAATACGTGCAATATCGGTCATCTGCTCGAAATCATTCACACCAAAATGATGCATCCAGCGCATCAACTGTTTGGCGCGAAAAGGCTTCTCACCTATACCCTTAAAATATTCGGCGAGTTGTTCCTGGTTAAAGTCGAGCAGATTCAACAAAATAAATCTTATTTTCCGAAGAAGTAAGCAATTTCGATTGCTGCATTTTCCGCAGAGTCACTGCCATGCACGGCGTTGGCATCGATACTTTCAGCGAAATCCGCACGAATAGTACCGGCAGCAGCTTCCTTGGGGTTGGTAGCGCCCATCAGTTCACGGTTCTTGGCTACAGCATTTTCGCCTTCCAGAGCCTGGATCATCACCGGGCCGGAGATCATGAACTTGACCAGATCCTTGAAGAAAGGACGTTCCTTGTGCACAGCGTAGAAGCCTTCTGCTTCAGCCTGTGAGAGGTGTGCCATTTTTGCAGCAACGATTTTCAGGCCGTTGGACTCAAAACGTGAATAGATTTTACCGATGACGTTCTTGGCAACTGCATCAGGTTTGATAATGGAAAGGGTACGTTCTACAGCCATGATTACTCCAAAAAATTAACACATTGAAAAGACCGTTAAAATACCATTTTAACGGCCTGAAATAAACCTTTAAGTTGGGTTCTAAGGTTATCGAATCAAGCCACATCTCGCTGGCGACGGGCCTCATAGAGGCATATTCCACTTGCCACGGAAACATTCAGACTTTCTACTGAACCGAACATGGGGATACTGACCAATGCGTCGCAGGTTTCTTCGGTCAGGCGACGTAACCCGCTACCCTCAGCACCAAGCACTAATGCTATAGGGCCAGCCAGTTTGGTTGAGAATAAGTTCTGGCTTGCTTCAGCGGATGTTCCAACCACGAACACACCAGCATCCTTGAGCTCGCGCATAGTACGTGCCAGATTAGTCACAGCAATAAAAGGTACAGTCTCTGCCGCACCACAGGCAACCTTACGCACTGTGGCATTCAAGCCAACCGCCCTATCCTTGGGCGCAATTACCGCATGCACACCCATGGCATCAGCCACGCGCAGGCAGGCGCCAAGATTATGCGGATCCTCTACGCCGTCCAGTATCAGGAAAAAGGGTGGCTCGGTGAGCTCAGATTCAAGAATATCGTGAATATCCTTATACGGGATTGGTGTATCAATTACCCGTGCGATTACGCCCTGATGGCGACCATTAGGCCCAGCTATACCATCGAGACGTGACCTTTCAACCTCCATGGTACGTACACCGGCTGCGTCGGAAAGGCTTAGCAAATCTTTCATGCGGGCATCGACCCGGTCACGGTCTATCAGGATTTCCTGAATACTCGATGCATGCTGGCGCAAACGACTCAAAACGGCATGAAAGCCAAATAAAATACGAGACTCACTCATTGGTGGAAACTACCTTTGCTTAGGGTTACTGCGAGATTTGTTATTGCCTGGTTTTTTTGGTTTTGCCTGGCTACTACTGCTCGATTTACGGGGCGTCTTGGCCTTGGCACGACTTGAACGGGGCTTATGACTAGGTGTAACTGTTCCGGACACAGGCTTACTCGTAGTCAGCGTTTTTGGCCTGCCAGTATCGGCGGCAGGCATTTTACCGCTATTTGGTACTGTGGCAACTGACTCCTTTTGCTTGTCTGCGAGTACAAAATCTATTTTGCTAGTTTCCAGATCTACGCGGCTAATCTTTACACGCAACCGATCCCCAAGTCGATAGCGAACACCTGTGCGCTCTCCCGCCATTTCATGGCGCGCCTTATCGTAATTGAAGTAGTCATTACCCAGCTCGGTAACGTGCAACAGGCCTTCTACATAAATACCATCAAGCGCCACGAATAACCCAAAACTGGTAACACCGGCCACCGTGCCGTCAAACACTTCGCCAATCTTATCTTGCATGTAATAGCATTTAAGCCAAGCTTGTACATCACGCGTAGCGTCATCAGCGCGGCGCTCGGTAATCGAACAATGCTTGCCTAGCTCATGCCAATCGCCAGCCTTATATTTTTCGCCTTTCAGCACAGCTTTGATGGCGCGATGAATCAACAGATCAGGATAGCGCCGGATTGGTGAAGTGAAATGGGTGTATGACTCATAAGCCAGACCAAAATGACCGATATTATCTGGACTATAGACGGCTTGCTGCATTGAGCGCAGCAATACCGTTTGCAAAAGCATTTCGTCAGGCCGCCCCTTGATACGCGCCAGCAATTTCCCGTAATCCTTGGCATGCGGAGTATCTCCGCCACCAACACCAAAGCCAAACTCACCCATGAAAGTACGTAGTGCTTCCAACTTTTCCGGGGTTGGGCCATCGTGAATACGATACAAGGCCGGATGATCATTTTCCTTAAGGAAATCTGATGCACAAACATTGGCGGCCAGCATGCATTCTTCAATCAACCGATGCGCCTCGTTACGGGTAACGGCTTCAATACGGTCAATCTTGCCATTATCGTTAAATATCATGAGAGTTTCAGAGCTATCAAACTCAATCGCGCCGCGCTTTTCGCGGGCTTTTAGCATGATTGTGTATAACGTATAAAGATGATCCACATGCGTCGTCAGCCATGCGTACTCACGAGCTACCTCGCCCTGTGGGTTGCTGATCATATCGAATACCTTGGTATAGGTCATTCGCGCTTTAGATCGCATTACAGATGGATAAAACTTGTACTGCTTAACCTCACCAAATGCGTCGACCTGCATATCGCAGACCATACATAAACGCTCTACATCCGGATTAAGCGAGCACAATCCGTTGGAAAGGGCTTCTGGCAACATAGGAATTACGCGGCGCGGGAAATACACCGAATTACCGCGCTCATAGGCGTCCTTATCCAGGGCATCACCCGGCTGCACATAAAAACTCACATCAGCAATGGCCACTACCAGACGCCAGCCTTTACCTTGGGGCTCTGCATAAACTGCATCATCAAAGTCGCGGGCAGTTTCACCGTCTATGGTGATTAGTGGCAACTGACGCAGGTCTATACGGCCTTTCCAGTCTTTCTCTTGTACCAGCTTAGGGTATTTCTCTGCCTGTTTGATTGCCGCCACCGAAAACTCATAAGGCAGGTTGTGTTTACGCAAGGCAATTTCGATTTCCATCCCGGAATCGGCGTAATTCCCCAATATTTCAACCACCTTGCCCATAGGCTTGGCATGGGGGGAAGGTTGCTCTGTAAGCTCAACCATTACTACTTGGCCATCCTTGGCATTCATGTCCAGATGGTATGGAACCAGAATATCCTGATTTACGCGTTTGTCTTCCGCCGCAACAATCGTGACGCCATGAGCACGAATAACTCGCCCGACTAATTTTGTTGTACTGCGCTCCAGTACTTCAACGATCTTGCCTTCAGGACGGCCTTTGCGATCCAGGCCTGACTGCCTCACCATCACACGATCGCCATGCAGCACCTGCGACATTTCCTTAGGACTCAGAAACAAGTCTTCGCCGCCATTATCCGGGATGAGAAAACCAAACCCATCCGGGTGGCCTTGTACCTTCCCCGCAATGAGGTTGATTTTTTCTGCAATGCATAATGCCCCCTTGCGGTTACGGATAATCTGCCCTTCACGCTCCATCGCATTAAGGCGGCGGTTGAATATCTCCTGCTCTGCCTCATGAATGTGTAATAACTCGTAGAGCGATTCGATACTGACAGGTACGCCTTGCTCAGTCATCGTTTGTAAAATAAATTCCCGACTCGGCAACGGACTAGCATAGTTCTCCGCCTCGCGTTTGGCGTGGGGATCAGATTGGCGGTGACTGTGTCTATTGGTGGTTGATTTTTTTCTCGTTGACAAAGTATGTCTTTCCTATAGAATTTGCGCTCTTCGTTTTACCGCAACTGTTGCCCAGATGGCGGAATTGGTAGACGCGCATGGTTCAGGTCCATGTGCCTTCGGGTGTGGAGGTTCGAGTCCTCTTCTGGGCACCATGAGTTTAGTAGCTTAAAAGCTGTTGTAAGTTGCTGTAATTTTACGAAATAAATGACAGAACCGCGTGTTTGCTTATTGGCACATGCGGTTTTTTGTTTTAGGACAGCTATGGCTTATCACTTTCGGTCAGCAACTTAATTTTAATCAGATCCTATTCTACTCCATACCTTATGCAATCTATCGAATTCAATCTACGCGGCGAATATGTTGAGCTATGTAACCTGCTCAAGTTAACTGGCCTTGCCGATAGTGGCGGTCGCGGGAAAATCATGGTTGCAGAAGGCTTGGTCAAAGTTGATGGGCAAGTTGAGAACCGCAAAACGGCAAAAATTCGCGCCGGGCAAGTGGTGGAATGTGCTGGTGCTCTCATCACGGTTACAACGGCAACTGGTATAAACTAGTCATGGCCCTGAAAGCCACCATCTACAAAGTTGATCTGCAAATTGCCGATATGGATCGGCATTATTATCAGCAACACAGCCTTACCCTCGCACGGCACCCCTCTGAAACCGATGAACGTATGATGGTACGGCTACTGGCATTCGCCCTATATGCCGATGAAGCGCTTCTGTTTGGCAAGGGATTAAGCACAGATGATGAGCCGGATTTATGGCTCAAGGACATGACCGGCACTATAGATTTATGGATCGACGTTGGCCTTCCGGACGAACGCGAAATACGCAAAGCTTGCGGGCGTGCAAAGCAAGTTATCGTCGTTTGCTATGGCGGCCGGAGTGCGGATATATGGTGGGATCAGAACCGCGAAAAACTGGGAAAACAGGATAATCTGACCGTACTTGATATCGCCGCCGGAACTAGTAAATCGCTCGCCAATATGGCGTCACGCAATATGCAACTAAGTTTTACCCTACAGGATGGCCAAGTTCTACTAGCCGGGGAATCTGCTGCGCTGGAAATCAGCCCAAGAGCTTTACTGCGCGCGCTTTAGGCATCAGTTGTTAAGGCATAGATTGCCGGCAGATTGCGCCACCAACCATACACATCCATACCACAGCCGAACACATAACGGTTAGGCAACGTCAAGCCGACAAAGTCAGCATTTATTGGTTTGGAATGCCCAAGTTCCTTCTCGGCAAGCACCGCGATAATGACCCGCTTAGCACCCTGCTCAAGGCATTTCTGCTTGATCGCAGCCAGTGTATGGCCTTCATCAAGAATGTCATCTAAAACTAGAACCGTACGTCCGCGTACATTTTCCCTAGGCTCCACTTTCCATACCAGATTCTGCCCCTGCGTCTGGTTGTGATAGCGGCTCACCTGCACGTAATCAAACTCAAGGGGAAAATCCATCTCCGGTAATAATTTACCGGCAAATACTACCGCCCCACCCATTACGCACAATACCAGAGGCTTGCTCTCGCCAAGATCAGCCTTAATACTTATTGCGAGCTTAGCGATGGCCTCTTCTACAGTCTCTGCGCTGTGTATCAGCTCGGCATGAGATAGAAAATTCTCTGGATTGTTTGTATTTGGGCCGGACACTAGACTAGCTCTTGTTTAACGGTACGCAGGTAATCAAGGAATTCACCGCCAATTTCCGGATGACGCATGGCAAACTCAACGTTGGCCTTCATATAGCCCAATTTGCTGCCACAGTCATAACGTTTTCCATGAAAGCGATAAGCTAAAACTTTCTCATATTGCATAAGGGCAGCAATGCCATCCGTTAGCTGGATCTCACCGCCCTTTCCAGGCCTGACGTTTTCCAGGCAATCGAAGATCTTTGGCGTTAGAACATAGCGCCCAACCACTGCTAGTGTGGATGGCGCATCGGCAGGTTTCGGTTTCTCAACGATGCTTTTAAGTTGTAAAACATCCGGTGCTATGGGGTTGGCATCCACAATACCGTAGCTTGCTGTTTCACTTGGTAGCACATCCTCTACGCCCAGAATCGAACTGCCCTTTTGTTTGAACAAATCGACCATCTGTCTCATTGCCGGCACTTCGGCATCAATCAAGTCGTCTGCCAGAATCACAGAAAAAGGCTCGTTGCCAATCACCGGTTTGGCACACAGAACTGCATGTCCCAGGCCTAGCGCCTCAGCTTGTCGCAGGTAGATACAAGAAACATTCTTGGGTAGTATGCTACGCAACTCTTGCAGCATTTTAGTTTTTCCAGTGGCTTCGAGCGCAGCTTCAAGCTCATAAGCTTTGTCAAAATGGTCAGGAATCGCACGCTTGGTCCTGCCGATGATAAAGATAAGCTCGGTTGCCCCGGCTGCCATAGCCTCTTCTGCCGCGTACTGTACCAATGGCTTATCAACAATAGGTAACATCTCTTTCGGGCTAGCCTTGGTTGCTGGAAGAAAACGCGTTCCTAATCCAGCAACAGGGAAAACAGCTTTGGTGATTTTGTTCAACTTGTTTGTCTCTCGATTAGTAAATCACGATTAATGAATCGTAGAAGATCTCGGAGCCAGCGAAGGCTGGCTGTCAGATTTCATCGCATTGGCGTCGCCGCTATATTCTTCAACCCACATTTTGAGTTCTTGTTTGATAGTAGCCTCATCAAGATTGACGGTAGTTCCAATCCAGATCAGCAGGGCTTTGACCCATGATTTGTCGGCCGTTCTCGCAACCGCAATGCGTAATTTCTCGTGCGGGGTTGGCAAGGTCAATTCATCGTCCGCGAGTAGCTCTTCATAAAGCTTTTCACCTGGTCGCAACCCGGTAAACTCGATCTCAATTTCATCTTCCTGCAAACCTGAAAGACGGATCATATCCTTGGCTAGGTCGGCAATACGTACGGGCTCACCCATATCCAGTACAAAAATCTCGCCACCCATTCCCATTAATCCGGCTTGCATGACCAACTGTGTAGCTTCCGGGATAGACATGAAATAGCGTGTGATTTCCTCATGGGTAACTGTCACTGGCCCACCCTTCGCAATCTGCTCACGAAATTTAGGGATGACACTGCCACTGCTACCCAATACATTACCAAAGCGCACTATTACAAAACGGGTAGATTTGCTTGAGCTCTCCTGCAAACCCTGGCATACCATCTCTGCCAGGCGCTTGCTCGCTCCCATAATATTGGTAGGGTTAACTGCCTTATCAGTAGAAACCAGTACAAACTTTTCCACACCTACTTCTTTACAGGCCTTAGCCAGCACATAAGTACCGACGACATTATTGGATAATGCTTCCGCAACATTCTCGTTTTCCATCAATGGCACATGTTTGTAGGCTGCTGCATGAAAAACAATAGCAGGCTGATGGCGCTGCAGCAGCACTTTCAAGCGTTTTTCATTTTTAATATCACAGATAACACTTACAATTGGAACATTTGGGGTAATTGCAGAAAACTCCTGCTCCAAGGTGTATAAGGCAAGTTCAGAAAGCTCAACTAACAACAACAGGCTAGGCTGGTACTTTGCAATCTGACGACAAAGTTCAGATCCTATAGAGCCGCCAGCGCCACTCACCATGACTGCACGCGCCTCCAATAGCTCGTGCAACCCTTCATCATCAAGTTTAACCGGCTCTCGGCCTAGCAGGTCTTCAACTTCAACCCGCCTGATCTGGGAGATATTAACCTTGCCACTCATTAGGTCATCAAACGCGGGGACCGTCAGCACGGTTAATCCGGCCTGATTAGCGGTTTCAACAGCATGGCGACGCGCCTGATGTGCCTCCGATGGCATGGCAACGATAGCATTGCGTACACTTAGCTTGGCAGCAAACTCCGGCAGTTGTGAGATGCTTCCAAGTACCTTTACCCCCAGCAGTTCGCGCTCATGTATGCCCGCGTCATTATCCAGTAAACCCACGACTCGCCATTCCTGACTACGTGCCAAGTCCTTGAGCAGCGCGATTGCGGCATCACCGGCACCAAGAATCAGTACCGGCTCTCCTCTCATCAGGGTCAGCCCATATAAATGATGTTCTTTCCAGGCACGATAGGCGAAGCGGCTTCCGCCCATCATGAATACCAACAGCAGAGGGTCAAGAACCAGCACTGACCTGGGTACAGTGCCATTCGGTTTGAACATGAACAAAATAGCTGTGATGACAACAGCAGCCAGAGAGATAGCCGCTAAAATGCGTTGCAAATCCGGAATACTAGCAAAACGCCAAATGCCACGGTAAAGGCCAAATCTGACGAAAATAAATGCCTGAAAAGGGACTAGCCAAACCAAGCTATGCCACATTGAGGCGAAAAACTCCTCAGGAATAGCGAAATTGAAGCGCAAAAGATAGGCTGCAACCCAAGCCAGTGCTGCAACGCATAGGTCATGGAAGAATGCCATCAAAGTGCGCAAACTTACTGATTTACCAAAAATAGTTACCGCATCAGCTTGTATTGGAGTTTTGAAAGGCATAAGCCCGATTTCCTTTATGGGTTTGGCTTATTTTACCTAAAAGCATGCTATGGATGCTGCATTTCTGACCATCTTTTATCAATTGCATACATCAGGATGGCGTATAGCAAAACCCAAGTAGCCAGCACCGTAGCTACTAACCACATAGGTTTATTTAATATAGAAATGGCTGAAAGACTTACCCCAGCCATCAACACATATTCACATAATGCCACCTTTCGATGCCCCCATCCAATGAGAACCAATCGTTGGTAATAGTGACTGCGATGAGCCTGCCAAATCTTTTCGCCTCTTAATAGACGTCTAATCAGAGTAACGCTTGCATCGACAATAAACGGGAAAAATACCAGTACAGGGAACCATATAGGCCAGCTTCCATGCTGCCAGCCAATATAGCCGATGAGACCGGCGGCGAATCCCAGGGGGATGGAGCCAACATCTCCCATGAATATTCTGGCTGGAGAAAAGTTAAAAAACAAAAAACCAGCCGATGCAGCTGCGATAGATGCGGATATCCACAAAATATCAGGATTGCCGATCAGCCAAGCTGCCACTGCATAACTAGAAAAGCCAATCACAGCCATGCCTCCGGTCAGGCGGTGCAGAACATGAACCTCATGCTCGGCTTTCCCGAGACCTCGGGCCTCGAGCAGGTCGCGTTGTTTCCGTGACGCGCTTTAGATCAGCTTGAAGATCGCCAGCACCAGGATCGCCTGCGCGACGAAACCGCCGACGAACGCAAGCGTGCGCAGCACCGGAATGCCGAGCGTGTAGACGACGTAGTGCACGAGGCGCGACCAGAAATAGAGCGCGCAGGCGAACGCCGTCGCCGGCGTCGCAATGCTAAGATCCTGCGTCGCCAGAACGAGCGGCGCGAAGATGACGAGATTTTCGACCGCATTGGTGTGCGCCGCCATCATCCGCTGCGCCCAGGCCGATTGCGGCT
>DATBRG010000030.1:0-8989 GCA_036560445.1 Methylophilaceae bacterium
TGAAAAAATTGAGCTGATGTCGCGTTTTGTCGAGAGCCTTTCAGCCTACGCCGTCTGCAATATCGAATACCAGCAAATGATGTACAAAACTGGCGGCGAAGCCATGCAGGAAGTGATGGAAAAACTTGCCTCAATGGTTCAAAGCGGCGAAAAAACGCCTGAAGAGATTCAACGCTTTGACGCCTTCTTTGAGCTTTGGATCGACGTCAATGAGCGAACATTTAATAAATTCTTCCAGACCAAGGAATTCTCTCGCCTGAGAAACGCGGTGACTGATTCCGGCTTTGCTACGCGCAAGCATTACTTTGCGCTGATGGAAACCCAGTTAGCTGATCTGCCTATTGCTCTGCGCTCCGAGATGGACGATCTGTACAAGATTATCTATGACCTGCGCAAACAAGTGAAAAAGCTAGAGTCCCAGATCAAGGAAGCTATCATTAAGGATCAACGAGCATGAACACACCATTCTCCGCATTCGACGCCAAAGCTGTTATGAAGCAACTGGGCGAGCTTAACAACAAGCTAATCAAGGGAACCGAGTTCCTCAGCGAAATCGACGAGATCGATGTCGGCACTGCACCCAAACAGCTGGTCTACGAAGAAGACAAGCTCAAGCTCTACCATTACAAGCCAGAGGCTGATAAGGCCATAGGCGTACCGGTACTGATCGTGTATGCACTGGTAAACCGCCCTTATATGCTGGATATCCAGCCCGATCGCAGCTTCATCCGCAATCTGCTGAAACTGGGTCTCGATATTTACATCATCGACTGGGGCTATCCGGCACAAGCCGACAGATACCTGTCGATGGATGACTACATCAATGGATATATCGACAACTGTGTCGATGTGATTCGCAAGAAATCCAAATCAGACAAAGTTACACTCATGGGTGTCTGCCAGGGTGGTACTTTTTCAGCCATCTACTCGGCATTGCATCCTGAGAAGGTACAGAACCTGGTCACGCTGGTTGCCCCATTCGATTTCTCGACCAATGATGGCCTGTTGTTCAGCTGGTCTAAGACGATGGACGTAGACGCACTGGTAGACGCTTATGGCGTGGTTCCCGGCAATGTGCTTAACGAGGGTTTCCTGATGTTGATGCCGTTCAACCTTAACATCAAGAAATACGTCGACATGCTCGATGTGATGGAAGATAAGGAAAAACTGCTTAACTTCCTGCGCATGGAAAAATGGATTTTTGACAGCCCAGGCCAAGCTGGTGAATGTTTGCGCCAATTCGTCAAGGATTGTTATCAGGGCAATAAACTGGTCAAGGGCAAGCTCAAGCTGGGCGAGAAAACCGTTAACCTGAAAAACATCAGCATGCCAGTGTTGAATATCTATGCCTCTGCCGACCATCTGGTACCGCCCGCAGCGACCAAGCCACTGAATGACCTGATCGGTAGCGAAGACAAGACCTTATACGAATTCCAAGGTGGCCATATTGGTGTATTCGTTGGTTCGCGTTCCCAGAAAGAGCTGGCGCCCGGTATCGCTAAATGGTTGAAAGCTCGTGATGTAGTGGCGCAACCAAAAGCTAAAGCTGAAACCGTAGCAAAAACTCCTGTGGTCAAACCCCAAGCCGCGGCAAAAGCCGAGATAAGCACTAAAACTAAAACTACTGCAACGCCAAAAAAGGTAGTAACGAAGGCACAAGCCAAGCCAGCAGCAACTGCCAACAAGACGCCATTTAAAGCTAAATAGTTAACAGATTGCCTTCCTCCAAGGGTTGCCCCGCCTAGTGCGGGGCTTTTTTTGGCTTATAAAGCCTCAACCTCAGGATAAGCAAAAATCTTCTGGTTATTCTGTCACCAGATATACGCCAAAGATGATGACAATGATGCCGAAAAACTTCAGCATGCTAATAGTCTCATGGAGAAAAACTGCCGAAGCCAGAGTCACAGTCACGTAAGACATCGAAGTAGCGGGGTGGGCTTTACTCAGGTCAATACGGGCGATAATACTGAGCCAAGTCAGAAAGGCCAGAATCAGCGCCAGCATTCCTAGCCATATAGTTGGTTCCATCGCAATAGTGGCGAGATATGACCATGCAGCGCCAATTGAATTGATGGGAAACTCTCCGTGCGCGGAGAGACCAATTTTCAGTAACACTTGGGTTGCCGTATCCCAAACTAGAATCATGGCGAACAAACCCAATACTGGATAATTTACATGCTTCCAGCGCCAGAACTCCAGCCTAAGCAGCTTTCTGTATACACTCAGCACCACCTTCATGCTGAAGCCCATATCCGGTTAAAACGCCAGCGTATAAGTGCCCAAAGGATATTCAAGGAATCGACAACAGGCCTGAATTTAGACGATCGATTATTATCTATATAAATAGTCGGAATTGGTACGGTAACGATTTTTCGTTTCTGGGATAACGCCAGTAGCAATATCTGGAATTCAGTTTCATAACGGCTCCCGCGCACCTCTTTAACGATGTTCTCTACAAAAAGCTGATTGAAAGCGCGCAAGCCGGACTGTGTATCAATGGGGGCCTCTGGATAGAACCAACGTAACACATGACTAGCCATGGTGTTCCCTAAACGACTACGGCCTGGCATCTGCTCCAGTTTTCTTGTGCCAATCGCTACCTCTGCACCATTTTCCACCAACTTAACCAAGTGTGGAATTTCAGCCGGAGGATGCTGACCATCTGCATCCAAGGTGACTAATGCTCTGAAATCAAACTTTTTCAGTGCCTCGTGGAATCCTGCAATCAGGCCCATACCCTTACCCTGATTGAAAGGAAAGCTGATGACACTGATACGGTCAGGCATCCTGAGTGCAAGCCTAGCAAGAATATTGGCCGTCATATCATTAGATCCATCGTCGATCGCAATGATATGGTCGGTATATTTAATTGCTTCAGTAATAACACCTTCACAAAAATCCTCAACGTCGTAACATGGGATGATGCCAACAAGCTGAATCGCTGTTCTTGTTTCCAGGGCGCTTAAAGATAATCGGTGCCAGCCTGCCAGATCGTAAAATCCCCAGCTACTATCAAGCTTCAAATAAACATTTGAAGCCCCCGAAAGCACATTCAAGGAGATGCCCACCTCGGCCATTCTTTTATTCCAGCAAATAACTGCCTCGCCGATTATCTGGCCAGTCTTATGATTAATTACCTGGGCAGTTTTACTATCTGGAGTAATGGCAAGCTTCAGGCGCACATGCAGATCTGGTTGCTCGGCAAGAAGAGATAACACATGGCTGCTAAAGCGGCTGGCTAAAGCCGTCAGCCGCATCCTGATTTTTAGTAGAGAACCCTCAACCCCTACATACTCCAATGGTTGGTTGGGTTGGTATAGGGCGCCATAATCTTGGCTAAAAAAAATTTCCTCGGCCTTGGCATAGCCAAGAAAGCGGCGCCGACTAAGCGCTGTTTGCGTGTAATGGCAAAGTATCGCCTCACGTTTGTTGTTGAGCTGTTTAGGCGATAGCCGGACACCAAACTTGGCTGCAGTTGAAACCTGCTTTCCGTGAATAAGATAGCTTAACTTTGTCATATTAATTGCAAGCTCTGGTAGGCGCTGCAAGGCTAGATCTGCTAACAATGCTGTTGCGCTATGGTCAGGATGCCTATCTTGCAACGCAGGCAGAATCAGCAAGGATGGGTTCCATTTGAATTCCTCAATGAACAGTTGCAACACACGCCCATCGCCCTGATTAAGCAACTGCGTAACTCCTTGATCCGGTAATCCCCAAAAAACGACATCATTTGAACCTATTCCCAGCCTTGTGATTGCAGCAAGCGCTTCACTTCTTCTACGCATCCCCCAGCGAAACCGGTCATGCTCATCAATCTGCCAACGGCCTTCAAGAAACCGTTGCGGCCAGGGATTGTTGTCCCCATCAGTAATAAAAACAATGCGGATAGCGGCACCAGCACTCTTGGCCTTTTGTATCAGCCCTCCTGCTGCCAGGCTTTCATCATCTGGATGCACCGCCAGTATCATCACGCGGTCTTGTTTACTTAGATTGATATTGCTGGCCATATTCTTAGCTCTTAGCTTGGGTTAAAAGGTGAAAATCCACGCTGAATAGCTGGCGCCCATATAAAAGCGATATGTCCGGGATTTATCGTTCTGGATTGGAAAGTATGTGGGCCGACATCAAGCTGGCGCGGCCCATCATAGGCAGTGTTATCCAGAGAGCCTTCTACTGCCCCATGTTCGGCAACCAGGACATACTGCGCGGGAATATTGACATTGAACTTGATGGTATTTTTTTCTTTACCATCGAGATTGAGTATCTGCCCAGCAACACGCAGGGTTCCCACTGGCAGAAAGTTGTCATTCAAGAACTGACGCCCTTTAGCGGGGAAAAACGGGCTATCCAGTGTGGCAACGGCAGTACCGGAACTTGCTATATCCTCTGCGATACTGTCCTTAATTAGTCCAAGCTGGATACGCTTGCGGGAAACACTCTCCAGTGCGTAAAAGAATGGCCTCTGACGGAATACAGTCTCCCCCTTGAGGTCCATGATGCTGTCTGTAGGGCGAGTCAGTTGTAGTACTTCGGCGATTAGTTTGTTCTGATAAATGTATGGCTGATGCCAGAACATATTTCGTGTAAAAAAGGTGGTTAGTTCTACCAACACCAAGAGGCCCAGAAGCAACTCCGGTTTCAGAGACCATCGGACATGATTACGTGACACGTACTCGACCAGTGAGCCAACAACAATCACTATCACTAATGGCGTTAGGGGCAAGAAATCCTGGAGCGTAATAAGTGGCCAAAATCCATATAGGCCCAGCATACTGAAACTATAGGTTAGAAAAACTACCCAGCGGCGCTGCTGAAGATTGCTGTTAGCAGTTTTAATGTAACGACTTCTAAGCAAGAAAATACCAGCCACCAGCACCATTAGCACTGTTAGTAGTTTTAGGGTTGTAGCCCAACCAAGATGCTTCCAGCTATCTAAACCCGGGACTATGTTGTGCTGGATGATTCCGTAATACATCGCATCCAGGGCATCTTGGTAATCAAAATACATCACTAGCAAGGAAGGGATAATCAATATCCCGGCTATCATCCAGAGGCTATTGAATAGATACTGCTGCAGATTCTGACGTACGTTGCCGCGTACTAAGACCAATGTACTCAAGCAAGCCAATGCAAGCGCCGAAAACAGCAAAGTAGTTTTCATTGACGTACTGAAAGCCGCCCCTAGCAACAAGCCTGAAAAGAAAAACCTAAGGGTGGTCTTTGGCTTTTGTATTAATACGGTAACCGTTAGAAGCCAGAAGAACACCCATAAATCATCCGCCCGGAACTCGATTGAAGTCATGAAAAACGAGGGATATAAACCGGTAAGTAGCGCAGCCCAGATACCAACTTTCTTCGAGTACAAGGTCTTGCCAATTAGATAAACTGCCCAAAGCGCCAAGAAGAATAGCGGAGTCACTGCGTAACGCATTGCCACTAGGATGTCGGACCGTTCGCCGAACATCGAATAAACTGGTGTGAATAGTATGTGGAACAGTGGGGCATGATTATCGAATACATCGCGATACTGCATCAGGCCATTTGCCCAGCCCCAGATTATATGCAGGTGTTGAGGCTCATCACTATTAATGCGGAGGTTATTGGCATAGACCACTCGCAGTAGAATAACCAATAAAAATAGCGCAAATGGGAGCTTGGTAAAAAGCGTTTTCCCGAGATATATCAGAACTGTCTTAAAAGAGTTCTGACCAAAGTTAAAACCAGATACAGCTGTCATTTTAGGCTTGTTAGAGTTAGTCATATCAGGCACTACAAGCGCAAATAGCGTGCTGGATAGATAAAACCAGCAGAAGTTATTTAACAAGACATTGATTTAATTAAATATATTTAGATAAATTTGCCATATAGCAACCACAATTACTGAATAAAAAGCCTGCAAAAAGATGTTGGCTGTGCAATGGGTGTATACAAATTTTGCAGGATTAGGACGAATGAATAGCAGTTGAAAAACTGCCGTTATTCAGGTGTTGGCGATAATCGTAATGCCAATCAAGATAACGAATACGCCCAGCCAACGACGTGGACTGATGTATTCATGTAAAAGAAAATGTGATGCTAATAAAACACTAACGTTACTGACGCTGCTCATTGGGAAAGCAAAGCTCAGGGCCATTCTTGACATGAATGCCAACCAGGCGACAATGGCGCCCATCTGTAGAAGCAGGCCTAACATAATTCTTTTATTGCCAAGCATATTCTTTGCAAACACCAAGCTGGTTTGAATTTTCCCTGCATGTGGTGATGTTCCATTTTCACTAGCGCCCACCTTGAATAAGACTGACCCCAGGGCATTTAAAGTAAGTGCTAACAGCACGATTGCTAGAGTTTCATTCGATGGCATATGGATGTTTTCTGATACGTGGATTTGATTAGTGAATTGGTATGGTTTACCGACTCCTGAGCAATTAGCGTTCCAAACTCCAGTTTTGTGGCTGAACTCAGCAAAGCTGCACTGAACTTGATGCTCAAAATGTATACTAGGCTATGCGCTAAGTCAGGTAGCCTCATGCCATATAAATTTCTTATTTTTTATTTCATATCGCTTGCGGTTTGTTCTTTATCTACCATATACAAAACCAGCTGTTTCAAGAATATGCTGTGCAGGCAAATTCTGAGCAATATGTTCTGGAGCCTTATCCCCGTGGCCAATACTTTTAAGGCCTTGCTATGGATAGCTTCCATGGTGATTGAATGGTCAAGAAAAACTAAGGCTGATTAAAGGTTTTGCGGTTGTTCTGTTACAGTGCTGCTCTCAAAATCTAGTCTCTGACGGAAAGTGTTCAAATTAGATGCCGACTTTAAGCTGTAAACAATTACTGGCCTGCGCTCTACTGGTCTTATTGATGCAAGGCTGTTCCCATGGCTATCATCCTCTAGCTTTAAGCAAGAAGACCAAATCTGTGTCGGAATTAATTGATGACGCCAAGGAGTGCAAAGTATTTAAGGATGAGCTTGCATCACCCCAAATTAACGATGATAAGGTCGATCTGATTTTCGATCAGGCATTGAGAGCCCACTGCGTCAAGAAAGATGTTTAGTAGTTACCTGAACTGGATTAGTGGCTAATCCAGTTTGTAATTCTTAATCTTGTACCACAGCGAACGCTCGCTGATATCCAGTAACCGTGCTGCTTTACTTTTGTTGCCCTCAGTCTGCTTCAAAGCCTCGCAGATAATGTTTCGCTCTAACTCTTCTACCGCAGGATTAAGCTCCAGACTATGAAAATGTGTTGCCTGCGTTGTGGGTTCTATAGTTTTTGAAGTCACCATTTCACGTGGTAATTGCTCCATGTCTATGGAGCCACTTTTACTAAGCACTGCGGCGCGTTCAATCACGTTTTGCAGCTCGCGGACATTCCCCGGCCAATCATAGTTTTGCAGCGCCGCAAGCGCCATCTTGGAAATACTGCCTACCCCAGCATGCCGAGCTAGAAAAGCCGCGGCAAGCACTGGTATATCGTCTTTACGTAAACGCAAAGGAGGCAAATCGATATTGAATACATTAACCCGGTAGTAAAGATCCTCACGCAGCTTGCCTTCTGCTATGGCCTTCCGAGGATCACGATTAGTTGCCGCAATGATACGCACGTCGATGGGTATACTGCGATTGCCACCTAAGCGTTCGATAACATTCTCCTGCAACACTCGCAATAGCTTGGCTTGCAAGGCCATGGGCATTTCTGTCAGCTCGTCCAGAAACAGAGTGCCGCCATCAGCCATTTCAAATTTGCCGATACGATTCTTGACGGCTCCAGTAAAAGCGCCTTTTTCGTACCCGAACAACTCACTTTCCAAGATATCGGCTGGGATCGCAGCACAGTTAATCGGTACGAACAGGGCATCGATGCGTGGTGAAGCACGGTGTATGGCCCTGGCAACCAGCTCTTTACCTGTCCCGGTTTCGCCTGTAATCAGTACAGTCGTTTTACCTGGCGCTACCTGCCGAATAAGCTCATATACTTTCTGCATTGGTGCACTGTTGCCAACAAACTCTCCCCAACCCTTTTCTACCTCATGGCGCAGAAAATCATTCTGGCGACGCATGCGGCTTTCTTTCAGGATACGATCAACTGCAATCTCCAGCGCATCCACGTCAAAAGGTCTTACGATATAGTCGCAAGCGCCCAGTTTCATAGCCTCGACCGCGCTTTCAATGGTGCCATACGCAGTCATGATGATCACAGGCACTTCGTTACCCTGGTCGCGCAGTGCTTTCAAAAGCTCTGTTCCGGTTATCCCGGGCATACGCAGATCGCTGATGACAAGGTCAACGGGGGATGATTTGAGAATTTGCAAAGCCTCGCCGCCATTGCCTGCACAAGAGACCTCATGCCCCATACGCTTGAGCATAATCTCGAGTACTCGCTGCATTTTGACTTCGTCATCCACTACCAGGACGCGTTGGCTAGTCATGGTTTATCTTTCCTAGGTAAAACAATGGTAAATAATGCACCACCCAATTCACTGCTACCCGCATGGATTTCGCCACCATGAGCAGCAACAATCTGTTGCACGACTGCCAGGCCCAAGCCAACACCACCTTCACGCTTGGTAAAAAATGGGTCAAACACGCGGCCAATCTCCTCCGGAGCAATTCCTGGCCCGTCATCCGCGATTTCGATAATAAGCCTATCAGCTTGATCACGTGTAGTAATAACGACCTTCCCACCCTCAGGCAATATCTGCAATGCGTTAAGAACAAGATTGAGCAGCACTTGAGTGATCTGTTCTATATCAGCCTGAACAAAGGGTTGCTTGCTTTCCAGTTGTTTAATGATTGCGATATGTTTCTTTTCAGTTTGACCGGCTAACATGTCAATGCTGTGGCCGATGATGGTGTGAATGTCAGTTTGCTGAAATCGAGGTGCGGGCGGACGGGCACTATCCAGCAATGTGGAGACGAGCCGGTTAAGACGCTCGGTTTCACTTTCAACAAAACTGGTTAACTCTCTGGCCTCTGTACTCAAGTT
>DATBRG010000031.1:0-32334 GCA_036560445.1 Methylophilaceae bacterium
TTGACGCCCTGCCTGATACTGCAGAATATGTCGCCTGGCTGGATTGCGATATCGTGTTTGAAGATAACAACTGGTGGCAAAAAGCCATGCTTGAGTTGGAACAGGTGAAGGTATTGCAACCGTTCTCCAATGTGGTACACCCGACAGCTAAAGCATCAGAAAACTTTCAGATGGATTGCATCCATGATCCTAAAAACATCCTGTATGACAATGAATGGTCGATTAACCATGCACTACAGGCTGGTGATACTCCCTGGACGATACGCCCGGATACATCGCTCATCGGCTTCCACGAGGCGAGATCAACACCTGGTATTGCTTGGGTGGCAAAACGAGATACCCTAGTACAAATCGGCCTTTATGATCGATTTGTACTAGGCTCAGGCGATAGAGTTGTGATGTCCGGGTTTCTCGGTAACTATTCAGGGTTGGAAAGGTTTTATGGTGGTGCCATCAACCAGCAAATACTGGACTGTTGTTATGACTGGGCAGAGCTGGCATTTTCCACCATAGGTGGAAATATTGGGCATGTACCGGGGCGGTTATTTAACCTGTGGCACGGTGATATTAAGGACCGGCACTATCTTGCACGCCACAAGATACTAAAAGATCATGAATTTGATCCGGTCACAGACATTCGAATCGGCCCGCAAGGCGCTTGGCAATGGGCTAGCGACAAACCTGAGCTACATGCGGCGGTACAGCGCTATTTCGTTGAGCGCCGCGAGGACGGTTAATCCTTTCTAATTAATCTCTGTACTAGGCTCACGCCGCTGGCAAATGGAAAATCAAATACCTGATGCTGGCCAGCTTCGCGTAATTCCTCGATATAGCGATAGACAGTATGCATATATTGCCTCTCGGCACCGTAAATGTTCGATACCAGCGGCCGGATACTGTCATGCAGTAACGCGATACCCGTTTCGCCCAGCATGGGCTCAAAGGCCTCGTGATCGAAACGCGCCTGTTCGGCACTGTGATAACCATCAACAAATAACAGGCCGATCTCGCCGAGATTACGGTATTCCTTGCTCTTAGCAAACTCCTGCGTAGTCATGCGGAAATGACGAATATTATCGACACCATATCCGGCAAAATACTCAGCTACTTTTTGCGCATCTGCCCATTGCTCATCTACCAGCGAAGGGTCAATAAAAATCAGTTCGCCATGTTCCAGGTTATCCTGCATGGCGCGAGCACAAACTAGGGGCGTAAAACCACGCCAGGAGCCAATCACTACGACACGCTGTGGCCGCAAGTTACGCACCAGCCCATAATAGAGCCAACCCAGCCCTAGGTTAAGGTCCTCCTTGCGCTGATGATGCCCCATATCCAGCATCTGTTCGTTGCTGTACAGATGGCTTATCCAGTCCTGCAAACTTATAGTAATGATTTGAACTCCTCAAATTTCCAGGTAGGGCTGCGCTCTATCTGCTGGTGGTAACTAATATCGATCTGGAACGGTTGGCCGAGCGCATCAAGAACTTTAGTCCGCAGCTTTTGTTCTTCCTCGGCAACCAATTCGCGTTCGACCACCAGCCGTAACTCCAGTCGCCCTGTACTATGTTGAATCAGTTGGCATTGTAGTACTGGTGCCACCTCGCGGAACCCACTGGAACCAAAACTGGGCCAGCGCTTCTCACCTGATGGTAATGTCAGCATATTGCGGCTGCGCCCAAGTATGCGCTCAATCACCGGCAGCCCTCTACCACATGGGCATGGTGTGCCTGGCACAGCGTAATCCCCGTTGCTATATCGAATTAGCGGCATGGCAAAATTTTGTAAGGTCGTGATGACCACCCTGCCAATCTCACCCGGCTCGCACTGGCAGCCTTGCTCATTGATAATCTCCACCAGCAGGCTCTCGGCCTGTATATGATAGCGGCCATGCTCTCGGCACTGCAACGCGATATAACCCACCTCGTTAGCAGAATACATATCGGTAACCGGAATACCCATTCGCTCGGCACATTGGCCGCGTAATTCCTGCTCAGCCACTTCGCCAAAAAGCCGTAGTTCTTTAAGTGATTCCACCCTCTTACCTGGCTGCGCCAGCGCCAGGCTCAGTTCCGCGGCATTAGATGGATAAGTCAGCAGATAATGCGGTTGTTGCCTTCGTAGCCACTCGATCTGCTGGCTAATATCACACTGGATATTGAGTGACATGCCAGGGCCCGTCTTGAACAGCAAGCTAGCTGGGATACCCCAGCTAGTAGATACCTTGCCCTCCGGGTACATTGCCCCTTTCTTCGCAACATATCTGATAGCTGCTAACCGCCCAGAAAAATCCCGCTGATGCCATAAGTGGTCGCGCATCGAGTTGGCAAGCCAATGCAGGCGGGTACTGGCCGTAGCAATAGCCCTGAGCGGCGATCCGGTGGAGCCGGAGGTTTTAACCTCGCCCAATGGCTGCTGATCAGCCGGGATTTGCCGCGCCAGCATTTGTTCATCCTGCAACTGGATATCACTGCGCGTGGTCAGCGGTAATGCCTGCCATTCTTCAGCGATCATAGGCCTGGACGACAGCAAGGGCCGCAAAGTAGCATAGTAAGGGACTTGTTCTGCAGCGAAAGAGGCGACAGCATGAGCACGTAACAGCTGCCAGTCTTGAATATCTTTACTGCTTCGCCACTGGGTTTGCTCAAGTTGGCCGAGAAGAAGCCGTAATTGGTCTGGGTTATTCATGCAGCAGCAAATCTAACCCATGCAATGCGCTTTGGTAAATTGATTTGTGCTCGTCAGGCGGATTTTTTCACGGCTTACGGCGTATTACCTAAAATCCTCACCTCGTGCTGCGTGAAAGGAATCACGATTTTATTGTTACGGAATGCCTCAACAATCGCTTTATTGATTTCACCCTCGGCGGCACCGTAATCAGGCACGGTAACCCATGGTTTTACCGAGATGTTGATTGAAGAAGGTGCAAGAAAGCTCACCTTGATAATAGGAGATGGATCTTTGAGCATACGCGGATTGCCTTGCAGCACCTCATTGACGACCGCGAGAGCTTTATCCAGATCAGTGTCATAGGCGACGCCAACCAGAATATCCAGTTGCCGGATATTGCCGTAATTGTGCAGTATCTCGCCAACGATCTTGCGGTTAGGAATCACCACCTGTGACTGGTCTGCATGGCTAAGAATCGTCGTAAATAGACTGATATTCTCAACCTTGCCTTCTTCGCCAACGATGGAAATGTATTCCCCAACACTAAATGGCCTGGTAAAAATAATCGTCAGGCCAGCTACTATATTACTCAGTATGCCCTGCATGGCCAGGGCAATACCAGCGCCGGCTACACCCAGGCCAGCAATCAACGGCAATAGTTCTACGCCAAGGTTCTGCAGCGCCATGATCGCAAATAGCGCGACCACAAAAACACGTACTATTCTCACCAGCAATTGACGAACCGGCTGTTCCAGATTGAACTTCCTGATACCGCCATCCAGCATTCTGCCTACCCATCTGCTCACATATACACCGGCGATGATGATAGTGATTGCTACAAGCACCTTGGGGCCAAACTGGATTGCCAAGTCAATTACCATACGCTTGATATGATCTACTGTTGCGAGTTGGTCGTTCATGAAGATTCTTTCAAGAAACTGAGATTAATACTTTGATTTTGGATTCTGCCCAAATTGTACTATTTAATAACATTTACTTGGCGGGCTGTTAATCACATATATATTGTTGCAGCCCATATGTTCTGGCAATATAGGCAACGAGACAATTTACAAACAATAACTTAACAAAAAGTCTTCCCAATGGCCAATCTTAACAATACTGACGACATCTTGGCTGCCATCAACGATGAATGGGTGCTGTTGTCTACTCATTCGCAAGCCTCTCAATCTTCTTTTAACGGTGGCGATCACGGCTTCAGTCTTATCCGAGGTTCCGGCGACAATATCCTTATTGGTGGCGATGGCAACGATACCTTGGCTGGTGGTCTTGGTAACGACACGCTAACCGGTGGGCAAGGCCAAGACACCTTTAACGTCGATTCAGGAACTGACACAATTACAGACTGGGGTATGGGTCAAATTTACCATCCTACCGTCCCAGTTGATACTTCCCCCAATGAATTATTCGTAGCTAATACATTGCCACCACTAACCATTGCCATCGGCCCTGTCTCCGTCGATAGACTTAACGTATTTGAAAATGCCACAGCTGTAATTACAGGAAAAGATAGTTCAGAAGTGATTGCTGTTACTACCGCTAATAATCTCGGTACGATAGTTATCAATGGTGCGGGCGGCGACGATACGCTTGGAGGTAGTACAGGCGATGACAATATCAATGGTGGCACTGGTAATGATCTGTTGATTGGTGCAGCAGGCGATGACACTCTCACAGGCGGAGCGGGAAATGATACCTTGCACGGTGGTAGTGGCAATGACATTTTCAATGTTGATGCAGGTACTGACACCATCGCTGATTGGAACTCATCTACTGATAGCTTGAATGTATCCACTGATGCAACAGCATTGATTCAGATTGGTCAAAGTTACTTACCGCAACTCTGGAGTTACGACCCTAGTTACTTTTTTTTGGCAGTAGAACCCGAATATCAAATGCCTCCTAGTGGATTTCATTTTACAACACATACATCGTTGGCAACTGCCAACAACTTCGGAACTATTGTTGTTAATGGTTCTGGCAGCAATGACCAAATAATTGGCAGCTTTGGAGTTGACAGTTTGATTGGTGGAGGCGGTAGTGATACTTTAATCGGCGGAACCGGGGACGATACGCTTATTGGTGGCACTGGAGAGTTTAACTATTTTGAATATTGGGACTATGTTAATGGCCTAGCGCGAAGCATGAATTACCAAGTCATACCGCCTCAATATACATTCATAAGTAAAGGCGACGTTCTCACTGGTGGCGATGGAGCTGATACATTCGTATTCAATTTACCGAACGATACTGGTAGCACATGGGCTACTGCCGATACCATCACGGATTTTGCAACTAGCGTCGATAAACTGGATGTCTCAACGGCCGCGGGAACAGACAGTAATTTCGTTGAGGCAGATGGCTCCGCTTTTACTGATGAGGCTACCACGCTGGCAGCCGCCCAGGCTGCACTGGATGGCACGACACAATACTATCTCGCATACAACGTAGGAGGTAATGGTTACCTCTATTACGATGCTGATGGAGTAGATGGTGGAGAGTCTGTGATCCAGCTAAATGGAGTTGTGAACCCGACGGATTTTCACCACACAGATATTGTTTAGCTCTGTTATTGCCCAGCCAAAACAACAAAGCCGCTTATAAGCGGCTTTGTTGTTTTATATTCTTACAAAAAAATCAGGCCTTGCTACCTAACGCCGCCTGCTCGGCATAGTACTCACGTACTTGCGACATATCGAAATCACGCGCCCATTCAGTAATCTTGTCCAGTGCTGGTGCGCCGATTTCACCTTGCTGCGCGTGAATGCCAGCTTGCTCGCGTATCACCAGGATGCCAGGGATTTTGGTCACTTCGAAGTACTCGGAGATTTCGGGTTCTGCTTCGGTATCAACCATGCCAAATAAAATATCAGGGTTCTTGGCTGCCGCAGCTTCAAACACTGGCGTAAAGGCTACGCAGGGATCACACCATGGCGCCCAGAAATCAATAACGACAAAGTCGTTTTTCTCGATAGTTTCCTTAAAATTGGCTTTAGTAAGATGAACAACGGCCATGATGCAGTCCTGTAATTGAATAATTTTGCTATTTTATCAGCATTCTGCGTATTTCAGGCAGTGCTAAAAGCCTATATTACCGGCGTGCCCCAACCACCCTTGAAGAACAATTCCCCCAGCTCACGCCGTGCACGAGGAGCTGTCTCACGCTGAAGTATTTCACCCTCCAACGTAGCAACGTCAGCCGGATAGCCTACCGACAGCATGGACAGCAATGTGTATTCGGAGGGAATCGAGAATACCTCACGCGCCTTGGCTGCATCGAAACCACCCATCTGGTGAGCCATCAGCCCCATGCTGGAAGCCTGAAGGCACAGGTTTTCAGCCGCGGCTCCGGTATCGTACTGACCCCAGCGATTTTCCTTGCCGTTATGGTTGAACAGGCTGCCCGCTGTAATCAGAAATAGTACTGTGGAATCTTTAACCCATGCCTGGTTACCCGGCACAAGACAGTCAAAAGCTTTTTGCCACGCAACTGCGTCAGTATTTTTATCCCAAACGATGAATCGCCATGGCTGATCCCCAAAGCATGAAGGCGCCCAGCGGGCGGCCTCCAGCAAGGCGATGATCTGCTCCTGGGTAACAACCTTGCCAGAGTCATAGGCACGGCCACTCCAGCGCCTGGCAATAGTTTCATCTATAGGGACTTGCGTAACTGCCGGTTTATTCATGTTTTTTCCTTAAAGCGTAGGGTAGTCAATATAGCCTTTTTCACTGCCACCATAAAAGGTCGCCTGGTCTGGCTGGTTAAGCGGGGCATCTTTGGCGAAGCGTTCGACCAAATCAGGATTGGCAATGAATGGTACGCCAAAAGCAACCAGATCGACATTGCCTGCAGCCAATGCCGCATTGGCGCGCGCCTTATCGTAACTCAGGTTGGCCATATATGCGCCTTGAAACTGCTTGCGCAGTTCGACAAAATCAAACGGCGGTGTAGAGATACCATGGGTGCCGCCCTCCACCACATGCAGGTAAGCCAAGCCGAATGGGCTTAGTACTCTTGCTACATGATTGAACAGGGCTTGCGGGTCTGAGTCGCTAATATCATTAAACGGGTTAAGCGGAGAGATACGCACACCAACACGGTTAGCACCGGCTATCGCCACCACATTCTGCACCACCTCCAGCAACAAGCGCGCACGGTTTATAATATCGCCACCGTAGCTATCGGTACGTTTGTTGGTGCTATCACGCAGGAACTGATCCAGCAAATAGCCATTGGCAGCATGTATCTCAACGCCATCAAACCCCGCTTCCAGCGCATTCTTGGTTGCCTGGATATATTCCTGGATGATGCCCGGCAGCTCTTCAGCCGCTAGCGCACGTGGTGTGACGAAATCCTGCAGGCCCTGATAGGTAAATGCCTGCCCGGCTGGTTTGAGAGCGGAAGGGGCCACTGGCAAGGCATTATTCGGCAATAGTGATGGGTGTGAAATACGGCCTACGTGCCATAGTTGAAGCACAATCTTGCCGCCTTTTCTGTGTACCGCATTGACTACCTTTTTCCAGCCGGCTATCTGCGCCTTGCTGTGGATACCGGGCGTGGCCGGATAACCGTGCCCCATCTCAGAGATAGGCGTTGCCTCGGTAACAATCAGGCCAGCCGAGGCACGTTGTTCGTAGTAAGTAACATTCATATCCTGCGGCACATTACCCTCACCCGCACGGTTACGTGTAAGCGGTGCCATCACAATGCGGTTTCTAAGCTCAATGCTACCAATCTTGATTGGCGTAAATAAATCAACGGCCATACGGCCCTCCAGTAAATGTGATACGAATTAGTTTGATAAGACTTTATGTTCCGGGAAGGCCCGTACACCTTCGATCAACAGTGTGATCTCGATATCGTTACCTACCGGTGCATCAGGCTTGAGTGACCAGGTGAAGCCGTAATCCGAAGCTTTCAGGCTGGTGTGTGCTTCTATGCCGGTTCTGTATCCTCCCCAAGGGTCGTTACCGAAACCCAGCACTTTGAACGGGAAAGTGATTTCCTTACTGATGCCATGCAGTGTCAGAACGCCCGTCAGCTTGCCTTCAGTAGAACTGGTAGCTTCAATTTTACTGCTGACGAAATGCATCTCGGAAAACTTGGCCGCATCCAGATATTCTTCTTTCTGGATATGCTCGTCGCGCTTGGCGTGGTTACTGCTGACACTGAACACGTTGATCTTGGCATCAACACTGGAGTTAGCCAGGTTGTCACGATCGATAAGGACTTTACCCTTGATGTCATTGAATGTGCCCGAGGTCTTGGACACCACATGACGAATGGTCCAGTTAGCAAAACTGTGGGTGCTGTCGATATTGTAGGTTTCCTGCTCTGCCAGCGCCAAGGCCGGCAACAATAGCAGCCCGAAAGCAAAAATGATCTTATTCATGGCTTTTCCTTGATGGTTAATTGCGCAAACGTTGCGCCACTGTTGCCACGCGCTCGCCTAGACGTTCAGCAGTCAACAGGTCACTCGGGATAGGGCCTTTGTCCGGGCCTTCATCCGCATTCGACTGCGCCATCGCACCGAGAAAACCACCCAGACGATTCAAATCATTGACCGAACCTTTGCTGTTGTTGTTCCCCGGCAGCAAGTCCAACCCGACCCAGATCATGCCGTGCTGTGCGGCAAAGACTGCCAACTGGATCAGGGTGGAAAGCTTGTCGCCACTCTGGCTGGCAGAATTGGTAAAGCCGGCAGCCACCTTGTCTTTCCAGTTCTGTCCGAACCAGGCCTTGGATGAAGCATCCATGAATGCCTTGAATGGCGCCGATGCCGAGCCCATATAGGTTGGGCTACCAAAAATAATGGCATCGGCAGCATCCAGTTTTTCCCACTGCTGCTGAGCCTCTTCTGCAGTCAGCAATGAGACATCTGCCCCGGCAACTTTTGCAGCACCGCGCGCAACTGCTTTCGCCTGAACTTCGGTATGGCCGTAACCACTGTGGTACACAATAACAATATTCGACATCTTTAAATCTCCTTTAGTGAGTGGTTGTCGCTAAATCTGACGGTAAATCAAATAAAAGTATTTCCGCTTCTTCCAGCGCATACAGGCTAACTGCCTGCTGAGCATCGATCTTGGCAGCATCGCCCGCATCGAGCAATTCATCATTCAGGCGCAGACTGCCACGTGCTACCTGAATATACAGGCTGCGATCTTTCTGCATAGGGTAATCCAGTGTCTTACCATCGCTGAGGATGCTGGCATGCAGCTCTACATCTTGATTAATGGTAAGCGATCCATCACGGCCATCATGCGAGGCAATCAGGCACCAGCGATCGCGTTTTTCGGCAGCATCAAAATGCTTCTCTTCATAACCTGGCGTCAAATTGTCGCGCTCTGGCAAAAGCCAGATTTGCAGCAGATGCACAGCCTCGCTATTTGAAGCATTGACTTCGCTGTGGCGTACACCAGTACCCGCAGTCATGCGCTGCACATCGCCGGCCTTGATGACCGACCCGTTACCCATACTATCTTCATGGCGCACCGCACCTTTCAGCATGTAGGTGACAATCTCCATATCACGGTGTGGATGCATACCAAAGCCCTGGCCGGGCGCAACCACATCTTCGTTGATGACGCGTAGCACAGAGTAGCCCATATGCTCCGGATCATAATAATTTGCAAAAGAGAATGAGTGATAGCTATCAAGCCAACCATGATTGGCATGACCGCGTTCCTGTGATTTTCTAAGTTTGATCATGCTAGCTCCTTTTATTTATTCAGTAATACTGAATGTGTGAAGCTATACTAATACTTAGCCATTCGTACTAATAGCAAATAATTTTGCATATATCATTCAAATAATATGAACATAAAACTTTCACTCGAATCACTCGAGGTACTTGACGCCATCGCGCGCAAGGGCAGCTTTGCCGCTGCTGCAGAATCCCTGTATCGCGTGCCCTCCGCCATCACCTACAGCATACGCCAGCTGGAAGATGATCTTGGCGTGAAACTGTTTGACCGTAGCGGCCATCGTGCTGAGCTCACTGAAGCAGGTGCCGAACTGCTACGCGAAGGCCGTAACCTGCTACGTGCTGCTGGTGAGCTGGAAGCACGGGTCAAGCGTGTGGCCACTGGCGTTGAGACCGAGCTTGGCATCGCTATCAGCGATTTATTCAGGATCGATGCTATCTTCAATATATTGCAGGAGTTCTACCAACAGGGATTTGGCACCCGTATCCGTATTATGCAAGAAGTCTACGGTGGCAGCTGGGATGCGCTGGTAACAGGCCGTGCAGACATATCCATAGGCGCACCTGGTGATGGCCCATCTGGCGGAGGGTACTCCACCAAGCCGATAGGTACGCTGGAGTTCCAGTTTGCTGTGGCGCCATTCCATCCGCTGGCGAGTTTGGCAGAGCCCTTGCAGAATCAAGATATCCTCCAGTACTGTTCAATCTCAGCGGCAGATAGTTCGCGTAATCTGCCACCGCGCACGTCTGGCATACTGAGTGGGCAGGATGTGCTGACCGTACCAGATATGTATAGTAAATTGCAGGCCCAAATCGGGGGCCTCGGCGTAGGCTATCTACCGAAATACTTGGCAGAGAAGTATGCGGAAAATAATAAGCTGGTGATTAAACAAGTGGCTGAACCAAAACCTGAGGCCGTCGCTTTCCTGGCATGGAATAGCAACGGCGGCAAAGCCCAGCAATGGCTAATCAAGCAATTTGAGAAACTAAAGCTGGAAGAACTGCTGATGTAATGCCAAAATCGGCGTGCACCTGAATACAATGGTATTTGCACATAAACTTAAACCGGAATATGTACTTAACAAGGCTTAACTCATTATGCTAAAAGTCGATATCCCTGCCGAACTTCATTCCCTTAACCGCTTCGCTGTTCGTGCCATGGTTTGGCTCAATGGCTTTGCCCACATCATCATCGGGCTCGCATTGGCAATAGCGGTAGTCATGTTCACCTGGCTGTTCTTCCAGGATGTAAGAGAGGCCGCCTATGCGCACAACCTCGTGCATGGCTTCCTGCACGCCCTTGGCACTCTGATGCTGTTGTGGTCCATCTCCGCACTGATTACTGCCGAAATCCGCTATCTGCTTGGTAGCCAGCTTGAAGTCGAGGCATTTATCGAGGTCGCCATGATCGTCGCCTTGCGTAAACTGATCGTGATGCCGGTGGAAGATGCATCCCCCTTACCCATGGATGTTGCCATCTGGGTTGGTGCCGCTTTGATGCTGGGCATCATGTATGTACTGGTGCGCTGGTCGCAACGGCAAAGTACAGATCAGGAACTCGACCAGCGAATTACTAAAAAATAATCGCGTCGTGAAAAACCCCAGCACTCCGCTTTACCTGTGCCAGCAAATTCGTACTATCGAAGAGTCGGCCGGCAGCAAAGACCTCATGCAAAGGGCTGGATTAGCTATCGCCGAGCTAGCCAAGGGTCTGCTGCCAGATAGTGAAGATAGCATCCTCATTGTCGCCGGGCCTGGCAACAATGGTGGCGATGCCTTGGTCGCCGCACGCCATCTCAAGCAAAGCTGGCATAAGGTTGTGGTGGTTATGGCAGGAGAAGCCAGCAAACTACCAGCAGATGCTGCCAAGGCCTGCAAGGATTGGTTAGCAGTTGGTGGTGTGCTGGAAAATAGCATCCCGCAAAATAGCCATTTCGGCCTGGTCATAGACGGCTTATTCGGCATCGGCCTGCAACGCCCGTTGCAAGGGCATTATGCAGAGCTTATCCAGCAAATCAACGCCCTGCCCTGCCCGGTATTGACAGTGGATATCCCTAGCGGATTATCTGCCGATACTGGCTGTGTGCTTGGTTGTGCGGTAGAAGCTAGCCACACCCTGACATTTCTCGGGCTTAAGCCCGGCCTTTACACGCTAGATGGCCCAGACCATGCGGGTGAAATCCATTACAGTGATTTAGGGGTGGATGGCTTAACACTCACAAAACCTGATGGCTGGTTACTGGAGCAGGAGATGTTCACTCCGGCTTTACCTGCTCGCAAGAAAAATTCCCACAAAGGGCTTTTCGGTAATGTGGCAGTTATCGGCGGTGAAGTAGGTATGACTGGCGCCATGTTGCTGGCCGCGCGTGCGGCACTGCTGATAGGCGGTGGCAGGGTTTATGGCGGTGTAATCTCAGAACATGGCAGTTTGCTCGACCCCATGCAGCCTGAGCTCATGCTACGCCGGGCAACGGCCCTCCATACGCAGATTACTGTCAATTGCGCCGTTATTGGTCCCGGCATGGGTCGTTCGCCTGCAGCAGCGCAAATTCTCGCAGACTGGATGGTCCAAACTGTAGCACTGGTGCTGGATGCCGATGCACTGCAACTCATCGCCACGCATCAGGAACTCCGGGATATGCTAAGGCAGCGCCAGCATGAGACTGTCATCACCCCACACCCCGGTGAGGCTGCGAGCTTGCTGGGTTACACTAGAGCAAAAGTACAGAGCGACAGGATAACTAATGCGCTGAAACTGGCGCAGGAACTACATGTCGTAGCAATACTGAAAGGTGCAGGCACTGTAATTGCAGAGCCTGGCGGCGACTGGTTTATCAATACCACCGGCAACCCCGGTTTATCTGCTGCAGGCACTGGCGATGTGCTGGCTGGCATGATTGGCGGCCTGATGGCGCAAGGACTTTCCGCCAGCGAGGCAGCAAAACTGGGAGTCTATCTGCATGGTGCCGCTGCAGATGAACTGGTCGCACAAGGCATAGGGCCAGTCGGCCTAACTGCATCGGAAGTGGCGTTAATGTCGCGCGAACTTATTAATCAATTGGTTTAGCTTAAGAAAACGAGAACGAAAAAGAACAATCATGCAAAAGCATCCACTCACTGAAAACATTATCCAAACCGCTGGCCAAGTCATCCTGGGTAAAGAGCAGCAGATACGCCTGGCACTGGCTTGCATATTGGCACGTGGCCATCTGCTGATTGAAGATTTACCCGGCATGGGCAAAACTACCCTCGCCCACACAATGGCACAGGTGTTGGGGCTGGATTTTCGCCGTGTGCAGTTCACCAGTGACCTACTGCCTGCGGATATTCTAGGTATCTCAGTCTATGAGCGGAATGCAGCGGTTTTCAAGTTCCATCCTGGTCCGGTATTTACCAATGTGCTGCTGGCAGACGAGATCAACCGCGCTACACCTAAAACGCAAAGTGCATTGCTAGAAGTGATGGAAGAAGGCCAGGTCACGCTGGAAGGCGAAACACGCAAATTGCCGCAGCCTTTTTTTGTGATTGCCACACAGAACCCCAATCATCATATCGGCACATTCCCATTGCCAGAGTCACAACTCGACCGTTTCCTGATGCGTATCCAGCTTGGTTATCCTGATACCGACTCGGAGCGTAACTTATTAAAAAATACTGGCGGCCGTAATAGTTTTAGCCAGATACAGCCATGTATCGATGCCACTGGTTTGGCAGACTTGCAGCGCGCTGTGCATGACATCCATATTTCCGACGCATTGCTTGATTACCTGCAGGCATTACTGAGCTACACACGCAACTCCTCGCGTTATACGGCTGGTTTATCACCACGTGCCGGATTGGCGCTGAAGCAAAGCGCGCAGGCCTGGGCAATGATGCAAGGTCGTGATTTTGCACTACCTGAAGATGTACAAGCTGTACTGCCCGGAGTAGCCGGGCATCGCCTGCAAGCAGCCAGTGGTGTAGATAATATCGGCGATGTCGCAACGCATCTGTTGCAAGCAGTTGCCATTCCCTGAGCCCACTGTGGCTGCCGCCCTCAAAATCCCCGACTGGAAACAATGGCTGCGTACTGCACGCCCCGATAATGCGCCCGCAGTACTGAGCCGTCGGCACATCTACATACTGCCAACCCGTTACGGCTTGCTGTACGCGCTAGTTCTCATCGGCATGTTGGTGGGCTCCATTAACTACACCCTGAGCCTTGGTTTTGTCATGACCTTCCTGTTGGCTGGTGTTGGCAACATGGCTATGCTGCATGCCTGGCGCAACCTTGCCTATCTAACGGTTGCAAGCCGCCGTATCGACTCGGTATTTGCTGGCGAGGATGCGGTGTTCGAAATCGTGGTAACCGATACCAAACAGCGTGCGCGCTATGCCGTCGTCGCACACTTTGATGGACAACCCTCGGTTTATGCCGACATCCCTGCATCTGGCCAGGGCTTATTCAATCTGAGGCTGCCGGCAAGAAAACGTGGTTGGCTCAAGGCTGGGCGCATCACGTTCCATACCGAGTTTCCGCTGGTGCTGTTCCATGTCTGGTCATATGTTCAACTTGACTGCCGCTGCCTGGTCTACCCGCACCCTGCCATGAATCATCTGCCTGTCCCCGCATCTGCCGATGAAGGTCGCTCGGGGAAGCTAGCTGCTACTAGCGGCGATGATGATTTTGCTGGGCATCGTACTTACCAGTTTGGCGATTCGCCGAGAAGAGTTGACTGGAAAGCCTCGTCACGCGAGCAAGGCATGTTTACCAAGCAATTCCAGGGGGAAGCACAAAATTCGCTGTGGCTGGATTGGTCATTGACTCCGGGGATTGATGCCGAACAACGCATCCGCCAGCTAACGCGCTGGATTGTTGATGCACACGCCAATCACCAGAGTTACGGCTTACGCCTGCCTGGGCAGGAATTCTCCCCCAACACTGGCGAAGCGCATTACCGCCTATGCCTGCAAACGCTTGCTTTGATGGATGTGTAATGAATAGTCGCCCTACCATCTATGATTTGCGCTGGCTGCTACTATCGATGGGGCTGGTCACGGCTCTGCACGTATCGCATCTCTCAATCTGGGTATCGCTGCTGATTGGCGCTTTTGGTGCCTGGCGCCATGTGATTGAGGCCCGGCAGTGGGAACTGCCCAGCAACTGGATCTTGCTGCCAATCACCATACTTGGTGCGCTTGGCGTCATGGTGACCTATCACGGCCTGTTCGGGCGCGACGCCAGTGTGGCACTACTGGCGTTGATGCTGGCGCTCAAGCTCATGGAAACGCGTGGCCTACGTGATTATATGCTACTGGTATTTGCCGGGTTCTTCCTTACCATTACGGCTTTCCTGTTTAACCAGTCTATTGTGGTAGGTGCGTTCATCATATTGCCGACTCTCGCGCTAGTTGCCACGCTGGTCGGTGTTAGCCATCCTAATGGCAGCCTGCACTGGCGCTTCCAGACCAAGTTAGCGGGCATGTTGCTGGCACAGGGCATTCCCGTGATGCTAGCCTTGTTTTTCCTGTTTCCGCGCGTTCCTGGTCCATTATGGGGGGTGCCGCAGGATGCTTACCGCGGCATGACTGGTCTTTCAGATCATATGGAGCCTGGCAATATCAGCCAGCTCACCCTTTCAGGAGCAATTGCCTTTCGTGTGCAATTCAATGGAGCGGTTCCTGCGAATGATCAGCTCTATTGGCGCGGCCCTGTGCTGTGGCATTTTGATGGACATGCATGGCGCACCAGTAGCCAGTTGCTACGCATTCCCAGGGAATCACTACACGTTAATGGGGCACCCACTCTCTACAGCGTGACCCTGGAACCACACAACCGTAACTGGCTGCTGATGCTGGATATGCCAACCATTGTGCCAACCAACGCTTATCAGAGCCGTGATTTGCAAGTATTGTCGCGCGACCCGGTACGTACCAGAATCCGTTACGAAGGCAGCTCAAATTTCAATTACACGCTCTCCGAAAACCTGAGTGACCGTGAACGTGAACTGGCATTACAGATCCCCGATGGCGAGAACCCCAAAAGCATAGAACTATCCAAGCAATGGGCTCACCAGGCCAAGACTGCGGACGAGATTGTACAGAGCGCACTCAGCATGTTTCGCCAGCAAAATTTCGTCTATACATTATCGCCGCCACGCTTGGGCGAGAACCCCATCGATGACTTTATCTTCAACACCAAGCGTGGTTTTTGTGAGCACTATGCCAGCAGCTTCGTATACCTGATGCGCGCAGCTGGCGTGCCTGCACGCGTGGTCACAGGCTATCAGGGCGGCGAAGTAAACCCGGTAGGCAATTACCTGATCGTACGCCAATCCGATGCGCATGCCTGGGCCGAAGTGTGGATACAGGGGCGCGGTTGGGTACGCGTCGACCCAACGGCTGCTGTATCCCCTTCTCGCATAGAATCAGGTATTGAATCTGCGTTACCGCCATCAGACACAATGCCTCTGATGGCGCGCAAGGACTACCCATTCCTGCGCAAGCTCTACCTGAACTGGGATGCCTTGAACAATGGCTGGAACCAGTGGGTAATCGGTTATGACCAGAAACGCCAGATGGAGCTGCTATCGCGCCTCGCTGGCAGCCAATTATCCTGGCAGGACATGGCGATCGCGCTAATGGTCTCTGTGGCGTTTATCGGCCTGGTCATCAGTTATTTCCTGCTACGCGATAAACGTATCAAAATGGACCCATTGCAGCGCCTTTACCTGGAGTTCTTGCGTAAACTGGAATCTGCTGGCTTAAAACGCCAAGCCAATGAAGGGCCGCAGGATTTTGGACAGCGGGCGATGCAAAGGCTACCGGCCAAAGCAGATACAATCTGGCAGATTATCGAGACATACTCAAATTTGCGCTATGGCCGTAATGGCAGCCTGGAAGCCATGGAAACATTTAAAAATCTGGTGAAAGCATTCAGGACTTCATGAGAGATACAGAGTACATGCAAGCTGCGTTACAGCTCGCCAAGGAAGCCGCCAATGCGGGTGAAGTGCCGGTAGGGGCAATCGTGGTCAAGGATGGCGTCATCGTTGGCCGTGGTTTCAATGCCCCCATTGGCCAGCACGACCCTAGCGCACATGCGGAGATCCAGGCAATGCGTGATGCTGCAAAAAACCTGGGGAATTATCGTCTCGTCGACTGCACGCTGTATGTAACGCTGGAGCCCTGCGCCATGTGTGCCGGGGCGATCCAGCATGCGCGTATCGCTCGGCTGGTGTATGGTGCCAACGATCCCAAGACCGGGGCGTGCGGCAGCGTGATTAACTTGATGGCTGAGCCGCGACTTAACCACCATACGGAAGTCACTGCCGGGCTCATGGTTGAAGAATGCGGCTCTATCCTGTCTGACTTTTTCGTTGCTCGCCGCAATAAAAAACCGGCCACCAGGGCCGGTTAGTTCGCTTGCCAGCGATACTCAAAGCTTAATCACGCTCGCCCAGCAATGCCATCAGAAGTTGTAGCAGGTTGACAAACAAGTTGTAGATATCCAGATAAATCGCCAGGGTAGCCATTACATAGTTGGTTTCGCCACCTTGAACGATACGGCTCACATCATAAAGGATGAAGCCTGAAAACAGCAGAACCGCTACACCGGAGAGAGCCAATGCCAAGGCAGGAATCTGGAAAAACAGGTTAGCCAGCGACGCCACAATCAGAAGGATGATGCCAACCATGAGGAAATTGCTCATGAAGCTGAAGTCCTTCTTGGTAGTAGTCGCAATACCAGCCAAGGTCAGGAAAATAATACCAGTGCCGCCAGCGGCCATGCCTACCAGCTGGGCGCCATTACGCAGATGCAGGGCTACCTGCAAAATTGGGCCAAGCATCATACCCATGAAGAAAGTAAGTACCAGCAGAAGGACCACGCCTAACGAACTATTGCGGTTAGCCTGGATGCCGAAGAATAATCCCATCATCACCGCCAGCGTGCCTAGCGCAAACATAATGCGGTGTTGCGCCGCCCAGCCAAAATCCATACCGATACCAACTACAGCACCAATCACGGTTGGCAACATGGAGATACCCAGCAACATATAGGTGTTACGAAGTACCTTATTGGTATCTGGTGCCAGTGTTTGCGTACTATTTACGACTTGATAATCAGTTTGCATAACTCAAATTTCCTTGTGTTAACGACTAAGCGTAAGACTAGCCAAATGGCCGTAAAGTTTCAATCGCAGCATTGTAACAAGTTGTTACTGTACAGCAACTCTTATGCAGTGAATGGTAAGTTGCCCTCAACTTTACCCACCTGTGCGATCTGATGCACGGCTTGGATGAATTCAGCGTTCTCGTGCAGTTCCGTCATGCTGGCTGGATGATGCCCGCCATGCATGCGGGCAAGACGTGCCAGGCTTTGGCCAGAAATGCTCCACTGCAGGTTGGCCAGCAGCTCATCAGCCAGTTGCGGACGGTTGCACAACAAAACCATATCGCACCCTGCCTGCAAGGCGGCAAGCGCCCGTTGCGTCACATCACCAGCGACCACAGCACCTTCCATGGAAAGGTCGTCACTGAAAATCACGCCATTGAATTCCAGCCGCTGGCGCAATACCTTCTGCAGCCACTTCTCAGAGAAACCCGCAGGCTTGTCATCGACCTTGGTATAAATCACGTGCGCCGGCATGATAGCCGGCAGGCCATCGTCAATCAGCTGGCGGAAGGGTTGCATATCAGCCTGGGCAATCTGGTCAAAACTGCGCTCATCTACAGGGATCGCCACATGTGAATCAGCCACCACATAGCCGTGACCAGGAAAGTGCTTGCCCACCGCAGGCATGCCCGCTTTCTTGAGGCCCTGCATCAGCGAAAATGCCAGTTCACTGATAGCCTGAGCATTACGGTGAAAGGCCCGGTCGCCAATCACCTGGCTTTCGCCGTAGTCCATGTCCAACACCGGCGTGAAACTGAAATCCACCCCGTGTGCACGTAGCTCGGCAGCTAATATCCAGCCTGCCTCTTCAGCCAGTTGTCGTGCGCGCTTGGGGTGATGATCCCAGATTTTGCCGAGTTCACGCATGGCCGGTATGCGCGTAAATCCTTCTCGGAAACGCTGTACACGTCCACCTTCATGGTCAACCGCAATCAGTAAAGGCGGCTGCCGTACTGCATGGATAGCCTGAGTCAGTGCTTTCAACTGAGCTGGGGTCTTAAAGTTGCGCGCAAACAGGATAACTCCGCCTACCAGCGGATGTTGCAGGCGGCGAATATCATCGGCATCCAGTTCGGTACCGACCACATCAAGCATTACAGGGCCTAGCGTCATATCAGGTCTTCAAGGTAAATGGGTTAAAATCGGTATCGCGATCGTAATAGTCTTCGTTCTCGGTTCTCTTGAGCCACGCCACAATTTTATATGTCACTGGCGTAAATACTACCTCAACACCCACCTTCGCGACGAATTGCGCGCCCATCACCAATGGCAACTTGTCATCTGGAATAACACCAGAACCATAGAATGCCAGCGGGTAGAACAGTAGCGAATCCACCCCTTCGCCGAAGATGGTAGAGCCTATAGTACGTGTCCATAACCAACGACCTTCAGACCATATCTTCATCTTGGCCATGATGTAGGAATTGACGAATTCACCTGCTGCATACGACACCATAGAAGCCAGTGATACGCGCCAGGCCGAGCCGAACGCAACTTCATAGGCCTCCTGGTTATGCCAGAACGGTGCTGATGGTAACGCTACAATCATCCAGGCCATGAATGAGGCGAAGAACAAACCTGCAAAACCAGCCCAAATCACGCGACGCGAAGCAGCGTAGCCGTAGACTTCGGTCAGGATGTCACCAAAAATAAAAGAAATGGGGAAAAACAGCAGCCCTGCACCAAAGGTCAGTGTTCCCAGCACGGGCACATCAATCTGTGAAATCTTGGCAGGGCCGATGAGGTTGGAACACACCAGCACAGTGACAAAAGCTGCCATCATGAGATCGTAATGGCGGTAGTTACGATGTTTATGCATGCTTACCCTTTTCTCACATCCCAGTAATCTCGTAAACGGTCACCTAGCACATTAATCGCCAGCACCAGCGACATCAGGCTGATTCCCGTAGCTAGCACGTAATGCGGCGCGACCAAAAGATAACGCACACCGTCACGTAGCATAGCGCCCCAGGATGCATGCGGTGCCTGGATGCCCAGCCCGAGAAAAGACAAGCTGGCCTCGGCAATCACCAGGCTGGCAATGCTATAGGTCGCCTCCACTACCAGCGGCGCAGCCAGAAGCGGCAGCATATGCTGCAACATGATACGTGGAACCGTTGCTCCCAGCGATTCAGCTGCCAGCACATGCTGGCGGTTACGCAAGCTCAACGCCTGTGCCCGGGTCAACCGCGCATAGCCAACCCATGAAGTCATGCACAATGCCAGCAGCAGATTATTCAGACCTGGCCCCAGCACCGCGGCAAACGCGATAGCCAGTAAAATCCCGGGGAATGCAAGAAACACATCGGTAATATGCATGAGCAGGCGATCAACCCAGTCGCCAAAGTAGCCCGCCAGCAAACCAATAGCCGTACCGAAACTCAGCGTAACAGTGGTAACGCAAACAGCCACCAGTATGGAAACCTCTGCGCCATGCAGCAGGCGGGCAAGTACATCACGCCCCAAGTCATCATTGCCAAGCCATGCATGGGCATCGGGCGTGGCCAGAATGCGATCAAGATTGATACTATCGGGCTGCAAACCAGCAAGATTCGATACCAGCAGTACTACCAGCCAGAATAGCAGCACTGCTTGTGGCCAGCCTTTCATGAGTAGCGCACCCTTGGGTCAAGTCGCGAATAAGCCAAATCCGTCAGTAGATTCACCAGCACATAAACCAAGGCAATCACCAACACGCATGCCTGGGTAACTGGGTAGTCGCGTTTCTCGATGGATTCCACCAATAGTCGCCCTACACCATCCCAGCTAAAGACCGTCTCGGTAATCACGGCACCAGCCAACAGCGAGCCTAACTGCAAGCCAATCACCGTTACCACCGGCAACAATGCAGCACGTAAGGCATGGCGCAATATGACTGTACGCTCCGGCAAACCCTTGGCGCGCGCGGTACGCACAAAATCCTCATGCAGCACCTCCAACAAACTGGCACGTGTCATGCGAGTGAGGATAGCCGCCAGGCCAAACCCCAGGGTCAATGCCGGGAGTACGATGGAGCTTGGTGACTCCATGCCGCTGACTGGCAGCCAACCCAGCCACAGGGCAAACACCAGCATGAATAATGGCCCCAGCCAGAAGTGTGGCATCGCAGATAGCGTAAGACTCGTTGCCGAGGCCATGGCATCAGGCCATCCCCCAGCTTTTAAGGCAGCAGCAATACCTAATGGCAGGCCTATACAAAGCGCCATGAATAAAGCGACTGAAGCCAGCTTGAAAGTGGCAGGCAGGCGCTCAGCCAATAACTTCGATATTTCTGCCTTGCTATGGATGGAGCGCCCAAAATCGCCATGGGCAAGTTTCACCAGGTAATCCTTGAATTGGCTGACCAAAGGCTTATCCAACCCAAGGTCAGCACGAAGCTGGTTGCGGTCAGCGCTGGTGGCCGACTCCCCCAGCATGACCTCAACCGGATCGCCCGGTACCAGGTGTACAAGCAAAAAAGTCAGCAGAAACACGCCGAATACCACCGGCACCACACCCAGCAAGCGTTTAAGCATCTGTAATCAATACAGGGGTGTGTAAGGGCACTAACTCAAACAGCTCCAGCACATCGGCATTACGCATGCGTATGCAGCCATGCGAGAGGGCTTCTCCCATAGGCTCTGTGTCGGCTGTGCCATGGATGTAAATATAACGCTGCATGCTATCAACCTGGTCAAGCCGGTTCACTCCCACTTCACAACCGGAAAGCCAAAGGATACGAGTCAGTATCCAGTCTCGTCCAGGGTGTTGTACGGCGAGCTCGGGCGTCCATATCTCGCCAGTGGTACGACGCCCAACGAATACGGTATTGACTGGCTGGCCTGTGCCTATCTTGGCACGTATGACATGTAACCCACGCGGCGTCTGGTAGCTACCCTTCCGCTCGCCCGACCCTTTAAGCGCGGTAGAAACCGGATATTGGGCAAGCAGCATCCCCGCCTCGTTCAGCACGGTCAGGTGTTGCTTGGCGATTGATATCTCAATTTCCATAACAACTATCGAATAGGCTCGAATGCGTGGTAAAAACTTAATCCAAAAGTCTTGCCATCATTGCTTGACTGACGTTTAAATGGCAAGTCATCTGTATAGCCTTCGTGGAAATCGAATCCTATATACGGGATTAAATAAGACCTTGGCAAAATTTTCAGCTGTGCCGAAATACCAATCGATTGAACGTCTCTTGGTGTTGCCAGGGTGAAAGAACCAACCCGAGCAGCTTCGTAATGGGTATAGCTATATGTTGGGATTAGCGTGATTGTTGGCGTAATTTTTTTGTACAAACTGGCACTCAGTTCGTCTCCGTCACTGGTACTATCCTGGTCAGTAAAAATATGTAAATACCTCACGTAGCCTTTGGAACTACTATCAAAAGCCCAGCCTGCACTTACTCCCAGACTCAAGGAGGTATATTTTCTGTCAGCCGTATTGGCATCCAAACCAACATGCCCAGCTAACGAGAATCTTGAATCCCCTCCACCCAAGAAGCGATGCCTAAAAAAGAACTCTAAATTTTCTATACCATCAGAGTCTTGTGGCTTGCCCGGAGACATTAAGAAGCTACCGGGAAAGGTTTTGTATTTGTACTCTCTCTGGCTACTGTAAGGGATTTCAACCCCCATCTGGGAGTCCAGCCCCAGCCCATATCTAACATCAACAAATTCAGTAGTTTGCTTTCTGAATTCCCTGCCTCTGGTTGGACTGCCAAAAATGTCGGTTCCTGCTTTGTTAGAGAATTCAGAATGAAATATCCCGGTCGTCATATCAAAATGACCTTTCGGCAAGATATCCGTCAGTTGAAGGTACTCTTCACAAAACCCAATAACCGGGCCAAATAAAAATAAGCCGAACAAATAGGTAATTATTCTTTTTTTCACAAACCGCCCCTTAACTCCAAACTATAAACTGCTTATTTTCTTATGATTGTAGCTAGCCCAGTCCAATTACCATCCGGCTTTAGCGCATAATTTCCAAGCCCTTTACGCATCGCCACAAACTGCCCTTCATACCAGAGCGGGATATATGGCAGTTGCTGATGTATACGTTGGGTAGCGCCCAGCCAGTTTTCTGATTCTATCAATTTATCCAGCCCCACATCCTGAAAATACCCACGGTTAGCACCTTTGGGTGGAACCGCATCACTATGGAAGGCCAAGCGGTAAATTTCCGGAGTTTTGATGCCCACCCAGGTCAACCCGTAAAGTTGAAATTTACCATGCTTGATGTCATCAAAGAACGTTCCCCAATCCAGGCTGCGGATTTCAAGTTCGATTCCGGCAGGCTTCATCTGTGCCTGCAAGATAGTGGCGAGGCGTACACGCTGAGCATCGGTAGAGGTTTTATAGACGAGTTTCAGCGGCAGCTGGATGCCCGACTGCTGTAATAACTTACGCGACAAAGCGGGGTCGTACCCATAAGGTTGTAGACCTGGGTTCCCTGCCCAGTGCTCAGGCGGAAGTATGGCACCCGCCTCACGGCTACCTGCCACCAGAGCGTGAGCGATGATGGCCTGGCGGTCAATCGCATGTGCGATCGCTTGCCTTACTTTCGTCTTCGCCAATAACGGGTCTCGGAAATTGAACCCAATATAAGAAAAATTGGCCCCGGTTGAAGTTTGCAGAATTATTTTGGGCTGCCTTTGTAAATAAGTAACCAGTTCCGGCGGCAAATCACCTTGCAACAGATCGGCCTCGCCACGCAATAGCTTGAGCACCCGCACTGTGGGGTCTTTAACCTCCTGCAAACTGATGAGCTGGCCATCTGCCACACGCTGCAACTTGAGTGTGCCCTGCCATAAGAGGAACTTCAGTGGTCCATTGCCGATAGGTTCGTGAGCGAAATCGTGACCATTCTTAATCAATTCGGCTGGCATGATGCCGATAATCAGCCGTGCCGGGAAATTAGCGTCTGGCACTCGTAGCGCAAAATCTACCGTTGCTGCATCCTGGGCTTTTACCTCGATAATATTGGCGAATTCTGCTGTATGCGGCGAATCGTGCAAGGCAAGCAAAGATTGGTAAGTCGCCACCACATCTGTGGCAATCAGTGGTGTGCCATCATGAAAGCGCGTTCCCGGCTGGCGCAGATGAAACCGGTAGTGTGTAGCATCCAGTATCTGCCAGCTGGCGAGCGCCGCTATTGGCCTCGCGTGTTCATCAAAATCCACCAGTGGCTGGTAGATAAGTCGATTAACGCGCTCGGAAGCGGCATCAGTGGCATAGCGCGGATCAAGATTGATGGGGGCTTGCGCCACTGCCATACGGATATCGGCATGCGGCGCAGGTTTCGCACAGGCACCAAGCGCCGCCACAATCAGCAACAGGCTTGCCCATCGAGCGAATTTTTTCAGTGGCATCGAATAATTTGCATTTTTTATTTAACCAGGCAAATCCATTATAGTGTGTGCGTAGCCACAAACCTCAACAAAACTAAACTTAGGAGAAAGCAATGAATAAATATGTCCAAGTCGCTGGTAGAGTCCTGCTTGCTTTAATTTTCGTGATGGCAGGGATCGGCAAGATCAAGGATCCGTCTGGCACTATGGGTTACATGGAAGCCATGGGCGTGCCAGGTATTTTGCTATGGCCGACCATCGCGCTGGAAATCCTGGGCGGGCTGGCAGTTGCGATTGGCTATCGGGTCTGCATCGCAGCACCAGCACTGGCCGTATTTACCCTCGTAGCAGCCGGGATATTTCACCACAACTTCTCCGATCAAATGCAAATGATCATGTTCCTTAAAGACCTGGCTATTGCGGGCGGCTTATTGATTCTTGCTAGTGGAGGAAAACGCTGAGCAGGATTTACAGCTTTCCCCCTATCACTACGCAGGGCATGCGAGTGCTGATTCTGGGCTCCATGCCTGGCGAGATGTCCCTGTGTATGAACCAGTATTACGCACATAAACAAAATGTGTTCTGGAAGATGATGGGTGAGCTTATCGGCGCGAGGCCTGAACTTGGTTACGAACAACGTATCGCCAGGCTGCAAGCCAGTAAAATCGGGCTGTGGGATGTATTGATGTCCTGCCAACGCAATGGCAGCCTGGATTCAGCGATTGACCACGCCACCATCCAGCCGAATGACCTTGCAACGCTTTATGCAAAGCATCCCAGCCTGACCCATGTGTTTTTCAACGGGGCTAAAGCTGAGGAAACCTACCGGCGCTTTGTATTACCAAAACTAACCGCCGACCAAGCTCATCTACATTATGAACGGCTGCCATCCACCAGCCCGGCACATGCAGCCATGAGCTATCAAGAAAAACTCAAGGCCTGGCGCCAAATCCTTATCTAAAGCTCAAAGAGTGCTATCGATTCCACATGTGCCGTGTGCGGGAACATATTGATGACGCCACAGGCTGCCAGACGATAACCCTTGGTATGCACCAGTACACCTGCGTCACGCGCCAGTGTGGCAGGGTTGCAAGAGACGTAAACGATACGCTGTGGGCTGCCAACACCATCATCGGCCAGGGATTTAATCAGTTCCAACGCACCATCGCGCGGCGGGTCAATAAGCCATTTATCAAAAGCGCCGATCACCTGTAGGCTTTCTGGAGTCATCTTGAACAAGTCAGCTTCACAAAACTCCACCGCCTTTTCCAACCCATTCAGCCTCGCGCTTTCCACAGCACGCGCTACCAGCGCAGCAGAGCCCTCCATACCTAAAACCTTGGCGCCGCTACGCGCTATCGGCAAGGTAAAATTACCCAAGCCACAGAAGAAATCGGCAATCCGCTCGTTCTTTTGCGGGCTTAAGAGCTGCATAGCCCGGCGCAGCATTACGCGGTTGATATGTGGGTTAACTTGCGTAAACTCAGTCGGCTTGAACGGATAAGTGAGATCAAATTCTGGCAGTGTGTAACTCAACGCCGGACCATCTTTGGGATGGAATGGCATCACCGTGTCGGGCCCTTTGCTTTGCGTCCAAATCTGCACGCCATGATGGTCGGCAAAGTCGCGTAATAAAGGCTCATCTGCGGGCTGCAAAGGTTCCAAGATGCGCAACACCAGTACTGTCGCATGCTCGCCAACTGCGACTTCAATCTGCGGCAGCTTGTCTATAATGCTGAGCTTGGCCACCAGTTGTTGCAGCGGCACGATCAACGCAGAGACATGCTGTGGCAGCACCTCACAGCTATCCATATCGGCAACGAAACTACTGGCTTTCTCGTTAAACCCAACGAGCACCCCGCCCTTTTTCGGCACATGGCGCACACGCAAACGGGCCTTGTGGCGGTAACCCCAAGCCGGGCCATAGATGGGCGGCAACATGGTTTCAGATTTAACCTTGCCGATGTGCCACAGATTGGATTCCAGCAAACGTTGCTTGGCCGCAACCTGTGCTGAGAATTCCAGATGCTGCATGGCGCAGCCGCCGCATTTGCCAAAGTGCGGGCACTTGGGCGTGGTACGCAGGTTGGATGCTTTCAGGATATCCACCACATCCGCCACCTCATAGGTGTTCTTCCTGCGATGGGATTTGTAGGTGACCTTCTCGCCGATGAGTGCGCCTTCGATGAAGATGGTTTTACCTTCTACGTGCGCGACACCGCGGCCTTCCTGGTCGAGTGATTCAATATGGGCAACAGGTGAATTTTGTATGGCTGAATTTTGCATGGGCGCGATTTTACAGTAGATGAGTGCATGCCGTAACCAAGGAAACGAGGGCCACCAATATCAGGTGCGGGCTACGAGCTGGAATAGCCAGCCATCAGAGATAAACCCCAAGCCAAACTGCCGCAATCATAAAAACCAGCCCCGGCAAAATCTTGCTGGCGTAAGCTTTACCACCTGCATAGACTGCAACAACCGCCTTGATAATGGTGTTCGTAGTAAGCCCCATCATGATGGGCAAAGCTGCATCATGCAGCGATATTTTGTTGGCGGAAACCAGAGATGCAATAGATGCCGCGTTAGCATGTGCGTCGACCAGCCCTGAAAAAATTGCCGCGAGCATAATGCCGCGAGAGCCAAACCAGTCATTAAGCGCCGCTGAGAAAAGCATAACGAGGCTGACGACCGCCGCAAACAGAATCGCCGTCTTGAGATTAAATGCATGCCCAAGGTTATCTTCTTCCCTGGCTGCTCCCAATTCCAGGCCTTTGGCTATAAGCAACAACCCATAGGCGCAAGCCGCCAGGCCCCCAAGCAACAAAGGCAGATAGAGCTCTTTCATCAGGCTGGGCTGTATAAAAGTAACAATCAGCGCCATTTGTAATATGGTAGCAATTGAAGACAGCACCGCGCCTGCAACAGCCGCCTTCATTTGCAGTGGGTGCTTTGATGCACGAACCCCCATCGCGTGGATGGTGGCTGTACTGGAAATGAAGCCCGCTGCAAACCCCGCCAGCGGCAGCCCAAATTTGTAGCCAAGAATACGTGTCGATATGTAGCCTATCGCACTCACCCCCATAATGAGTACTATCAGACTCACCACTGTATGAGGATTAATTGCGTTAAACGGCCCTATTGCATGATCTGGAGCCAGCGGTAACAGAATCAGGGTAGCCGCAAGAAACAAAATGGCGTCATGTAATTCGTGTTCTGTCAGTACACCTTTAACAAAATAATGAATCTGGTTTCTGGCCGCCAGCAGCCCCGCCAGAATTGTACCCAAGCCTGCGGCAACCAGTGGCTCACGTATCGCAAGCCCGCCAATCAAGCAAGTAAGCAGTAAGGACATCTCTGTGGTCATGCCATGGTCCTGAGCATCCACGCGCTGATAAGAAACCAGCGCAAGCAACCCAACAATCAGGGCAATAATTGCTAGCAGTAATGTATCGCCAAGTAATACGCCAACGGCCCCAAGGATGCTGACCACCGCAAAAGTGCGTATCCCGGCAGACTTGAGGTTTGCGCGTGTGGCTTTCTGCCGCTCCCTTTCGGCGCCAATGAGCAAGCCAATCCCAATGGCAACGCACAACCCAACCAGGGATGGGTAGTTGGCAAGAAACTTGAGATTAAAAACGCCTGTATCGGTACTCATAAAAAAATAATGGGCTCTACCTCGGTCAGTTTGCTTGAACCAACCTGAATTCTAAGCATCTCTGGAATCACATTATTTCCTTATCAAAGAAGTTTCTTGACTGCGCGGTTCTAGCCAACAGATTTTTAATGGATTTCCTGCATCGTAAAATGCCCGGCGTTACAATAATACCTGTCAGCAAACACGTAAGTAAAAAAACCATCCATGAGCACTGAGAATACCAACCCGGCAGATGAAATTATGTGCCCATGTAGCGGCACCACGCGGGGTGATATTCAAGCCCTATTCAAGCAAGGTCTGGATATGGACGCCATATCCAGAAAAACTGGTGCTCTTTCAGGCTGTAGTGGCTGTGAATGGGATATTGCACAGTACTTGAAAGAGCTCACCGAGCAATAAATCAAGAAATTCCGGCCTGTTCATAGAGCCGAATATGGACGATATGCAACCAAAATGTTGCATTATTCAAAAAGTTGCATCACAATACATTATGCAACCATATAGTTGCTTATATATTGGAGACCAAAGATGAGCACCAATTCTGAAACAGACCGCATCGAAAGAAGCATCGTCATCAATGCACCTCGCGAACGCGTGTGGTTTGCACTCTCAAATGCCGAGGATTTTGGCAAATGGTTCGGTGTAAACCTTGCTAGCCAGACCTTTGCACAAGGAGCGCGCACTAGGGGAATGAAGGCCAACAGTTGTGGCGGAAATGCCTGGTTCGATGTGCGTGTTGAACGCATCGAGCCGCAAGATTTATTCTCGTTTCACTGGCATCCTTATTCAGGCGACACCGCAGTGGATAACCCCGGGGAGCAAACAACCCTTGTGACCTTCACGCTGAAAGATGCACCTGGCAACGGCACCCTGCTCTCTGTCGTGGAGTCAGGCTTCGACAACCTGCCACCATCCCGTCGTATGGAAGCATTCCCCATGCATAGCAAGGGCTGGGATGGCCAAATGGAAAATATTGTTCGTCATCTGAGCGCATAGCCCATGGTTACCGACAACGCTGTATCTGACTCAGGCCTGCCAGCAATCGTGAAATCCAGCGAGGGACTCGCCGGTATTTTTGCAGCTTTGGGCGACCCCACGCGCCTGAAGCTAATCGCGGTGCTTTGCGCTGGCGGGGCTTTTTCGATCGCCCAACTGACGGCCAACACCGATATCAGCCGACAGGGGGTCACCAAGCACCTACAGGTGCTCTCAGATGCTGGCGTAGTACGCGATGTGAGGCAAGGCAGGGAGCGTCTATGGCAGCTAGAGCCTGAACAGATCAACGAAGCGAAAAGAACGCTGGAAGCCATTGGAAGAGAGTGGGAAGTTGCGTTGGAAAAACTCAAGGCTTATACAGAATCACTTTGATTACTCATATGAATCTGCATATCTCCTTCCAGCATCAGTTGTAATCAATTTACTTACGCGTAAGGCCAGCCGCCTACATAAAGGCTCCATGAACCAATGGAGCTTGACCTCATTTATTTTCTATCCGGGGCAATCGAAAACCGTCATAAAGCCCGGCGATTCAATTGCCGGGCTTTTTATTTTTCGACTCGTTAATGTTTCGTCCTGCCTCGCTCTAAGCTGGGTCAGGGCAACCCTTCCCTGCAGCGGCCCGCAATTCTTCCGGGCTCACGTCGCGCATATGCGTGGCAATCGACCACATATGGCCGAACGGGTCCTGCACGATGCCATAGCGATCACCCCAGAACATGTCGGCCATCGGCATGACCGGCTTGCAACCGGCAGCCACCGCCTGGTTGAATTGCTTGTCCGCGTCCTGCACATAGAGGTGGATAGTCACACTGGTGCCGCCACGCGTATTAGGGCCGACCGAGCCCCACTCAGGGTATTCGTCGGCCAACATGATGACGGAATCGCCAATGCGGATAGCACCATGCATCAGCTTGCCATTCTGGCCAGGCAGCCGCATGAGTTCCTCGGCGCTGAAAGCTTTCTTGTAGAAGTCGATGGCCTCTGCCGCACCGTTGCAAACAATGTGCGGCGTGACCGTATGCATGCCGTGGGGGATTGGGGCTGGTTTGCTCATGACGTATCTCCTTTATAAAAACATCATAAATGTGTACAGTGTACACAATATTACCAATATGTGGACAGCGTACACAAGCAATATGACAGACAAAATAATATGACCGGGGAAATCCCCAAAACGCTCAAACGAGAAACCTACCGGCATGGCGATCTTTACCGCACCCTACTCGATGCAGCAGTCGAATTGGCCAGAAAAGGCGGCAAGGATGCCATTGTGCTGCGTGAAGTCACGCGGCAGGCTGGCGTTGCGCCCAATGCCGCCTATCGTCATTTCGCGGATTTAAAATCCCTGCTGCGCGCCGCCTCCATGGCCGCGCAGGCAGAGCTTGCAACTTATATGGAAAAAGAGCTGGCGAAGATCACGCCATCCGGCGACAAGGTGGAGGATGCCCGCGCCCAGTTGCGCGCCGTCGGCACCGGCTACCTGCATTTCGCCCAGGCTGAGCCGGGGCTATTCAGGCTGGCCTTCTCGGAACACGCTGACCTCAGCAATGCTACTGACCCTGCCAGCACGGGCAGCGGCGGGCTGACGCCATTCCAGATACTGAGCGTAGCGCTCGATGCACTGATGGAAGCAGGCCAGTTACCCAAGGAGCGACGTGAAGCTGCGGAGTTTTTTGCGTGGTCTGCCGTGCACGGCCTCGCCATGCTGCAAATCGACGGGCCATTGAGAGGGTTGGAAGCCGCACAGGCAGAAGCTATCGGCCAACGGCTGATTGATATGGTGGAGAGAGGGCTTTAGGCTTACAGGAAATTGATCTCACAACAAAAGGGAGCTGTCCCATTTATTCGACCATCAACATAGGCGATGGCCTGAAAGGCGTGTCGGAATAGCTGCTCTCAGAAACAGGCTGAACTTGTCCTGACCATCAGTGTTCATACCATTGATGAAAAAGCAATTTTTCTTAAGCTTGAAACCCCCGAAAGCGCGCCAAATTCTGCTTGCCCTGCTCGCACTCAGTGCAGTGACAATAACAAACGCAGCTACAGCAACCGCCAATATGCGACCCGGATTATGGGAAATCAAAGCCACCTCGGATATTTTCAAACTGGCTCGGCTTTCCCCAGAGAGCATTCAGACCCTGAAGACTTTGGCCGAACAGTACGGCGTGGATATTTCCCAGCTCCAAATAGGGGAGACCTCTTCACAGGTATGCATCTCTCCGGAAACGGCGAATGCGAGCATCCCGCCTAATTTCCACGACCCAGACTCGGGATGCAAAACCAAAAACCCGGCCCGCAACGGAAACAAATACAGCTACGAATTCACCTGCCCCGGCCCGCAAATGAAGGGCACAGGAACAGCGCAAGGGGCATTCACGACCCCGGAACACTTCTCAGGGGAAACGCGGTTCAGTGGCGTAGCTCAAGGGATGCCTGTCGATGAGCAAGGGGATATCAGTGGCAGATGGGTTAGCTCGAACTGTGGAGGGGTGGAACCGTTCTAGTACGGTCATCCTGGCGTATAGAAAGGGAATTTAGACAACCCTCAGAAACAAATTGAGATTGTATCTGTCACATAGTTGTCCTATCATGCCGTGGTCGGAGGTAGCTTTGCCAAGATGGAAGCTATCTCTAATTATTATTTAATAATTTATAAAATAATAAATTAGGGGTAAAAAATGTCAAAAGATAACACAGAGCTATTTAAGGTTTTCGCTGACATAAATAAGGTTGTATCCAAAAGCGGTAGCTACCTAGATAAGGTTTATTCCAATATGGATTTACCAATACAGAGTAAGCCTAAAAAAACTCCTGCTCCTCAGAAACAAAAAATAGCAGCCTAATTTAAGGCTGCTATCATTCTGTACAAAAGCACCGACTATCAGCGGGTCGTTAGCGCCGCTATATCTAAAGAAGAATTCGAATTAAGACCTCCTTTCTGGAGAGATTACGCTCGATTAATTCATTCTCCAGCCTACCGTCGCCTTCAAGGCAAGACGCAGCTATTCCCTGGCATTGAATCTGATTTTTTCAGAAATCGACTCACGCACTCTATTGAAGTTGCTCAGATTGCTAAGTCAATTGCGTTAAGAATTAATGCAACGGATCTTCCGGGAAAAAGAAAAACAGAAAAGATTGATCTTGATTTAGTTTCTCTCGCAGGAATGGCACATGACTTGGGCCATCCACCTTTCGGACATAATGGTGAAAAAGCACTTGATTACTGCATGAAAGATCATGGTGGCTTTGAGGGCAATGCTCAGACGTTAAGAATTTTGGCTAGATTGGAGAAGAAAGGAGCAGACATTGCACCATTTTCCGGCCCCGGACATACCGATAAAAGAGTAGGTCTTAATCTGACTTACCGTACTTTAGCCGCGATTCTCAAATACGACCAAGTAATTCCCATTGAAAGTAAGGATCGGAGTAATCCGGACAAGATTTGTAAAGGATATTACTTTTCCGAAGTTGCTTTAGTAGAAACGATAAAGAAAAAGATAATAGGTAGAAGAGTAAAACCGCCAAAGTTCAAGACTATAGAATGCCAAATAATGGACGTAGCAGATGATATTGCTTACTCCACATACGATTTGGAAGATGCGTTAAAAGCAGGATTCATATCCCCGATGGAAATACTTGCAGACGCTGCTAACAGGCCATTAATGGAAAAAGTGGTAGATGAGTTAAATAAAAGAAGTTCAGGGAAAGAATATAGTTTTACTGATGTAATACGTAGCCTTTTACAACTCTTCTTTGCTACTGGCTTATTTGATCAGGACAAAATTTTAGGACATCTTTCTGC
>DATBRG010000032.1:0-21510 GCA_036560445.1 Methylophilaceae bacterium
AGCTTTTCTGGATGAAGCATCCACGATATGGTCAAGGCTGCACAGATACATTGCAAGCGCTGCCAAAACCATAAATAACTAAACTCTTGTCTTTTTTCAGATAAGGCCGGAATACCCTGACGATACAAGCTGCCTGCGGCCTGACTTCTGCATCGTAGGCATTCTCAACCAGCAACTGCATGGGTGTGCCCGAATCTTTTAACGCCCTGAAAGAATCGGCATCCAGCATTTTAATTGGCTGTGCCGAATAGTAAATGATACGGGTATCAATCTCGCGGTAGGCATATAGCGGTGCTGGCTGCGGCCTGGCGCTCCAGCGATGAAAATCCGGAAAAACCGAGACACGGTAATCGTAAATTCGGGCTTCGGCAAATGCATAAAACACGAAAAAGAAAGCGGGCAACGCTAGCCCTGCAATAATAATAAGCTGCCGCAATTTTGGCCCGGCAGCGTCGAAAACCTCGCCCAGCCTGATCGAAAATAGTACGGTAAGTAAGGGATAGGTAGGTAGAAGATATTTTGCATGCTTGTTGTTGAACAACGAAAATATCACCAGCGGCACCAACACCGCTATCACTAAGACCAGATAGTCGGTGCGCCCTTTGCAGCGCTGCCAGATATTGAATGGGTGGCGAATGGAATGGAGGCAAAGCAGTAGCAAAACTGGCAAGAAATCCACGAATATCCAGAAAAAATAGCTCCACAGTGGTTTACTATCCTCGCCCTGTATCTTCTCCACCATGTCACGATGAGCAATCGAAGCCCATATATCCGGCCCTAGTCGCCATGTCACCAGTACATACCAGGATAAGCCAACCAGTGCAAAAATTAGCCACCCGATAGGACTGCGCAACACATGCCAGCAACGCTGGGGTTTTTTATAAATCGCGACTATCAGCAAAGGCAAGGTGACAAACAACAGTACGAGCGGCCCTTTGGTCAGCATCGCCAGACCCAGCAAGAAGTAGCTCAGGTATATCCAGCGTCGGCTTTTGCCTTCATGAAGATACTGCATGGCCGTAAGTAGCGCGCCTACGCACAAGGCTGTAAGCAGCATTTCAATCTCGGCCCGGCGTGCAAACATGGCAAAGGTAGCATTAGCAATAAGTATCTGCGCACTGAACAATGCCGGCCAGGCACCGAATTGCCTCAATGCATAGCGATATACCATCACAACCGTGGCCAAACCTGCCAAAGCTGATGGCAGCCTGACAGCCCATTCATTGGCCGTGCCAAATAAGTAAGAAATGGCCGCCGAGAGCCAGTAAATCAAGGGTGGTTTTGTAATGTAGAGTTCGCCATTGAGCTGCGGTAGCAGCCAATCACCATGCAAGAACATGGCTTGCGCAGGCAGTGCACGACGTGCCTCATTGAAGGACAATAAAGCGATATCACCCAAGCCCCAGAAGAACACCGCAAACCCGAGTAGCATGGTTGCGAATACCAGGTATTTGTAAGATGTTGATTCAGCGTCGATCAAGAGATTGCATCCAATGTGAGCATTCACTAATGCCTATCGACAGGCTAGGTGATGCTTACTCAGATTTTCCGTTCTTTTCATTGCGCCTGATGAGCATCAGATTTCTGGTGTAGACGATAGTGCCCGGCAATTGCCCCAGAATAATCACCGGATCGGCGCGATGAAAACCATAGGCCAGAACGATAACGCCGCCGAACAGGCTCAGGTACCAGAAACTTACAGGGATCAGGCTTTGCTGATGGCGCTCGCTATGTATCCACTGCACTACAAAGCGCATCATGAACAGCGATTGCCCCGCAAGGCCAAATGCCAGCCATGCCAGATCAATACCAGGCATGCCAGCGACATAATCATGCATACGTGCTACTAAGTAGCCCAGGAAATATCCGATTCCGTGATCCACTGCTTACTCCTCTGATACTACAGGCTGTTTAGCGCGCTTCTGCAGCCAAGCCACACCGAATAAATCCACAATGCCTACCATGAGCCGGTCTAACGTACCGTAATTGGATTTACCATGTTCACGCACACGGTGATTAACAGGTACCGAGATAATCTTGCCACCACGACGCCTGATGAGCGCAGGCAGGAATCGATGCATGTGATCAAAATACGGTAAATCGAGGAATGCTTGACGTGAGAACAATTTGAGGCCGCAACCGGTGTCGGGGGTGCTGTCCTTGAGCATCCTGGAGCGAACACCATTAGCAATCACCGAGGAAATACGCTTGATCCAAACATCACGTCGGCTATGCCGACGGTTTCCGCCAACCAGTTCTACGCCCTCAGCCAAAGCCGATAGTAGTTTAGGGATATCCGCAGGATCATTCTGCCCATCTCCGTCCAGAGTCGCAATCCATGGATACTTTGCTGACTTGACGCCGGTTCTCACTGCGGTGCTTTGGCCACAGCTTTTTGCATGATGCATGATGCGCAGCTGCGGGCAGCCTGCCTGGATAGCTTTGAGTCGGGTTAGCGTCTCGTCAGTACTGCCATCATCCACATAGATAATTTCATACGCAATCACACCATCAAGCGCGGTGCGAATCTCGGTGATCAGGCCAAGCACATTATCCTGTTCGTTACGCACTGGCACCACGACAGAAAGCTGGCTGGGTGCCACAAAATTTAAAGACATAAGTGCCGACCTTTCAACAAGTCATTTCTGCATATAAGGCGCTTCATCGACAAACTTCTTCGAGCTTGTTGATCACGGTTATATGATGGGTAGCGCAGTAATCCTGCCAACCGATGAAATCGGTCCACTCACTCACAAATACGAAATCAAATCCTGCGCGTGTAGCGGCCTCATGATCATAGCGGCTATCACCAAAATAAATCGCTGGCAATTGCAAGTTACCGCTGGCCTTCTCGCGCGCCAGAATATCATCTTTATAATCGGGACTGCCGAAAATACCGGCATCAAACAGCTTATCGATCCCCAGCTTGGCGAATACCATGTGTTTTTCTGATTGATCGCCACCTGAAACCAGCATCCATCTTGCGTGCGATGTTGCTTCCCGTAATTGCTGCAAACCGGAGGCTATTTTGCACTTCAATAAACCTTGTACTACCTCGTGTGAGAAGCGCTGGAGCAGGTCTTGCATGAGGTCATCCTGTACTGGTTGATGGGTGATTTCACGCAGAAAGTGCTCGAACTTGTGATAGCGTGAAATGCCACCGAGCTGCACGTGATAGTCAACCAGCGCCTTTGCCTGCAGCTTATTTGCGCCAAAACCTATAGCCGTATCATAGTAGGCCTGTATCTTGAGCTGGTTTGAATCAAGGATGACGCCATCGCAATCAAACACCAGAGTTTTATAACGCTTCAGATCCACCCGCTACCTCGACGCCAATAGCTGGCGCATTCTATTTGTAAAAATTGATTAGCCTGAAACGTTATATTGCTTGATGCCGACCCTCAACCCCTAAGGCTGCTAGCTTCCTGCGCCAACTGGGTAATGCGATGCCATTGCTTGGCTGCCAGCGCATCCGCCGGGGTAAGCCAGGTGCCACCGCACACAGGCACATTAGACAGACCCAGGAATTCTGGTGCATTGTCTATCGTCACACCGCCAGTCGGGCAAAATTTCACATCACCGAACGGGCCGGCAAAACCCTTGAGCAGGTTAACCCCCCCCACAGCAACTGCCGGGAACAGCTTAAGGAAATAGTAGCCATCTGCATTCGCCATCATCACTTCGCTACCGGTAGATACGCCGGGCAGCAATGGCAAGCCGATATCGTGACATGCCTTACCGATTTCACTGGTATAGCCGGGGCTAACCGCGAACTTGCAACCAACATTCAATGCCGCTTTGGCATCAGCCACGCTACGCACCGTACCTGCACCCAGAATGGCTTCTGGCAACGCCTTTGCGATCGCTTCCATACACTGCAGGGCAACTGGAGTTCTCATTGTAACTTCCAGTACCTTGATGCCGCCCTTGAGGAAGGCTTCTGCCATCGGGACTGCATCTTCAACGTGACGAATAACGATAACCGGAATCACCGGGCCATGATTGGCCAATTCCAATGTGTTCATGTTTACTTGATCTTTCTAGAATTAAATAAGGATTAAATCAGATATTAATTACAGCCAGGTAACAGCGCCCTCTTCAGCGCTGCGCACATTACGCCGCATGCCACCGAAGAGTTCACGGCCGAGTCCATGAGCATTGATATTGCGCTGGCGTTCGGTCAATTCGGCCTGCTCTCGATCTGCCCAGGTGTCGGCGTCGACCAGCGCATTTAGCGTGCCAACCACTGCATTCAGGCGAATGATATCGCCCGTACGAACTTTGCCTAAGGGGCCATCTGCCAGCACTTCCGGGCTGACATGGATAGCTGCGGGAATCTTGCCAGAAGCACCACTCATGCGACCATCAGTCACCAGCGCCACCTTGAAGCCCTTGCCTTGCAGCACGGCCATAGGCGGAGTCAGTTTATGCAACTCCGGCATACCATTGGCACGCGGCCCCTGGAAACGCAGCACGGCAACAAAATCGCGCTCCAGCACGCCCTCTTCAAACGCCGCGAGGAACTCTTCCTGCGAATCAAACACAATGGCGGGAGCCTCGATAATATGACGATCTTCCGGCACTGCAGATACCTTGATCACGGAGCGGCCAAGATTGCCTTTCAGCAAACGCAAGCCACCGGTTTCACTGAAAGGTGCTGCAGCAGTCCGCACTACTGAATCATCGCCACTTTCCTTGGGCAGGTCTTTCCAGATGATGTGGTCACCTTCGACTTGCGGCAACTTGGTGTATTCACGCAGGCCGCCAGCAGCAACCGTAATCACTTCTTCGTCCATCAGGCCAGCATCGATCAATTCACGGATGATGAAGCCCGGGCCGCCAGCTGCCTGGAACTGGTTAACATCAGCTTTACCATTCGGGTAAACATTGGCCAGCAAAGGCACAGCTCTGGAGAGGTAATGGAAATCCGTCCAATCGATGATGATACCCGCCGCACGCGCCACGGCTACCCAATGGATTAGGTGGTTGGTAGAACCGCCGGTAGCCAGCAAGGCCACCATGGCATTAACGATAACGCGCTCATCAACCAGGTAACCAATCGGTGTGAAACGTTTGGCTTGGGTCATGGATAAGACCATGCGCACAGCCTCACGAGTCACACCTTCACGCAGACCATCGTGTGGATGAATAAAGGCAGCACCGGGAACATGCAAGCCCATCGCTTCCAGCAACATCTGGTTGCTGTTGGCAGTACCATAGAAAGTACAGGTACCTGCCCCATGATAGGCCGAGGATTCTGAAGCAAGCAGTTCAGCACGGCCAACCAGGCCTTGCGCATACTGTTCGCGCACCTTGGATTTGGCGGTGTTGTCGAGGCCTGTGCTCATAGGGCCAGCCGGCACAAATATACAAGGCAAATGGCCAAAATGCAGGGCACCTATCAGCAAGCCCGGGGCGATCTTATCGCACACACCTAATAGCAGTGCAGCATCGAACACGTCATGGGTCAGGCCAACAGCAGTCCCCATAGCGATGGTATCGCGCGAGAACAAGCTGAGCTCCATACCGGGCTCACCCTGGGTAATGCCGTCACACATAGCTGGGACGCCCCCTGCCACTTGTACAGTAGCGCCGTTTTTACGCGCCTCATCACGGATAATGCTGGGATAGATCTCATAAGGCTGATGTGCCGAGAGCATATCGTTATAGGCAGTGATAATGCCTATATGCGGGGCCTTCTCGGCAACAACACGTAATTTGTCACTGGCGGGCAAGGCAGCGAATGCGTGTGCGACATTGGCACAACCCATGCGGTCTGCACCACGTGGGCGCGTGATAATTTGTTCCAAGCGATGTAAATAGGCTTTACGGGTTGGCGCACTACGCTCGCGGATACGTTCGGTAACTTCGATAACTGACTGTTTCATGGTAGCAGACGATCTATTTATAATGTGTAGTTATGAGCCCGATTATCCGCAAAGCCGACAATATCGTCAAATCAAGACTGGGGATTCAGGCTCAATATCGTTAATTACATAATCCCGGCACGCTTCAGCAAACCAGTGTCTTTATAGGCATTTTTAAGAGCCACGGAGAGCAGGTCGCGGGTTGCCGGGTCTTGTTGCCAGTTCCGCATAAACCGGCGTAAGTCCCTGATATGGCGTCGCACAAAAAACCAGTGACAACTGCGTTGACGCATACTGTCGAGATCAAGCAACAAGGGCTTGTCATTCGGCATTTTCATATTGGTCGCCTTAAAATCACCGTGTTCGAGTTTCAGCAAATAAAGCTTATGAAACAAACTGGCAATACAATGTGCTGCGCTGATCTTCCGTGCGGCTGGTAAGTTAGCGTCAGCGAAAAACTCTATGACATCTGGGGCATCAATAAATTCGGCTAGAAAATAAGCCTGGCGCCTGAACGGGCCGCAACGCCTTTCCAATAAAGCGACCGGCGCGGCGGCAGCTATATCGTACATTTTGAGGCGATGTGCATTGGCCCAGCAGGCAGCAGCACGCGAGGAACGCAATGCACGGTTGAGGCCATGCCAGAAGTTCTTGATGTTATAACGCTTGACTACCACCCGCTTATTGCTGAATTCAACTAGGCTCAATGTACAGGTATTGCCGCTTTTCAGTCGGTGGTTAGATTCCTCATCCAGCCACGTATCAGGCTCATTCAGGCCAGGCTCAAGCAGCTCACCCCAGCCTTTTGCTATGGCCAGGAACCGTTCTGGGCTTTGTTCCACCACAACATCGCTGCAGGTGCGAAACACTTTCCTGTCAGCATAGTCTGAGGCTGTCTTGATGCGGATTCTACTAGTCAATTCTTGTAGGGCCTTGGACTCCAGCTCCCATTGCAGCCAGCCACGCTGCTGACAATATTCTCGATACAACTCAGGAATCCAGACATCATCTGTGACATCCATCTTGGAGAACAAGGTTGCTAAATTGCGCAGCGACCGACGATGGACACAGAAGCGGCCAAGCTGGCGTATCCCATCGCAATCCAGCGTATAGACACTCTCACTCTCAACAAGAAAATTTTTCAGATAAAGATCGGTCTGCATTACCCCCGCCTGGTGATGCGAGGCGATAGCACGCGTCAACATACGCATCAAATGCAAGCGGCCCTGACTATCACCAGCCAGCCCCCGCCAGTTATCTTCAGCGCTGCCCGCAACCTCAATTGCCGCATACAGCAGCACATGGCCGCCACCATCTGCCAGAGTCATCTCAAGCAATAGTTCAGGCGTCAGCAGGCCGGCTTGCGTAAGCATTTGCCAACCGGATTTTTCCCTTGCTATATGCCGCTCCGCATGCGCGCCTATAAAAATCTTGGCGTATACCTGACGCTGCTGCCAAATGGCCTTGCAAACCACGCGCCGCCCCGGGACGTAGCGCACAACTCGCTCACAGACCAGCTGACTGTTATCCCTCAGTAGTATCTCGCCAACTGAGAACTGATCTAGTTCAGTCATGCTTGGATTGAATCTTGTAGAGTTTGAGGTCATCTGCTTCAGCCAGCAGCTCTATCTTGGCGGCAGGCAAATGAGCCGCTTCCTCGGCAACCAGCCATAGCTCCGGGGTTTGCTGTAGCAATGTTGGCAATTGCTCTACAGTAACTGGTGCCACTACCCGGCCGGCATAGAAAGATAAGGCGCCGTCATCGGGCCTGGTTTCGATACGCAACTGGTAAAGCGGCTGGCCTGGGCCAACCAGCGCCATCAGCGTCTGTGCAGCGACCTTGCGTGGCTCCTTGGAAACATAGTCCTCACTATAGAGGTAGGCAAAAAGTGTAATCGCCGCAACCAGCAAAGTGGCATAACCTGGTGCTTCAGTTTTCCATAGCCATCTGGGCAGGAGTGGGAATAACAGTATGGCTAACAGGGCAAGCACCGTAGCACCCTTATAAAGGGCATAAGCAAGTAAAGCCAAAGCCCCCAGCACAATAATGACGAACAGTACTTTATTGATTTTGGCGAAAACGCCATCGGCAAACGCAAGGTAATGGCCTATCACCACGGCCATTGGCGGTGCCAGCAGCAAGGCGTATTGCATCTGCTTGTTGATGGTCAACGTCAATAGTACAAAGACTACTCCTAGCCACAGCCAGGCAAATCTGGCATAGGGCGGCAAGCTGTTGAGCTTGAATTGACGATAAGACCACCAGCCTGCGGGGATCAGCAGGAAACCCCATGGGGCAAAGAATTCAAACAGGTGCGCGAGATACCACCAAGCTGGCTTGGCATGCGTGCCACTGATGAAGGTCTGGTCCAACTGTCGGCCGAAGAACAGGTTGGCAGCATCCGGTAATTGCCAGAATATCCAGGCGTACCATGCCCCGGCACCAATCATCAGCAAAATCAGGCCTGGCAGACTGAAGTTTGCCAGGAATTTCTTTGGCTCGCGGCTACACAAACTCGAGACTAATAAGGTCAACAACGGGATAGCGAGTGCCGCCGGGCCTTTGCTGAGAAAGCCAAGCCCTAGTGCAAGCCCAAACAACCATTGATAGTGTTTATCCTTGCCATATTGCTGCATCTGATAGCCAAGGGTGCAAGCAGCGCAGATAAATAACATAAGTACGGCATCGGCCTCCCCACTACGGAAATAACGTATCCCTATATAGCTCGCGGCCAGCACCAATATGCTGTTGATTGCGACTGAGGTGCCAGCCTCGCGCCTCAGCCAGGCAAACATCAATGCCGCACTCAACATGCCAAATATCACCGCTGGCAAGCGCACCGCTGTGGCATTTACGCCAAAAACCTTGTAACTCAGAGCCGTGAGCCAATATGGCAGCGGCGGCTTTTGCAGACGTAATTCCCCGTTATAACGCGGTACCAGCCAGTCACCAGAAACCACCATTTCCCGAGCCGTTTCGGCAATCCTGACCTCCTGAATTTTGTAAACTGGCCGGTCACCCAAGTTGTAAAGCAGGGCCGGGATCAGTAACAGCAACAAAATCAATATCGTCTTCAATTGCGAGGTCATGCAAAAATCTCCAGACTAGTCATTGATATCAAAAGGCGTAACAGCAGCGCGCTGGTGTATTTTTTCATAGAGCTTACGCGCACGTGCATCAACAGCTTGCAGAAAGTTACTCTCCATCAACAGCGCCTCCCGCAAACCACCCCGGTAAGTGCGGATGAACCGCAGAATGTCTTTCTTGCTCAAGCCTGCATCCATGGCCGAGAAGTATAAGCCAGCAATATCCTTGATACGGGCGGCAGGCTTAATCTGCCTGCGAATACCCACGCGATGCAAATCAATCAGGTAAAGATATATCTCACCCTTGGCCAGGCGTGGCTTATCCAGGCAAAAGTGGCACAGATAGAAATCGCGGTGATTCATGCCATTATCGTGAAAGGTTCGCGCCATTCTGGCCACAGCCAGAATCAATTGGCGTTTGAAGTTAGCATCTGGCGGGTTGCTCTTCCAGCCAGCACATAGCGTTTCCAGAGAAATGATGTCACCCAAGTCTTTGGTCATCACGAAAGACTGCATGCGGGCAGGGTTATGCCCACGGCAAGCATAAGCAACACCGGGCGTTGTCGGGATGCCCAATTCATTCAGCCTATGGATTGCTCGCCACTCAGTAGCAGCACTGATGATGGGCAGACGCAGCATCAACAGGTTCTTGAATATCTCGGCCCAACCAACGCCGAAATGCTGCTTCACAAAATAGGATTCATCGCCCAGGCTGACCTGGATAGTACGGCGGCCGAGCATGTCACGATAGACGGTACCCTTGAGTGCCATGATCTGCTCAAATGCATCCCCTGCCGGCAATTGGCGGGCAATATAGTCAGGGATCACTTCAGGTGGGCAATTAAACATGCTTGGCACTTTTTTCGGCAGCGAACGTTTCCAATAAATCTACTTCTACCGTGGCAGATGTCGATGCCGCGATTTGCGCAGTGTATTGCCGGCCGGCTTTGGCCCATTTTTCCAGATCCGGCAACTGCAAGGCATCCACCAACGCAAGATTTAAGTCAGATTGCTGATACGGCACTGGTAATACCCGTCCTGCACCTGCGGCTGAAATATGCATTGCATATCCGCAATTTTCGGTGACTATCACCGGCAGGCCAGCCGTCATCGCCTCAATGATCACAATACCTGCGAGCTCAGAGCGTGCGGGATGCAGCAACACATCAGCACCCGCCATCAATTGTGGGATATCGCTACGGCCTTTGGTAATAATGACGCGTGAGGCAACACCCAGTTTGCCTGCCAGTGCATGCATTTTCTCGGCCTTGTCTTCACCCACCGCCAGCAACCAGCAATTAGAGCGGATGTTCTCAGGCAATGCAGCCAAAGCTTCGATTGCTCGATCCAGGCCTTTCCTGATAAACGCCGAACCCACCATCAGCAGCACTTTTGCATCCTTTGGCAAACCAAACTCCTGACGCAACTGCTGATGCGCTGCCATGCGGTCAAGATTCGCAAAACGCTCTGTCGGTATATTAGGTGGCAGCAGGTAAAAACGTGATTCAGGGGTATGGTACCAGCGCTGAAAAGCCGCTTTTTCTGGTGGCGAAAGCAGCAGGATTTTGCATTGGCTATCTTCCCCGGCCACCGCCCGCTCAGTATCTGCAAAGAATCGGTAACGCCCTGTAAACCGATACCAATATCCACGTTCGCTGTGAGCACGTTCGATAAAGCAGGGATCAGCGGCAAAGTAGGCATCGAGGCCAGGCATGCGATTAAACCCCACGAGCAGGTCAGGTGGATTCAGTTTAATCTGTTGTTGCATGGCCGAAATCAGCGAGGTATAGCGCCGATGGTTCAGCCAGCCTTTGCTCGGCAGGCAAACTACTTTGATATTGCCCTCGGGTTTATCACCCTGCCATTTCCCGGTATAAATCGTCACCTCATGGCCCTTGGCTGCGCAATCGCGAGCTATGCGCAACATGTCGCGCTGCACGCCGCCAAAAGGGAAATACTTGAAAATGAGGAATGCGAATTTCACAGTATGGTAAGGGTGCCGCTAACTGGCAAAACATTAATTGTATGCGAAAATGCTATTTATGCCGCGCATCCTGTTAGTCAAAACCTCGTCCATGGGCGATATTATCCATAACATGCCCCTCATCGCGGATATCCGCAGGCATTACCCGGAAGCCATTATCGACTGGGTGGTGGAAGAAACTTTTGCAGAAATTGCTGCACTTAGCCCGCATATTGACCAGTTCATTATCCTGCCATTGAGGCATTGGAAGAAGAATCTGCTAAGCAACGAAACTCGGCATGAGCTTTGTGCATTTAGACGTAAACTCCGCGCCCGGCAATACGATGCCATACTAGATACTCAGGCCCTACTTAAAAGCGCCCTCATCAGCACATGGGCACGCGGGCCATCACACGGGCCTAACCGCCAGACGGCGCGCGAACCGCTGGCTGGTATGCTTTATACACATAGTTACGATATCTCCCCCAAGCTGCATGCCATCACTCGCACGCGCATGGTTGCTGCTGCGGCGTTTGGTTATAACCTGGATGAACTGCCGCTCACATACGACCTGAGAGTGCCCGAGGTGACACTACCGATTGCGCCACTGCCCGCATTTGTTCTGGGGTTCCATAGCACGGCACGCGACGCCAAGCTATGGCCTGTCACACACTGGGTTGCCATGGGCAAGTATCTCGCTAGCCTCGGCCTTGGCCTGCTACTGCCCTGGGGCAGTGAAACCGAACGATTACGTGCACAGGCCATTGCTGAACAAATACCTGGCTCCGTGGTGCTGCCAAGAATGTCACTGTCACAGCTTACCTGCCTGATCCAGCAGGCCAAATTAACTGTGGGGCTGGATACCGGGCTCATGCATATTGCTGTTGCACTTGATATCCCTACCTTGGCGATTTTCTGTGACACCCATATCTGGCAGGCAGGGGCCATGCCTGCCGCCAGCGACCATGCCATCACCATAGGTGGCAAACACGTGCTGCCAAGCGTAGCAGAAGCAACTGCTGCAATAGACCAGTTGCTGAAAACTGCCTAAACATTTTTCCATTTCGTGCTTGAAATCGAAGTGGTCGACCCCATTTGTCGGATTATTGCGTTCTATTTTCAAAGGGATACCCATGCAACAGGAAAACCAAAGTCCAGAACAAGAGACTACCAACACCGAGCCTGACAACATCGAAAGCGGTGCAGCCGGCTCACTCGACCAACGCATTGATGAAATGGAAAAGCAGCTTTCCGAAGCCCAGGCCGCAGTACTATACGCCAAGGCGGAGGGTGAAAATATCCGACGCCGTGCACAGGAAGATATCGACAAAGCACGCAAGTTCGCACTGGAAAAATTCTCCGGTGAATTACTCGCCGTCAAGGACAGCATGGATGCCGCTCTCGTCGTTGAAAACGCAACGGTGGAAAGCTACAAGAATGGCGTAGAGCTAACAGCCAAGCAATTACTCAGCGTGTTTGAGAAATTCAATATTGCTGAAATCAACCCGGTCGGCGAAAAATTCGACCCCAACAGACATCAAGCCATTAGTGCGGTGGAATCTGACGCAGAGCCGAACTCTGTAGTTAGCGTGCTGCAAAAAGGTTACACCCTGAATGAGCGTGTACTGCGCCCAGCATTGGTAATGGTCGCAAAGGCAAAAGCATAGTTTTGCCAAGATGCTCAGGCATAGCTCTTGAAATCCGCAGAGCTATCCCCATTTTCGTAACATCAGTATTTATTCAAGAATTCGTTAAGGAACAAACATTATGGGAAAAATTATAGGTATTGACTTAGGTACCACCAACTCCTGCGTAGCAGTCATGGAAGGCGGCAAGCCGCGCGTGATTGAAAACGCTGAAGGTGCACGTACCACTCCATCCATCATCGCCTATCAGGATGATGGCGAGATTTTGGCTGGTGCACCAGCCAAACGCCAGGCAGTGACCAACCCGAAGAACACCCTTTATGCGGTAAAGCGCCTGATCGGCCGCCGTTTTGAAGAAAAAGAAGTTCAGAAAGACATCGACCTGATGCCCTACACCATTGCCAAGGCCGATAACGGTGATGCATGGGTGGAAGTACGTGGACAGAAAATGGCACCGCCACAAATCTCTGCTGAAGTACTGCGCAAGATGAAGAAGACTGCCGAAGACTACCTCGGCGAAGAAGTCACCGAAGCTGTAATTACCGTGCCCGCCTACTTCAACGACAGCCAACGCCAAGCCACCAAGGATGCCGGCCGTATTGCCGGCCTCGAAGTCAAGCGTATCATCAATGAGCCAACTGCGGCAGCACTGGCATTTGGTATGGACAAACAGGAAGGCGATCGCAAGATTGCAGTCTACGACCTGGGTGGCGGTACTTTCGATATCTCCATCATTGAAATCTCCGAGATTGACGGCGAACACCAGTTTGAAGTGCTTTCTACCAACGGTGATACATTCCTCGGCGGTGAAGACTTCGATAATCGCCTGATTGACTACCTGGCTGATGAATTCAAGAAAGATAACGGCGGCCTAGACCTGCGTAATGACCTGCTGGCCAAGCAACGCCTGAAAGAAGCTGCTGAGAAAGCCAAGATCGAGCTTTCTTCCAGTACGCAAACTGACGTTAACCTGCCATACATTACGGCAGACGCGACCGGCCCTAAGCACTTAGTCGTCAAGATTACCCGCGCCAAGTTTGAATCGCTGGTGGAAGACCTGATTGCACGCACCATCAAACCATGTGAAGTAGCAATGAAAGATGCTGGCGTTAAGCTCTCCGACATTCAGGACGTTATCCTGGTCGGCGGTCAGACCCGTATGCCCAAGGTACAGGAAAAAGTTCAGGAATTCTTTGGCCGTGAGCCACGCAAGGATGTGAACCCGGACGAAGCCGTAGCCGTAGGTGCGGCCATCCAAGGTGGCGTGCTGCAAGGCGAAGTGAAAGATGTACTGCTGCTGGACGTTACTCCGCTCAGCCTAGGTATCGAAACCCTGGGTGGTGTGATGACCAAGCTCATCAAGAAGAACACCACAATCCCTACCAAAGCATCGCAGGTATTCTCAACCGCTGATGACAACCAGTCAGCAGTGACCATCCATGTACTGCAAGGTGAGCGTGAAGTTTCTTCCGGCAACAAGAGCCTGGGGCAATTCAACCTGAGCGATATCCCGCCTGCTCCACGCGGTATGCCACAAATCGAGGTCACTTTTGATATCGATGCCAACGGCATTCTGCATGTATCAGCCAAGGACAAGGCAACCGGCAAGGAAAACAAGATCACCATCAAAGCCAACTCCGGTTTGAGCGAAGAAGAGATTCGCAAGATGGAAGAAGATGCTGCTTCGCACGCTGATGAAGACAAGAAGGTACGCGAGTTGGTCGACGCACGTAATGCGGCAGATGGCATGGTGCACAGCGTGAAGAAGTCGCTGACCGAGCATGGTGATAAGCTGGATGCCAGCGAGAAAGAAGCGATTGAGGCCGCCATCAAGGACGTTGAAGAGGCATTGAAGGGCGACGACAAGGATGCCATCGAAGCCAAGACCAATACGCTGATGGAAGCTTCGCAGAAGCTGGGCGAGAAAGTCTATGCCGAGCAACAAGCCCAGCAAGGTGGTGCCGAGGCACAACCACAGGGCGAAAAGACTGTTGATGCTGAGGTAGTAGATGCCGAGTTTGAGGAAGTCAAAAACGACAAAAAGTAAGCTTTAACTTATGCAACCAACCATAAAGCGCACTGGGCAAATCCGCCAGTGTGCTTTATGCATTAAATGACTGAACGACATGGCAAAACGCGACTATTACGAAGTGCTCGGTGTTAACCGAGATGCTTCCGAAGAAGAAATCAAGAAGGCCTACCGCAAGCTGGCCATGAAACATCATCCGGATCGCAACCCGGATAACCCGAAAGCCGAAGAACAGTTCAAGGAGGCGAAAGAAGCCTACGAGATGCTGTCTGACGATCAAAAGCGCGCCGCCTATGACCAATATGGCCATGCAGGCGTAGACCCAAGCATGGCGGGAGCCGGCGGCGGCCAAGGCTTTGGCAATTTCTCCGATGCCTTTGGTGATATTTTTGGCGACATCTTTGGCGGTGGCGGTGGTCGCCGCTCGAATGTCTATCGCGGCGCAGATTTACGCTACAACATGGAAATCTCGCTGGAAGACGCCGCTCGCGGAACCGAGACGAAAATCCGTATCCCGGTCATGTCTGAATGCGAAACCTGCCATGGCTCGGGCGCAAAACCTGGTACCCAGCCAGTAACATGTACCACCTGCGGCGGACACGGCCAAGTTCGCATGCAGCAGGGATTCTTCTCTGTACAGCAGACTTGCCCCAAATGTCATGGTAGCGGCAAAATGGTGAAAGAACCCTGTCCTACCTGCCATGGCGGCGGCCGTATCAAGCAACACAAGACGTTATCGGTAAAAATCCCGGCTGGCGTGGATGAAGGCGATCGTATCCGTCTCTCTGGTGAAGGTGAAGTCGGCGTTAATGGCGGGCCACCTGGTGACTTATACGTAGTCATCCACCTTAAGCCACATGAGATTTTCCAGCGTGAAGGCGGTAATCTGCATTGCGAAATGCCTATCAGCTTTACCACTGCGGCACTGGGTGGAGAAATCGAGATTCCCACGCTGGATGGCCATGCCAAGATGAAGATTCCGGCAGAGACGCAAACCGGGGCAACGTTCCGCCTGCGCGGCAAAGGTATCAAGCCGTTACGTAGTAGCGACCATGGCGATTTGATGTGCCATGTAGTAGTAGAAACGCCAGTCAAACTGACCGAACGCCAAAAAGCGTTGCTGAAAGAACTGGAAGAGATTAACCAACTGGACTCGGGAAAACATAGCCCGCGGGCAAAATCCTGGATGGCGAAAGTTAAAGACTTCTTCCAATAACCTGACCAATAAAAAAGCCTGCAATTGCAGGCTTTTTTATTCTTGCCTCAGTAACGTTATGGACGATCCAGGCTACCCATAGACTTGGGATAGGTCACGATGCCCCATGGCAGACTGCTATCCGTGATGCGGCTGGTTACATCCAGGCTGGTAGTATCTACCACCACCAGTTCGTTGGATTTACCACAGGCCAGCACGATTTTGCTATCGTCCGGGGTAAAGCTGAAATGCCAGCAACGCTTACCCGTGGGGATATCTTTTACTTTTTCAAAGGTCTTGGCATCAAACACTTGCAAGGTACCTTCACGCGCCGCAGCGACAAATATATGCTTGCCGCTACGGTCAAATGCAACCCCATAAGGCGCCTGGCCAGTATCGACAGTCTTGACCGGCTTCAGCTTGCTATCCAGCACCAGCAGCTTGTTAGAGAACTCCAAGGTAGAAACATACATCTTGCCATCGGGCGACACCTTGATGCCTCGCGGACGTTGACCAAACTGGGCAACTGAAATGCTCTTCAGCAGCTTGCCGGTTTTACGGTCATGCACGGTAATGGAGTTGTCGGATTCGTTAGTCACAATCAGCTTGGAGCCATCTGGTGAGAACTCCATGCCCTCAGTCTCAGGCTTACCAACAATATCATGTACGACCTTGCCGCTCTTGAGGTCAACAATGGCGATGTGGCCAGGCAGCCTGTCATCATCGTCATCTTTCTCCTTGGCTGTTTCCGTAGCTCCGGCTGCGCCGCCAGTGCTGGGGCTAGGCTCATAGGTCACATACGCCAGCTTGCCATATACACGCACGAACTCTGGATTCTTGCCAATAGGAACCTGGCGCACAACATTGCCAGTGGCGGTGTCGATAATCGAGATATTGTCGTTATCCTTGTTTGCAGTCACCAGCAGTTTGCCATCAGCGGTGATGCCGATACCACGCGGGCTCTTGGCCTGGATATCCAGCATCCCGGTAATCTGCATACTGCTTAGATCAACGACCAATACGCCGCCATCCTGGTCAGACACATAAGCCTTGGGAGCTTCATCGGCATAGGTCATAGGTGCCAGACTACAGGCCATCACAATGGCCGTGCCGAGCAAGCGGCGTTTGAAACAAGAAACTGTCATTCTGATTCTTCTCCTGATTGAAAAGGTTATTCGTTCATGCGGGCCGAATTGATTACTACTCTAGCTCTAGTGACGCGCAGACTGCGTGATTAGTTCATTCAGGCAGACGCCGAGCGGCAAAACTTACACCTAAGCAGCTAGTAGGTACCCTTCTGGATGAACTCAACCTTATAGCCGTCCGGGTCTTCAATGAAAGCAATGACCGTGGTGCCATGCATCATGGGGCCAGCTTCACGCACAACCTTACCGCCAGCCTTTTTGACTTGTTCACAGGTAGCATAGGCATCATCCACCTCGATGGCTACGTGTCCGTAGGCATTACCTTTGTCATAGCTCTCCGTGCCCCAGTTATAGGTGAGCTCCAGTACCGTATGATCTTTTTCGTCACCATAACCAACAAATGCCAGTGAGAATTTGCCATCAGGATAATCATCCTTGCGCAGCACTTTCATGCCTAGGATACCTGTGTAGAACTTGATGGATCGGTCAAGATCGCCCACGCGGAGCATGGTATGGAGCATGCGCATTTTACTTCTCCTGGCTTTAATATTTGATTAACTATGAATTATTTTTCCGCAGTGAGTTTGAGATATTTCTCGTGCAACTGTTCCCTGCTCTCACGCACATCCGGATTGAACGGAATACAATCAACCGGGCAGACTTCCTGGCACTGCGGAACATCAAAATGTCCTACACATTCAGTGCATAAGTTTGGGTTGATCACGTAGATTTCTTCACCCTGCGAAATGGCACCGTTTGGGCACTCCGGCTCGCACACGTCGCAGTTAATACACTCATCGGTAATCATTAAGGCCATGTTGAATCTCTACTTCAGTCTGTGCTTAATGCTGCTTAGCATTTACTTTTTCAGCAATACTCTGCTTCACATGCGGTGATACGAACTTGCTGATATCACCACCAAATAATGCGACTTCCCTGACCAGGCTGGCAGAGATAAACATGAACTGCTCAGATGGCGTCAAGAATAAGGTTTCGACTTCGGGATAAATGTTCCGGTTCATCCCGGCAAGCTGGAATTCGTATTCAAAATCTGAAGCGGCGCGCAAACCACGGATAACTACTTGTGCATGCTCCTCGCGGGCAAACTGCATGAGCAGGCCAGAGAAGCCCACTACACGCACGTTGCGGCAATCCTTAAGCACCTCGGCTGCGAGTGCCACGCGCTCATCAAGTGCAAACAGCGGCCTTTTGCTCTGGCTTTGTGCGACGGCAACAATCACTTCGTCAAACAGCCGCGCAGCACGACGCACCACATCCTCGTGGCCAAGGGTGATGGGGTCAAATGTGCCCGGGTAGATGGCTTTTTTCAGCATTCGCCGATTTTAGCAGGTGAAAGAAAACATTGCCCGCTTTGCCGCTTTTCAGCACCCGCCAGTTTGCATCGTCGCTTATGGAAAACTCCGCCTCGACGTACAACAGGCCTTCCGGCGCCAGGCTCCTAGCCATCTGCGGCAGCAGCTTGGCTGGCCAGCCCTGATTATATGGCGGGTCAAGAAAGATAATATCGAAGGTCTGCTGATTCTGCGCCAGGAACTGCATAGCATTCATATTAAGAATCTGCGCCGCCTCAGCGCCCAGCATAGTTTTATTTTCCAGCAAGGCTCTGTAGGCTTGTGGCGCCTTCTCTACCAACACAGCGCTTCTGGCGCCACGCGACAGCGATTCGAAACCCAGCACGCCAGTCCCGGAGAACAGGTCTAGGCAGGCTAGACCATCCAGCTCCTGTCCCAGCCAATTGAACAGGGTCTGCCGAACACGGTCCGGGGTCGGGCGCAAACCGGGAGCATCCGGAAAGCGCAACAGGCGGCTACGCCATTCGCCGCCGCCTATACGAACACGATTACTGTTTGTCTGCGCCAACGATTACCGAAACCATCTTGTCAGTTTTTACCCGGCGATTGAATGCGTCCTTGATTTGCGCCGTAGTAACATTACTGACCTTTTTATTGAAGTCATCCAGATACGTCAGCGGCAGCTTATAGAATCCGATGACGCCAAGGTAATCCAGAATCTTGCCGTTGCTATCCAGGCGCATAGGAAAGCCGCCGATGATATTCTGCTTGGCCGCCTTGAGTTCTGCCTCAGTCACGCCATTCTTCATGAATTTATCCAGCGTTTCGTGCACCAACTGCAACGCCTGCTCTGCCTGGTCACGCTTGGTTTGCAAGCCAATCTCGAATGGGCCTTGCTGCATCATCGGGATAAAGTAGCTATAGACACTGTAAACCAGGCCACGCTTCTCACGCACCTCTTCAGTCAGGCGCGATACAAAGCCACCGCCGCCCAGTATGTAGTTGCCAACATAGAGCGGGAAATAGTCTGGATCAACACGCTTGATGCCAGGATAACCCAACAGGATGTGTGACTGCGTTGCCGGATGGTCAATACGCTGCTCAATCGCCTGTTCCGGATAAGTTACCGCTGGCAATGCACTTGGTACTGGCGCATCTGGTAAGCCTTTCGAAATACTTTCAGCGATTTGCACTGCCTGCTCATGGCTAATATCGCCAATCAAGGCAATCACCGCGCCCTTGGCACCATAGTAAGTTTTGTAGAACTGCTGCAAATCTTCTACTTTGATTGCGGAAACAGTCTCCGGCTCACCGCTATCATCAAGTGCGTAAGGGTGTGTTCCATAAAGAGCCTTCATGAATGCCTTGTTGGCGATACTCTCAGGCTGGGTGGCTGATTCCCTGAGCCCGGCGACAATGCGTGCTTTTTCACGCTCCAGTACAGCTGCCGGGAAATCCGGCTGCTGCAGTATCTTGGTATAGATATCCAGCGCCTGATCACGCTCACGTGCGCTACTCAACGTACGCAACTTAAAGGATGCACGGTCGGAATCAAGATCACCACCCATGACTGCACCTATATCTGCCAGGCGATTGGAGATTTCTTCATCGGTCATTCCTGCGGCACCCAGCGTCATCAAGTAGCGTGTGACGCTAGCCAGGCCAGACTTGGCAGCCTCATCGCGTGCACTACCAGCATCAAAATTTACACTGACATCAATGATGGGCAGATCATGGTTCTCGACAAAATAAACGGCACTGCCAGCATTGGTTTGCCAATGCTGGATATTCAAACCGGCTTGAGCCTGCAGGCTCAGCGCCATGCCCGCAGCGAGCAGCAGGCTTTTCACAAAATGATTAATGTACATGTGGCTTACCTTTGGGCTTATTATCGTTTGGGTCTATCGGCTGCGGATCTAACGTGGCGACGGTAAGGTTATCCTTGAGCAGATACTTCTTGGCGACAGCCTGCACCTGCTCCGGCGTCACTGCCTTTAGCTTGGCCGGATACTCCGCCAGGATACGCCATGAGAAGCCCGTAGCTTCCAGTTTGCCGATCTCCATACCCTGATAAAACATCGAATCGCGCTGATAAACATCAGCCGCAATAATCTGTGCCTTGACACGCTGTAGTTCCTCGTTAGTAACTCCAGACTGCTTGATCAATTCGATTTGCTGCAATATGGCTGCTTCCAGTTCCGCAGCAGTCTTGCCCTCACTTGGCGTTCCATCGAGCTCGAACAGACTGATGCGGCCGCGATTGATCATGTCATATCCGCCACTGACATCAACTGCCACCTGTTGCTGGCGCACCAGGTTCTGGTTAAGGCGAGCGGAGGCGTTGCCATCCAGCACACCTGCCAGCACTTCAAGCGCGTAGGGCTCCCAGTCAGCATCTGGGTTATTCAGTGCCGGTACGTGGTAGCCCATCAGGATATAGGGCAGCTTGGCTGGCGCTTTGACGATCAGACGACGCTCGCCTATCTGCTCAGGCTCAGTTTGTGGTTTGCGAACAGGTAGCACATGCGGTTTGAGCGGGCCGAAATACTGCTTGGCCAGTTTCAGTACATCCTGCGCCTTGACATCACCGACCACGACGAGGATGGCGTTGTTGGGTGCATACCAGTTCTTGTACCATTCACGTGCATCCTCAACCGTCATATTCTCCAGATCATTCATCCAGCCAACCACGGGGCGAGAATAGGGATGGGCATGGTAAGCGACAGATTCAAACTGCTCATTGACCTTGGATTGCGGCTTGTCTTCAGTACGCCAGCGGCGCTCTTCCATGACCACTTTGATTTCTTTGGAGAACTCTTCCTTGGACAAATCCAGGTTGGCCATGCGGTCGGCTTCCAGCTTCATTGAGAGTGGTAGCTGGGATTTTTCCAGTTGCTGGAAATAACAGGTGTAATCTTCACCAGTGAATGCATTCTCACGGCCACCAGCCGCAGCGATCAAACGTGAGAACTGCCCGGCTTTGACTTTCCTGGTGCCCTTGAACATCATGTGTTCCAGCACGTGTGCGACACCTGTCTTGCCGTTCACTTCATCAATGCTGCCAGCGCGGTACCACACCTGCGAGACGACAACAGGAGAGCGGTGGTCTTCCTGCACGATAATGCGTAAGCCATTATCCAGCTTGAATTCTTCAATATCTGCGGCGAATACTGCGCTTGGCAGCAACGCTCCAACAACCAACAACCATCGAATTAACACGTTGTTATTCTCCTTGATAGCCCCACATTATAGCCGGGTGCCTTAA
>DATBRG010000033.1:0-125340 GCA_036560445.1 Methylophilaceae bacterium
CGGTGCAAGCCTACTCCGTCTCAAAGGTGTCTGCTGCAAATGGGTACTATAGAAACAGACTTACTTCGACACTTGTAGATAAGTTTATAAATGGTGTGGTTTGCGAATGGAATCCCGCTATGCCGGAATTTTCTGAAGTTAAATTTACAGAGGATATGTTCCTACTAGTCGAATCTTTAAAAAACTATACCTATATAAAGTTCATAGAATCATCACGCCTCAAGGTGGCCGAATACAGAGGCTATGATATCGTTAAAGAGCTATTCATGATGTTGGATGATGGTGGTGCAGTATTATTACCTGATGACTTTAAAGACTGGCACGATAAAGCCAAAAATGAGCCTGATCGCAAAAGAGTAATATGTGATTTTATTGCAGGTATGACCGACAGTTACGCTATTGAATTTTATGGCCGCTTAAAATCAGAAAGTCCACAGTCTATATTCAAGCCTATATAGGCTAAATTATAGAAATGCCACTAGATGCTGAATGGAATATAGAACAAGTAAGAATAAAATACCAGATGAAAAAAACTGCATTACTGCAACCTTTTTAATCTATTGGCTCCTCGACCTAGGCTCGAACCAATGTAATTTAGAGACGTTGAAAGAAAGCCCAAATGACTGACGTTGCATCGATAGCGGTACTTGGTTCATCTGATCCGAATAATCGTTCAAATACGGGGCTTTTCTTACGCCCCCCCCCGGGCCATTGGTGCCCTGCCCCTGCAATTGTTATCAGTTCCACCTCATTGCCGGAGGCACATGCAGAGAGGCTGGTTTCTACTACACCATTTTGATGAGAAACCGCAGCTTGGCAATTGCCTACTCGCCTGAATTTATCCAGAGTTTGGTGCAGGGGTAACCAGTCTACTTTGGCCACACCTTTTGAGCCATAACCTCCATCGATAGGGATATGCTGGTCAGCCAAGCCGTGAATTTCTATTACCGATAATGCATGCGGGTTTTCACACGCTGACGAAAGGCCTCCCGCAACAGGGCCGATAGCAGCAATCGGGAAACTGCCCTCACAGGCGTAACGGTATGCGAGTGCGCCACCATTTGACATGCCTGTCATGTAAACCTTTTTTGAGTCAAAGTTCTCGTTATGAGAAATATCCTTGATGACTGAAGTGAGAAAGCCAAGATCATCAACCTTGTCTTTGGCTGCGGGGCCACAGCAATTTCCTGCATTCCAGCTTCGGCTGAGGCCATTAGGATACGCAACGATGAAGCCTTGGCGGTCTGCCAGCTCGTCCCATCCGTAAGACTTTTCTGCTTGAGAATCACTGCCGAATCCTCCATGCAGAACAATGACTAGTGGAACAGGAGTGCTGTGATTGATGTTTGCTGGCCTATACTCGATATATTCCCGGTTGTTTCCATCTATCAAAAGCTGATGCACTTGTGCTTCACCGGCAAATGCGTGATGGGAGAAAAGGGAATTATAAGCAGCAAGTAAAGTAACGAAGAGGATGGCGCTAGACTTTTTAGGCATGGCAGAAATCCTCATTTCTTTTAATGCAAATGGCCGCTTTCGGCCGATTTCAGGCTATCGCCCAATTTACGCCAGAAGTAATCAATCATGGCTGCCATGCCGCCAGAAATTCCTGCCAATGAGCGCCAGGATAAGCGCTTAAAGTATCGTGGACCAACTGGATTTCACGTTGGGAAGATTCCGCATTCAGCGCACCACGCATCAACTGAAAACGCAGGAACACCAGATAGGTATTGGCAACATCGGTTTCACAGTAATTGCGGATGGCTTCGATTTCGCCATTTTTATAAGCATCCCACACCTTGCTGCCATCCATACCCAGCTTGCCGGGGAAGCCGCAGAGCTGGGCGATCTCATCCAGCGGAGCATTGGCGCGCGGCTGGTACATGGCCATTAAATCCATGAGATCAAGATGCCGCATGTGGTAGCGGCTGATGTAGTTGTTCCACTTGAATTCGCGGTCATCCTCGCCCATATCCCAATAGCGCGGGGCCTGAATACCATGCACCATGCCGCGGTAGTGCAGCACAGGCAGATCGAAGCCGCCGCCATTCCACGAAACAATATTGGGTGTGTATTTCTCAATGCCATCGAAGAAGCGCTGGATGATTTGGCCTTCCGGCTCATCCGGTGCGCCTAACGTCCAGACCTTGAAATTATTGCCCTCGCGCAAGGCACATGAAATAGCCACTACACGATGTTGGTGTAAAGGCAGGAAGTCGCTGCCGTTATGCTGGCGGCGCTTGTGGAAAGCGATATTTGCGACATCTTCCGCCGAGGTTTCAGCGGGTAAGTCATGCAGCTTTTTGAGGCCATCCGTATCGGGAATGGTCTCGATATCGAAGACTAAGGTTGGTGTCATCTTGCGGCTTCCCAATCAGGAGTAGTGCAAGGCGGCAAGGATGAAACGGCGCGACAGTACATTCAGTACGGCAAGCCGTTAAAGAGGCAGCCAACGCTGCAATCGTCCTGATTCGGAGGCCGCATTATTTTTTGGCCCAACTGCCGCTAGCATCTTGGTACCACCAGCCACTTTGCGCTTTTTGCACCCAGCGCTGGGCAAAGGTGTTGCGCACTTCAGCTTCCCATTCCGGGTGGCCGTTGGCGGTGGCAATTTCCTTGTATAACGCATTGCGGTCATTATTCTCGGCCGCCACCAGTGAATTCACTTTTTGCCGCTGGGAGAGTGGTACGGCATTGGTATCGTGCACTGCCACAAGCGCATCCCGCGTGAGGCCAACAGCACCACTGGCATAAAAACCGGCAAGCTCGCCGTGACGGCTCTGCATACTCGACTTGAGCGAAGATATGGCAGGAGTGTTGATTTCGAGATCCGCAGCCGCCAGCGCAAATGGCGTTGCCAGCAGGGTTGATAATAGAAGGCAAAAGGCAAATAGACGATTTTTCATGATGTTTTCCTAAAGTTGGCTAACGCGCCTTACTTGGCGGGCTCGTCGGCGGGGGCTTGCTGATCTTTCTTGATCTGCCATACCTCATCAATAATCTTGTCAGCAGCTTTTTCTGCCGCAGCTGCCGGGAAATAAATATTTATCGTCACGCAGGCGCTCAAGAAGGCAGCCATGGGTAACAACCACATCCATGTTTTCATAGTATTGATCCTAATTGATGACGGGCTTGGTATTGCTGTCGGTAATGCGCTTGATGCGGCTCAGCAGTTCGCCCCAACTTACGCTGTGATTGTACCCCATGACCGTAATGGAGGGGATGCCACTCCCTTTAACGATGATGTACCCCTGCGACGTTGACTCAACGCCATCCATTTGGCAAATATCGTTGCGCAAACGGCAGCTCAGGCCAAGCTTATCGTAGTTAAACTCCTTGAAAAACCGCAGGAAGCTACGCTGGATGGCAGCAGCAGCGCCTGCCCCACCCAAGGCAGAAATGTTTTCCACCGCGCGTTGGGAAATCTTTTTGGGATAACGGCCGGGACTGCTCTGCACAGAGGCATCAAAATTCACCGGCTGCCAGTTGGCAAGCTGCAGGTTGCTGACATTGCCATCGAGCTTGCCCTCGATTGCGCCAAAGGAGAAAGTACGGGTAAGCTCGCCAAGATCAAGATTACGTAATTGCATGTTGGCACTGAGTCTCGGGGCTATGCCTAGCGGTTCCTGCATAGTCAGATTGGTAACTGTTGCCGTGCCGTCAAACACATTGAACTGCATGGCACCATCCGTCGTCAGTTGCCCATCGGTATAAGTCACAAGCGGTATGGAGGCCGACACCTTGCCCTGCAGGCGCGGCCAACCTAGGGCGTGGCTCAATTCGCTCATGGTGATGGGCGCCAGGTTAGCCCGCAGGTGCCAGTGCCAATCACCAGCCACCCGGGCGGCGGAAACATCAGAGAGGTTCAAGGCACCATCCAGGATAGGCATCTTGAGTTGGGGCGCAGTCAGTGCATAGCGGTTGAGGTCAGCCGTCAGGTTAGTTACGCCCAACGGTATATGCAACAGGTGACCGCCCTGGTAGCTGAGCTTGACGGTTTTGGCCTCGTCAAAATCCCACGGAATATTGGCGTTGAGCTTGTATAGCGCAAAGCGGCCGTTTTTATCTTCGATATCTGCATTATTCAACTGGAGCTGGAAGGCATCTAATTCAGCGTCCTTCATCGTCAGGTTTAACCCGACATCACCCGCCATCTCCAGATTGTTGAGTGAGGTTTTTTCCAATAGCGGCTTCAACAGCAATGGATAAAGGGTTGCCAGATCAAGGCTTGGGGCTACCAGTGACAAGCTCTCAAATTTCTTATCACTAAGCCTTAGCTGGCCACTGGCAGTCATCTGGCCGACATTTTTCAGGTTCAGGCTGGCGTTATCTATTGTGAGGAATTGCTGGTCGAGCTGACCACTGGCCTGCAGTTGATGACCCCCTGAGGCAAAATAGAATGGCTGCCAGAATACTTCGCCGCTGGCCCAATCTATGGCTGTATTCCAGCGCCACAGGCTGGCTTCCTGTGTGGCTCTGATGCTGACTTTTCCTGTGACTTTCTCACCAGCATGCAAACCCGATACATCACTAAAACTAGCTTCATTAAAGGACAAATCGGCCGATAGCTGTGGTTTTTGTGCGGTGATAGCGAGCGAGAATGGTAGCTTGATACGTGCGGTGCTCAGCGAGCCGCCATCGCAGCTCCAGGTGCCCGGCTTTGGGTTTGTGAATGCGGCACAGGAAAGGCTCGCATCCCCCCATTCCTTGTCATCAGCTGATTTAAGCTGGCCCTTAAGCTTTAAGGCATGCCCTAAACGATAGTCGAGCTTGATATTGCGCGCTTGGGTCGCCGGGCTATCCAGTGAGCCGATTTCAATGCTGATACTGCTGATGGCATAAGCGTTGGCGACATAAAGAAACCCACCAATCAAAGCAAGCAATTGCAAGACTTGGTTCTGGAGGGTTCGCATCTTGGTTACTATGCCAGAAAATTCATGGTTCTAAGTGAGACAAGGCACGAATAAAAAATTCAGCCGCAGCATAGATTAACTATGTAACGATGAATTTTTTATTCGTAGCGAAGTATCACGACGAAATATGAATTTTTAGCCTGGAAAAACTCCGGTGGAGAGGTAACGGTCACCTCTGTCGCAAACGATGGAGACGATGACAGCATTCTCAACTTGTTTGGATAATTGCAATGCCGCGTAAAGCGCGCCGCCAGAGGAGATGCCTGCAAAGATGCCTTCCTCGCTTGCTAGCCGCCTTGTGGTTTTCTCGGCGTCTTTCTGGCCAACATGTATCAACTGGTCTACACGGCTGGCATCGTAAATCTTGGGCAGGTATTCCTCAGGCCACTTACGGATACCAGGGATCTGCGCACCTTCTTCCGGCTGTACGCCAATGATCTGGATTTTAGGGTTTTGCTCTTTCAGGTAACGTGAGGTGCCCATGATGGTACCCGTGGTACCCATGCTGGAAACGAAATGCGTCACCTTGCCAGCGGTATCGCGCCAGATTTCCGGGCCGGTGCTTTCATAATGCGCCAGCGGGTTATCCGGATTACCGAACTGGTCAAGCACGATGCCTTCGCCCTCGGCCTGCATCTTCATCGCTACGTCTCGCGCAAGCTCCATGCTGCCATCCTTGGGCGTTAAGACCAACTCAGCGCCAAAAGCTTTCATGCTCTGGCGGCGCTCCAGAGTCTGGTTATCCGGCATCACCAGCACCATCTTGTAGCCGCGCATGGCAGCCACCATCGCCAGCGCGATACCAGTGTTGCCGGAGGTTGCCTCGATCAGCGTATCTCCGGGCTTGATATCGCCGCGCGCCTCAGCGTGCTTGATCATGGAAAGTGCCGGGCGGTCTTTCACCGAGCCTGCAGGGTTATTGCCTTCCAGTTTCACCAGTATCGTGTTGCTGGTGCTTCCGGGCAGTCGTTTCAATTGGACTAGCGGCGTATTGCCGACATAATCTTCCAGGGTTTTATACATTGTGTTTTCTTAATTATTGCTTAGGCAAAGTCGCAAGATAAATTGCGTAAACCGCCAACAGTACGAAGCAGGCTAGCGAAAGCTGGGGAATGGTGAGGCCGAACAGGGTCCAGTCTATTTTCGAGCATTCACCAGTGCCTTTGAATACGAGGTCCAGGGCTTTTTTCATGGGGAAGGTATCAAAAATATAATCGAAACCAGCACCACACTCGGCCATGACTTTATCCGGATTAGCCTGTATCCAGATATGGCGTTCGGCGATACCCACACCAGCCACAGCAACGATGAATTGCAGGAAACCGTAGACACGGCGGCCAATTTGCGCCGGGTTATGCAATGCAGCAATGAGGAACAGCACACCCATGGACATATAAGTGATGCGTTGGGAAATGCATAGCGGGCAAGGCTCGAGATGGTTTTTTTGCTGGATATACAAAGCAAAGGCCACCAGCCCAAAACAGGCAAGGAGGCCAAGTAGATAGCCAATTCTGCCGGCAAGAAGTTTATTCATCATGGTGTGTAGTTTAACCTTTATAATTTGGCGTTATTGTAACGGATAACACGCCAGATGGCCGATAGCACCTCTCCAGCAGCTCCCAGAGTACTGACAGTCACTGAACTGAATCGTTTAGCGCGGGATGTCCTGGAACGCAGTTTCCCCTTGTTTTGGGTTAGCGGCGAAGTATCCAACATGACACGCGCCGCTTCCGGCCACTGGTATTTTTCGCTGAAGGATAGTGGTGCCCAGGTGCGTTGTGTCATGTTCCGTGGCCGTAACAGCTACCTCGACTGGCAACCGAAAGAAGGCGACAAAGTTGAAGCGAGAGCGCTGGTCACGCTGTATGAAGCACGTGGCGATTTCCAGCTAACGGTTGAATTCCTCCAGCGCGCCGGCCTAGGCGCCTTGTTTGAAGCCTATGAACGCCTGCGCAGCAAGCTTGAAGCGGAAGGCTTATTTGACGCCAGCCGTAAACGCCCTATCCCTGGTCATCCACGCCAGATAGGCATTGTGACCTCGGCAGATGCCGCAGCCCTGCGCGACGTGCTGACAACGCTAAAGCGCCGCATGCCAACTATTCCCGTTATTATTTACCCAACGCCTGTACAGGGTAAGGCTGCCGCGCCCCAGATTGCTGCTGCCATCAATCATGCCAGCCAACGTGCTGAATGCGATGTACTCATCATCTGCCGCGGCGGTGGCAGTATTGAAGACCTCTGGCAATTCAACGAAGAAATCGTCGCCCGTGCAATTGCCGATTGTGCCATCCCCACCATCAGTGGCGTTGGCCATGAGACTGATTTCACCATCGCTGATTTCGTTGCCGACCAGCGTGCCGCCACACCCACCGCTGCCGCTGAACTGGCTACGCCCAATCGCGTAGCGATGCTGAATCGCCTGCAACAGTTACAGCAGAGCATGGCGCGGCAGCTAAGCTATGTAATCAACAGCCGCGCGCAACAACTTGATTTCCTGGCGCGGCGCCTGCTCTCGCCATCGCAACAATTGGCCCACAAACTCAGCCACCTTGGACAACTCAAGCTACGTTTGCAGGCTGCTTTGGACAAACGCTTGCAACAGCAACAACAGCTGCTCTTGCGGCTGGGGCAGAGCCTCGACCACCTCAACCCGCAGGCAGTATTGGGGCGGGGTTATGCACTTGTACATAACACAGAAGGACAATTGATACGCAGCAGCAAGCAATTGGCAAAAGGCCAAGCCATAATGTTGTCGCTGGGCGAAGGCAGCGCCAATGCAGAAGTGACTTCGCTGGAAATTGGCGCACAAGACCAGCATTAGTATTTAGTGCGGGGGTTACACTCGCTTCGGCAATTTCAGGTTTGGGTTCGTCTTCACTACGACATCCACGAAATGCTTTTCTAACGCCCGGATTGCCTCGACATCACGATAGACACCCTGGATCGAGGCTTTGATTTTACGGCGTACAGCCTGGTTAAATTTTTTGTCCTGGATCAGCTTCACTACGCAACCCACGTAAGCATTCGTATCCTGCATAACAGTTTCGGTAACACCCATACTTTCCAGGATGCCGCTCGCCAGCCTGCCACGCATAAACTGCCCTTTAACTGTGACTACCGGCAGATTGCATTCCAGCGCTTTTAACGCGGTATTGAAGCCGGAAAAGCCTATCGTATCCAGGAAAACATCCGCTTGCCGCATGAGGCCGTAGAAGCCTGCGGTTGATTGCCAAGGGATGAAATGTACAAACTTGGCAGCATCAAGTCCATGCCTGGTGAAAGATAATGACAACCTATGCTGTAATTTATCCGACATACGCTCCCTTGCACCAAACCTGAAGAAGACGAACTGGCAATCGCCCAGGCTTTTGGCAATCTCCACAAGCAATTCGTCGTAGTTTGCACTGTATTTATAGGGTGACCCTGCGCATATCAGTATCGGCTTACTTGCATCAATACCAAATTCCGCGGTCTTGATATCAACAATGGGGATATCTACCGGGTTGTAATAACAGCCAAGCCGCGGTAGCCTGATCAGTTGCTCGGTATAGTACTCTTGCGAGTATTCAGACTCGAACAACTCTGCAGACAAGTAGTAATCCATGGTCGGCAGGCCTGTAGTCTCGGGATGTCCCCAGGTGACCATCTGCACCGGCGCCAGACGCATGGATGCCAGCCTCGTTGTCATCGCATCCATGCCAATTTCAGCATAGATAAGCACATCGGGCTTAATGCGTTTTATGGCCTGGGCTGTATCTCCCAGATTATTCCTGGCCTCATAAAAAGAGGCTGACTCGGCTCTTGCAATCGCCGTCTGATGATCCTCAGTATCTCCCGTATAAACGCTATGAATCTCGAATATATTTTTTTCCAGCGCCTGATACCAGCCCTTGATAATCGCATGCCAAACCGAATGATTGCTGAGATGGCCTGAGACGATGGCCAGCCTGATCTTTCTCGCACTTGTTTTACTCTCGCTGACTGAAACCGATATCTGCTCAAGCTGGCCCTGGAAGCGCTGCATCAACCTTGCACACAATTTCCCGTAAATACCGAGCAGGTCTTTGTTGTTCTGCTCGCAATAAGCCAGGTAAAAAGGCTGCAAGGAGCCCACGACATCCACCCCATCAACGGGATCATTCTCTGCAACCCATGCGCTAAGCGCATTTATGTCCTGCTTGAATGCGGCTCTAGCCTCGTTGTCCTGATCGGGACTGACTGAGAAAACCGGGATCCTGCCAACAGCCAATGAAAATCTCGTAGCAAGCGAGCCCCCACTGAGTTGCCTTGCTTTCTCATAACTTGAGATAGACTCGGCGTAATCGCCAAAGCTGCGTAATACATTGCTACGATTAAGGTAAGCATGGGCATAGCCGGGGTTTACTGCAATGGCTTGGTCATAGCACTCTAGCGCCTCGGGCATCTTCTTCAGGCTTTCATAAGTCGTGCCTTTATTGGAATATGCCTCGGCATAATTGGGCTTTAATTCAAGAGCCTTGTCATAACAACGCAATGCCTTATCAAAATGCCTCAAGGCTTTGTGCGCTACGCCCTGATTTAGATATGCCTCGGCACAATCCGGCTTGAGGTCAAGCGCATGCTGGTAAGTAAGCAGGGCCTCGGCGAAGTTGTGCATTTTGATCTGGGTGGCGCCGAGATTCAGGTATGCAGTCACATCCCCGGGCTTGAGTGCTATGGCTTTTTGGTAGCTATCGACCGCTTCCTGATATCGGCCAAGACCGAACAATACTGCGCCACGTGTCTGGTGTGCTATCTGGTAACCCTGCTCTAGCTGGATGACTTGCTCGATAACAGCAAGTGCTTCCCCGTATCGGCCTAGCAAGCGCAAGGTTTCCGCCTGATTATTCATGGCAGGGTAATAATCTCGCTGCAAACTGACTGCCATATTGAAACACTGCAAGGCCTGCTCATTCAGCCCGGAGGATAGGAGCAAGCCGCCAAGATTGAAGTGGGCATCAGCATGGTTAGCATCAACCTGTATCGCTCTCTGTATGAAATCAATACCTTGGTCTGTTTTCCCCTGGCTTTTAAGCAGCAGGCCGCTCAAATGCAATGCGTCGTAATGATCTGGCTGCAAGGCAAGTATTTCCTGGTAGCCAGCGAAAGCCTCTGCGAGGCGATTAGCGCGGTGCAATTCAAAAGCCTTGCCTACCTTGTCAGCGATGAGTTGAGCGATATCCGAATATGGCTGGGCAAGCTGCTGCAAATTGGGTGGCGGGGTTTCGGTCATATTGGGCCAGAGATTTTTTCCTGCATAAACTGTATTCCAGTCCGTAGTGTTTACGCAAACCCTATAACAAGAAGATTAGCTGACCGAAACAACAGTAGCGCATGCCATTAACTGATAAAATGCACAAATGCTTTTCCGAGCTTGCCTCAATGGATTCATCAAATCTGAGTAACACTGGCACTAACAATACTGGTCACAGCAAGACAAGACTCCCGGCACTGGCACTGGCAGCTCTCGGTGTTGTTTATGGCGATATTGGTACCAGCCCGCTCTACACCATGAAAGAAGTGTTTGCCGTCAGCCATCATCCGGTGCCGGTGACCCACGCCAATGTATTCGGCATATTGTCACTGATCGTCTGGGCACTGATCATGGTGGTGTCCATCAAATACGTAGGCTTTATCATGCGTGCGGACAATCGTGGCGAGGGCGGTATCATGGCCTTACTGGCAGTGGCTATCCGTAATCTGGCAGGTGACAGGCGCAAGCAGAAAATCATCATGATGATAGGCATACTCGGCGCCTGTATGTTCTACGCAGACGGCATGATCACCCCCGCAATTTCGGTACTCTCAGCGGTAGAAGGTTTGGAAGTCGGCACCCCAGCACTGAAACCTGTGGTTATCCCTATCACCCTGATTGTGCTATTCATCCTGTTCTGGGCACAAAGTAAAGGCACCGCCATCGTCGGTGCTTTTTTTGGGCCTGTCATGCTGCTCTGGTTCAGCACGCTGGGCATACTCGGCGCCGTAAACATCATGCACGAACCTGCTGTACTGCAGGCATTGAACCCCATTTACGCGTTTCATTTCTTCAGGGCTAATCCATGGCTGGCATTCGTTGCGCTGGGCGCGGTTGTACTCGCAGTTACCGGAACTGAGGCGCTGTATGCCGATATGGGCCATTTTGGCCGTAAACCAATACGCTTGGCATGGTTCGGCTTCGTTCTGCCTGCCCTTATACTGAATTATTTCGGCCAGGGCGCTCTGATTCTGCATGACGCCGAGGCTGTGAAGAACCCGTTTTACCTGCTTGCTCCAGATTGGATGCTGTTCCCATTAGTTGTCTTGGCAACAGTAGCTACTGTGATTGCTTCACAGGCTGTTATCTCCGGCGCCTTCTCGGTATCGCGCCAAGCACTGCAACTAGGCTTCTTGCCACGCATGCAAGTGCAGCACACTTCAGAGCGTGAACAAGGTCAAATCTATATGCCACGAGTAAACTGGAGCCTCATGGTAGCTGTGATGGCACTGGTGATCGGTTTTGGCTCATCCGGCAATCTGGCAGCTGCCTATGGCATCGCCGTCACGGGTGATATGGTGATCACTACCATTCTGGCGGGCGTAGTATTCCATGGCATCTGGGGCTGGAGCTGGTTGCGTACCGGCTCCCTGATTGCAATATTCCTGACGATAGATTTGGCTTTCTTCAGCGCTAACGTGCTGAAGATACCTGATGGCGGCTGGGTGCCTCTACTCATCGGTGCCGTCATCTTCACTGTCATGTCTACCTGGAAAAGGGGCCGCAGCCTGCTGTTCAATCGCCTCAAGAGTGAAGCCATGGGGATTGAGCCATTTATTGCGGCAATCGGCTCTCACCCGCCTGCTCGCGTGCCAGGTAGCGCTGTATTCATGACACCCAACCCGCAAGGCGTACCGCATGCCATGCTACACAACCTCAAGCACAATAAAGTGCTGCATGAGAAGGTGGTTTTCCTGACTGTCAGAATTGAGGATTTCCCGTATATAGCCCAGGAAGAACGTGTCGAAGTTGAAAAGATGCCGCATGAGTTTTACAGGGTTACCATGCGTTATGGGTTCAAGGACGATCCAGACCTGCCTCGCGACTTGGAATTGTGCGAAATGCAAGGCCTGCAACTGGATGCAATGGACACCTCATACTTTATCGGCAAGGAAAGCCTGATCGCCACCCGTAATTCAGAGATGGCTTACTGGCGCGAAAAACTATTTGTCGGCATGTTCCGCAACGCGGACAGCATCACCAACCATTTCAAGCTGCCACCAAACCGGGTGATCGAACTGGGTACGCAAGTAACGCTATAATCTGATTTAGAATTAGCTTTAGCAGCCATGCTGGCGTTGTCTATCAATTGAGTAAATTAACATGCATAAATTAAGCCGCTTATCCCTTCTGGTTTTAACCTCAATCATATTAGCCCTCTCCGGCTGCACCACTGTGCAAACCACCAAATCCGGTGCAGTAGGCGTTGACCGCAAACAAACCTTCTTGCTCTCACAAAAACAGGTGGAAAGCATGTCTGCTCAGAATTATGTGCAAACCCTGAAAACTGCCGACTCGAAGAAAGCACTCAATCCAGATGCTGCTGAAACAGCAAGAGTGCGCGCGATTGCTCAACGTCTGATTGCCCAAACCCCCGTGTTCCGTAGCGATGCCGCAAACTGGAAATGGGAAATCAATGTGCAGCAGAGCAAGGAAGTTAATGCCTACTGCATGGCAGGCGGGAAGATCATGGTCTATACCGGCTTAATAGAGCAGATCAAGCCTACTGACGATGAACTGGCCGCCGTCATGGGGCACGAAATCTCCCATGCATTGCGAGAACATAGCCGCGAACAAATGTCAGAAGCCTATATGCAACAGTTTGGCTTACTGGGACTGGCTGCTGTTGTTGGTATTGCCACCAAGGATTCGAGTAACGCAGGCACTACGCTGGCGGTGGGTAGCACCGTAGCTGCTGTGGCGCTTACCCTGCCGCATAGCCGCCGCGATGAGCACGAGGCTGACGAAATTGGCCTGGAACTGGCAGCACGCGCAGGTTACAACCCGAATGCAGCACTTACATTGTGGGAAAAGATGGGCAAGGTTGGCGGTTCCAAGCCTCCCGAGTTTCTGAGCACACACCCATCAGATGCAGCGCGCATGGACGATATCAGAAGGCTTATTCCCAAAGTGATGCCGCTATACGAAGAAGCTAAAAACAAGCATTAATTCTTCCACCCAGCCCCATATGTTTTCTAGATTAATTGGGCGCATGGTACGCTGTCCTATCAGCCATTAATTGACGGATAGACGGGCAAAATAATGAATAAGCGTATCATCGAGCTCGTCGAGCGTATCAAGGCAATAGAGCTGGAGTTGGAGGCGGAGCTTTATGAGGCTCGAGACAATCTCAACTACCGACTGATCAATCACAAGATTCATTTTGAGAAATCTGTCAGGCAGCAACACCGACGTTTCAAAATCAACCTGTTTCGTTATGCATTGTTCCCGCAGTGGCGGCATGTAGTCACGGCACCATTTATTTACGCCGTATTTCCCGCCTTGCTATTAGTCGACCTGTTGGCTAGCCTTTATCATGCTGTTTGCTTCCCACTACTTGGCATCCCCAAGGTCAAACGTGGCGATTACTTCATATTCGATCATCAACACCTGGCCTACCTTAACCTCCTGGAAAAATTCAATTGTGCATATTGTTCATATGGCAATGGTCTTGTCTCCTACCTCAAGGAAATCATTGGGCGCACTGAGCAATACTGGTGCCCGATCAAGCACGCCAGACGTGTATTAGCAGCTCATTCCCGCTATGGCAGTTTTGTTGAATATGGCGATGCAGAAAGCTTTCGTCGTGATCTGGAAATTATCCGTAAATTCAAAGACTGACGAACTTGCGCTAACCAAGTAAAATTACGCTTTTTTCAAGTTTAAGGGTCCGTCATGCAGGAACTGCAATCCATCATCGAGGCCGCGTTCGAGAACCGTGCCAATATCAACCCGGCCAATGCCGACAAGCAGGTCAAGGATGCCGTATTCACCGTGCTGGAAGAACTGAATGCTGGCCGCTTACGTGTAGCCACCCGTAAAGGTGACAGCCAGGAATGGGAAACACACCAGTGGATCAAGAAGGCTGTATTGCTGTCTTTCCGCCTGGAAGACAATGCGTTGCTTGATGGTGGTTGTACTAAATATTTCGACAAAGTCCCAAGCAAATTCGCTGACTATACCGAAGCCGACTTCAAGGCTGGTGGCTTCCGCGTAGTGCCGAATGCCATTGCACGCCGCGGCTCTTTTATTGGCAAGAATGCTGTACTGATGCCTTCTTATGTCAATATCGGCGCTTACGTTGACGAAGGCACTATGGTCGACACCTGGGCCACTGTTGGCTCCTGCGCACAAATCGGCAAGAACGTGCACCTATCAGGCGGCGTAGGTATCGGCGGTGTACTGGAACCGGTACAAGCCGGGCCGACCATCATTGGCGACAATTGCTTTATCGGCGCTCGCTCCGAAGTTGTCGAAGGCGTTGTTGTCGAAGACAACTGTGTCATCTCAATGGGCGTTTACATCGGTCAATCAACCAAAATCTATGACCGCGAAACTGGGAGCGTCACCTACGGTCGCGTCCCCGCCGGCTCTGTAGTCGTTTCCGGCAACCTGCCAGCAAAAGACGGTAGCTATAGCTTGTATTGCGCGGTCATTGTCAAGAAAGTTGACGCAAAGACCTTGGGCAAAGTCGGTATCAATGAATTACTGCGTGGCATCTGATTCAGCACTAAAACCTGCCAAACTGTCATAATTTCGACAGCCATGTCAAAGCCTTAACAACACCCGCCCTTGCGGGTGTTGTTACTTGTAAGCCACTCATCACCCCATAACTACCGCTTGTCAGCAGGCAGCAAAAGCATGCCAATCCCTCCATCTCGTGCCGACCCTTATCAATAGTGCATTGCAGCCAGCCGTTCATATTTCTTATTGTTACCTCCCGGCTGTATTACTTGAAATCGGCATACATATTGCGCCTGTAATGCCATGTGGGGCTTCTTCAAAAAAAGAAGCTCAATTAAAAAGAGGGAAATTGCATGGTAGGGAGCTATGACTATAGTCTCGTCTTACTTTCTTTATTGATTGCCTTTATCTCATCCTGGGCAGGCCTGAGTTTTGCCGCAAAACTGCATGGGAATCACGATAGAGCGAGCAAACTTTGGCTGCTGGCAAGCGCTTTGACCGTTGGCACTGGCATTTGGTCCATGCATTTCATCGGTATGCTGTCATTCAGTTTGCCGATTCCAGTTAGTTATGCGTTCGACTTGACGATCTTATCCTGGTTAATTGCGGTTGTTATTTCCTGGATGGGGTTCAGAATTGCTCATCAAACTGTGTTGAGCTCCCGGTTAATAGTGGTTGGTGGACTTGTTCTCGCAACCGGCATTTGCAGTATGCATTATATGGGCATGGCCGCCATGCGCATGATGCCGCCTATTAACTATGACTCCTGGTTATTCTTCCTGTCATTCCTGATTCCGGCCATTGCTTCGATGGCAGCATTACGTATCCTCTACTGGCAACGCACACTATCAGGAAAGCATGCGCTCGTCGGAAAATTAATTACTGCCTTATTAATGTCTGCCGGTATAGCAGGCATGCATTACACCGGCATGGCTGCGGCAGAATTCGCATCCGGCTCCATATGCGGGGTAAGTAACGCGATCAATCCGACATTGCTGGCAATTGTTAGTGCTACAGGTGTAATTTGCCTGGTACTGGGTACCTTCGTCATTGCCCTGCTCGATGCGCGCATGGAAAGCCTTAACACATCGCATAGCCTTTCCTTGCAAGACGAAAATCTGGAATTAAATCGCATTGCCATGATGGATACGTTGACGCACCTACCTAATCGCCGATTATTCCAGCAACACCTTGAAGTAGCTGTTGGCCGGATATCGCGTGGGAATAATTCTCTGGCAGTTGCCTTTATTGACCTCGATGAATTCAAACCCGTAAATGATGTACTCGGCCATCATGTTGGAGATGAAGTATTGCTAGCGGTTGCCAAGCGCCTGATGACTGCCGTTCGTGGCTGCGATGTCGTTGCCCGCCTCGGCGGGGATGAGTTTGTCGCCCTCATTGAAGATATCCGTTCGGATGAGGACATCGTGCCGGTAATCGAACGCATTATTCAATCACTAAGAGATGTTTTCTACATTGATCATCATGAAGTGCGCATCTCGGCCTCCGTAGGCATTGCCGTGTACCCGCGTGACGGCAATATCGCTCGATTGCTGGAATGTGCTGATGCCGCCATGTATCGGGCAAAAATGGATGGCAAGAACCGGTATCGTTTCTTTGATAGTGAGATTGAGTTGGCTTCAAACCAGTTGCAACAGTTGCAACGAGATTTGATTCACGCACTACTGAGCGATGAATTCAAACTCTACTTTCAACCAAAAGTTGATAGCACCACTCACAAACTGGCAGGTATTGAGGCCTTACTGCGTTGGCAGCATCCAGATAAGGGCCTGCTTGAGCCCGAGCACTTCATTCCAGCAGCTGAGCGTTTTGGGTTGATGAATCAGATTGGTAATTGGGTGATTGAGGAATCCTGCCGCATCCAGCATCGCATGCGTAGCCAGAGCATTAACCTGAATGTCTCGATCAATCTCTCTTCGCAACAGTTCCGTAACAGCAATCTGGTTACAGAGGTAATGCAAATTCTCAAGCGCTATGAACTACCCGCTTCCAGCCTAATGTTTGAGATTATGGAGCCGAGTAATCTACACCAGGAAGATCAATTCGAACTGTTACTAACAGCCTTTAAGGAAGCAGGGATTGAAATCGCTATTGATAATTTTGGTACCGGCAATTCCAGCTTCTCCTTCCTGCAAAAAATGCAGGTGAATGAGCTTAAACTGGATCGCAGCATGATCAGAGACATCGACACGAATCAGCAGAAATTTGCGATTGTAGATTCAATTGTACGACTCTCTCACGCCTTAGGTTTGAGAGTTATCGCCGAGGGTATAGAAACCGAGGCACAGCGCAGGATAATGACTGAACTGAGATGCAATCAGCTACAGGGATTTTTGTTCTCACACCCAGTACCCGAGGAAAAACTCGCCAGTCTGGTCAGCCAGTTCAACCCGATCGAGAAAGACCCGGATGAATCTGGCGGAACCTTGCCAGTGCCAGCCTAACCCATTCATTCAGGGCAGGAATTTCGCGCAAACTAGCGTAGCTGTTAAAATAATAGTTACTCTAAGTAATTGCGGTTAATTCATGAAGCTCTACGGCATACCCAACTGTAACACTGTAAAAAAGAGCCGCACATGGCTTGAAAGTCACGGCATTTCCTATCAGTTTCACGATTTCAAAAAGGATGGGGTTAATGCAGCGATGCTCGGCCAATGGCTTGAACAAACCACTTGGGAAAAACTGGTCAACCGAGCAGGCATGACATGGCGTAACCTGTCGGACACAGAAAAAGCGCAGGTACACGATAATGACAGTGCAATCGCCCTGATGCTGGCTAAACCAAGCGTCATTAAACGCCCGGTATTAGTCAATGATGCGCGTATTCTCCAGTTGGGTTTTGATGCAGAAAAATACGAAACCCTATTAATAGAATCATCTAAAAAATGAACTGGCAACAGCTGCTAGTCTCCCTGTTACTGGCCGGTTGTGCATCTGTACCTCAGGTTGAACCAGTCGCCGGACAAGCAAATACATCACCCCAAATCATCGGCGCGCGTGGCCCTCTCTCCAGGCAGGATACCAAGGCGCTACTGGCTCGCATGGGCGTTAAAGCCGAAGATGCCGATTTATTGCAGACCCACTTGGCTATTGAGCGGGAAGTAGCAGAAACGCCACTGGTCACGGGCAATGATGTGCGCCTGTTGCGTAACGGCGACCAGACTTTTGCAGCGATGTTCGCGGCCATAAAATCTGCACGGCATACGATCAACCTGGAATATTACATCTTTGAGGATGTCAAGAACGGCAACCTCAGCCTGGGTGACCTGCTAGTCGCCAAACGCAAGGGAGGTGTAGCGATCAATATCATCTATGATGGCTACGGTTCGGCCACCACCCCAAAAGCGTTCTTCGACCGCCTCAGGGATGCAGGTGTGCAAATCGTACAATTCAACCCGCTGAACCCGTTACATGCCGCCTCATTCAATCATAGGGACCACCGCAAGATCCTCGTGATAGATGGTACGACTGCCATCGTCGGCGGGGTGAATTTGAGCGTCACCTATGAATCAGCAGGTATAGGGCATTCCGTCGGCCCGCCGGCCAATCATCAGGGTAGCCGCTGGCGCGATACGGATATGCAGATCGAGGGACTGGCAGTCGCCGAGCTGCAAAAACTCTTCCTGCAACATTGGCAAGAACAGAACGGCCCGGCATTGAAGGTTGCTGAATACTTTCCCACGCTTGTCGCAAAGGGCAGCGAGGTATTACGTATCATCGGCAGCGCACCAGCCAGGGGTACGCCGCGTTATTACATCACAATGTTGTCGGCGATCCAGAATGCCGACAGGAACATCTTCCTGAGCTCTGCCTTCTTTGTACCCACGCGGCAGGAAAAACGGGATTTGATAGATGCCGCCAAGCGTGGTGTCGACGTAAGGCTCCTGCTGCCGAGCGTCAGCAGCTCGGCCAGCTCTATCGAGGTCCAGCATTCGCACTATGAAGACCTGCTGGAAGCCGGGGTCAAAATCTACGAATGCCAACACGAGATACTGCATGCCAAGACAGTCACCGTGGATGGCGTTTGGTCGGTCATCGGTTCCTCCAATTTCGATCACCGCAGCGTGCTGTTCAACGACGAAGTGGATGTCGTGGTAGTGGGTCGGGAAACCGCGCAGGAACTCCAAGCCATGTTCGATGACGACATCAAGTCGGCCAAACAGATCACCTTTGCAGAATGGAAAAAACGGCCAGTATTGCAGGATATCAAGGATCATGTTTCCCGTTTCTGGGAAGACATGCTCTAAAGCGGGATTTGCTCAACTCAGCTAAAATGGTGGCTTTATTGCCTCCCCATATTTACCACCTATGTCTACAACACTGGAACTTGCCAAAGCGCTGATTGCACGCCAATCGAACACGCCAGACGATGCCGGCTGCCAGGAATTGATGATTGCCCGCCTCGAACCGCTTGGATTCAAGGTCGAGCGCATGCGTTTTGGCGATGTCGATAATTTCTATGCGCGACGCGGCGCCAGTGGCCCACTCCTTGTATTTGCCGGCCATACCGATGTTGTCCCGACTGGTCCTGTAGAAAAATGGCATACGCCACCTTTCGAGCCAACCATCAAGGATGGCATGCTCTATGGCCGAGGTGCCGCCGATATGAAGACCTCCTGCGCCGCCTTTATCACCGCCATTGAAGACTTTGTTGCAGCACATCCGGATCACCCCGGTTCGATCGGCCTGCTGATTACTTCGGATGAGGAAGGCGTTGCCATCAACGGTACTGTCAAGGTAGTCCAGGCGCTGAAAGCTCGTGGCGAGCTCATCGACTATTGCATCGTCGGCGAGCCTACTTCTAACAAAGTAGTTGGTGACATGATCAAGAATGGCCGCCGCGGCTCGCTTTCGGGCAAGCTCACCGTCAAGGGTATACAAGGCCACATCGCCTATCCGCACCTGGTAAAGAACCCCATCCATATGGTCGCACCGGCCATCAAGGATATGGTCAGTACCGTGTGGGACAACGGCAACGAATACTTCCCGCCGACTTCATGGCAAATCTCCAACATGAATGGCGGCACCGGCGCGACCAATGTAGTACCGGGTGAAGTCGATATCCTGTTCAATTTCCGCTTCTGTCCAGAACTCAATCAACAAGGCAGTACCGAAAAAAACCTCAAGGATCGCGTGCATGCCATCCTCGATAAACATACCCTGGCCTATGATCTGGAGTGGGAATATTCTCCGCCTTACATCACTCCCAGAGGCAATCTGGTTGAAGCTATCTCCGCGGCAATAAAGCAGACTTACGGTGTCACGCCCGAGCTATCCACTACCGGCGGCACGTCAGATGGCCGTTTCATCGCCGATATCTGCAAGCAGGTCATCGAGTTCGGCCCACTCAACGCCACCATCCACAAGCTTAACGAGTGCGTGGCTGTGGCCGACATTGAACCCCTCAAGGACACCTATCGCATCACCCTAGAAAAGTTACTGCTGGCATGAGTATCTACACACGTGCAATAGAGGAATTGTTTACCCTACGCGACTGGCTGCGTTTCACTGTCTCGCGTTTTGAGGAATCAAAAGTATTTTATGGGCATGGTACTGACAACGCGTACGATGAGGCTGCCTGGCTGATCCTGTCGGCATTGCACCTGCCGCATGATACGCTGGAGAACTTTCTCGACGCCGCCATCACCGAGCCTGAACGCAAACACCTGGCGCACCTGATCGAGCGTCGCGTCGCTGAGCGCGTGCCAACCGCTTATCTGGTGAGAGAGGCCTGGCTAAAAGGCTTCAAGTTTTATGTAGATGAACGCGTCATCGTGCCGCGCTCCTTCATTGCCGAGTTGCTGGAAGAGCAACTTGCACCATGGATCGAATACCCGGAAATGGTGGAAAGCGCCGCCGACATCTGTACCGGTAGCGGTTGCCTCGGCATCTTGCTGGCTAATGCCTTCCCCAATGCGGATATTGATGTGGTAGATATTTCATCTGATGCCATCGCCGTGGCCAACATCAACATTACCAACTATGACCTGCACGACCAGGTCCATGCCACCCAGTCCGACATGTTCAGTGCCTTGCAGGGCAAGACCTACGACCTGATCATCAGCAACCCGCCTTATGTAGATGCGCCGTCCATGGCGGCATTGCCTCAGGAATATCGCAACGAGCCGCAACTGGCGCTGGGCAGCGGCACGGCAGGCCTGGATCATACCCATACCCTGCTGCGTGAAGCATCGAAACACCTGAATGATGGCGGCCTGCTGGTGGTGGAAATCGGCCATAACCGCGACGCATTGCTGGCGGCTTATCCGGATATGGTATTTACCTGGCTGGAAGTTGAGGCAGGTAACGAATTTGTATTCTTGCTGACAAAAGAACAGCTCAATAGAACCGCAAATTAAATTGCGCTATTATCACTGGCGCCCTCAGCTGGGCTGTATTACAAGTTAAGGAAAAACAGGGTGTTTGGCTGGCCATACACCATAATAGTTGGCCTCGGGATGCAAGGTCTCAACCACTCTGCGGATTTCATTAACACGATGCAGCGGCACTGCCACTATCATCATCACTTCACCCTTGGATATTCTCTCCTTGGCGGCCTCCAGAACTGAACTGGACAGTCCAACCCCGAGTAGCGCCATGCCAACACAACCACTGAATGCCCCTACAACTGACGTGATTGCAAGAATCCCGGTCCACTCCAGATTGGTATACCAGAGTGGAAAATAGCCCGGTGGAATGACCAGCGTCAGAATACCAGCAATCAGGCCCAAGGCTGCTCCAACGAGTATCCCCATACCGCCCTCATGCAATGCATCAGTTCTTTCAAGAACATCTGCGGGTTGCATTCTATGGGCCAGATTAGTGCCGGGCTTTATCAGGAAGTGAATGTTTCGATTATCAACACAGGCAAGTAGCATCTCTTTCCAGGCATGCCGGGCTGCACTGATGTCGGGAAGCATAAAATACAGTCTGCGGTTCATTTTACTCTCCTCAAGTAGAAGTAAAATTAATTCACATCCTATGTTTACGCTTCCTGAGTAAATTAATCAAGTATTAACCTGATCTTAATTAACAAACCAAATTATTAGAATAAACTGGTGAGGAAATGGGTACGCTATCCGCGACCGCGATTCCTGTCACTACGCTTCTGCTGCTTGGGGGCGGTTAAATCCGAGCCTTGCCTGATGCGGCGATTTGCAGCCGGTTTTCTTGGTTTGGCTGGCGCTATGTTTTTACTTACTCCCGGCCGGCCGGCACCGGGCTTTCTATCTGCGTTTGGTTCTTCCGCGCCAATCGCTGCAATACGCTCTGTCTTGTTTTTGTAGCCCGTAGCTGGGGCTCGTGAGGCTTTCGCCTCTTTTGGCATAAAAGTCTTACCGATTTTTTCTTTTTCGCGTGTACTAAGCTGTTTTGGTGGAGCCTTGGGCGCTTCCAACCCGGCCCATTCCAATAGGTTTACGACTTCTTTTGGCTCCAGCTCCAGCATCATGCCGCGCTTGAGGCGTGGCGGCAGGTTGATAGGGCCGAAACGCACACGCATGAGTCGGCTGACAGGTAACTGGAACGCCTCAAACAAACGCCTTACTTCGCGGTTACGGCCTTCACGCAGCACTACCTGATACCAGTGGTTAGAACCCTCGCCACCTTGAGGGTGAATCAGGTCAAAACTGGCTGGGCCATCATCCAGCTCTATGCCTTGGGTCAATTGCAGCATCTGACCTTCAGTAAGCTCACCAAAAATACGTACAGCATATTCTCGCTCTACTTCATAACGAGGGTGCATGAAGCGGTTAGCCAATTCGCCAGAGGTGGTAAATATCAGTAAGCCCGATGTGTTCATGTCGAGACGGCCAATGGCAATCCATTTGGCGTTCTTTACATGTGGCAATTTATCAAACACTGTCGCCCGGTTTTCTGGGTCATCCTGACTAACAATCTCGCCCTCAGGCTTATGGTAGAGCAATACCTTTGGCAACTCAGCCTCAAACGGCAGGCGCAAGGGTCGGCTATCCAGTCTGATTACATCCGTGGGCACCACGCCCGCTCCCACCTGGGCTGGCTTACCATTGATAGTCACACGACCACTGGCAATCAATGCTTCCATGTCTCGGCGCGATCCCAGGCCTGCAAGTGCCAGTAGCTTGTGCAAGCGCTGGGGCACCGCATCGGGGTCTGCCACAACAGGTTTAGGATTGATGCTGCGCGGGTCGCGCTGCTGCTTGAAGGGACGAGCCATGGTTACTTATGCTTTGAAAAATAAGTGCTTATTATAAAGGCAGACTAGCTCACAGAAATTAAAACTTGTTCAGACTTAACTTACTGAGAGAAAAAATCCATTCCTGCCACGCTGGCTGCAGCTCGATTTAGAGATCCAGCGGGATTTCAACCTGCGCAAAATTCTCCATCGGCGGGAGTTCAGAAAGTGAGCGCAGGTTAAGGTCATCAAGAAAGGTTTTGGTAGTGGCAAACAACGAGGGGCGACCCGGCACATCACGCTCACCCACAATATCGATCCAGTCACGCTCCTGCAGCATGCGGATGATGTTGGGATTGACTGCCACACCGCGAATCTCTTCAATATCCCCACGCGTCACCGGCTGGCGATAAGCAATAATGGCCAATGTCTCCAGCGCCGCACGGGAATAGCGTTGCGGTTTTTCCGGGCTCAGGCGCGCAAGGAATGGCGCATATTCGGCGCGCGCTTGGAAACGCCAGCCACTGGCTACCTGCACTAGCTCCATCGTACGTTGTTGCCAATCAGCCTTGAGTTCATCTAGCAGCATACGCAACGTAGCCCGCTCCATGCGATCCGCAAACAGCCGCGTCAATTCATCCAAAGAAAGAGGCTGTGAGGATGTCAGCAAGGCCGCTTCAATCACCAGCTTCATTTCTGCGATGGTTTGCGGCTCGTTCATATCTCAGGCAATTTGCAAATAGATTGGCGAGAACGCCACCTGTTGTGTCATTTTTACCATGCCTTCCTTGACCAGCTCAAGGATAGCCAGAAAACATACGACCAGCTTCGGCAGCCCATCATTCCGAATATCAAACAAGGCGGCAAACTCCAGCAACTTATCCTGCTGCAAACGTCGCAGAATCTGGCTCATGTGTTCGCGCACCGACAGTTCATCACGGCTGATCTTGTGGTGTGCAAACTTGCTGGCGCGTTCCAGTACTGCCTGCCAGGCAGCCATCAGTTCATCCAGTGATACTGTGGGTGGCTGTACTTCAATAATCTGCTGGTAATAAGCCTGTGCTACCAAAATCTCGCGCCCGACCTGCGGCAAGTCATCCAGTTTTTGCCCGGCCAGCTTGATAGATTCATATTCCATCAGGCGCCTGACCAGTTCCGCCCGCGGATCATCTTCCTGTTCGATCTCAGCCGGTTTTGGCAATAGCATGCGCGACTTGATTTCAATGAGCATCGCGGACATGAGCAAATAATCGGCCGCCAGTTCCAGCTTGATGGAACGCATTTTCTCAACGTAATCCATGTATTGGCGGGTCAGGTCAGCCATCGGGATATCGAGGATATCCAGGTTATGTTTGCGTATCAGGTAAAGCAATAAATCCAGCGGGCCTTCAAATGCCTCCAGGTAAACTTCCAGAGCATCTGGCGGTATGTATAAATCCTGCGGCAGCGCGGTAATGGTCTCGCCATGGATGCGCGCTTGAGAGCCGCCTACATTCGCCAGAGACTCAATCACGAGTAATTAAGCCCCATGGCTTCACGCACGTCTCGCATGGTCTCACGTGCCAGTTTACGTGCACGCTCGCAACCTTCCGCAACGACGTTCTTGATCAAAGTAGGGTCTTCTGCATACATGGCAGCGCGTTCCTGTATTGGCTTCAACTCATTGAGCACACCGTCAATCACTGGCTGTTTGCACTCAATACAACCTATGCCGGCACTACGGCAACCGTTCTGCACCCATTGCTTGGTATCATCCTCGGAATAGACCTCATGCAACTGCCACACCGGGCATTTTGCCGGATCGCCCGGGTCAGTGCGGCGCACCCGCGCTGGATCAGTCGGCATGGTTTTGATCTTCTTGGCAATGCTGTCAGGGTGCTCACGCAATGAAATCGTGTTGTTATAGGATTTAGACATTTTCTGCCCATCAAGGCCGGGCATCTTTGATGCCGGCGTGAGCTTGTATTCAGGCTCCACCAGTATCATCTTGCCGCCACCTTCGAGATAACCCAGTAAACGCTCGCGGTCACCCAGGCTCAAACCTTGCTGCTCTTCAATCAGTGCACGTGCAGAGTCCAGCGCCTCATCATCACCACTCTCCTGGTAACGATTTCGTAGTTCTTCATACAGCGAACCTTTTTTGCCGCCTAATTTCTTGATGGCAGCATGGGCTTTCTCTTCAAAACCGGGTTCACGGCCGTATATATGGTTAAAGCGCCGGGCAATTTCACGCGTAAATTCGATATGAGGAATCTGGTCTTCACCAACTGGCACCTGGGTCGCCCTGTAGATCAGGATATCTGCGCTTTGTAGTAGCGGGTAACCGAGAAAACCGTAAGTGGAAAGGTCTTTATGTGCCAGCTTTTCCTGCTGGTCTTTGTAGGTTGGAACGCGTTCAAGCCAGCCCAAAGGCGTAATCATGGAGAGCAGCGTGAACAGCTCAGCATGTTCAGGTACACGGGACTGGATAAAGATGATCGCATTGGCAGGATCCACACCTGCTGCCAGCCAATCGATCACCATTTCCCACACATTTTCTTCAATGACTTCAGGGGTATCGTAATGGGTGGTCAGTGCATGCCAGTCAGCAACGAAGAACAGACATTCATGCTCGTGTTGCAGCCTGATCCAATTTTTTAATACGCCGTGATAATGACCAAGATGCAAACTGCCGGTGGGCCGCATGCCCGATAAAACGCGCTCAACCGCCATAGTAATTAATAACCCAGAAAAAAGATAAAGGCATTATACGAAAACTCTATACAAATACTTGAGAAATCACGCTCATGACTGCAAAAACAAATGGGTTCATGATGGTGCCGAGCAAGTGGGTAAACAGCAGCACCAGCAGGATGATGAACCCATAAGGCTCAATGCGCGCAAACTTTGCGGCCAAGTGATTGGGTAGCAAGCTTACGACGATACGGCCGCCATCCAGCGGCGGCAAAGGCAGCAGGTTAAGCACCATGAGTACGACATTGATCAGCACACCCACGGCACCCATGAAAGCAGCCGGCGCTGCCAGGTCTGGCGGCAATACGCCATGCAGATTGATGAACAACGCCCACAAAATAGCCATGACTAGGTTGGATAGTGGGCCAGCAGCAGCCACCCACAGCATATCCTTCTTGGGGTTGCGCAAACGTGAAAAATCGACCGGTACCGGCTTTGCCCAGCCAAACAGCATACCGCCTGCAAACATGGTAATGGCAGGGACGAGAATGGTGCCGACCGGGTCGATATGGCGAATCGGGTTGAGGCTGATACGGCCCATGGCTTGTGCGGTCATATCGCCAAAATAACGTGCTGCATAGCCATGCGCCGCTTCATGTACGGTAATGGCAAAAATCACCGGGATGGCAGAGACCGTGATTTTCTGCACAGTACCAAGTGCGAAGAAGCCTTGTAAGAGTTCAAATAACATGTTGATCTTCCTATCAAATTCCGAAAGGCGCAGGATCGCCTGCCCCATGGCGTACTAGTTGGGGGCCGTCGCCGGTTAAATCAATCACTGTAGTCGGCTGTGCATGACATGCGCCAGCATCTATTACCAGGTCTACCTGATGTTCCAGTCGTTCACGTATCTCCCAAGCCTGATTCAAGGGCTCTTCATCGCCAGGCAATAACAACGTCATGCTCAGCAAAGGCTGGTTCAGTTCATCCAGTAGCGCCTGTGATACCTCATGTTCTGGTACGCGCAGGCCTACTGTACTACGCTTAGGGTGTTGCAAGCGGCGTGGCAATTCGCGTGTAGCTTTGAGTATAAAAGTATATTGTCCTGGCGTATTGGCCTTAAGCAGTCGAAACTGGCTGTTATCCACCTGTGCGTAGTTCGCAAGCTCTGCCAGATTGCGGCAAACCAGCGTGAAATGGTGCGTATCATCCACTCCACGAATATCACGGATACGCTCCTGCGCTTCCTTGTTCCCCAAAATACAGCCTAGCGCATAACTGGAATCAGTTGGGTAAGCTACTACCCCTCCCTCGCGTAGAATGCCCACTGCTTGGTGAATCAATCGTGCCTGCGGATTTTGCGGGTGTATAACGAAATATTGGGCCATTAGTGCGTCTTTGGCTGCAGCGGCTTTATTTGCGCAGCTTCTGGCCAATCCTGCCATATCGGCACACAGCCATCCGGCAGGTCGGGTAATCGCCCCATTTCGATATAGGCATGACCAGGGCCGTGGTAATCCGAACCCATTGAAGCCTGCAAGCTAAACAGCCTGGAAAGCTTGGCGAACTCCTGATATTGGTCAACGCTGTGGCTGCCGGTAACAACCTCAATCGCCTTGCCGCCCAAGCTACGAAACTCTTCCATCAGCAATAGCATATTGGTACGCCCAAGATCATAACGGCCAGGATGGGCAATGACCGCGACACCGCCGCTATTAATGATCCAGCCCATGGCGTCTTCCAAGTCCGCCCATTGATGCTCAAAGTATCCAGGCTTGCCTTTGACCAGGTACTTTTTAAATACTGCTCGCGTGTCAGTTGCATGGCCCTTCTCAACCAGGAATCTTGCAAAATGAGTACGGCTGATGATGCCCTGTTTTGCATAGTGATAAGCACCTTCCAGGCTACCGGTTATGCCAATTTTTTCCAGGCTCGCTGCCATACCCTCTGCACGGGTATGCCGACCTGCACGGATGGCCTTCAGCCCATTTGCCAGCGGCAAATATTCCGGGTCTATCTTGAGGCCGAGAATATGCAGGGTGCGCTTACGCCAAGTCACCGAGATTTCCACACCACGCACTAGCTGAATCCCATGCATGCCAGCAGCAACCTCGGCCTCAGCCAATCCTGCCGTATCATCGTGATCTGTTAATGCTAATACTCGCAAACCCTTGGACGCGGCATGAGCTACCAATTCCGTAGGCGTCATGAGCCCATCTGAGATGATAGAGTGACTGTGAAGATCAATCTGGGCGGGCATGGGTGGTTGAACTGTTAGAGTCTTGCATGATGAGCCTTGTTAGCTAACACGAATCATAGCAAAATACGCTCTTAACTAATACTTTAGCGTAGCAACTTCGCTTCACTCCAATTAAGGCCTCTCATGAAGTTTCTTTTTGACCTGTTTCCGGTCATCGTCTTTTTCATCGTTTATAAATTTTCCGGGATTTATGCTGCAACTGCCACGGCCATTGTTGCAACTATCCTGCAAATAGGCTGGGCAAAATACAAGTTCGGCAAGGTGGAAAACACATTGATTGCCAGCGGCATTATTATTGTCGTGTTCGGCGGTGCAACTCTGCTGCTGCATGATGAAAGCTTCATTAAATGGAAGCCAACCGTACTCTACTGGGTATTCACCATTAGCCTGCTGGTCACTAATATCTTTTTCAAGAAAAACATTATTCGTAGCCTTATGGAGAAACAGATCAGCATGCCCGATGCAATCTGGAGCCGACTCAACCTCGCCTGGGCAGCATTCTTTGCTTTGCTCGGCGTACTCAACCTTTATGTGGCTTTCAATTACAGCACCAATACCTGGGTAGATTTCAAGTTATTCGGTACTACTGGACTCATGTTGATATTTTTTATTGCCCAGGCTTTTGCCTTGAATAAACACGCAACAGAAAAGGATCCCGAATAATGTGGTACGCAATCATGGCTGAAGATACTCCTAATAGCCTGGGAAAGCGCATGGCCGCTCGCCCGGAGCACCTAGCCCGCCTGCAAGCCCTGCAAAATGAAGGGCGCCTGTTACTGGCAGGGCCATTCCCGGCTATCGACAATGTTGACCCAGGCCCAGCAGGCTTTTCAGGAAGCCTGATCGTGGCAGAGTTTGCCGACCTGCAAGCAGCGAAGACCTGGGCCAATGCAGACCCCTTTGTGACTGCAGGCGTATATGCCAGTGTCAATGTGAAGCCTTTCCGCAAGACATTACCGGCTGCTGGATAATGTCCTTGATTGAAGAGATACACGGGAGGTTGGCGACTTTAGAACCAACCTTAGTTGAAATTCAGGATGATAGTGCCATGCATGCTGGGCATGCGGGCAATACTGGCGGAGGCCATTTCAACCTGCGTATTACAAGCTCGCATTTTTGTGGGAAATCGCAGATAATGCGCCATCGTATGATTTATCAAGCACTTACAGACCTTATACCCTATCGTATTCACGCACTCAGCATCCAAGCCATCGCCACCGATGAGCCACAAACTGATACTCAATAACTTGCCTATTATTAAGGAACATTAATGAAACAAATCTCAAAAACTCTGTTTGCCCTTGCTATGCTGGCATTGCTGCAATCAGCTCAAGCAGCCGAACCTAGTGTGGCTACCGTGAACGGTAAGCCTATCAAGCAATCATTGTTAGACTTCATCACCAGAGATGCTACTGCGCGCGGTCAGAAGATTGATGGTAATGCCAAGGAAATCATCGTCAGTAAGCTTATCAGTAACGAACTGGTATATCAGGAAGCGCAAAAGGCTGGCTTGGACAAGCAGCCAGATTACATTGCCAAGGAAGAACTTTCACGTCGTGAATTGCTGGCAAATACATACCTTCAGGATTACCTTAAAAAGAACCCTGTCAGCGAAGCTGACACCAAGGCGGCTTACGACAAATACAAAGCAGAGCTTGGCGATAAAGAATATAGTGCGCGTCATATTCTGGTAGCTACCGAAGCTGAAGCCAAGGACATCATCGCCCAACTCAGCAAAGGTGCCGATTTCGCCAAACTAGCCAAGGAAAAATCCAATGATCCAGGTTCCAAGGAAAAGGGTGGCGACTTAGGCTGGTTCTCCCCAGGCGGCATGGTCAAGCCATTCAGCGATGCTGTAGCCAAACTGCAAAAAGGTGGCGTCACTAGCGAACCGGTACAGACCCAATTCGGCTGGCACGTGATCAAACTGGATGATGTGCGCACGGCACAACCACCAGCATACGATAAGGTCAAGGATGGTTTGCAAAAGCAATTGCAACAACGCCAACTGGAAAAATTACTGACAGACTTGCGCGCCAAAGCCAAGATCGTCGATAACAGCACTGCTGCCAAAAAATAAGATCGACTGGAACATAGTCCCCAGAACGGCTCGCTACCTAGCGGGCCGTTTTTATTTGGCTTGGCCCCAAGTGGCACAACTACACTTGCGCATTTGCAATCCGCCGCTAAACTTAGACTGCATCCAACATTCACTTCTCAATCATGCAAATTATTGAATACAAGATTAAGCTACACTCACCTCAAGCGCACCTGTTTGAAATACACTGTGCTATCCCACACCCAGCGCAAGATGGGCAGGTTGTTTCTTTGCCTGCATGGATTCCCGGCAGCTACCTGATACGTGACTTTGCCAGACATATTGTTACACTCTCCGCATCAAGTAATGGCAAAAGCATCCCCGTCCGCAAGTTAGATAAACATTCTTGGCAATGTGGTAGATGCAAATATCCATTATTAATCGTCTATCACGTCTATGCCTACGACCTCTCTGTACGTGCGGCTTACCTTGACACCAGCCGGGCTTATTTTAACGGAACCAGCCTATTCTTGAAGGTTCACGGACAGGAACATAATCCGTGCCGGATGGTTCTGGAGAAGTCAGGTGGAATCCAGAAAACATGGCAAGTCGCCACGGCTATGCTAACCGAAAAAACTGATGGTCAAGGCTTTGGAAGTTATCGCTCAAATAACTATGCCGAGCTTATAGACCATCCAGTTGAAATCGGGGAGCTGTCTATCGCTGAATTCAAGGCATGTGGCACGCCACACCGCATTGTGATTTCTGGGCGCCAGCAGGCAAACCTCAAGCGCATCACTCAAGACTTGAAGACCTTATGCACCTACCATATTCAGTTTTTTGGAGAACCCGCTCCGTTTGACCGCTATGATTTTATGCTCTATGCAGCGGGCGACGACCAATATGGTGGATTGGAACACAGTTTCAGTACTAGCCTGATTTGCCCGCGTAACTGGTTACCGGTAAAGGGTGAGTCGCTTAACGAGGAAGGCTATCGGGATTTCCTCAAGCTTTGCAGCCATGAATATTTTCATGCCTGGCATGTCAAGCGCATACAACCACTCACATTTCAGGACGCTGACCTAAGTAAGGAAGCATACACACGGCTACTTTGGGTTTTTGAAGGCTTTACGGCCTATTACGATGCATTAGCAGTCCAACGCTGTGGACTCATGAGCCGTGAAAACTACCTACAGCACTTGGCGCAAACCATCACTCGCCTGCTACATACTCCGGGCAGGATGATGCAATCGCTTGAAGACTCAAGTTTTGACACCTGGACCAAGCTATACCGGCCAGATGAGAATACGCCCAATGCCCAGATCAGCTATTACCTGAAAGGCTCACTAGCGGCGATGGCGATTGATCTGACCTTACGTGCAGAGACCAAGACAAGCCTGGATGATGTGACAAAACACTTGTGGCAAGCATATGGAAAATCAGGACTTGGTGTAGCCGAAGATGCTATTGAAGAGTTGCTACTAGAACGCGCGGGTCGCAAGCATGCCAGATTCTTTAAGGCCTTAATGCGAGATACGACTGACTTGCCTTTTGCCAAGCTATTCAAGCCATTTGCGATCGATTACAAAATCAAGCCAGCTTTGGCCGACAGGAATAAACCCAACGATCCATCCAGTGTATTGGGCATCAAACTGGCTGCAGGAATTGAAGCCAAATTGGCGTATGTGTATAACGGCGGCGCAACCGAGATAGCCGGGCTTGCTGGCGGCGATGTTGTAATCGCTATTGATGGGATAAAAGTCAACGCACAGAACATAGAACGCTTAGTCAGCCGTAAGGCACATGGAAGCAGGCTGCAAGTCCATGCTTTTCGTCGCGATGAACTCATGGTATTTACTGTAGTCACACAAGCGGAGGACTCTGGGAATTGCCATCTAACCTTACGGACTAAACCAGATAAACGCTCAAAACAGTTACTTGATGCATGGCTGAGATAGCTTGGTAGTCTTTTTTACAATTTAAACTGAATAGGAATAAATCGTAATAGCGTTTGTAGTTACCGTAATTTGTGCCATAATAAGAATTGTTATCATTTAAAGAATTTTAGATTCTAGCCAACATGACTACCTTAACCAGTTTGCATCCTGGTGATTACGCCACAATCCACGCTATTCACGCTGAAGAATCCCTATTTCAGCGTTTGGCAGCTTTGGGTTTCCGCATCGGCAAAAAAATAGAGCTGGTACGTCGCGCCAGCTTCAATGGGCCATTGCACGTGCGCCTAGGCACTACCGACGTTATTCTGCGGGCTTCTGAAGCGCGCCGCATCCAAATCATCCAATAATGAAACGCATCGCCCTTCTGGGCATGCCCAATACCGGCAAGTCGACGCTATTCAATCGTATCAGCGGCGCATCGGCACGTGTAGGTAATTGGCCTGGCATCACTGTCGATCTCATGAGTGCCAAGATATTGCTTGGTGGTCATATTGTCGAACTCATTGATCTGCCAGGACTTTATGACCTGCATGGGTTCTCCGATGACGAACAGGTAGTCCGTCATTTCCTGGCGAACAATCATGTCGATCTAGTGATGATCGTACTCAATAGCTCACAGATTGACCGCCAGCTATCCCTTGCATTGCAGATTCGCAACCTTGGTTTGCCTATCATGCTCATGCTCAACATGAGCGATGAAGCGCGGCGCGCTGGCATCAGCATTAACAGCAGTGCTATGTCAGCACAATTACAGATGCCCGTCATGCAAATAAGTGCCAAATATGGGGATGGCTGTCCACAGGCCCTGCAAGCAGCGGCAAAAATACTGGATCAAACGCACGAGCATATTGCGCCTGAAGAAATTGGCAGATTGCTGGAAGCAGATATCTCGCTTGAGCACGAGATGGAACGAATCATAAAAAATACGGTACAGATGCCAACGCAACTGACCGACCAGCGCACCAATCAGATTGATAAAGTGTTGCTACACCCATGGCTGGGCATCCCACTATTCCTGGCAGCTATGTATATTCTGTTCCAGTTTATCTTCACAGCGGGCAAACCACTGCAAGACGGTGTTGCCTGGTTACTGGCCGGCCTGCGTAGCCAAGCACTGGAGCCAATGCTGGCAAGTACCCCTTCATGGCTACACGGATTGTTACTCGATGGGATTTACAATGGAGTTGGCACTGTAGCGGCTTTTGTGCCGATCATCGTACTGTTCTTCCTAGTAATGACTATGGTAGAAGACAGCGGATACCTCTCACGCGCTGCTTTCCTGATGGACGCCTTGATGGCCAGGATGGGCTTGGATGGGCGCGGCTTCGTCATGGTTCTTATGGGTTTTGGTTGCAACGTACCCGCGCTCATGGGCACCCGGGTGATGCGATCACGCAACCTGAGGCTGCTTACCATGCTGGTCATACCGCTTTCGCTATGTTCGGCAAGGTTGCAAGTATTCCTGTTTATGACCGCAACCTTATTTACCCCAGCGCAGGCACCGTTAGTACTCTTCTCGCTCTATCTGGTGAGTTTTTCTACCATCTTCATTACCGCCCTGATCTACAAGGGTCGCTACAGTAACACCGAGCCATTTATTCTGGAGCTACCTCCCTATCGCTTCCCTACGCCGCGCCAGATTTGGCTACGCGGCTGGCAAGAAGTGAAGTACTTCCTTAATCGCGCTACCAAGTTCATTGTGATTGGCGTAGTGCTGGTTTGGGCATTAACTAACTTCCCTGGCGACGTCGCACCTGCCAGTAGTGCAACACTCGCTGGACAGATAGGCCATCTGTTCGAGCCAGTACTCAAGCCTATCGGGATTGATAGCCAGCTGGCAATCGCCTTGATTTTTGGCTTTGTCGCAAAAGAAATTGTGGTTGGTGCATTAGCTGTAATTTACGGTCTGCAGGGCGATGCGCTGATGCACCTGATGGCGCAAAAACTTGATTGGGTACAAGGCATGAGTTTCATGCTGTTTACTTTGATATATACGCCCTGCCTATCCACAGTAGCAACACTCAAAACTGAATCTAAAAGCGTAGCGTTTATGCTGCTATCTGTCGCCTGGTCACTGGCTCTGGCCTGGCTTGTAAGTTTTGCTTTCTATCAAGGAGCACGCGCGTTGGGCTTCTGATAATTAAGCTGCTGGTGCCGGCTATTTAACTGCCGAGAACTCCAGCGCATTACCGTCAGGGTCTCGACAAAATAGAGCCGCACGTCCCGATTTGCTCATACTGTATGCCACACCAGCCTTATCCAAAATCTGCTTGATAGGTTCTACATCGTCCACAGAAAAAGCAATGTGATTGTCTCGTCCGCCATGCTCAGGTCGAATAGCATTTGCATATGGGTTTGGCACCACCATCAGATGAATCTGGTTACGACCTATGTCATACCAGACACCTTCAAAATTGAATTGTGGCCGCGCTGGGTTCGGCACCAAGCCGAGCAAACCTTCATAAAAAGCGCGTGACTTCTGTAAATCAGAAACGATTAAGCCTGCGTGCATCAGTTGGTTGATTTTGATCATATAGTTCTGAACATAAAATAAACTGCACCCATCAGGCATAAGCCTGCCCACAAGAAATCAAGCTTCAATGGCTGGTGCATATAAAAAACTGCGAATGGCAGAAAAACACTGAGGGTGATGACTTCTTGCAATATCTTTAGTTGAGCCAGCGAAAGAACGGAATATCCAATCCGGTTACCGGGAACCTGAAACAGGTACTCAGCCAGTGCGATCCCCCAACTAGCAAAGGCCGCTATATACCAGGGTTTGTCGCCGAGATTCTTTAAGTGTGCGTACCAGGCAAATGTCATGAACACATTTGACATTGCCAGTAACAAAACCGTCTTAAGTACTGCCGGCATGAGTTTAGATAGCTTCCTCGCCTGTCTCACCGGTACGTATACGTATTACTTGCTCTACCGTGGTAACAAAAATCTTGCCGTCACCAATCTTGCCAGTACGGGCAGTCTTAATAATGGCTTCCATGGCTGCCTCCAGCAGACTATCCGCAACGACTAGCTCCAGTTTAATCTTGGGTAAGAAATCCACGACATACTCGGCACCACGATAAAGCTCAGTATGGCCTTTTTGTCGGCCAAACCCTTTGACTTCAGTCACGGTCAGCCCGTTGGCGCCGATTTCTGACAATGCTTCGCGTACTTCATCCAGCTTGAACGGTTTGATGATGGCTTCGATTTTTTTCATAGTTTAGTGCCCTCTCTCGATTTGTACTGCATTATATTACTTCAAAAATTTTGATGTGATCGGGTAACGCCTGTCCTTGCCAAATCCCCTGTGCGTTATCCTTACACCTATCGGCGCTTGGCGACGCTTGTACTCATTGCGGTCTATCAAGTCGATCACGCGCTTTACGTCCTGTTCGCGATAACCCATGGCAACAATATCTGTACGACTCGCATCATGTTCGACATAGGCTTCCATGATGGAATCCAGTATGTCATAAGCAGGCAGGCTATCCTGATCCGTCTGATTATGGCGTAGCTCGGCTGATGGTGCACGCAGAATGATACGCTCAGGAATCACATGCGACAGACTATTACGATAGTGTGCCAGTCTATAGACCAAGGTCTTGGGTACATCCTTGAGCAGGGAAAAACCGCCTGCCATATCACCATAAAGGGTGGAATAACCGACCGCCATCTCACTCTTATTACCAGTCGTCAGAACAATACTGCCAAACTTATTGGATAGCGCCATGAGTAGCATGCCGCGGATACGTGCTTGCAGATTCTCTTCGGTAGCATCGAATGCCAAGCCTGAGAATTCAATAGCGAGTGTTTCCTGGAAGTGTTCGAACAACGAGTTAATCGGCAATTCACAGTAATCCACACCCACTACCTTTGCCATCTCCTTCGCGTCGCTAACGCTCATGTCCGCAGTGAATTCTGATGGCATCATGACTGCACGCACTTTTTCCGCACCCAATGCATCAACAGCAATAGCCAAAGTCAGCGCCGAATCTATCCCGCCAGACAACCCTAGTACTACACCTGGGAAGTTATTTTTATAAATATAGTCATGCAAGCCAAGACATAATGCCTTATAAATAGAAGACTCCAGGCTCAATGCATGAACGATGTGAGCGCTCTCTGGATTGGCGTTTTCAAAATCAACCAGCGCCAATACCTCCTGAAAGGCTGGTAATTGCTGAGTCAAAGCGCCTTCGCTATCCAGCACAAATGATGATCCATCGAATACCAACTCATCCTGCCCACCAACCATATTGGTATAGATGATGGGCAAGCCAGTCTCTTTTACTCGTTCACGCAGCACTTCATGCCGGGCCTTCTGCTTTTCCATGTGGTACGGCGATGCATTCAGGGCCAAAAGAATTTCAGCACCAGCTTGCCTGGCCAGTTTCACAGGTGAAGATTCCCAGACATCGGCACAAATCACGACACCAATATGCGTGCCTTGATGACTGAACACCAGTGGCTTATGACCTGGGGAGAAATAGCGAACTTCATCGAAAACGCTATGATTAGGCAGGATATGCTTGTGATATGTAGCTAAAATAGCGCCATCTTGCAAAACCGATGCTGCGTTATAGCATGTACCTTGATACCGGATGGGATGACCGACAACTAACGTAAATCCATTTATTGTGGCGGCTAATTTATTAAGCTCATCTTCACAAGCTTGGTTGAAGTCTTCGCGCAACAACAAGTCTTCGGGCGGATAACCACTAAGAGCCAATTCTGGTGTGACCAGCAATGTTGCCCCGGATTTTTTTGCCCGGTCAGCATATTGCTGAATCTTGGCACTGTTGCCTGCAAGATCCCCCACCGTGCAATTGATTTGTGCTATTGCTACCTTCATACGAGCGCCATTAATAACTGCCGCCAGCATCCTTAATCAGCTTTATGATTTCTGTCTGCCTACCCTTTAATGCATAGACTAGGGCTGTCAGGCCATACTGATCCTTAGCTTTGACATCAGCACCATTGCTAAGCAGCAACTTCACCATATCTACCGAACCATTACTGACCGCATATTGCAATGGTGGTGTACCTTCAGAGTCCTTATGGTTAATGTCAGCGCCTTTGGCAATCAAGACCTGAGCTGCTGGCACCATATTTTTCTTGACGGCCCATGTGAGTGCAGTCCATTTTGAAGTATCCTGGTCATCAATTTTTGCTCCCTTGCTTAATAGCAAGTCAACTGCATCCGCTTGCCCGGCTCTAGAGGCATACATCAACGCAGTAAGCCCCAGCCTGTCTCTCACTGTTGTATCTGCGCCGTTCTCAAGCAAGGTACTGATAGTAGGGACATCCCCACTTTTCGCTGCATACATGAGTACGGTTTTACCGTCATCGGTCTTGGAGTTAGCGCTGATCCCATGTTGTATGAGTAAAGCGACCACATCATGGTAACCAGACGAAGCAGACAGCCCCAAAGCGCTCCAGCCCGATTCATCACGAATTTTTGGGTCAGCCCCTTTATCCAGCAGGACTTTTACGCTGGCTACATAATTTTTCTTGGCCGCGAACATCAGAGCAGTCCAGCCACCACTCTCCTTGGCATTGGGATCAGCACCCTTATCAAGCAAAGCTTGTACAACATCTGCCTTATCCTTGCGAGCGGCATACATCAACGCTGTAATACCATCCGCATCTTTGGTATTAGGATTAACCCCGCTATCAAGCATTGCCTTTACCGTGGTGATCTCGCCTTTAGCAGCTGCCGTTAGCAGATAAGGAATTTCTTCCTCTGCACATACTGTGCTAACAACCCCTGTCAGGAGAAACGCGGCAGAGATCAACAATAGATAAAAGTTACGCAGCATAAAATTTCCAGTCATTAAGGATTTTGGGCGTTAATCGCTTGTTGCATGGCCTCACCAAGACCTGCAGGCGAGCTAGCTACTACTACACCGGCTTTTTCCAGGGCACGAATTTTATCTGAGGCCAAGCCGCTACCACCAGAGATGATAGCGCCTGCATGGCCCATGCGCTTGCCTTTTGGAGCAGTCTGCCCAGCGATGTAGCCTGCTACCGGCTTGCTGACATGGCCCTTGATGTACTCCGCTGCCGCTTCTTCGTCGCTGCCGCCAATTTCACCCACCATGATGATGGCCTCAGTTTCCGGGTCAGCCTCAAACATCTGCAAACATTCAATAAAATTGAGGCCTTTAATCGGGTCGCCACCAATGCCAACGCACGTTGATTGGCCGAGGCCCAAAGCCGTGGTTTGGTGTACGGCTTCATATGTTAGCGTGCCAGAACGAGAAACTATACCGACCTTGCCACGCAAGTGAATGCTACCAGGCATGATGCCTATCTTGCACTCATCAGGCGTGATAATGCCCGGACAATTAGGCCCTATCATTTTCACACCATTCGCTTTCAAGGCTGCCTTTACATTAAGCATATCCAGTACCGGTATACCCTCAGTAATACAAACGATGAGCGCAATACCAGCATCAGCAGCTTCCAGAATGGAATCAGCGGCATATGCCGGTGGAACATAAATGACAGAAGCGCTGGCCCCTGTGGCAGTTACCGCATCGCGCATGGTATTGAATACTGGCAAGCCAAGATGGGTCTGCCCACCTTTTCCAGGAGTAACTCCTCCTACCATCTTCGTTCCGTAAGCCAGAGCCTGCTCGGAATGAAATGTCCCTTGCTTGCCGGTAAACCCTTGGCACAAGACTTTAGTGTTTTTATTGATCAGGATACTCATATCAAACCTTTACCGCTGCCACAGCCTGTTTCGCCGCATCCGTCAGGCCCATGGCCGAGATAATCGAAAGGCCGCTCTCGTTTAGCATCTTCCTGCCTAACTCAACGTTAGTTCCCTCGAGCCGGACGACAACAGGAATCTGTATGCCCACCTCTTTAACCGCATTGATGATGCCCTCAGCGATGATGTCGCAACGCATGATGCCGCCAAATATATTGACCAATATGGCCTTCACGTTGGTGTCAGCGAGAATGATCTTGAATGCCATGGTAACTTTCTCCGCCGTGGCGCCGCCGCCAACATCGAGAAAGTTCGCTGGCTCACCGCCATGCAGTTTGATTAGATCCATGGTTGCCATAGCCAACCCGGCCCCATTCACCATGCAACCTATGTTACCGTTGAGTGCGATGTAGTTTAGCCCGACCGCATGCGCCTTGGCTTCCTTAATGTCGTCCTGCGCCCAGTCACGCAACTCGACCAAAGCTTTATGGCGATATAGCGCGTTATCCTCGACGCTGATTTTGCAATCGAGTGCCACCAACGCTCCTTCAGTAGTTACTACCAGCGGATTAATCTCCAGCAGAGCAAGGTCATTCTCCTTGAATAGGCGATACAGCCCCTTGGTTAACTTGGCGAACACAGCTACCTGCTCGCCGGCCAATCCCAGATTAAAAGCCAGGTTACGCGCCTGAAAATCCACAAAACCATTTAATGGATCACATACCTCCCTGAGTATCTTCTCCGGGCTTACTCGGGCAATCTCTTCGATCTCCATGCCACCAGCAGCTGACGCTACCATCACCACACGCTCCAGACCACGATCTACTAACAGGGACAAATATAGCTCACGCGCGATAGGTAAGGTTTCTTCTATCAGCAGCTTGTTAACTGGCTGGCCCTCTGGCGCATTCTGCTCAGTAACCAAGGTTTTACCCAACATTGATGTGGCCAGTGCTTCCACCTCGTTTGTTGATTTAACGAGTTTTACACCACCAGACTTACCACGGCCACCAGCATGGATTTGCGCCTTAACCACCCAGGCATTGCCACCAATGGTATTAGCCGCATCTATAGCTGCCAATGGCGATTCCACCATCTGCCCCTTAGGGATTGGAATGCCATAACTTTGTAGCAAGTGCTTGGCTTGAAACTCATGCAAATTCATTAAAAATCCAACATTTTTATAATAATGAGATTTTCGCCGAAAAGCTGGTTTGACGCTAGCACATTGGCTTTTGAGGGAAGCGAGCAAATATCGGCACAACAACTACATATAGATAAAATTAACCACTGCCAGCGACCTCTAGCCTTGAAGGCATCTCTATAAAATCCACAGAGCAAGCCTCAGGTTGGTTAATACTCAGATGATATAATCCCAAGATTACATCAACCATATCCTTGCTGGCTTACTATGCGTCTCGTTATTCAGGCAACTTCCCTGGCACCATCCCATGTTGAAGCCATTTCCAGCCTCATAGGCAAAAATGACTTCAAACAAATAGGCGACCATGCCTACAGTGTTCAGGTAGACGCTCCCATCAGCTCAGTGACGGCATACTGCGCAACGCATCAAATAGACTGCGCCGTTGTACCCAATAATCAAACCTTAGATCAGGCTGGGCTGGTAGTGATGGACATGGACTCCACTCTCATCTCTATAGAGTGTATAGACGAAATTGCCGACATGTATGGGCTCAAACCGCAGATATCAAAAATTACCGAAAGCGCCATGCGTGGCGAGATCGAATTCGCCGAGAGCCTGCGCAAGCGCGTGGCCCTACTGGCAGGTCTGGATGAATCAGCATTACAGCGCGTTTATGATGAACGCTTGAAGCTCAACCCTGGCGCACTGGAACTATTGGCCACCTGTAAACAGCACGGCATACGTACCCTGCTGGTATCCGGTGGATTCACATTTTTCACTAGCCGCTTAAAACAGATGACTGGGCTAGACTATAGCTTCGCCAACACGCTGGAAATCATTGACGGCAAGCTCAGTGGCAAGGTGCTTGGTAATATTGTTGACGCACAAGCCAAGGCAGATTTCCTTATCCAAGTGCGCGATGAATTAGGCCTGCGCAAAGACCAGACCATTGCCATTGGCGATGGTGCAAATGACCTCAAGATGATGGCCTCTGCCGGGATAGGTATTGCCTACCACGCCAAACCTATCGTACAACAGCAGGCTAGTTATGCGCTGAATCATACCGGGCTTGATGGCGTTATAGCACTGCTGTCGCCAGTTAACTGATCATTCTTTAATCAATCACTCTGGGAATCAATCTATGTTAAGAAAACCAGCTCTTGCTCTAATTTCCGCCCTGCTGTTATCAAGCTCCCTGGCCGCTTGGGCGCAACCAACGGTACAAATCAAAACCAACCAAGGCATCATCGTGGTTGAGCTCAACAGCGAAAAAGCACCGAATACCGTCGCCAACTTTCTGCAGTACGTTAAAGACGATTTTTATTCCGGTACGATTTTTCATCGCGTGATATCTGGCTTCATGATCCAGGGTGGTGGCATCACCAAAGATTTCCAGGAAAAACCAACGCGCGCGCCTATCAAGAATGAAGCGGACAACGGCCTGACCAACAGTCTTGGCACCATAGCCATGGCACGCACGGGCGACCCGCATTCCGCTACAGCGCAATTTTTTATCAATGTAGCCAACAATCAGGCATTGAATTACACCGACAAATCCGAGCGCGGCTGGGGTTACACTGTATTTGGCAAGGTAGTTAAAGGCCTGGATGTAGTGCAGAAAATTTCTCACGTACAGACTGATGGCGGAGACGTGCCATTACAGGCAGTAGTCATTGAGTCAGTAACCGTCCAGTAAAATTCAGGCGGAGCTGTAAAACAAAAAAGCCACGATAAATCGTGGCTTTTTTAATGAGCGTATCCAGCTACTGTATGGGTAACCAGACCAGCTCGCCGGCTTTCATGTCAGGCACGATGATGCTTTTGCGATCTGGTGACAAGCCAATATCAGCAGCAGACTTAAAGCCATCCTTGATCTGCTGAACCTTACCTTTCTTGTCCACGGTAAAGACGCGGCCACCCTTCCAGTCGCTGAGATATAACACGCCATTCGGAGCCCGGAGCAAACCATCGCCACCACCGAAACCTTCAGCAACCTTGGTCATCTCCTTGGTCTTCAGCTTGATGCTATAAAGGGTGCCAGAGGCAAAGTCCACCTCCAGCAATGTCCCACGAGGGCCAAGCAGCAGGCCATTAGGGGCCAAGACCAGCGGGTTGCTGCTATCGACGATGGTGGTGACCTTGCCTCGTTTGCTGATACGGAAAATAGCGCCGCCTTTACTCAAATCGCCGCTATCCGATACGTAAACATTACCCAAACCATCAGCCGCAAGATCATTCAGGAATTGCGGCTTGATAGGGAATGCATCAGCCGCGGCAAACACTTCCCATTTACCATCCGGGGCCACCTTTAGCACGCGGGTTTTATCAGCCACATAAAGATCTTTGCCAACAAAAACCAGACCCTTGGGATCATCCATGCCGGTAGCGAATACCTTGAGTTGGCCGTCAGTATCAACCATGCTGATCTGGCCGTCGCCATCTTTGTTAAATTCGGCAATCTCGGAGACATAGACACGACCATCGGGGCCACTGGCAACGGATTCTGGCGTTTTAACTCCAGGAACAGTTTTAAGGTCAGCACTTTCTGCAAATGCGCTGGTGGCACTGATGCTGATGGATAAGACGGATAGCAGGAATAAACTTTGTATATTCTTCACAATTTTCCCTTATTAGTTAATGTTTAGAGTGATTTCAAAAACCTGATATGCCAAAGCCACTGTTTGAAAGCAGCGCAACATTAGAACACGGCAGCTTGCTTTCGTTATTGGTCGCAGGGCCATCCAGCGCACTGTGTATGCTGGAAGACGCAGCCATTTGGCTGACTAAATCAGTCATGGCAGAAGAGTAAGTCTCGTTGATTTGTCCTGCTGTATTTACGTCTATCTGGCCATTATGCTTTGCCTCGACAGTAAACTTACCCAGGGATGCTCCATTAGACGTATAAACCTCGGCAACAATTTTCCCGTAATAAGTCCTGATGATTGGGTTATAGAACATACTAGGCCTGATCCACACTACCGTATTCGCTGAACTGTAGCCTTCACACATTGCCACATCGCCAAATTCAGCACCAAGTTTCTCCTTGGCCAGTGCTTCGATTTGTGGACCCTGGCTGAACCAGTGCTCATAGTAAGGAGTGTGTATCAATATCTCATGTGAGAACTCATTGGGATTGATGTAAACCAGCATCTTGGGTTGATCTTGCGCAACCGATGTTAACGAAGCAGCTAACATCCCTGAGGCAAACAAAGTAGTAAGTAAAAATTTGTTCATGATGTTTCCTTTCATCATTTAGGACTATGACTTCTTTGTGCTGTAACTGATACGATATATTAATCCAGCGCGGTCATCAGATACATATAGCGCACCATCAGGGCCGGTGATCACATCCACCGGCCTGCCCCAGGCACCTTTTTTGTTAAGCCAACCAGTGGCAAAGTCTATTACTTCGACCGGCTTATTCCGATTAAATTTCACCCGTACCAATTTATATCCTGATGGTTCGGATCTGTTCCAGGAACCATGCAAAGCGACTATCGCATCACCCTTGTAATCTGCGGGAAAGCTGGATTTATCAAGAAAGGTAATTCCAAGTGGTGCAGAGTGTGCAGGGAAAGTGATCGCGGGAGCACGGGTTCCGGCACAAAAATTATCTGGCGCGGCAAAATTTGGGTCAGCCTGCTGATCACCCCAGCAATAAGGCCAGCCGTAATGCTGGCCTGCTTCGATCAGATTCAGATTCTCAGGCGGTAATTCATCGACTGGTGCACCACCTTTTATGTTGGAACGCATATCGGCACCGTTATTGGTAGCATACATGGCACCAGTAAGTGGATGCCAGGCGAAACCTTCGGAATTACGTAGACCCCAGGCCCATACAGGTGAGGTAGTGTGCCGGCCAACCGAGGCAAGAGCCCCAGCAGGCTTACCATCAATCGTATAACGCAATATGGTTGCGCGTAACGGGTCGCTCTCCAAGCAGACATTACAACTTGAGCCCAGATTGAGATAAAGATAACCGTCTGGACCAATCTTGAGCGTTTTCAGTGTATGGCCACCAGTCGCCAGTCCACTGATCAATGTTGTTTTGCCACTTGCCGGCCATGAACCAGCATGCTGCTCCAGCCTTACCACCCCGTCCTGATTGGCCACCAGCAATTTGCCATCGACAAATGCCAGGCCTTGAGGTGCGTTAAGGTTATCTGCAACGGTAACAACTTCATCAGCAACACCATCATGATGATGATTGACCAACATGACCACCTTGTTATCAAGGCCTGATGAGATATAGAGGTTGCCGTCCGGGCCAAAAGCCATGAAACGCGGCCCACGAAAGAAATCGCTACCAGCGCCCGTCAATTTGGCAAAAGTTTGTGCGCGAAACCCAGGGGGCAAGCTGATAGCCATTGCAGGGTCATTGGGCGGAACGGTGACCTCTGCCATGCCAGCACAACCGACAATTGGCAGTCCGCATACACCCAAGGTCAGAAAGTAGCCTATCTTCGAGATGATTAAATCTATCATGCCAGGTTGCTAGCTAACGCCAAAAGTATAAGAGACCCTTGATTTAGATTAAACAAGAGGTAGAGAAACTATCGCAGATTTAACATGGAAACACACTGGATATAGCTACAGATGAGCCATATCCAGTGCGTCCAGGTTTGCATTACAAGCCGAGCATTCAACAACTCAGCTCCTGAAGCCGCTATGGGCTTAGTTACACTTTTCTTCCTGGCAACCGTCATCCTTAACGCCCAGGCTAACCAGCAAATCAACCATCTCGGTGTTGCCAGTATCGCGAACTGCTCGAAGGATAGAAACATTGCCACGCATCTTGGAATTGATGTCAGCACCCTTAGAAGCCAGGTACTTAACTACTTCCGGGAAGTTATCGTAAGCGGCAAGTTGGAATGCTGTCATTTTGGTAATCGGATGTTTGTAATTCAAGTCCGCGCCTTTTTCGGCGAGCATCTTGACGACAGCCAACTGACCTTTATTTGCAGCGATCTGGATTGCAGACCAGGCGAAATATTTGTCATTGACGTCTACGCCTTTATCCAGATATTTCTGAACAATCTTGACTTGCCCCGTACCCAGCGCGTCCGTGTATTCAACTTGCTCTTCGCTTTCCAAGGCAAAAGCCGCCATTGGCAGCATCAGAACCGCAGCCACGATAAGTGTTTTGATTAATTTCATGCTAATTCTCTCCAGCTTGTTATAGTAATTAAGTACATCACCCAATAAATTTTCTTGCATTGCGGAACATACGCAACCAAGGCCCATCTTCACCATTTCCATCAGGATGCCACGAGTTCTGAACAGTGCGGATTACCCGCTCAGGATGCGGCATCATAATGCTGAAACTTCCATCTTGTGTAGTTAACCCGGTAATTCCCTGCGGCGAGCCATTGGGATTATACGGATAAGTCTCTGTGGCCATACCTGTATTATCCACGAAACGTATACTGACCAGTTTGTCAGCCAGTACACCATTGACAGCAACTTCCGAAGAAAATTCCGCATAACCTTCACCATGCGCAACGGCAATAGGCATGAGGCTTCCAGCCATGCCTGCAAAGAATAGTGATGGCGACTCCATAACTTCCACCATGCCGAAGCGTGCTTCAAACTGCTCAGACTTGTTACGCACGAAGTGCGGCCACTGCTCAGCGCCGGGGATAATGCTATGCAGGTTACTCATCATCTGGCAGCCATTACAGACGCCTAACGCAAACGAATCATTACGCTGGAAGAAAGCCGAGAACTCGTCATTGGCACGCGGGTTGAACAGAATCGACTTGGCCCAGCCCTCGCCAGCGCCAAGCACATCCCCGTAAGAGAAACCGCCACAGGCAACAAATCCGGCAAAGTCACGCAGGCTGACGCGGCCACTGATGATGTCACTCATGTGTATATCACGTGATTCAAAACCGGCGCGGTCAAAAGCCATCGCCATTTCCACGTGACCATTCACACCCTGCTCACGCAGCACCGCAATTTTCGGCCGTTTGCCTGTTGCAATGTAAGGCGCGGCAATATCCTCGTTCAAGTCATAGGTGAGGTGCTGATGCAGGCCAGGGTCTGCTGTATCAAGGATACGGTCATGTTCCTGCAATGCACAAACAGGGTTATCGCGCAGCGATTGCATATGGAAAGTGGTGCTAGACCATATACGGTGCAGCTCAGTACGGCGTTGCTCCAGCACTGGCTTGCCGTTAACGCTAAAGCTGATGGTCTCGCCGGTGTTTACCGTACCAATGATATGTGCGCAGCTTGGCATACTGGCTTGCAGCCTCTTCAGTATGGCGTCAGCATCTTTCGCCCTTACCTGTAGCACTGCACCCAGCTCTTCGTTGAAGAGGATTTCGGTAATCAGGCCGGGCAAGGTAATCAAGTCAACTTTGAAGCCACAGCGCCCGGCAAATGCCATTTCACTTAATGTTGTAAACAGCCCGCCATCTGAACGGTCATGATAAGCCAGCAGCTTGCCTTCTGCATTGAGCTCCTGGATAGCGGCGAAGAAAGCTTTTAGCAGATGTGGATTGTCGACATCCGGCGCTTCATCGCCGACCTGGTCATAGACCTGGGCCAGGACAGATCCGCCCATACGGTTCTTACCAGCAGCCAGGTCGATCAGTATCAAACTGGTTTCACCAAGATCGGTGCGCAACTGTGGTGTTAAGGTTTTACGCGCATCGGGGGTTGGCGCAAAGGCTGTAACTACCAGCGAGATTGGCGCGGTGACGGCTTTCTTGTTAGCACCTTCGTCCCAGACAGTCTTCATGGACATCGAGTCCTTGCCGACTGGAATACTGATACCAAGCTGCGGGCATAACTCCATACCAACTGCTTTCACGGTGTCGAAGAGAGCGGCATCCTCACCTGGATGACCAGCTGGAGCCATCCAGTTAGCAGAAAGCTTGAGCTCGCCAAGATCACGGATATAGCTGGCAGCAATATTGGTGATAGCCTCGCCAATCGCCATGCGCCCCGATGCCGGAGCATTAATCAAAGCCAGTGGGGCTTTCTCGCCGATGGCAAACGCTTCGCCATGATTGGTTTGGTAGCCCGCCAATGTGACTGCAACATCAGAAACCGGCACCTGCCACGGGCCAACCATCTGGTCACGTGCGATAAGGCCAGTCACGGTGCGATCACCAATGGTAATGAGGAAGGTCTTATCTGCCACACCCGGCAGGCGTAACACACGATGCGCGGCTTCTTCCAAGTCAATGCTGCTGGTATCGAATGGCTTAAGTTTGCGCACCACATGAGCCACGTCACGCATCATCTTTGGTGGCTTGCCGAGTAGTACAGAGAGGTCCATGTCTACGGGCTTGTTGTCGAAGTGACTGTCTTCCACGGTGAGGTGCTTGTCTTCAGTGGCATAGCCAACGATGGCATAAGGGCAACGCTCACGTTTGCAGATTGCGTCGAAGCGAGCCAAATCCTCTTTCGCCACCGCCATCACATAACGTTCTTGCGCCTCATTACTCCAAAGTTCGCGCGGGCTCATACCCGGCTCCTCATTGTGCACATTGCGCAACTGGAACAAGGCACCAACACCTGCATCGTTCACCAGCTCGGGGAAAGCATTGGAAATACCGCCAGCGCCAACATCGTGGATGCTCATTACAGGATTGCTATCGCCAAGCTGCCAGCAACGGTCGATGACTTCCTGGGCACGGCGCTGCAGCTCGGGGTTGCCACGCTGCACGGAGTCAAAATCCAGGTTTTCGGTATTAGCGCCCGTATCCATACTAGATGCCGCACCGCCACCAAGGCCGATGAGCATGGCCGGGCCGCCAAGCTGGATCAAGGCTGCGCCGGGCGGAATAGGGTTCTTTTTGGAATGTTTGGCCGAAATGTTGCCAACACCACCTGCGAGCATGATGGGTTTGTGGTAGCCACGTACTTCGCCAGCATTTTCAATTTCCAGCGTACGGAAATAACCGGCGATATTCGGGCGGCCAAATTCGTTATTGTAGGCTGCTCCGCCAAGTGGGCCATCGATCATGATCTGCAGTGCAGAGGCAATACGGCCGGGCTTGCCATGGTGTTTTTCCCAGGATTGCTGAAACCCGGGAATATTGAGGTTTGATACTGAAAAACCGGTAAGGCCAGCCTTGGGTTTGGAGCCAGAACCGGTTGCACCTTCGTCACGAATCTCACCACCTGCGCCAGTCGCTGCACCAGCAAAGGGAGAGATGGCAGTTGGGTGGTTATGCGTCTCCACCTTCATGAGGAAATGCATGTCTTCTTCAACATAACCATAACGACCGTCAGGCTGAGGGTAGAAGCGCTTGGTCTTCTCACCCTGTACGATAGAGGCATTGTCAGAATATGCCACCACCGTTTTACCGGGGTTAAGCTTGTGCGTGTTGCGGATCATGGCGAATAGCGAGATATCCTGCTTGACGCCATCAATCACCCAATCGGCGTTAAATATCTTGTGCCGGCAATGCTCAGAATTAGCCTGCGCAAACATCATGAGCTCGACATCAGTCGGGTTACGGCCAATGCGTATGAAGTTCTCAACCAGGTAATCCACCTCATCTGGCGACAGTGCCAGACCCATTTCAGCATTCGCTGCTTCCAGCGCAGCTTTGCCGCCACCAAGAATATCTATCGTGCTCAGTGGTGCGGGAGTTGCAGTGTGATACAAGCGCTCGGCATCATTCAGGCTGCTGAATACAGCTTCCGTCATGCGGTCATGAATCAAGGGCTTAAGCGCCTGCTTTTCTGCCTCAGTCAGCGGGCTGCCATCTACAGTAGCGGCATAATAAGCTACGCCGCGCTCCAGCCGCTTCATGTCCTCCAAGCCACAATGACTAGCAATATCGGTTGCACGTGAAGACCATGGTGAAATAGTACCGGGGCGTGGAATTACGAGGAATAACTCGCCGCTTGGCGCCTCTTCTGCCATCTTTGGCCCATAGGTCAGAATTTTCTTCAGGTTATCGTGCTGCACTGTGGTCAGCTCGCCCTCGACCCAGGCGAAGTGCCAGAACTCGGCATACAGATGCGAAATGCGAGGCGCGGCAATCTTCAGCGCGGCAAGGATTTTATCGAGACGGAACGGGGAAAGCGCGGCACTACCACGGAGACTGAGCATTTGGAGCTTAAGCATTGGAAAATTCAGCGTTTTGGCGAAAACGTAATTTTACCAGAAGTCAGAGTAACCTGTCGGGCGAGACCGACTTACAAGGATTTCGAGGCTGGCTTCGTTAGAACATTGCCATACTTTGCAAATACTTCGGGCAAGAATTGCAAACCTTCTTTGAGCTGGGCTTGCCGGTCTAGCTTGGAAAGCTCAGGAAAAGTGGCTTTTGCTTTTTGCACAAGCTCGTGATGTTCGCCAATGTACTCAGGATGACAAGCCAAGTGCCAAACTTGAAAAGCTTGCATAGTTAACGATAGAGGATGACCTAACTCACCACATTCGAGCGTGGCAAAGAAAATCAGGTAATCGTTTTCATCTTCTTCAAATGACAATTCGGCTTCCGGGTCGCGGTCTGCATGCTTAAGAAAATTGCTTGCTCCATTGAGAACATCGATCGCTTCTTTTCTGGAGAGGCCAGAATCTTGAATCAGACGGTCGCGCCAAGATTCACCAGGACGTCTTTTTTCAACCAAATCTGCAAAGATGGTGTGGGCCGCCGCCGCAAGAGTTCGTATACCTAGCGGGTCTTGATCCGAGAAAAGCAATTCGATTGCAACATCAAGCTGACGACTTGCAGCGGTGGATTTGTCTGTGACGATTTTCATGTGGACTAACGTGAAATGAAACCCTTATTTCCCTATCGCCCCAAACACCTTACTCACCAACCCACTCGCCTGTCCTACTGGGTCTTTACGAATCGCTTTCTCTTCCTGCGCCATCATCAGGTAAACGCCATCCAGCGCCTTTTGCGTCACGTATTGCTCCAGATTCGCCTGATCTTTACCCACCAAGCCATATTGCGCACCCATCGCAGCAAATTTGTCGTATTGCTGGGCCAGCTGCACCTTCTCGGTAGCCTTCTTGACGATAGGCAGGAATTTCTCAGCCATGGGGCCGGAAGTGGTCTTCTTGAAATACTGGGTGGCAGCATCGTCACCACCGGTGAGGATATTCTTAGCGTCTGTCACGCTCATCTTCTTTACTGAATCCACCAGTAAAGCCTGCGCCTCAGGCACAGCGGCTTCAGCGGCACGATTCATCTTGAGCACGAGATCATCGGCCTGGTCGCCCATGCCAAACATCTTCATGGCTTTTTGCGCTTTTTTCATGGAATCCGGCAACGGGATTTTGACCTGCGGATTTTTGAAGAAACCATCTACCGCACCCAGCTTGCCAACCGCCTTGCCTGCACCTTGAATCAGCGCCTGCTTGAGGCCATCACTGGCATCGGCATTACTAAGGTCACTCAGGCCCAGTGCGTTGGCCTGCAGGGAAAAGAAAGTGATGGTGAGGGCAGTGATGAGGCGGCGCATGATGTTCTCCAATAGATAAGGGGATGCTGCATAGTGCTAGTCTACTCATGGCCTAGCGTTATGCAACATCCCCAGATATATCACGAGTACTGAGTTAGCGTTTGAGCGGCTTAACCTTCCAGATATTCTTGGCATATTCGCCAATAGTACGGTCGCTGGAGAATTTGCCAATGCGTGCCACATTGAGGATGGCATGGCGCGTCCATTCTTCCTGATTCTGGTACAGGGCACCAACTGCATCTTGCGTGGCAATGTAGCTGGCATAATCAGCCAGCAACAGGTAATGGTCCCCCTTGTGCAGCAAGGTATCAAAGATGATGCGGTAACGATCAGGCTCATCCACAGAGAAAAAGCCGCCATCGATCATATCCAGCACCTGGCGCAACTCGGCATTCTGATGGTAATAATCCCAGGGGTTGTAACCTGCAGCCCTGGTTTCTGCCACTTGTTGGGTAGTCAGGCCGAAGATGAAGATGTTCTCGTCGCCAACTTCTTCCTTGATCTCCACATTGGCGCCGTCCAGCGTGCCTATCGTCAGCGCGCCATTCAGCGCCATTTTCATATTGCCTGTACCGGAAGCCTCAGTGCCTGCAGTCGAAATCTGCTCGGAAAGATCACTGCCAGGAAACAGCAACTCAGCGGCTGAAACTTCATAATTGGGATAGAACACCACCTTGAGCTTATCGCCAACAGCTGGGTCTTCGTTGACAATGGCGGCGACATCGTTAATGAGGCGAATGATCTTCTTGGCCATCCAGTAACCAGGCGCTGCCTTACCGCCAAAAATCACCGTGCGCGGCGTGACGTTGTCGGCCTTGCCTGAGCGAATACGGTTATACAGCGTGATAACGTGTAACAGATTAAGCAACTGGCGTTTGTATTCATGGATACGCTTGATCTGCACGTCGAATAGGCTGTTAGGATTCAGTTTCACACCCGTGAGCTTCTCAATCCTGTTGGCAAGGCGCACTTTATTGGCATGCTTGACTGCGCGGAATGCCTTACGGAAATCGGCATCTTCCGCCAGTGGCGTAAGTTTTCTTAATTTATCCAGGTCACTCTGGAAGCCATTACCGATAGCTTTGGCAATCAGTTCCGTTAACCCAGGGTTGCATTGGTTCAGCCAGCGACGCGGAGTGATGCCATTGGTGACATTGACGAATTTACCCGGGTAGATGCGGTCAAAATCGGCAAACAGCGTTGTCTTTAGCAATTCACTGTGCAAGGCTGCAACGCCATTCACAGTGTGGCTACCCACCACGGCCAGATGAGCCATACGCACACGGCGGCCATGCGTCTCATCTATGATGGAAACGCGGTTCAGGAGATCTGTATCACCCGGGAATCGGTGGTTCACCATCTGCAGGAATTCATGGTTGATCTGATAAATGATATTGAGGTGGCGCGGCAACAGGCGGCCAAACAGCTCAACTGACCAGGTTTCCAGTGCTTCCGGCATCAAGGTATGGTTGGTGTAGGCGAATATCTTGCCGACCAGTTTCCAGGCGTGTTCCCACTTCAAGTGATACTCATCAACCAGTTGATACATCATCTCGGCCACAGCAATGGCTGGGTGGGTATCATTGAGCTGGATAGCGATCTGCTCCGGCAGCTTGTTCCAGTCGTCATGGATAGAGAGAAAGCGGCGCAGGATATCCTGAATGGATGCCGAGACGAAGAAGTACTGTTGCTTGAGGCGCAACTCCTTACCTGATGCCGAAGCGTCATTCGGGTAAAGCACCTTGGAAATACTTTCGGTAGCGTTGCGCTCCTCCACCGCTTTTTCATAATTGCCATCGTTGAAATGCAGCAAGTCAAATTCACGGGTGGCCTTGGCTGACCACAGGCGCAGGTTATTCACCGTCTCGGTGCCATAACCGGGAATCGGTACATCATAGGCCATGGCAACCACATGTTCAGCATCGATCCAGCGATGCTCCACGCCTTGCTCAGTTGGGAATTCGACAACCTCACCAAAGAATTTGACAATATAGGTACTCTCGGGGCGCTGGAACTCCCAGATATTGCCGTAGCGTAGCCAGTTATCGGGGTTTTCTACCTGCTGTCCATGGACGATAGCCTGGCGGAACATGCCGTACTCATAGCGGATACCGTAACCGGTACCAGGGATATCCATGCTGGCCATAGAATCGAGGAAGCATGCGGCCAAACGCCCTAAACCGCCATTACCCAAGGCTGCGTCGTTTTCCATCTCCACTACGTTTTCCATCTCGCGGCCCAGCGCATGCATACCGTCTTCCAGCTCCTTCTCTATACCGAGATTAAGCGCGGCATTACTCAGCATGCGACCGATCAAAAATTCCAGCGAGAGGTAGTAGACGCGTTTAGGGTCTTGGTCATAGTAGGCTTCGGAAGTTTTTACCCAGCGATCCACAACATGGTCGCGTATTGTATAAGCAGCCGTGGCATACCAGTCGCGCGGCGTAGCAGTGGCGCTGGTCTTGAATGCAGAAAACGTAAGGTGATTCTGCAACGCTTGTGCAATAGGGGTCTTTGCAGTTGTAATTTTCGGAGTAGCGTGGACAGGCTTCTTGGCTTTAGTGGTAGAGCTGCTCATAACATGTTTCTCTCGGATTTATATTTAAGTATCGAAGGAGTTAATTTAGGCTTGATGTGTGACAAAGTTAACGATACTCAGGATAGTTTGGTGATTTGTATTATTGATTTTAGCAAGAAACAAGCCTGCTTTAGCGGCTAATTTTGCTAATTCCAGCCTGCAAGCGCCTGAGCAGGCTGGACGTATCCCAACGGCCACCGCCCATATCTTGCAGCTCAGCATAATATGCACTAACAAGGCGCGTAACTGCCAAATCAGTGCCCAGGCGGCTGGCCTCGTCCAGACAATAGTTCAGGTCTTTGTGCATCCAATCCACGGCGAAGCCAAAATCGTATTTATCCTGCAACATGGTCGGGCCACGATTCTGCATCTGCCAGGATTGTGCCGCACCCTGGCTGATTGCCGCCAGTACCTTGGCCATATCCAAGCCAGCCTGCTGACCCAGATGGATACCTTCAGCTAGGCCCTGGAGCAGGCCTGCGATGCAGACTTGGTTAACCATCTTGGCTAGTTGGCCACTGCCACTTTCACCCAAATAGGTGACAGCACGGGCATAGGCCTTGAGTATCGGTTCAATACAGGAGAATGCCGTTTCATCACCGCCACAGAGAATGGTGAGCTGGCCGTTGATAGCACCTTGCTCCCCACCTGAAACCGGCGCATCGATAAAATGGTTATGCTGGCCATTAAGGAGAATCTCCATTTCACGTGCAAGCACGGCCGAAGTGGTGCTGTGGTCAACAACAATAGCTCCGGGCTTGAGACTGCTGGCGATTTCACCAACGACTGCACGTACATCTTCGTCGCGACCCACGCACAACATCACGATATCAGCATCCGCTGCAACCTGCGGAAGCCTAGCGGCAGATTTGCCTCCGTACTCCGTGTGCCATTGCTCAGCCCGTAAGGCCGTGCGGTTATATACCGTGAGGGTATAGCCAGCCTGAGCCAGGTGCCCGGCCATGGGATAACCCATGACCCCAAGGCCGATAAACGCCAATCTGGGCGATGAATTGGGAAGCTCTGACATGATTAAACATCCGGATGTGATGTCCGGATGCTAATACGAAATGTCGCAACGAGCCAGAAATGCAGTTATAGCGATTGCAGTGTAAATAGCAGGATGAGGCCTAGCGACCCCAAAGTCAGGCCGGCCGCGGTCAGGCGCGAGCCGCGCATTTTAGTCCACAACAACACACCAGTCATGGACAACAACATCATTGCTCCAGCCAGTGAATCCACCAGCAATACCCAGCCAGCATTCATGCCAACGCCTTTATGCATGCGTGTCAGCAGTGCAATCAGGTTGGCATCTTGTCGGCTAACAGTGACAAAATTGTTGCCCAGTACGTATTCCACATTGATAGCAGCGCTTGGTGTCTGGAACTCGACTTTCCACTTTGCGGGCTGCGCCAGTTCACGACCCTGGAAAGCGACTGTACGACTATTCTCGCTCTCGGCACGCGGCGAACGTTTCACCGGATCATGATGTAGATCAAGCGCGTCTTGCACCCAACTCGTAAATGCTAGCAGATCAGCCGGATGAGGTTCTGGCAAAGCGAGCTGCACCTGCGATTGTTCCATTTTTGCAGCGGGAATCTTCATCACGGCACGATGATTGAGGAAAAACCCGCTAAACCCAAACAGCAGGCCAAGTATTGCGCCCCACAAGCCAACCCAGCCGTGGATGCGACGTAACCAGCGCAGGAAACGGCCACGATGGGTAACAGGGATTGTCTTAGCGGATTCTATATTCATACTTCAGACCACATACGTAACAGGTTGTGATAACAGCCCATAAGCTGCACGCGTGCCGCTTCATCAGCACCGGTGGCAGCTAAGTGCTGGATAGAGCGATCCATATCGAACAGCAGGGTTCGCTGGGCATCGTCACTAATCAGGCTCTGTACCCAGAAAAAGCTGGCAACTCGCTCACCACGTGTGATCGGTGTAACTTGGTGCAGGCTGGTTGCCGGATACAAAATCATGTCGCCTGCCTGGAGCTTTACACTATGCATGCCATAGGTATCCTCAACGACCAGCTCACCGCCGTCATACTCATCCGGCCCAGCCAGGAACAAGGTGGCCGAAATATCGGTGCGAAACTTAATGCCGGTACCTGGAATCAGTCGAACCGCGCCATCAATGTGGCTACCAAACTGCATGTTCTCACCGTAGCGGTTGAACATCGGCGGATAGACGCGGTTTGGCAATGCCGCACTGATGAACAGCGGGTGGCGCTCCAGAGCAAGCAGGATGAGGTCGCCAAGTTCATGTGCGATGGCACTATCCTCGGCAATCTGCTGGTTACGCTTGACCTGCGCGCCTTGGTGGCCAGCCGTGGCGCGCCCATCTACCCATGCCGGGCCAGCCATATCAAGCTTGCTCCTGATTTGGCGCAATTGTTCGGCATTAAGTACCTGTGGTATCTGGATCAGCATCTAAGCTCCATTTAGAATCGGTAAGTGAAAGTCGCCAGTGCGGTACGGCCTATGCCCGGTACTGAGCGCCCGCCGTCGGATGGAATCACGCTGGCGATATAGTCCTTGTCGGTCAGGTTCAAGACATTCAGGCGTAAATCGTATTTGGGCTGGTGATAAGCCGCTGTGGCGTCGTAACGCGTATAGCCGTTGGCCTCGACCACATTGGTATTGCTGGCATAAACACTGGATAGATGCGTGGCGCCACCACCGATCTCCCACTCTGGCGTCAGGTTATAGGTGGTCCACAACAACACTGTGTTACGCGGCGTGTTGGCCAGTTTGTTACCTTCGGTGTTATCTAGCGCAGAAGCCTTGAGTATCTCCGAATCGAGGTAGGTATAACCTGCCATCACTTGCCACTTGGAAGTGATGCGCCCAGTCAGGCCAGCCTCGAAACCATCAACGCGCACATTGCCATCATTCTGGTATACCCCAGTTGAAACCAGCGATCGGGCATTGGTCTTCTCAATACGGAAGATGGCCGAAGTCAGTGACAGGCTACCATCCAGCAAATCCCACTTACTGCCGACCTCATAAGAACGGCTCTTTTCCGGAGCGATGTCCTGCTGTCCGGTGGTCAGCGTCAGCGCTTCCAGCGACGGATTAAACGAGGTGCCATACGACATATAATAGGACTGCGCATCGGTGGGCTGGTAGATCAGGCCACTACGCACGCTGGTGAATTCCACGTTCTGCGATGCCGCGGCCAGTGCCGTGTTGCCTGCCGTATTGGTCTTATTGATGCTATTGCTAGTCTCTGCCCTGAACTGATCCCAACGCAGGCCGACAATCGCCTTCCACTGCTTGTTGAACTCGAGCGTATCGTTGAAGTATGCCGCCAGCGTATTTGCACTGGATTCGGCACGATTGCCCTGGGTACGTATGGTGCCAACCGGCGTCGAAAACGCATCCGGGTCTTCCAGTGAAACTACGGCCACCGCGTTGACCAGTGCCGTGGCAGAACCCGTTAGCGCGGCATTCTTACGGTTGTATGCCTGGTTCGTATATTCATCATGGCCGATTTCGGCTCCCACAATCATGGTGTGCTTGATGAAGCCAGTATCGAACTTGGCGACGAGGTCTGTCTGGTTATTCAGCGACCGATCGTCGATCTTGCGGTCATGCGACAACATAAGCACTGACAAGCCGCTGGTCGGCGTAGTCGTCACGTTGCCATTGGTGATCGCCGTACTGGAGATGCTAGTGAACGCACCAGTACCAGCGTTGAGGGTGCCGATACGTCCGGTGTAGGTTTCGCGTGCGTCGGTGATGTAGTGGCCATATTGTGTCTGGTTGCGCAGCGTGATGCTGTCATTGAATGCGTGCTTGATAGCCGCATTGAAGATTGAGGCATCTTGATTGGTACGGTCGTTGGTCAAGCCGTAGTAATTGTCGTACGACACATTGGCTGGCTTGCCGTTGACCGATGGGATACCGTAATCGGGCATGTCATGGTTGCGCTGCAACAGTGCAGACAGCTTGACCTCAGTCGGCGTACCGATACCAAAGCGTAGTGATGGGGCAATGCCGAAATCCTGGTTCTCCATCACATCGCGCGTAGTGCTGGTATCTTGCGCCATCAGGTTCAAGCGGAAAGCCGCAGTATCTGAAATCTGGTGGTTGTAGTCAGCCGTGGTACGGTAGTAGCCATCGGTGCCCATGGTCACAGTGGCTTCCTTGATCTCGCCGAGGATAGGCTGCTTGCGTACCTGATTCACCACACCGCCGGTCGAGCCGCGGCCGAACAGCATGGAAGATGGCCCTTTCAGTACTTCTACTGCGTCCAGGTAATAGGTATCGCGATAGTATTGGCCGCGGTCACGCATGCCATCCAGGTAAATATCGGTACGGGCAGAAAAACCGCGCAAGTTGATGTTGGTGCCGATCTGGCCGCCTTCGGCACCGCCAATGGTGATGCCAGGAACGTTACGCAACGCGTCCGCCAATGTGGCCGAACCTTGTGCATCAAGGATAGCGCGATTGATCACTGTCACAGTCTGCGGAATGTCACGTACCGCCGTCGGCACCTTGCCGCCAACAGTGGAGACTGGAGCGAGGTATTCGCCCTTGTCGTCTGCTTGCGTCGCACTTACGCTGACTTCCGGTAAAGCCTCAGCGCTTTTCTCTGGGGCGGTCTGATTGGTTTCTGCAGCAGCTGGCAGTGCCACTAACGCGGCCAGCACGGCCAGATGAACTGGCCTGGTTTTGAATAAACTCATGGTATTGCTCCCTAGGATGAAGGATCATCGGCTGGCTACCTGAGCAAATACCCACTGGCTGGCTAGATCTGAATTAAAAAACTTTAATAGTTAATGTTGGCTAATCGGCGTACTGATGAACCCCATATGCTGTATGCCTGCGCTCTGCGCTTGGGCCATGACATCGGCCAGCACCTGATAGCGGGTCTCTTTGTCCGCACGCAGATGCAATTCTGGTTGCGGTTGTTGATGTGCCGCAGCCTGTAGTCGTGACTTGAGTTCAGCCTGTACCAGCGACGTATCGTTCCAGTACAGTTGACCTTGGCCGTCAATCGAAAGGCTGACGATTTCCGGCTTCTGCTCAACCGGCTGGCTACTGGCTTGCGGCAAGTCAATCTTTACTGCATGAGTCAGCAGGGGCGCTGTGATGATGAAAATCACCAGTAATACCAGCATCACGTCGACCAGAGGCGTGGTATTAATCTCGGCCATCGGTGTTGTATTGCCGCCGACATGGTTACCCAGACCCAAGCCGTTACTGGAGCCTATCATGCAATCACCCCTTGCAAGCGACCATACCCTTTTACAGCAGCTGGCTGGCGCGGCTTGTCTGTAGCGGCCAGTGGCGCGCCTGTTGTCAGTAATATGTGCAGGTCTTGGGCAAATGATTCGAGTTCGGCAAGCAGGATACGATTACTACGTACCAGTGTGTTGTAGGCCAGCACCGCGGGGATAGCTACCGCCAGACCAAGTGCCGTCATAATCAGCGCCTCGCCCACCGGGCCCGCTACTTTATCCAGCGTCGCCTGACCGCTAAGGCTGATGCTAACTAGTGCGTGATAGATACCCCATACCGTTCCGAACAAACCAACAAAAGGGGCAACACTGCCCACCGAGGCAAGGACAGTCAGCCCACTCTCCAGGCGTGTTCCATGTTCGCCAAGTGTACGGCGCATGGCACGCGCGATAAATTCATCCTGGCCACAACCACCAAGTTTGTTGCCGACATGTTGCTCATGGTGTTCGGCAGCTGCCACCGCATGTCGTGCCAGATTGTTGGCTGGCGAACTCTGGGCACCATGGCGAATAGCCGCATCTATCGACAGTGCACTCCAGAACATATGGCTATCGCTGGCGTTGCGGCTGCGCAGTTGAACTGCCTGGTAGCCCTTGACTAGAATCAAGTACCAGCTGGCTAGAGACATCGCCAATAAGCTGATAGCGACTGCCATTGTGACTAGGTCACCTTGGCTAATGAAATTAAGAAAATCAAATTGGTTTTGCATACCTTACCTCTATCAGTTCAATGAGTGTTTCAGCGAAAAATTCAGTGGCACTAGCACATATGCGCTCATAGGCTGATCATCGCGCTTGGCGGGAACGAAGCTCCAGTTCCTGACTGCTTCGAGAGCTGCCCGATCCAGCCGGTCTGACCCACTGCTGTCTTCCAGTTCTACGCTCTCGGCCTGTCCTTTGCTATTGACCAGCACTTTCAGCATCACACGGCCCTGCTCGCCCAGGCGCCTTGATATGGGCGGATACACAGGTTCCGGGTTGTTCAGGTAGGCGACACCAAAACGCGGCGGCTCAATCTTGGGCTCCGGCATCGGCTCATGTACTGGCAAGGTTTGCTTTACCACTTCGTTGCTATTACGTCCTGTTTCCTTGACCGGTGGTTGTTCCTGGACAACAGGCTCAGTGATAGCTACAGGCGCTGACACTGGTTGCGACACTTGCTTCGCAACCTCAGGTTGCGGCTTCCGTATGGGCAGCACAGGCTTGGGCGCTAGTGGCAATTCCTGCACCACATCCGGTTGCGAACTTGGCAACAAGCTCACCATCATTGGCGCCTGTGTAATATGGCTGGCCAGAACTTCAGTAGATCTGGGTAACAGGCAGTAAAACAGCAGCAGGTGAACGACAGCAGCTAGTACCAATGACCAGAGGGAGAACCGGCGTTCCTCCTGTAACGGCAGCGCCTGCCGCCCGCTCCCTAAGCTTAGGTGCTTGAGTTTGCGAGGCATAGCAACACTATGCATTGCGGTAACTCCTGCACTAATGGACATTACCCAGCATTCCCCGTAGGTTCTGCTGCCGCTTCAGCGCAGTAAAGCTGGCCGTAGCCGCTGCTTCCTGTAACATTTCACTCAGGGTAGTGAAAGCTTGTACTTCCAGCCGCAAACTTAGCGCCCCCACTTCTACCTCAGCCACGTTGCAATCCTCACAGAACATCACTCTGCAGCCATCCTTACCGGCCAGGATCACGCGCTTACAATTATTAGAAGGTTTCACATCGGTCTCCTTGAGTTTCATGCAATGCTATTTGGTCAATATCAGCTTGCCCTGCGCTGTCAGGCGTAACCGGTAAGTCTCGTCACGATGCTCTATCACCACTTCCTTACCACCGGCGAACAAGTCTTCGCTACGTACTCGCTGACCCCCACCTATCAAGCTATCAGGCTGCACAGGCTTGCTATTTGAAGTTGTCAGATCTAACGATGATTTTGCTGTTAATTTACTCATTGTCTTAAATGATAATGATTCTCATTTAAATAGTCAAATGTTTTTGTGCCAAGCCAAGTATTGAAAGGTAAATATGTTTTTGACGATAAATCGACATGACTAACGACTTATCAACGATTTTCTGTCACTTATTAACACTAAACAAAAGTAAAAAAATTAACTATTAAATAATAATCAATAGGTTAGATATTTGGCATGGATGGGGAATACTTTTTGCACAAGATAAATCATCTCAAACGTATTCCAGCTCTTGATACAGAAAGGACTTATAAAATGATGAAAATCGCCATTGCCCTAATTTTTTCCGCAGGTGTCATCGCGTTCGGTCACGAGCACGGCACCGCATTCTGGATTACGGCTGCGATCAGCTGCGCCTTGATCGAAACCGCAATCCTTAACAATATTGTCTTCTTTATTCCCGCATCCAGTGCGGCTGCAGGCGGCCTTAGTCAATTCATTACCGGTGATTCGCATACTGCGGTAATGATTGCCGTTGCGGCTGGCGTTATTAGCTTGTTCTTGTTGTTCAAGGAAATGACCCAGGACAAGGAGGCCGAGATTCAGGTCAAGCGCGACAACATGAAAAAACTGCGTCGTTAAAACAAATGCACAACTGAATAGAATAAACAAAATCAGGGGAAATAAAAAACCCGCCTTGTTTCCAAGGCGGGTTTTTTTGTGACCGGTTTCTGCCCGCTTCTGTTATGCAAGCAAGCTGTTCATACGCCGGACAAAACTAGCTGGGTCTTCCAACTGTCCGCCTTCAGCCAGCAAGGCCTGATCGAACAACAGATGTGCCCAATCAGCGAACCGACTTTCGTCACCCTCACCGTTCAAACGCTTCACGATAGCATGTTGTGGATTGATCTCCAGCACTGGTTTGGTAGCAGGCGTCTTTTGGCCGGCGGCCTTGAGCAGACGCTCAAGATTACCAGACATATCATGTTCACCACTCACCAGGCATGCTGGCGAATCGGTAAGGCGATGGGTAACCCGCACTTCTTTTACTGCTTCTGCCAAGGTTGATTGAATTCGCTCAACCAGCGACTTGAACTCGTCTTCAACCTTCTTTTGCTGCTCTTTCTCAGCCTCATCTTCCAGCTTGCCAAGATCAAGATCGCCCTTGGCCACCGATTGCAGCTTCTTGCCATCAAACTCGGTCAAGCTACCAAGTAGCCATTCGTCGACACGGTCAGACAGCAGCAGTACCTCGATGTCTTTCTTGCGGAAGATTTCCAGATGCGGGCTATGTTGTGAGGCCGCAAAGCTATCGGCAGTAATGTAATAGATGGCTTCCTGGCCATCCTTCATGCGCTCGATATACTGCTTGAGCGACACAACCTGCTCTTCGGTATCCAGATTGGTTGAGGCAAATCGCAACAAACCGGCAATCTTGTCCTTATTGGCAAAATCTTCACCTGGGCCTTCCTTCAATACACGACCGAATTCCTTCCAGAAGGAGGCATATTTTTCCGGCTCGTTCTCAGCCATATCCTCCAGCAGACCCAGCACTTTCTTCACTGAGCCGGCCTTGATGGCATCAATATCCTTGCTGTGTTGCAGTATTTCACGGGAAACATTTAGTGGTAAATCAGCGCTGTCGATCACTCCGCGCACAAAGCGCAGGTATTGCGGCATCAGTTTCTCGGCATCGTCCATAATGAAAACACGCTTCACGTAGAGCTTAATGCCATGGCGATGATCACGGTCATACAGGTCAAACGGTGCACGACCAGGTAAATAAAGCAGCGATATATATTCCTGCTTGCCTTCTACGCGGTTATGGCTCCAGGCCAAAGGGTCTTCAAAATCGTGGGAGACATGCTTATAGAATTCTTTGTATTCCTCTTCACTGATATCGCTCTTGCCACGCGCCCACAATGCGGACGCCTTATTAACGGTTTCATCCTCATCAGTCGGCACTTGCTCGCCGTCTTTCCACTCGGACTTCTTCATGACGATAGGCAGGGTGATATGGTCGGAATACTTGCGGATGATGGACTTCAGTTTCCAGTCGTTGAGGAACTCATCTTCGCCTTCGCGTAAGTGCAGAATAATGTCAGTGCCGCGACCAGCCTTGCCGGCAGGCTCCAACGTATAGTCGCCCTCACCAGAGGACTCCCACTTCACCGCCTCGCTGTCACCCGCGCGACGAGTAAGCAACGTGACCTTGTCGGCAACAATAAATGAAGAATAGAAACCGACACCAAACTGGCCAATCAGGTTGGCATCCTTGGCCTGGTCACCAGTCAGCGCGTTGAAAAACTCACGCGTACCAGATTTAGCAATCGTACCAATATTGTTGATGACTTCTTCACGGCTCATACCAATACCGTTGTCGGAGATAGTTACGGTGCGGCTAGTTTTATCGAACGAAATACGTATTTTCAGTTCATTGTCGTTCTCATATAACCCGTTATTAGCAAGCGCTTCAAAGCGCAGTTTGTCTGCAGCATCACTGGCATTAGAAATCAGCTCTCGCAGCACGATCTCCTTGTTGCTGTAGAGCGAATGAATCATGAGGTGCAGCAGTTGTTTCACCTCGGCTTGGAATCCAAGCGTTTCTTTCTGAATGGTTTCTGTGGTCATCAATAGGCTCCCGTTGTACTTTTTTGAATGTTAGGAATTTGGGGGCAACTCAAAGTGATTTCAAGAGACCCTAGAATGAACGGCAGATTTTCCTGGCAAATAGAACTATTGCCTTTTAAATTGATTTAGTCATCCAGGATGATGACTAGAGATTTCTCAGGAGATTCAATACCAGTGCTGCTGCTGCCATTCCAAATGGCGCCGTCACACAAACTGTAGAGCCGTAACCCGCACAGTTAAGCCCTGTAATGGCCGTATCGACTTCACAGCTTTCGTTTGGTTTTTGGCTAGATTCATCAGAGTACACACAAGGAATACCAAACCTTGGCGGGATTTTTTTGCTATTGACAGGGGCCTTGGGGAAACCATATTCGCGGCGCAGGGTATTGCGCACTTTCGCCAGCAAGCGATCCCCAGACACTTTGGCCAGATCGTCTGCCTTGATTCGTGTAGGATCCAACCGGCCACCAGCACCACCAGTCATGATCAAAGGTAGATTATGTTGTCGGCAATATGCCGCCAGAGCTACTTTGGCCTTGGCATCATCGATTGCATCCAGTACGGCATCAAACCCTCGATCCAACATCATGGCTACATTCTCAACTGTAATGAAATCCTCGATCTCATGTACCACACACAAAGGGTTAATGGCACGTATGCGCTGCGCCATGGCGGTAACCTTGGCTTTACCAAATTCCCCTTCTACCGCATGCAACTGGCGATTAACGTTGGACTCCGCGATGTTGTCGAGATCAATCAATGTGATCTGGGCAATGGCATTGCGTGCCAGTGCCTCGGCAGCCCACGAACCAACACCGCCGATACCGATGACGCAAACATGCGCAGCCTGGAATCTAGCCAAACCCTCTTCACCATAAAGACGGCGCACACCGCCAAAACGGCGCTCTAAATCGACTTCTTCAATTTCAGGCAAGTTAGTCATTAGACGAGAACCCTATTTAGCGGAACCACAGAATTTGCTGGACAGTTTATCCAGCGTTGCAGTTTTACTGGTAGGCGTTGCGCGTTGCGGCTTATCGAATATGGGTTGTAGCTTGCCATCTTTTACCCTATTGGCCTTGAGCAAGGTAAATGTGTGATCGCTGCAACTGAATACAAGCGTACTCAATGTCTCCTCATCACCGTTAAATGGCACCACTCTAGTTTCGGCGACAAAGCGCGCCTTGTCTTTACTTTGCTTGATAGAAGTACGGTCGAAAAAGACCTCTGCGATACTGCTCTTGCCCACTGATTCCCACTGTGCGACATTCAGGTCAATATCCGAATAGCAGTACTGGTTACGCAACTGATCAGGCATGGACTCCTGGCTGATAGGCTCGGGGGCTTTGGGCTTATCAAAACGCGAAAGCACCTGGTTGCCCAGCATTTTTACACCACTGATATAGGCATAGCTAGATTGCTGGCAATCGACCTCCAACTCGGTGAGCCATACTGTATCGTCATATAGTTGCACATTGGTCACTATCCTGAAAATGGTCTGCGTGGGGTCCCAGCGCAGGCTATCGCGATCTACATAATGATCGCCCGCCTCACTCGGACCTAACAACTGCCATTCTTCAGCTTGCACGCTGCTTATACCAAGCAGTAGGGCCAGCAACAGCAGTACTTTCATGTGTTTATTCCTGCACACCTTTTTCCAGTACAACAAAAGCCACGGCCAATGCCTTCTCATCACTGATAGAAAGATGCTGCTGGGAGATGTTTTTTTGGTCCAGAAGCTGTTGTAACTCTGGTGCCATGATAAGTATCGGCTTGCCCAGGCTATCATGGCTAACGCCAATATTCTGGAAAGTAGCAGGTGTGCGCAAGCCGGTACCCAGAGCCTTAGCAAAGGCCTCCTTGGCGGCAAAGCGCTTGGCAAGGAAACGTGCCTTGGTATGCGACTGCGAAAACGACAGCCATTCCTGCTCGGTAAGAATGCGTTCTGCAAAAGCATTACCGAAGCGAGCCAGGGACTCTTCTATACGCGAGACTTCAACAATGTCGGTACCAATGCCGTAAATCACAATGGCTTGCCGCTTGCGGCTGCAACCATCAGCGCCTTCATTTCGCGTACCGAATATTCCCAGCCGACGAATAATGCATGCGCAACAATAGCATGACCAATATTGAGTTCTTCGATACCAGAAATAGCTGCGATTGCATGTACGTTATGAATATTAAGCCCGTGACCGGCATTGACCACCAGGCCCAGTTGCAGAGCATGTGCTGCCGCTTGCTGAATTCGTTCCAGCTCATGGCGCTGTACGCTACCAGTGGTATCAGCAAACTTGCCGGTATGCAGTTCAATCACTGGTGCGCCGGCCTGCTTTGCGGCATCTATCTGGGCAATATCTGGCGCGATGAAGAGCGAAACACGAATGCCTGCATCTGCCAACTGGTCGCAAGCGTCGGTGATTTTTCCCAGGTTAGCGATCACATCCAGCCCACCTTCGGTCGTGCGCTCCTCGCGCCGTTCTGGCACCAGACAGATATCCTGTGGCTTGACCTTGAGCGCGATGGCAATCATCTCGTCAGTGACAGCCATCTCCAGATTCATCTTGGTCTGTAGCAGTGGGCGCAATGCGAAAACATCTTCATCCCGAATATGGCGGCGGTCTTCACGCAAGTGGATAGTAATACTGTCGGCGCCAGCTTCTTCCGCGCGCAGGGCGGCCTGAACCAAGCTAGGGTATTGTGTGCCTCGCGCATTGCGCAGGGTAGCAACATGGTCAATATTGACACCAAGTTTAATCATATGGCTATGCTCAAAGTCCCTGTAAATCTATTAGTAATTGTCTCGTATGTAAGGGCTTATCACCCAGATAATGCGCGATCAGCGAACGCATCAAGAGCTTGCTTTGCTGCTGTGTCTGCGGATCAGAATAGTCATCCTGCCCCATATCAAGCAAGGTCTTGCCGGATAATTGTACCGCGTTTTGCTGCATCGCCTGCGCCTGGAAGCTACAGGCACCGCGCTCGGGCAGGTAATAATAATTTCTGGTGGTATCCACTGGCTGGTCGTGTTCATCATGCTCTAGCGGCACAGCATAGCCCATCTCCTGCAGCATCTTGAGTTCAAAACGACGTAAGGTGGTTGGCAGGTGACTGCTCTTGGACAGGATTCGCAGGGCTTGTCCGTAGTAATCGAATAACGCGCTATGTTCATCTTCACGCGGCAGTAGGCGCAACAGCAGCTCATTCAGGTAAAAGCCGCAGATTAGCGCCTCGCCTTGCAGTAAGAGCAAACCCTCGCCCCACTCCAAGCTATGCAGGTTACGCAATTCGGATTTGCCTGACCAAGCCGCCAGTAATGGCTGGAAGGATTGCAGCATGCCACGCATGGCGGAACGCGGGCGACGCGCACCTTTGGCAACCGCTGCTACACGGCCAAAGTCACGCGTCAGTAGTTCAACGACCAGGCTGGTTTCCTTGAATGGATAGGTGTGCAACACATATACCGGCTGGCCGTCCTGACGACTTATGTTGGCCTGATTAGCTAGCGCCATCCGCGATAATTTCCGTTATGGATTTACTCGAAGACAAGGCGGAGGGACAAAGACAGTACAAGCAGTATGGCAAGACTCGACAACACAGTATTCGAGTAAATCCATAACGGAACCTTAGTAACCCAAGCTTTTGAGGGCGCGTTCATCATCGGCCCAACCACCCTTGACCTTAACCCAGACTTCCAGCCAGACCTTGCCTCCAAACAGTTTTTCCATATCTTGCCGCGCCTCAGTGGAAATCTGCTTGAGCTTCTCACCACCCTTGCCTATGAGCATGGGTTTCTGGCTTTCCTTATCGACAATAATGGCGGCATGGATACGGCGCAGCTTGCCTTCCTGCTCGAACTTCTCGATCTCAACGGCTACTGAATAAGGGATTTCATCACCAAGGAAACGAAATACTTTTTCGCGCAGCAGCTCGGCAGCCAGGAAACGCTCGTTCTTGTCGGTCATTTCATCTTCGCCATAGATCGCTGGCTGCACTGGCAAATGCTGGCGAATTGCAGACAGCAACTCGTCCAGGTAGAGGTTCTTTTTAGCACTCACCGGCACGATGGCAGTAAATGGAAACTCGGTATCAAAATCCTGGATCAGGGGTAGCAGATTGCCCTTATCACCCATGAGATCGGCCTTATTCACTACCAGCAGCACCGGCTTATCTTTAGGTAACATTTTAAGCACCAGGCGATCAGCCTCGCCCAGGTGCATGGGCTCGATCACAAACAGTACGACATCGACCTCGGTCAATACCTGCGTCACGGTTTTATTCAGGCTGCGGTTCAACGCATTGATATGCTTTTGCTGGAAGCCCGGCGTATCAACGAATAGATACTGCGTATCTTCGGTAGTGTGTATGCCGAGCAATCGATGACGCGTGGTCTGCGCCTTGCGTGAAGTAATACTGAGCTTGAGGCCGAGTATATGATTAAGCAACGTGGATTTGCCCACATTCGGACGGCCAACAATGGCGACGGTACCGCAATGGAAATCCTGATTCACTGAGTTACTTTCTGATATGCAAGCTCTGCTGCCTGCTGCTCGGCCACACGGCGGCTTGATCCTTCGCCTTGTGTACGTATGTTTAATTTCGGGATACTACATTCGACACGGAAAACCTGGCAATGCGCCTCGCCCTCAGTTGCGACAACGACATATTCCGGCACGTCAATCTTATGCCCTTGAAGATATTCCTGCAGAAGTGATTTTGGATCTTTAGCAATGGACTTGGGATCGAGCGAATCAAGCAATGGGGCATAAAGCCTGACAACTAGAGCCTCAGCTGCGGCAAACCCACCATCAATAAATACTGCACCAATGATAGCTTCCATAGCATCAGCCAGTAATGAAGGCCTGCGCCAGCCTGCGCTTTTTAACTCGCCCTCACCCATTTTTAGCGACTCGCCCAAGTTCAAGCCACGGGCAATTTCGCATAGGGTCGGCTCTTTAACCAGATGTGCCCGTAGCCGACTAAGGTCACCTTCAAGTAACTTAGGATAACGTTGGTAAAGCTGATGAGCGATAACGAAGTTAAGTACGCTATCGCCGAGAAACTCCAAGCGTTCGTTATTAGTACTGCTGAAACTGCGATGCGTCAGCGCCTGTGTCAGCAATGATGCATTCTTAAACTCATAGGCAAGCTGCCGCACCAGTGCTGACATTCAGTTACTGCGCATCCGTATCATCTGTGGATGCCTTGAAATCCATCAATGCGCTGATATTAGCCACTAGTGGCACCACTGCTTGGTACTCAACGGAAACTGTGTTTTTGCCAGATTCATCTTTGGCAATTACTAGATCATCATAATCAATCACTTTAATATTATCGATTGTTGCGCTTTTATTGAACTCATCTTTAATATCTTTTGCACTCATTTCAGCAAATGAAGGCTCATGTGCAATCTTTGCAATAGCTTTCTTAATCGTCAGGTATTCGAGATAAGAAGGTGTAAGTTTAATCCCTATCACCGCCACAAAAACAATACCGGCAACAATAAGCACTAAACCTATAAAAGTCATACCCTGCTGTTTACGCATGATTTACTCCTAATTAATTGTGCTGCCAATTCTGCCGAAATTATCAAAATTCCACCAGATAAAAAATGCCCTACCGACGAGATTACGTTCAGGGACAAATCCCCAGACACGGCTATCCTTGCTGTTATCACGATTATCACCCATGGCGAAGTAGTGGCCGGGTGGCACTTCCACCTCGCCATCGATCGTGATGCTATTGTCTTCAATCAAGATATCATGGTTTTTATCGCCCAGCTGTTCCTTATAACGTTTGGCGTTGACCATGTTGAGACCTGATGTCACATACTGATAATCATCGGCAAACTTTACATCCAGCTTCTGGCCATTGATGTAAAGCTGCTTGTCCCGATAGGCGATCTTGTCGCCAGGCAGGCCAACTACGCGCTTGATGTAATCTATGGATGGATCAGGCGGATAGTGAAAAACAAAAACATCACCACGTTTCGGATGGCTGGTTTCAATAAAAGTATTATTGAGAATGGGTACGCGCAAGCCATAGGTGAACTTATTTACCAGGATAAAATCGCCCGCCAGCAATGTAGGCATCATCGAGCCTGATGGAATCTTGAATGGCTCGACGACAAAAGAACGTATCAGAAACACCACCAGAATCACTGGAAAGAAGCTCTTCGAATATTCCACCAGCACCGGATCAGCACTGCCCTCCGCGCGCTTCTTGCGCCAGAACAGGCTATCCAGCAGCCATATTGCGCCCGTGATTAGCAATACCACCAACATAAAAAGCGCAAACATCATTTGGCTATATCCTTCATATACTTATTTATCTTCGACTCTTAAAATCGCCAGGAATGCTTCCTGAGGGATTTCCACATTACCCACTTGCTTCATACGTTTTTTGCCTTCTTTTTGCTTTTCCAGCAATTTCTTCTTACGCGTAATGTCTCCACCATAACATTTTGCCAATACATTCTTACGCATAGCTTTCACCGTCTCACGCGAAATGATATTGGCACCAATGGAGGCCTGCACCGCCACATCAAACATCTGCCGAGGAATCAACTCACGCATCTTGGAGCAAAGCTGGCGCCCACGGTACAAGCTATTGGCGCGGTGCACGATTAACGACAACGCATCTACCCGCTCACCGTTGACCATGATATCCAGCTTGACTAGGTCAGCGGCACGAAATTCCAGGAATTCATAATCCATGGAAGCGTAACCACGCGAGACCGATTTCAACTTATCAAAGAAATCCAGCACGACTTCATTCAGAGGCATTTCATAGGTCAGCATCACCTGGCGGCCCATATACTGCATATTACGCTGTACACCACGCTTACCATTACAAAGTGTCATGACTGGGCCAACATAATCCTGCGGCATCAACAGGTTGACGGTGATGATGGGCTCACGAATCTCATCGATACGTGATGGCTCCGGCAAGCGAGAAGGATTTTCGATCTGCTGAACTTCACCATTCTTGAGCAGCAACTCATAGACCACGGTCGGCGCAGTCGTAATGAGATCCATATCATATTCACGCTCCAGCCGTTCCTGCACGATCTCCATGTGCAGCAAGCCAAGGAAGCCACAACGGAAGCCGAAACCGAGCGCTGTTGAGTTTTCTGGCTCATATTGCAATGAGGCATCATTAAGCTGGAGTTTCTCCAGCGCAGTGCGCAAAGCCTCAAACTGGTTGGATTCCACCGGGTACAACCCGGCAAATACCTGCGGCTGAACTTCCTTAAAGCCAGGCAATGCCTCTTCAGCAGGCTTGGTATCCAGCGTTACGGTATCGCCAACCTTGGCCGCAGTCAGCTCCTTAATACCGGCAATGATGAATCCTACTTCACCGGCCGAAAGCGATTCCTTCTGCAACGATTTCGGTGTAAATACGCCAACCTGTTCACACAGGTGCACGGCCTTGGTGGCCATCATCTTGATCTTGTCTTTAGGTCTGAGCACGCCATCCACCACTCGCACCAGCATGACCACGCCGACATAGTTATCGAACCAGGAATCTATGATTAGCGCCTTGAGCGGTTTATTGACATCCCCTCTTGGTGCGGGAACACGTGCCACCACCGCCTCCAGCACATCTCGCACACCCTCGCCGGTTTTGGCGGAACAACGCACTGCATCTGTGGCTTCGATGCCAATGACGTCTTCGATTTCCTGAATTACTCGTTCAGGATCAGCGGAAGGCAGGTCAATCTTATTCAGTACAGCCGTTACCTCTACGCCCAGATCAATAGCGGTATAACAGTTAGCTACACTCTGTGCTTCCACGCCCTGTGAAGCATCAACCACCAATAACGCTCCCTCACATGCAGATAGTGAGCGGCTCACCTCGTAAGAGAAATCCACATGTCCGGGGGTGTCGATCAGGTTTAACTGATAAAGTTGGCCATCCAGCGCCTTGTAGTTGAGCGCTGCAGTTTGCGCCTTGATAGTGATACCACGTTCACGTTCCAGATCCATGGAATCAAGCACCTGCGACTCCATCTCGCGATCAGTCAATCCACCGCAAAGCTGGATGATACGGTCAGCCAGGGTAGATTTACCGTGGTCGATATGGGCAATAATGGAAAAGTTGCGAATGTTTTTCATGGTTAAGGTCTGTGGTCTGGCAATAATAAAGGCGCCCTGACAATCGCAAGGGCGCCCTTAGGCAACTTACTAATAATGCTGGATTTTACAGCAATTACGTTGCTTTAGCATGCGGTATTCAGCTATTTGCCGCCACCAACCTTAACCGGCACATACAGTGTGTTGTCACCACGCTGCACCAGCAGGGCGACAGTTTTACCACTTGCCATACCGGCAATCAGCTTGTTGAATTGGTCTAAGCTTTGGATATCGCTATTATTAACGCCCAGAATTACGTCACCACGACGAATCCCAGCCTGGGCCGCAGGCCCCTGTGCCTCAACTACCAGCAAACCATTCTTGCCATTCAACTTCTTCTTTTGCTGTGGCGTAAGATCGCGCAACACCAAACCAATACGATTAACCTCCGACTTCGCAGGCGGTTTGCCATTTGCTGCCGCTTCGTCTTTTTCTGCCGGCATCTCGCCTACTGACATCGTGAGTGTCCGGCTGGAACCCTTGCGGATAACCTCTACCGGCACATCCTTGCCTGGCTTAGTCGCACCTACCGCGCGTGGCAGATCAGAAGTTGCCACAATAGGTTTGCCATCAAATTTGGTAATTACGTCGCCTGCTTCCAGACCACCCTTTTCAGCCGGGCCACCCTTTTCAACACCTGCAACCAAGGCACCGTTAGTGTTCTTCATGCCGAATGATTCAGCTAAGTCCTTGGTAATTTCCTGTATGGAGATACCCAGCCAGCCGCGTGTAACCTTGCCGTTAGCCTTGATCTGATTGGAGACATCGATCGCTACATCAATCGGAATAGCAAATGACAGGCCGACAGAGCCGCCACTGCGGCTATATATTTGTGAATTGATGCCCACCACCTCGCCCTTCAAATTGAATAGCGGGCCGCCAGAATTACCTGGGTTAATTGCTGCGTCGGTCTGGATGAATGGAACGAAATTCTCTTGTGGCAAGGCACGACCTTTGGCACTGACGATGCCTGCAGTCATAGTGTTTTCAAGTCCAAATGGCGAGCCAATCGCCGCCACCCATTCACCAACTTTTAGTTGATTCGGGTCGCCTATGGTCACCTTGGGTAAATTGCTAGCTTCAATCTTAATCAATGCGACATCAGTACGACGATCAGCACCAATAATCTTGGCCTTAAGTTCACGTTTATCAAACAGTTTGACGATAACCTCATCTGCCTCATTGACTACATGGGCATTGGTCAGAATATAGCCATCACTGCTGATGATGAACCCAGAGCCCAGTGACTGCGACTTGAATTCTTGCTGCGGCGCGCCTTGTCCATCAGGGGCGCCTTGCCCAGGCGCGCCCGGCATCCCAGGAATACCGAACCTACGTAAAAACTCCCCCAGATCACCATCATCCGGCATGCCCGGGAAGGGCAGTCCCTGCGCGTTACCATGTACTACTTGGGTGACACTGATATTCACCACTGCCGAACCTTGTTTCTCGGCTAATTCAGTAAAGTCCGGCAAGTCCTTCGCAAACGCAGATCCGGCAAAAGACAGCCATATTGCGGAAATAGCGATTAACTTTCTGATCATTTATTCACTCCGTTCACATTTCAATTGAATCGTGCGTTTATCTTCTGCACGTAAAATCACTGGCCTATATCCTTTACCCAGGCCGCGGCCGGCATTGTGACCCTTAACCCAAAGCAAGCCCGCAACCAGTCCCAAGACGGCACCAATCACGGCATTGCGGTCAGCCTGGCCAACACTACTGACTAGTTCGCTAGTAGAGAGGGTGGCCGCTAGCGACGCCCCAACAAACATAGCCAGCAATGGCACGCCATAAGCGCTTAGCGAGCTCAGCAACAGTGCCTGCTCTTCGATGCCGACGACAACCATATCCCCGACCTTGGCGTCGATTTTATTTTCCGCTTTGAAAATGTTATTGCGATGACCGAGCAACCTGCCCCATAGCGACATGCCACAACCACGTGTCTGCCCGCAAAGTCCGCAAGGAGTGCGGCGCACTACCTCTAACATAGCCACATCCGGCTCAACACCGACCACGATGGCATTTTCTTCTATCATGATAGTCCTGCTTATTTTTTGAAACTGACGGCGTTGGCGATTTGCGTGACAGTAGCTTCTGGCACCTCGCCTACTACGGCGATCTGATAGCCATCAACTACGTTGGCATAAAAACTGGTAGCGCCCAACACAGAATGGCCAATCTTAGATTTTGCTCCCTGGGCCAGGGGCTCAATAAAGAGTGAAACCGAGGCCAGCCCATCCGAATAGATGACATGGGTCACAGGCGCCGGCTTGCCAGGAAGCATATATTTCACCTGATCTATCTTGCGATAACCCGGAGGCAATGCACTCACTGTCCAGTTATCAGCCTCTGCTGCACTTGGTGCTGGTGCGGCATCTTCCATTACATAGTTTTTACCGTGATCCACCTTGGGCTGGAACCAGTCCATATTCTGCGTACTCAACAAGGCAAGCTGGTTGAACGTGATTTGCTCCATCGGCTCGTTACGCTCATTGGTCGTCATGGATTTCAACAACAGCCCATATTCACGGTCTGCCCAGAATTTGTAGCCATAGCGGTAGCGGTCACGCGGGTCGAGAAATATGATTTGCCCATCGCGCCCACCAATGCGTTCCTGGCCGCCGACCCGCACCTGATAACTAGCCTTGATGGGGTCCATATTCGCTGGCAACAAAGCAGGAAATAGATTCTGCCCACGTTTTTTTTCAATAATTACTTTTTCGTTTTTCTGATTAAAAATCACGACATCGCTGCCCTGGCTCAACACTTCTCTTGGCGAACCATCAAGCACTACGATGCGGGCATATTCACCCTGTCCATAGTTCATGTGGGTGATTTCCACGGACCTTGCACTAGCACCAGACTGGTAGACGAACAGGCCCTTGTAGCTCAACTCATGGGCAGCATGTGCGGCTTTTTGCAGTAATAGCCATGGATCATCCGTCGCATCCTGTCCGGCAAAGGCAAATGAACAAAAGGTTGCCAGCAAGCATGCCAGCAGTAAACGCTTCATTACTTGGCACTCTCCGAATAGGCCGCTGGCTGTATGTAGTAAGCGGTGCTATTAGGGGCTAGTGCCTGATGGGCCAAAAGATACTCTGAGGGGACATTTTGTGCGACTTCTACTGGGGTGGAATCATGTGAACTTTGTACCTGCTGTTGCAGTACGACCCAGCCTACGAACATCACTGCAGCCACCGAGGCGGCTACTGACCACATGGCAGAACTCTTTAACAAAGCTTTCTTGGAACGCGGAGCCAGCATAGTAGGCTCAGACTCTAGCTTTTGCATCAACTGATGCTTAAATCCGGGCTTAAAGCTGGGATGGCCTCGCATCACGTCACCTATAAGATGATAGGTAGCCCAACATTCACTTGCTTCGCCGCCAGTTTTCACCGCGGTTAACAAATGCTCCGAGCTTTCCAGCGCCAGCTCGTCATCCATTAGCGCAGAAATTTGATCTTTCATTTGTGTCTCCTGAACTTGTCGGCATTCTAGCCGACGTTACTTAATTTTGCGTACTTAACTGGCAATGACAATCAGCTACCAGCGTTTGTCATCTGGCGTATCCAGCAAGGGGCGCAGTTTTTGTGCGATAGTTTCACGCGCTCTGAAAATCCTCGAGCGCACTGTACCAATAGGGCAATTCATCAGTATTGCAATCTCTTCATAACTCAAGCCTTCGATCTCACGCAGCGTAATAGCCGTCCGTAGTTCCTCTGGCAGAGAAGCCACTGTGTCATTTACTGTCTGCGCAATCTCTTTGGTCATGAGCTCCGTTTCCGGCGTCTCCATGGTGCGCAACTCATTCGCGTCTTCAAAATTCTCTGCATCTTCAATTTCGATATCGTTACTGACTTGCGGCCTGCGGCCCATGGCCACCAGGTAATTCTTCGCCGTGTTGATACCAATCCGATACAGCCATGTGTAAAACGCACTATCCCCACGGAAGTTAGGCAAAGCACGGTAAGCCTTGATAAACGACTCCTGCACCACATCCTCAACTTCCGCCTGATCACGAATCAGGCGCGATAACAGGCGGCCCAATTTCCGCTGGTATTTTTCTACCAGCATACCAAAGGCTTGCTTGTCCCCGCGCTGTGCGCGCTCGACCAGTTCCTGATCTATTTCGCGGTTGCCGACCGCTGGGTTTAAACCCATAGAGGCTACGCTCCCTGTCTGCGTTTTTTTAACTGTCGGAGTATACCCTTGCATCGTCGTATCGACGAAACTCAAGCGTGAAAAATCTCCGAAATTTTTGGTATTAATCATTACGCTCTCTCCCAGCCTTGTATGAACTAGCTTACATCTCAAGACAGCGCTAAACTCGCTAAAGTTCACCAGAATGGGTTGTCATGCAGCAATACGATGTATTAATCATAGGCAGTGGTCTTGCCGGTCTCACTCTTGCACTTAAAGTTGCCGAGCGCAAAAAAGTCTGCCTGGTCAGTAAACGTGGTCTCAGCGACAGCTCAAGCAACTGGGCCCAAGGCGGAATTGCCGCCGTACTGACCGACAACGACTCAATCGAGGAGCACATTCAGGACACCCTCATTGCCGGGGCCGGGCTGTGTGATGCCGAAGTCACACGATTGGTAGCACAACATGGCCGGGAAACCGTTGAATGGCTGATTGCAGAAGGCGTGCCTTTCACCCGTGAGGAGGATGATAGCGGCTATCACCTCACGCGCGAAGGCGGCCATAGCCACAGGCGTATCATCCATGCCGCCGATGCCACCGGTCATGCAGTACAGATGACGCTGGCAGAAAAAGTGCGTGGCCATGCCAACATCACATTGCTGGAAGATCATATTGCCGTCGATTTAATTACCGCACGCAAAGTCAAAATAGAAGGTAGTGAATGCCTGGGCGCCTATATCCTCGACAACAAGACCGGCAAGGTACTCACTATAGCCGCACAGCACACTATCCTTGCGACAGGAGGTATCGGCAAAGTCTACCTGTATACCACCAACCCGGATGTCAGCACCGGCGATGGCGTCGCCATGGCATGGCGGGCGGGTTGCCGCGTAGCGAATATGGAGTTCATCCAGTTCCACCCTACCTGTTTGTACCATCCCCAAGCCAAGTCGTTCCTGATAACCGAGGCGGTACGTGGTGAGGGTGGCATACTGAAGCTGCCGGATGGTACCCGCTTCATGCCCAAGCACGATAAGCGCGCTGAGCTGGCACCGCGCGACATCGTAGCGCGAGCCATTGACTATGAAATGAAGAAACGCGGGATAGAATGCGTCTACCTTGATATCTCGCATCAGCCCGCTGACTTTATCCTGTCGCACTTCCCTACTATCTACAGGCGTTGCATGGAGCTTGGTATCGATATTACGCGCCAGCCTATCCCTGTAGTGCCAGCAGCGCACTACAGCTGTGGCGGTATTATGACTGACCATATGGGACGTACTGATTTACCAGGGCTGTACGCCATAGGTGAAACCGCCTGTACGGGGCTGCATGGGGCAAATCGACTAGCCAGCAACTCCTTGCTGGAATGCCTGGTATTTGGCCAAGCGGCAGCAAAGGATATCCTCGCACTGCCAACCAAATCGCAGCGTAAACTCCCGGACTGGGATGAAAGCCGTGTGACTGATGCTGATGAAGAAATCATCATCACGCATAACTGGAACGAGTTAAGGCGCTTCATGTGGAACTATGTTGGCATAGTGCGTACCACCAAACGCCTCATGCGCGCACTGCATCGTATTCATATGCTGCGCGACGAAGTACATGAGTTCTACAGCAACTTTCGTATCAGCAATAACCTGATTGAACTACGGAACCTGTTGCAGGTGGCGGAGCTTATCGTGGAGAGCGCGATGCAGCGCCACGAAAGCCGCGGCCTGCATTACAGCAAAGATTATCCGGAAATGCTGCCAGAAGCAGTGCCTACCGTGCTGGAACCTTCAAACTATTACAGCCTGCTGGATAGCCATCACGGCCAGCATGAGCACGCTCACTAGCACTAGATAATAGCCGTTCCGAGGATGACGCCCTGCGCCTTGAGATCCAGCAAGAGAGGTAGCCCAAACTGGATGATAGCTTCAGGACTGGATTGGCCGATCTCTGCGGCAAGTTGCTCCAGCGCCTGCCGCCCACTCATACTACCCGCCTGCAATAGCCCTAACAGTCTGGCAGTCACGGCATTCAGCTCCATGAATTTCACGTCATCCTGAATATCGCGAAATACCAAGAGGTTCACTGGTTGCGCTAATGGCTGCATGGGCTTGAAGCGCGGCGAAATACGCTGCACCGGGTAATCATAGCTCAGTAACGCCAGTGCTGGTGCCAATACCGGCACGGCTTGAAGCAAGTCACCATCGTCATTCACGCTTTGCATATCAATTGACACATCAGCAACCGATAGCGCCAGTTCTATCCACTCATAATGGGCCAAGCTTTTTAGGTACGGTGGCAGGTCATCGGCGGTTTCCAGAAAGCGTAAGAACTCTTCAGGAATCTGCCGAAACAATGGGCTATGAGATTGGTGGTGAATGAAAAAACGACGCACCAGTTTCTCCCAGGCTCGTATACCCAGTGTCTTTTTAGCGACCGGAAAACAGGCCGAAACTGAAGATTCCCAGTTATGAAAAACAATCTGCGTGTAAAGGCGCATGCGCTTTGCAGACACCTTGGCTGGTCGCGGATTTTGCTTCGGATTACGCAGATGGCTAGTGAACTGAAGCTGGTATTGCTGGAAAGCTGGTAAATCAGCGGCCATCATCTTGCATTTGCGTATCGATGATTAGGCATATAGGACGCCTGCATCTCGGCAATCCGATTAACCTCTTGCATCAGCTTTGAAAGTGGCGGGATATTGATATCGCGCTCTAGCAACGTAGGAAAAGTGCCGAACAACCGATAGGCTTCATCGAGCAATCCCCAGACAGGATCGATTACATCTTGACCATGGGTATCGATAATCAGGTCAGGAGCTTCCTGGTCATGCCCGGCTATATGTGCATAGACAATACGCTCCCCGGGGATACCGCGCAAAAACTCGTGGGGGTCAAAACCAAAATTGACGCTGTTAACGTAGATATTATTTACATCCAGATGTAACCAGCAGTCTGCCTCTTCCAGCACAGCCCGCAGAAAAGTCAGCTCATCCATTTCTGAGATGGGCGCTGCCAGATAGTAAGAGGCATTCTCCACGGCAATACGCCTCCCGAGAATATCCTGGGTACGGCGTATGCGTTTAGCCACGTAATACACCGCTTCTTCAGTAAACGGGATGGGCAGCAAATCATAGAGATAGCCGCCATCACTACCATAGCTTAAATGTTCTGTATAAAGCGGAATGCGATACTGGTCGAGAAACTCTTTAACGCGCTGAATAAAAACTTCGTTAAGTGCATCTGGCGCGCCTAACGATAAGCATAAGCCATGAGCCACAATCGGATAGCGCTCAGTGAGCCATGCGAGCTGTTTGCCTATGCGTCCACCAGCACCAATCCAGTTTTCTGGGGCAATTTCAAGGAAACTGATAGCCCCAATTGAGTCCTTGCCAGATTCTGCCTGCAACTGGGCAATCAGCTCACGCTTCAAGCCCAGTCCGGCACCCCTGATCTCACTCAACTGCGCCATTTAGCAAGAGTTACTTCTTGTCGGCGTGGCAAGAACCTTCTGTAGCCTTATCTGCACTGCATGAGCCTTCCTTGGCTTTCGCGGCTGAATCAGCCATGGCTTTCTTCTTGCTGGCAGTACACTTACCGGTACCACATTTGCCATCTTTAGGCTTGTCGCTTGCTGCCGCAGGCGCTACCTCAGTAGTAGCCTTTGCTGCGGCTGCCTCAGCCATAGCTTTCTTCTTGCTGGCAGTACACTTGCCCGTACCGCATTTACCGTCTTTAGGTTTGTCAGCTGCTGGAGCAGCCGTGTCAGCTTCCGCGACCATATAGCCAGAAACAAGAGGCTTAATCGCAAAAGGATTTCCTGCTGCATAAACACCAGTTGCTGCAATTGATGCTACAAAAGCACCACCAACGACGATGGCCAGAGTTTTCTTTGATGCATTCATAAATTCTTCCTTAATATTTAATATTATAGATCAGTGGTCATGATGCCCATCCTGATGGGCTGAATCACCAATCCGAGAAGCTAGAACAGTTGCTATACGAGTTTTTGCCCCCACCGGAATTTGCAGAGTCTCATCCTGCTCGATCTCATCACGCATCTGGCGAACATAGTTACGCATTATCTGAAGCTGCTTGCGAAAACGCGTGCAAACATCACAAATCAGCAGGTGTAAGCGCAAGCCTATCCGCTCACGCCAAGACAGCTTCCTGTCTAGCGACTGCGAAATCAATTGACTAGCTTGCTTACAACTTAACATGTTCGTTTTTCCAACTTTCTTCCAGAAATTGGCTGCACCTATTTGCCCAGCCAATGCAGCTCAAGACACTTCCTTAATCCCATGCGAGCCCGATATAACATTACCCAAGCATTCGTCGAGCTAATCTCAAGTTCCTTACAAATTTGTTCATTATCATCCTCATGCACTTCACGCATGAGGAATAGGCTCGCCAGCTTGGTCGGCAACCTGTCCATACAATCCTGCAGAATCTTCAGGAACTGTTTCTGCTCCAGATCATTGTCAGGCGTGCCCCAAGACTGCGGTTTATCAGACCAGTGCCGATTGTCTTCAGCAAAAAAATCATCCATGCCCGGCTCATCCGGTAAGTCTTCTGCCAGATCTTCCGTAGCCTGTTCCCTGATCTGCTTACGCATCAGGTCGATGATTTTGTGTTTAAGTATGCCGGTGAGCCAGGTGCGAGGGGCAGACTTGCCGGCGTAGGTCTGGCTCTGGATGGCAGCCAGCAAGGTTTCCTGCACTGCATCCTCGGCCAGATGCGGGTCACGCAACCGCGCAAGTGCGAAACGGTAAAGATAATCACCGTGCTCGCTTAGCCAATCATGCTCATTATTAGTCATGGGGCGTATTCAATCATAAAATCGCTATCCTTGAACAGGGACAATATTTCAATTGGCATGCACTTTTTGTTGCATGCAGTTCAAATACAATTCGGTATCCGGAGGTTGTACGTCACGCTGCGCCTGCCAGATAGTCTCCGCCAGGCAATCCATGAGGTCATGCTGCGCCTGCATCTGATTGCCATGCTTAAGCAATAATTGCTGATAAGCTTGGGCGATTCCCGGCGGCTGATTGATAGCGATTTGCTCCAGAACTGACAGATGCAGGCTCATGTGCAAAAAAGGGTTGGTCTCACCCATCTCAGGGAAGTAGGCTTTCTGCAGATAGCGCTCTGGTGCATCAAGAACTGCATGGTATTCTGGATGTATCTGCATCACCTCTACAGCTACTTTCTCAAGACCGCTCAATGGTTTTTCCTGCTTGAATTTGAGCCAGGTATCAAAGAAAAATTGCCGTACCTGGTCTCGGCTCGGATTAAACAGGCTCATGTGGATTTTTCTGCGAACAAGCCCAGTACCGCAGAGTATTCTAACAGTTCGCTAACACCATTAATTGGCGCTATCTCACCATTTCCGTAAAACCCGATCAGGGGCATATTGGGGAATTTCTGCCCCAACAATGCCAGATCCTTATCCACGCCTCCATAAAAATAAGGGCCTCGGCCAAGGCAGGAGAACAGCAGCCCGAAATCGGGCTTGGCTTGCAGTTTCTCTGCGAGATTGCTTGCCGTTTGCATCAAATTTTCCTGTGCTGACTCAGCATCACGCAGCGCCCAACATAGTAACTGGCCCGATTCCAGGCGCTTGGCCAAGGTAACGGAATCATCCTGCTCATTTCCGCTCACCAGTGTTGCCAATCGGTATTCACCAACTTCGAAAGCCTCGGCAGTTTCGGCATAAAGTGCCATCAATCTATGCAATGGCAATCCTATGTCTGTTTTACCTGCAACCTCCCCATAGCACTGCTGTAGGGTTGTGAGCGCAGGTATACCCGCCAGCATTTGCAGGTCGTGACCAGCCACCATAGTCACGGCCTTTGGCTCCGTCAAAATACGTAATCCATGCGTCGCCGAAACAGCAGTACGTACGCCTGTCAGCTCAGCTTCACAATACCCTACCGCTACACCCTTACCGTTCTGCCATACCGAGAATGGCCCTCTACCAATAGCGTCGCCAGAAACACCGCCATAGCGTAGCGCTCGGGTAGACATCCAAGTCGTGTTAATGGCGTTGGGTGCGGATAATGAAAGCAGCAATTGCTCAGGATTGTGTTGATTAACAGGCTGCAGACTAACTTCGCCACTAAACAGCATGGCCGCAGCGGCAGGTGCATCTATGATCCAGTCCTGCTCGGTAAAGATACCGGGAGCAGAGCAGCCCATTACCTGGGTGCAATTAGCCGCCCGTGCAGCAGCACGCAAAGCCGGTACCGGGTCAAGCGCGAATTCAGAAGTCAGGAACAGTAACACGCTACTGGCATGGCTCATGCCGGTAGCGCGCATGGCTTGTGATACAGCCTGAGTCGCCAGGCTGGGACTAGCCTCACGGCCAATAGCCAAGCCGGTAGCGACAGTCATGCCTTTGCTCCATACTCGCATAAATCGTTAATCACGCACTCACCGCATTTAGGCTTGCGGGCAATACAGACGTAACGCCCATGCAGAATCAACAGATGATGCGCGTCTTTCAAGTATTCCTTGGGGACAGCTTTCAAGAGCTTCTTTTCAACTTCCAGTGGTGTCTTACCGGGCGCCAAACCAATACGGTTCCCCAGGCGGAAGATATGCGTATCAACAGCGATAGTTGGTTCACCAAAAGCGGTGTTGAGAATCACGTTAGCGGTTTTGCGGCCCACGCCCGGCAGTTTCTCCAAAGCAGTACGTGTATTTGGTACCTGGCTGTCGTGCTCATCAATGAGTATCCGAGAGGTTGCCAAGACATTTCTGGCTTTGCTGTGATAAAGCCCGATGGTTTTGATGAAGCCCTCCAGGCCTTCCACGCCCAACGCCAAGATAGCCTGCGGCTTATTTGCCACGGGGAATAACTTGGCAGTCGCAAGATTGACACCTTTATCTGTGGACTGTGCGGACAGCATGACAGCAATCAGCAGTTCAAAAGTACTGTTGTGGGCCAACTCCGTAGTCGGCTCCGGAATGGCGATACTCAACCTGCGGAAAATTTCCTGGCGTTTTTCCGCATTCATGGCGACTGGGATTTATAAACCAGCTATTGCGAGGAACTGCAATTAGTGGCTTTGTACGGGAGCCAGAGGCGGGCTGATCTGCATGGCAGCTTTACGCTGTTCCACCCAGTTATGCCCGGCAATCAGCAAAGCCAAGCCAATGAATGCACCAGGCGGCAGTATCGCCAGTAAAAAGCCGGGGTAATCAGGCATGACGTGTAGCACCATGGACTTGGCTTCCGGCCCTAGTACTAGATCGATACCCGAGAGCACAGTGCCCTTGCCGACAAATTCACGGATAGCACCCAGCAGTGTCAGCACCATAGCCAACCCAAGGCCCATCATGAGGCCATCCAGTGCAGATGGCGTAGTGGGGTTCTTGGCAGCAAAAGCCTCCACACGTGCCAGCACAATACAATTAGTGACGATCAACGGAATGAATATGCCCAACACCTTATGCAGAGGCTGCACAAAGGCATTCATGGACAGGTCAATCACCGTTACCAGCGCCGCAATAATCAGGATGAATACCGGAATACGTATCTCGTCCGGCACAAAACGTCGCACTGGCGAAACAGAGGCATTACTCAAGGCCATGACTATCGCAGTGGCAACGCCCAAGGAAAGACCATTGATGGCAGTAGTCGTCACTGCTAGGGTCGGGCACAGGCCAAGCAGCTGCACCGCTCCTGGGTTCTGCTTCCACAGGCCATTCTCAATGATTTCCGTGTATTTGTTTTGTGTCTCGCTCACTTTGTTTCTCCTTTGACCGCCCCACCCTTGTCCATCGTTACTGAGAAAATTGTCTCACGCTGGCTGGCAAAATACTGCAACGCCTTATGTACCGCCTTGACCACCGCCCTAGGTGTAATAGTAGCGCCTGTCATGTAGTCAAACTGGCCGCCGTCTTTCTTCACTTTCCATGCATCGTCTGGTCGTTTGGCAATCGACAAACCATCAAAGTTCTTGATCCAGTTTCCATGGGCAAGGTCTATGTAGTCGCCCAAACCAGGGGTTTCCTTGTGCGCCAGAACCCGTACACCTGTCAGGCTGCCATCAGCTGCTATACCCACCAGCAACTTGATTTCACCACTATAACCATCTGGCGCTATCGCTTCCAGTATCACCCCTACCGGTTGCCCCTGCATACGGGCGCGGTAAGCCATGGAGGGCGCATGTTGACCGAGCGCCTCGCTAGGCGGCAACTGTATGGCGTCTTTCAGCAGGTCATTATCGTGCAGCGCAGCTGGCAGCACCTGGGAAAACAGGTGCAACTTCTCTTCACGCTCGCTGGCAGCGATTGGAGCTTTGGTGGTCTCATAAGTACTGCTCAGCATGGCCGTACCAACCACAGTAAAAACCACCAATATGCCAGCAGTAATCAGTGCATGCCTGATGACGTCTTTATTCATCGCTATTTACCATGGCCAAACACGCGTGGCTGGGTGTGGGCATCAATCAGCGGCACGCAGATATTCATCAGCAGTATGGCAAATGCCACGCCATCCGGATAACCCCCATATACACGAATCAGATAAGTCAATACTCCGGCGCCAGCTGCAAATATCAGCTTGCCTTTAGGGGTGGTGGGGCCACTCACGGGATCAGTAGCAATATAGAATGCGCAGAATACCGCTGCACCACTGAATACGTGGAACAACGGACCGGCGTAATGCTCCGGGCTCAACAAGTGGAAAATGGCTGCCATCAGCGCCAAGGCTGCCAGGAAGGCTGTTGGGATATGCCAGCTAATGATACGTTGCTGTAGTAAATAAAGCCCTCCCAGCAAATAGGCACCAATCACAAACTCGCCACCTTTGGCCCCGAACTGCCCAAAAATTGAGGCCTGACTGATATCAGCCACATGATGCTGCAATGTCAGCTGCGTCTTCAGGTAATCGAGCGGTGTAGCGGAACTAATGGCGTCCACCTTCACACCATCTGGCAACGCGTGACCAAAAATATAATGCCATTGGTCGGAGAAACTGAGATGAGCCTGCGCCAAGTCGACTGGCGCAGGCCACTGCGTCATCAACACCGGGAAAGAGATCAGCAGCACCGCATAACCTATCATCGCCGGGTTGAATGGGTTATAGCCAAGACCTCCGTATAAGTGCTTGGCAATCACGATGGCAAATAGCGTACCTACCACCACGATCCACCAGGGAGCGATGGGGGGCAAAGCAAGCGCTAGCAGCCATGCTGTCACCAACGCACTACCATCGAGCAGAAAAGGTATAGCCGGGCGATTACGCAGCTTGAGTACCAGTGCCTCTGCAGCCAAAGCTGTTACTGAAGCCAACGCTAAAGTAATCAGGATGCTGCTGCCGTACACCCACACATAAGCAGCGATGCCCGGAACCAAGGCGAGCAAGACTTTCAGCATGATGATGCTGACACTGGTCTCTTCTACAATGTAGGGTGAACGTGACATAACTTTCCTGGTTAAACCGCTATTTTTCTAGTTTGGATTCGCTGTTTTTAATCTCTTGTTCCAGCATTACCTTCTCTGCCAATTCAGCAGCTTCACTACGTCTGGCGTCTACTTCAGCTATTTCACTCTGGACGGCAAGCGGCAAGTTATCCGTATTCAACTGCTGCGTGACAGCTCTCTGCGCCTGAGCACGTTCTACCGCAGCTGCAATCGCAGCCTTTTTGGCCTCTTCTGCAGCATTGCCTTCTGGACTAGGTGCAGCATCTGTTTTGGCACCAGCAGTTTTCAGTGCATGCTTCTGCGCCCGCTCCTGTTTCTCACGCTCGATGCGCAGCAGGCGGAACTCATTACGCTCACGTGCAATATCTGCAGCCTCCTTGGCTCTGTCCTGCGCAATAATCTCGCTCTTGGCATAACGATAATATTGCACCAGCGGAATATGGCTGGGACACACATAAGTGCAGCAACCACATTCAATACAATCAAACAGATTGTAATCCCGAGCCTTCTCCAGGTTACTGGACTTGGAAAACCAGTAAAGCTCCTGCGGCTGCAAATTCACCGGGCATGCATCTGCACAACGCGCACAACGGATGCATGGCATCGCCGGCGGCGGCTCAGGAAACAGTTTGGGCGCACCTGCAATAATACAATTAGTGGCCTTGGTCACCGGCACCTGTTCTGAAGGCAGGGTAAAACCCATCATCGGGCCGCCCATAATGTAGCTATCTGTTCCAGCCAGTGCACCACCTGACGCACTAAGCAAGTCTGTGACTGGCGTGCCAAGTGGCACTTCAAAATTACTCGGCCGAGCCACGTTGCCTGTAACAGTGACGACACGCGACACAATAGGCTCACCAAATTCAAAATAGCGGTATATGGCTAATACCGTGGCTACGTTAAAGCACTGTATACCAACCTCAGTAGAGCGCTTGTGGCTGGGGATTTCTACCCCGGTCAGCACATTGATAAGCCGCCGCGCATCACCACTTGGATATATCGTCGGCACTACCACCACTTGCATAGCTACAGTGCTGCTGACACAAGCGGCCTGCATCGCGGCAATCGCCTCGGGCTTGTTATCCTCAATACCAATCAGGCATTGCTCTGCATTCAACAGGTACTGGGCAATCTCAATGCCCTTCACCACTTCGTCGGCACGCTCACGCATGAGCATGTCATCACAAGTAATGTAGGGCTCACACTCGGCCCCGTTAATCACCAGTGTACGAATACCGGATTTGCCATCCGGCCTTAGCTTGATGTGACTAGGGAATGTCGCCCCACCCAAACCCACAATTCCAGATTGACGCAGACTTGCAACCAGTTGGTATTTATCCGTATTACGCCAATCAATTGTAGTACGTTCTACCCATTGATCCTTACCATCAGGCCACAGCGTGATGCTCATATCAGGTAAGCCGGATGGATGCGGGATGAGCTCCTCCTTAATGCTGACAACTACTCCAGAAGTCGGTGCATGCACAGCAGCGGAAATACTGCCTTCTGCTTCTGCCAGCAACTGGCCTTTGAGTACATGTTGGCCAACTTCGACGCGCACCTTGGGGATATTCCCCACGTGCTGACGCAATGGCAGAACTAACTGCTTGGGCATGGGCAGCACTGATATAGGCTGGGCAGTCGACTCCAGTTTGTGTTCAGGGGGATGCACACCACCACTGAACTTGAACAGTTTAGGTAAATTTAATATGGCATTCATGCTGCTTGTTGTGTATTCGAGCTCTCAGGTTTGATGGGGAACACCGGATAGCGCCATTTCCAGTTATCTGGCGATTCCGCAATCGGTTCCATAGTGATGCAATCTACCGGGCACGGGGCAAGGCAAAGCTCACAGCCAGTGCACTCAGAAGCAATCACTGTGTGCATATGCTTAGCCGCGCCAAGGATAGCATCCACCGGGCAAGCTTGAATACACAAGGTGCAACCGATACAGGTATTCTCATCGATCACCGCAACTGACTTGGGCTTGGGCGCGCCATGTTCAGCATTCAATGGTTTGTACTCAACGCCAAGCAGGTCGGCCAGCGCATGCACACCAGCATCCCCTCCCGGTGGGCACTGGTTGATATCCGCCTCACCTTTGGCAATCGCTGTGGCGTAAGGCTTGCAGCCAGGGAAGCCACACTGGCCACATTGCGTTTGCGGCAAGATAGCATCAATACGAGCGACCAGCGGGTCGCCCTCTACTTTGAATTTAAGTGCAGAGTAACCAAGGACGACGCCCAGCAGCAGCGCCAGGAATATCATCACAAACAAAGCAGTGAGCATTAGCGCGTAAGCCCTGCGAAACCCATGAATGCCAGACTCATCAGCCCTGCGGTAACAAAAGCAATTGCCGACCCTCGAAACAGTACCGGCACATCTGCTGCTTCCATACGTTCACGCATTGAGGCAAACAACACCAGTACCAGAGAAAAGCCAACCGAGCTGCCAAAGCCAAACCACAAAGAATCGAAGAAATTACGATCGGCCTGCACATTCAGCAAGGGCACGCCCAGCACCGCGCAGTTAGTAGTAATCAGCGGCAAATAAATACCCAGAATCTGGTAAAGGAAGGGATGAAACTTCTCCATCCACATCTCGGTAAACTGCACGACCCCGGCAATCACCACAATAAAAGAAAGGGTACGTAGGTAGAACAGCTCAGTACCAAGCAGGTAATGGCTGATGAGGTAACTGGTACCGGATCCTACGGTCAGCACAAAAGCAGTGGCGAGACCCATGGCAATAGAAGCCTCCAGCTTTTTGGAGACCCCCATGAATGGGCATAGGCCGAGTATCTTGATCAATACGATGTTATTGACCAAGGCGGCACCAACCAGAATCAGAATATAGCTTTGCAGCATGCGCTAAATTGCCTTGAAAAGTATAATTATACCGCGTTTGGCCCTATGAAATAAGGGCGCTGGAACGAACGTCAATACCTAGCCAGAATGAATTAAGACGCACACTATAGTGTCAGGAAGCGCCGCTGACAAAGAACATGTTGTTATACATCTATAACCAATTGTTCTTAGCTTATGCGTATGTAATATAAAAAGCATATTCTTGCTCGGGCTGTTTCGGTTAAAATGCTTTGATTTAATTCAATCGTCAGGTTAATCATGCTGCAAGGCAGTCTTGTTGCCATAGCCACTCCCATGCATGAGGATGGCAGCTTGGATCTCAACGCATTACGCAGGCTCATCGATTTTCATATCGAGCAGGGTACCGATGGAATCGTCATCGTAGGCACTACTGGCGAATCACCTACTGTTGATTTCGACGAACATTGCCTGTTGATGAGCACCGCGGTCAGTCACGTTGCCGGTCGTATTCCCGTTATCGCCGGCACAGGCGCCAACTCTACGCGTGAAGCCATCGAGTTGACGCGCCAGGCAAAAAACCTTGGTGCAGACGCCTGCCTATTGGTAGCGCCATACTACAACAAGCCTACGCAAGAAGGCCTGTACCAGCACTTCCGCAGTATTGCCGAGGCCGTCGATATCCCGCAGATCCTCTATAACGTCCCAGGCAGAACCGGCTGTGACATTACTAATGACACGGCACTAAGACTGGCAAATATCCCTATTATCGTCGGCATCAAGGACGCTACGGGCAATATTGAGCGCGGGACAGACTTACTGCTACGTGCACCCAAGGATTTTGCGGTATATAGCGGTGACGATGCCAGCTGCTTGTCGCTGATGCTCCTTGGTGGCTCCGGAGTAATATCTGTTACCGCCAACGTTGCCCCTAAGCTCATGCATGAAATGTGCGTGGCGGCTATGGCGGGTGATGCAAAGCAGGCTCGTGCAATTAATGCAAAGCTATTCGCACTTCATCAAAAGCTTTTTGTCGAAGCCAATCCTATCCCCGTGAAATGGGTCTTGCAGCAGATGGGGCTGATTGGTTCAGGCATACGTTTGCCCCTGGTCACACTGTCAGAGCAATACCATGACACATTACGTAGCGCCATGAATGACGCTTCCATTTGAACCAAAAGCATTAATGCATTATTAAGAGAAAATACATGAATCAATCCAAATTTAAAGCGCTTACATTATTTTGCTTGGTTGCATTAACAATTACCGGCTGCGACTCCATTCCCTTTCTCGACACCACACCTGATTACAAAGGCGCAGGTCGAGCACGGCCATTAGAAGTGCCACCGGATCTTACTTCTGTTTCTTCAAGTGACACCTATACAGTACCTGGCGGCACGACCACCTACTCCGGCTACAGCCAGGAGCAGGAGGGCCAGGAGGCAGGAGTTGAGAAGATTCTACCCTCCCAGGACAGCGTACGATTTGTTCGCGCCGGCTCCCAACGTTGGCTGGTTGTAGATGCCCCGCCAGAAAAAATCTGGCCTGTTGTGCGGGAGTTCTGGACTGATCTAGGTTTCGCAGTACGCCTCGAGAACTCTGAAACAGGCGTTATGGAAACCGAATGGGCAGATGCCGAAGGGCTAAAAGGCAACACCAAAGGTACCTACCTGGAGAAGTTTGACTCTTATATAGACAAGCTTAGCGGCTTAGAAAATCGTCAAAAATTCCGCACACGCCTGGATCGTGGCAATGATCAAAACACTACTGAAATTTACCTGAGTCATCGCTCTTTAAGTACAGCTCCGGATGATGGCAAGACTCGCATACAAACCCAATACGGTGAGATCGAAACTGGCTATAAATCACAAAAAACCTCTAAGAGTGAGCAAGATAAGGCCATAGAGGAAGATATCGACGCGGAGCTCCTACGTCGACTGATGGTTAAGCTGGGAGTAGAGGAAAAACGTTCACAAAGTATCATCGCATCGCCAGTGCAGGAAACTCGTGCCGTTATTAGCCAGGACAAGGATGGCACTGTCAACCTCGCGGTAAATGACCAGTTCGACCGAGCTTGGCGGCGTGTCGGCCTGGCGCTGGATCGCATCGGTTTTGTAGTTGAAGACAAGGATCGATCAAAAGGCGTGTTTTATGTGCGTTACTCAGATGTGGACATTGACGACGAGCCTGCCAAGAAGAAAGGCTTGTTGGATAAGCTCAAATTCTGGGGCGATGATGAGAAGAAAGAGCCGGAACCAGAGCCTAAAAAGGATGACGGAAGCGTCGTAGACAAGCTTAAGTTCTGGAAGGGTAGTGACAAGGAAAAGGTTGACCCTAGCAAACAATACCAGGTCAAGGTTGAAAGCTCTGGCAGCGGCTCACAGGTTATCGTTGCAGACCGTGATGGTAAACGCAGCCGTACTAATACTGGCAACCGTATCATCAAGCTGCTTTATGAACAGCTGAAATAGCCGTGGATAAACGCCAATAATGCGTTTTGCTTCACTGGGTAGCGGTAGCGCAGGCAACGCTTTAGTTGTTGAAGCGCAAGCTACCCGGCTGTTGCTGGATTGTGGCTTCGGCATAAAGGACACGCTGTTACGGTTGGGCAGATTAGATCTGGCAGCAGAACAGCTTAGCGGCATACTGGTAACTCACGAGCATGACGATCACGCAGGTGGGGTAATGAAGCTGGCCAGCAAGTATCGTATACCGGTCTGGCTTACCCACGGCACTCTGACCATGATTGAACGATTTCTACCTAAGCAACGTGATTTCGATATTCACATCATCGACAGTCATCAGGCTTTCAATATAGGCAACTTACTCGTCCAACCTTTTCCAGTTCCGCACGATGCACGTGAGCCGGTTCAATTTGTGTTTCATGACGGCATGCACAAACTCGGCGTGCTTACTGATACCGGCATGTCCACACCGCATATTGAGCTGATGTTAAATGCCTGCGATGCATTGGCGCTGGAATGTAATCACGACCTGGATATGCTCATGAATGGGCCTTATGCATGGCCTCTCAAGAAACGCGTGAGCAGCCGCCTTGGTCACCTGGATAACGCAAGCTCGGCGGCAATACTGGAGAAACTCGACAACAGTAAACTGCAGCACATCATAGCTGCACACCTGAGTGCCAAGAACAACTCGCCAACATTAGCGAAGACTGCACTAAGTGGAGTCCTAGGCTGCGAAAGCGAATGGATAGGAATTGCAGATCAGCGGCTTGGATTCGACTGGCGAGAAATCAGGCAGAACTGAATATCATTTTGTGATCACCAGCCCCCACTAGAAATTCAGGACATAAAAAAAGCCGACATTAAGTCGGCTTTTTCTAATTTAGAACTATTACTTCTTTTCTTCAGCAGGAGCAGCTGGAGCAGCAGCGTCAGCGGCAGGAGCAGCTGGAGCAGCAGCGTCAGCAGCTGGAGCGGCAGGAGCAGCTGGAGCTTCAGCAGCTGGAGCTGGCATTGGAGCAGCTTCAGGAGCAGCAGCTTCTTCCTTTTTACCACAAGCGGTCAGAGCAAGAGCGAGCAGAGCGGCAAGCAGAATGGAACGAGTCATTTTTGTATCCCTTAACGATTGAACTATAAATAAAACCAGTTGCGGTAGCTTAATAAGCTAACCGAGCGAGAAAAATTCTACCAGCTCCCCGGAAAAAAACCACTATTTTTATTTGGTTGTAAGTAATTTATCAAAAAAACTGTATGTTTTCGGCAAAATTGCCAGCACTCACCAGAACACACCTCCCCAAATTTAACCTGTGATCCTTCACAAACCTGAGGTAGTTGCGGAAACAGACTCGCTAGAGGATTTCAATAATTCCGCAAATTTCATGTTAAGTGGTTTAACCTGAATCGGGTTATTCAGAGCGTAAATAAATCTGGCTTCGTCAACATGAAAGCGCTGTACATAATGTGACTGGTCGGCGATTACAAAAACCTCTCTTATCGACTTAAGCTGTTCATCGGTCACATGTACTGAGATCGCATGATTGTAGATTTTAAGCAGCCCCATCAATCGAGGGCAGCGGACAAGCAGATATTGAGGGTCATGCAGCACGATCACCAGCCGGTTCAGCCGGTTTTTCGCAAGGAAGGTCCGTAGCGCTTCATAGCGCTTGGTGGTCGAATAAGCGCCTAAAGATAAATCCTGGTCAAATATCAACAATTCATGCTGGGCGTTTTCTATAATCAGGTCTATCGCAGCCTCATAGGCTTGCTCCCCCTGCAGACTGACATTAGGAGTAAGCTTATTTGATATTTCAGCCATCGCACCTCCTCATTTCGGGAATTGCACATAACCTGCTAAATACCACTCGTGTAGCTTTTCAATCAAGAAAATATCCTCAAAACCGCCTGCCGGCAAGCTCCTGTTATCAGCCAATTGACGCATTAGGACAGTATTGTCTGGCGACATTTTTACTAACTCGCCATTAATGAAACAATGCTGTTCATCAAACAGCATCTGGCTTTTCAGGCTGAGCTGTATGCCATCATGGATTAACTGCTGCCGGAATTTTGCAATATTCATGCTGCGAGGCTTATCAAATACCACATGCAGCTTAGGCTCGGTAAGATAGCATCCCAGAAACTCCGCAACATCAGCCTCTTCCCACTGAATTCTTTTGATCGCTTTTACCACCTCTTTAAGCATGGCCTTGCTGATTTTTGCGGGATGAGTTTGCAACTTCAGGTCCGCGTCAGCATACACGCCAGCCAAATCCAATCGGTCTTGCATAAAATTCAGGAACTGGCCTGCCAACTCCTGCACTGAAGGTGCACGAAAACCTATCGAATACGTCATGCAATCACCGACAGCAACACCCCAATGCGCAACGTGTGGTGGCAGGTATAGCATGTCTCCCGGCTCAAGCAGCCACTCCTGCTCGGTATGGAAGTTCTTGAGTATTTTAAGCTCTACGCCTTCCACCAATGTTAAGTCCTGCTGCTGGCTGACACGCCAGAGTCGTTTACCCTGACCTTGCAGCAAAAACACATCATAGGAATCAAAGTGCGGCCCTACCCCGCCACCATCTGGCGCATAACTCACCATGAGGTCATCCAGCCTGGCATAGGGGATAAAGTCGAAACGTTGTAGCAGTGCCATGGCCTCAGGCAAATGCTGGTTTACACTCTGCACCAGCAGAGTCCAGTTCTTAGCATGGAGTTTGGCAAAACGCTCCTCCTCAAATGGCCCATGCTCAAGCCGCCAATTTCCTTTAGCCTGAGATACGAGTCGCGACTGCACGTCGTCCTCACAAGCCAAGCCCGCTAATTCCTCCGCACTCAGGACGCCAGTGAACCCTGGGATAGCTCCACGTATCATTAACGGCTTTTTTTGCCAGTATTCCCGCAAGAATTGTTGTGGCGTAATACCGCCAAGCAAGGTTTTATCCCCGTTATTTTTTTTCGATTTTTTCATGTTGGCATCATAGCGCATTGCTTCACGCTCTAAGAAATAGGTTAGAATTCTCTTATCTTTATTATCTGCAAAAACTCTATGTTGCAGCTAGGCTCAGCCGCCCCCGATTTTTCTCTACCCGACGCCGATATGGAAATGTTCAAGCTTTCCAAACTGCGTGGCAAAACCATCGTGTTGTATTTCTACCCCAAGGATGACACCCCAGGCTGTACCTTGGAAGCTATCGAATTCAGCGACTTGGAAGATGAATTCATCAAGCTTAATAGCGTCATTCTCGGCGTAAGCAAGGACGACTGCGGCAGTCACGCTGCTTTTCGCGACAAGCATGGCTTGGCCGTTAATTTACTGGCGGATGTAGATGGCAAAGTCTGCGAGAAATATGGCGTGTGGCAGGAAAAAGAAAAAGATGGCGTCCGCAAGATGGGCATCGTGCGCTCCACATTCGTGATCGATAGCGAAGGCACTTTGTGTCATGCCCAATACGGCGTTACGGCCAAGGGCCATGCCGCCGAAATACTCAACCTCATTAAAACATTCTAGATTAAGGCTCACATCATGCAAATTGCCATGAACACTGTTGTAACCATGACTTATGAACTGCGCGACGCTGCAGGCAATATACTTGAGGCTAGCGCCGACCCTGTAACCTATCTGCATGGCGGTTATGACAACATCTTCCCGCGTGTGGAAGAAGAGCTACACGGCAAGTCAGTTGGCGATACTGTTGAAATCACCCTGGAGCCAGCTGACGCCTTCGGTGAATACGATGAAGAATTGGTACAGATGGAGCCTCTGTCTGCATTCCCTACCAAAGATGTCAAAGTGGGGATGCAATTTGAAGGCGAAGACGAAAGTGGTGAAGTGATTCTCTACACCATCACCAATATAGAAGATGGCAAAGTTGTGGTTGATGGTAACCACACATGGGCTGGCGAGCGCGTGCTTTTTAAGGCTACTGTAACCGCTGTTCGCTCAGCAAGCCAGGAAGAAGTGCAGCACGAACACGTTCATGGCGCTGGTGGTCACCACCATTAAGCAGTAAAAGACCTAGTCACAAAAAAGCACCGTTAACGGTGCTTTTTTTATTTAATCCTTGAGCATGTCTTTTAATTTATACAAGGCCTCTAGTGCCTGCTTGGGTGTCAGTTCGTCCGGCTCTATGGTTTCCAGATCGCTGATCACCGGATGATAAATAGGCTCAGGCTCTTTTACGGTGTTGGCAAACATATCTGTCTGCGGTCCTGCTGCAATACTCTGCTGCTCCAGTTGCGCCAGTTTACGCCTCGCCGCAGCCACTACCGATTTCGGGATTCCCGCCAGCTGCGCCACCTGCAGCCCATAGCTCTGCGAAGCTGGCCCCTCCTCCACACTATGCAGAAAGACAATACCGTTGCCATGTTCAACAGCATCCAGATGGACGTTGACGGCTTGTTTGAATTCCTCAACGATGCGGGTGAGCTCAAAATAATGGGTAGCAAATAGTGTGTAGCTACGGTTCTTTTCCAATAGCTGTTTGGCGACAGCCCAGGCCAGTGAAAGCCCATCAAAAGTAGAGGTGCCGCGGCCAATTTCATCCAGCAAAACCAGGCTATGCTCAGTGGCGTTGTGCAGGATATTAGCGGTCTCAGTCATTTCCACCATAAATGTGGAGCGGCCACCGGCCAGGTCATCCGATGCGCCAATGCGGGTAAAGATGCGGTCAATGGCACCTATTCTGGCACTGCCTGCCGGAACAAAACTACCACAATGCGCAAGCAGTACAATCAGTGCAGTCTGGCGCATATAGGTTGATTTACCACCCATATTGGGCCCGGTGATCAGCAGTAATTGCCGGTAAGGAGATAACACCACATCGTTGGCGATGAACGGTTGCGCTAGCTGTTCGACAACAGGATGGCGACCGCCAATGATATTGATTCCGGCCTCATCTACAAATTCCGGCGCCACGTAATTCAGTGCTTCGGCACGCTCGGCGAACGTAGTAAGCACATCCAGCGTGGCCACCGCCACCGCATTGTGCTGCAAGGCTTGGATATGTGGCGCCAGCGCATCGAGGACGCCCTCGTAAAGCAACTTTTCCCGGGCCAGAGCACGTTCATTGGCCGACAGCACTTTATCCTCAAATGTCTTGAGCTCGGGCGTGATAAAACGCTCGGCATTCTTCAACGTCTGCCGCCGCCGATAATCAGCTGGGGCATTTTCTGCCTGCGCGCGGCTGATCTCGATATAAAAGCCGTGCACGCTGTTATATTCAACCTTGAGATTACTAAGGCCGGTACGCTCTTTTTCCTGCGCTTCGAATTTCAGCAGGAAATCGCCGTGGTTGGTCTGTATCCCGCGCAATTCGTCGAGTTCAGCATTATAACCATCAGCAATCACCCCCCCTTCGCGCAGCACGCTGGATGGCTCAAGCTGGATAGCCGAAAGTAACAGTTCGGTAGCTGCCTGTGGTGCCTGTAAATCAGCCAGCAATACTGACAGCAAGCCTTCTGGCAACCCCGTTAATTCGGCTTGCAGCAACGGTAATTGGCGCAGACTTTCTCGTAGCCCTGAAAGGTCACGCGGGCGAGCGGTCTTCAGGGCGATACGTGCAGTAATGCGCTCAATATCACCGATTGGTCGTAGCAGACTCCTTAGACTGACATAGCGTGCTGAGAGTGCAGCTACCGCCTCATGTCGCGCAATAATCTCGGATCGCATACGCAGTGGATGATGCAACCAGTGTCGCAACAGGCGTGCTCCCATGGCGGTTTGCGTAGTATCCAGCAATGAGAACAAAGTAGGCGCAGCCTCACCACGCAACGTCTGGTCAATCTCCAGGTTACGGCGGGTGGCCGCATCAAGCTGGATATAGCTGCTAGCCTGTTCGACACTGAGACTATTGATATGCGGCAATGTTGTACGCTGTGTGTGCTTGATGTAATCCAGCAGTGCACCGGCGGCGGCAATTGCCGCTGTCAAATCAGAACAGCCGTAGCCATTGAGGTCATAGGTATTAAACTGCTTGGCTAGGCTCTGGCGGGCAGAATCAAGATCGAACTGCCAGGGCGCCAGCCGCTTCTTCGAGCACTTCAAGTTATCCAGTGCAGCATGAGAAAAATCATCAGCATGCAACAGCTCTGCCGGCGCAATACGCTCGAGCTCCTGCACCAACAGGCCAGGCGCGACCTCACTCAGGATGAACTGGCCTGAAGCCAAATTGATTCGCGCCAAACCTAGCAGGCCTTCACCAGCACATAGTGCCAATAAAAGGTTATCCCTGGATTCATCGAGCAGTGCGCTATCAGTCAGCGTGCCGGGCGTCAGAATACGTGTTACCTGACGTTCGACAGGACCTTTGCTGTTCTTAGGGTCGCCGATCTGCTCGCAAATCGCGACCGCTTCGCCCAGCTTGGCCAATTTAGCCAGGTACTGCTCAGCAGCGTGGTAGGGTACCCCAGCCATACGAATAGGCTCGCCATTAGAGGCGCCGCGTTTAGTCAGGGTAATGCCGAGCAGGCGTGCAGCCTTTTCCGCATCATCATGGAATAGTTCGTAGAAATCGCCCATGCGGTAGAACAACAGCATATCCGGGTATTGCGCCTTGATGGCCAGGTATTGGCGCATCATGGGCGTGTGCTGCTGCAGGCTGTCGCCAATCGAATCAGGGTTCAGAGCGGCGTCCATGCGACAGTGGGGACTAACTAGCCGAGGAAGATTTGAGTGCCGGGGTGAGATGCGGCGTCAATGTCTGCAATATCTGTGCGAACACCTTGGGGTTGGCGGCAACAATATTACCAGTATCAATCCAGCTTTCATTACCTTCAAAGTCACCGACAATACCGCCCGCTTCCTGCACCAGCAGCGCTCCAGCTGCGATATCCCATTTTGAGAGACCAATCTCCCAGAAACCATCGTACCAACCAGCGGCTACATAAGCCAGATCCAGTGCGGCGGCACCTGGGCGACGCACCGCGGAGGTCTTCTTGATCATATCTTTCAGCATCGCCATGTAAGTATCGAGATGGCTGAAATCGCGGAATGGGAAGCCGGTACCAATCACCGAGTCTTGCAGCTTTGAACGGTTGGTTACACGGATGCGCTTATCGTTAAGGAAAGCGCCACGCCCTTTGCTGGCGGTAAACAGATCATTGCGGTTAGGGTCATAAACCACAGCCTGGGTCAGCTGCCCACGCTGCATGAGCGCGATGGAAACACAGTATTGCGGAAAGTTATGCAGAAAGTTGGTAGTGCCATCCAGCGGGTCGATGATCCAGATATTCTCAGCATCCTGGTTGGTGTCACCGCTTTCCTCCCCAAGAAAGCCATGATCAGGATAGGCATCCTGCAAGGTCTCGATGATGGCACGCTCAGCGGCATGGTCTACTTCGCTGACGAAATCATTGTAGGTTTTGCTGCGTATCTGCAGCGCGCCTACATCTTGCGAAGCACGGGTAATGATACTACCGGCACGGCGTGCGGCTTTCACCGCGTTGGTCAACATGGGATGCATAATGGGGTTTCCGCTAATGTCCTGCCTGTGAATTCAGGCTGAGAACGATATTAAAGAGCTGGTAAAATGCTATTTTAATGCTTAATGCCATGACCTCCAAACTCAACCTGTTAGCCAGCTTTCGTATCGTGCTCTGCCAGACTAGCCATCCGGGTAATATCGGCGCGGCTGCCAGGGCTATGAAAACCATGGGGCTGAGCCAGTTATATCTGGTGCAGCCGAAAAAATTTCCGCATCCCGAAGCTGATGCCATGTCAGTGGGGGCAGTTGATCTGCTACAAAATGCCAAAGTTTGCGCATCTCTGGAAGAGGCCCTCATTGGCTGTGTATTTGCCATTGGCCTAAGTGCAAGAAAACGTGACCTGTCGCATGACCTGGTTTCAGCAAGACAGGCAGCCGCCGAAGCAGCACAAATTGCGGCTAACCAGCAACAGGTAGCGCTGGTATTCGGTACCGAGATGAGCGGGCTTTCCAATGCTGAACTGGACCTATGTCAGTTATTGGCAATGATCCCGACCAACCCCGACTTCTCTTCGCTTAATCTGGCAGCGGCTGTGCAAGTCATGAGCTACGAGCTACGGCTGGCCGCACTAGAGGGTGATAATATTGAGAACCCGAATGCTACGATGCCGCTTGCCAGCAACGAGGATGTAGAGCGCTTCTACCGGCACCTGGAACAGACCCTGATCAGCATAGGTTTTCTCAATGCCAAAGAGCCTGGTAGGCTGATGCAAAGGGTGCGACGCATCTACGCCAGGGCACGTTTGGAAAAAGAAGAGGTCAATATATTGCGTGGTATATTGAAATTGACAAACAATCCGCGACCACCAGAAAGTAACTGATGTTTAGTCACATTAAAGAAGATATTGCCGTTGTATTTGAACGTGACCCCGCCGCCCGTACGCGCTGGGAAATCATCACGACCTACCCTGGCGTGCATGCCCTGATTGCACATCGCTTTTCCCACTGGGTTTGGCGCCAGCGTCTGTTCTGGCTCGCGCGCTTCAGCTCGCATATTGCACGCTGGTTTACCGGTATCGAAATCCATCCGGGCGCGACCATAGGACGCCGCGTCTTCATTGACCACGGCATGGGCGTCGTGATCGGCGAAACGGCCGTCATTGGCGATGATTGCACGCTGTATCACGGTGTAACTTTGGGCGGTACTTCCTGGAATAAGGGCAAACGTCACCCCACACTGGAGCAAGGCGTGGTGATTGGTGCTGGCGCCAAGATCCTCGGGCCTATTGTTGTTGGTGCGGGGGCAAAAATTGGTTCCAATGCAGTTGTCGTCAAGGATGTTCCTGCAGAGGCCACGGCTGTTGGGATTCCAGCGCGTATTCTGGACGATGCCAAGACCCAGCAGCGCGACGACATGGCTGAGAAGATCGGCTTCTCTGCCTACGGCGTCAGCGATAACATGAATGACCCCATGAGCAAGGCTATCCATGCCCTGCTCGACCATGCTGCCAAGCAGGACCAGCAATTGCAGGAAGTCATGCAACAGCTTGCCAAGCTTGGTGCCGATGTTGAGACAGATGCTGAAGTCGGTAAAGCATTTGATGTGAACCATCTCAATAAAATAGTTGACTAAAGTATTAGGGTATTATAGAATTTTAGCCTGACTTAGAGACGGGAAATGGCTCCACGTCTAGCTCTTAGGTTCTATAGCTACTCCCGTTGATAACACTTTAGGAATACTGCAATGCGATTAACCACCAAAGGCCGATTCGCCGTAACTGCCATGCTTGACCTCGCACTTCATGAGGTTGACAAGCCTGTTACCCTCGCTGGCATCAGTGAGCGTCAGGGCATTTCGCTATCCTATCTGGAACAACTCTTCAGCCGCCTGCGCCGGCAAGGCTTGGTAAAAAGCGTGCGCGGCCCTGGTGGCGGCTATCGTCTTGCCAAGATGCAGAGTGAGATTTCAGTTTCCAGCATTATTACTGCTGTAGATGAGCAGATAGACGCTACCCAGTGCGGTGGCCAGGAAAACTGCCATGATGATCGTCGCTGCATGACGCATGATCTATGGGCTAGCTTGAACAGCAAGATTCTGGAATATTTGTCGGCGGTTTCGCTGGCCGACTTGGTCGCCTCGCAGCGCGAAGGCAAGAAAATCGTATTTGCTGGCCGTCGCGACTGTCTGCCAGCCAGCAAGGAAGCTGCGCTGGTCTGATTGATTGGTTGCATAGACAAATGAACGCCGCCTACTTCGACAACAATGGCACCACCACGTTAGACCCACGGGTGCTGGAAGCCATGTTGCCATACCTCACGCAACAACAGGGTAACGCCATGAGCCGCCATGTGTATGGTCGTGCGGCAAGGCAGGCGATAGACCATGCTCGTGAGCAGGTGGCTGATGCAACTGGTGCGCATCCTTCACAGGTGATTTTCACTTCAGGCGGCACCGAGGCCAACAACCTCGCAATTCAAGGTATCGTCGGCCGCCATCGCCAAAACCAGATAGCAGTAAGTGCCATTGAGCATCCCTGCGTCACTCGCCCAGCAATCGCCATGCAACGATGCGGCTGGAAGCTGGCTAGCATAGGCGTGAATAGAGCCGGCAAGGTTGAAAACTCAAGGCTTGACGACATATTAGCTAATGAGACCAGCTTGGTTTCGGTCATGCTCGCCAACAATGAAACCGGTGTGATCCAGGATATTGCAAACATCGCCGAAACAGTAAAACGTCATGGTGCTTATATGCATACCGATGCAGTACAGGCGCTGGGCAAGATCAAGGTAGATTTTTCTGCACTGAATGTGCATGCGATGACACTTTCATCACACAAGATTAATGGCCCGCAAGGTGCAGGTGCCCTGCTGCTGGATAAGCGAGTAGACATCCAGCCAGTGTTATATGGGGGCGGGCAGGAAAAAGGATTACGCAGTGGCACTGAGAACGTTGCGGCGATCGTAGGTTTTGGTGCCGCGTGCGAACTGGTCAGCCGTGAGCTGTTACAACGCACCGCCTCGGTACGCAAGATGCGCGATCAACTGGAACAAGGCCTGCAAACGCTGGGCGCGGTGATATTTGGCAACACGGCTGAACGTGTCCCCAACACCAGCTTCTTCGCCTTCCCTGATATGGATGGCGAGACCCTGGTCATGGCGCTGGACCGTAAAGGCTATGCCGTAGCCAGCGGCTCTGCCTGCTCTAGCGACAGCACAGAACCCAGCCATGTATTACTGGCCATGGGTGTAGAGGCCGACTTGGCTAAAGGCGCTGTACGCGTGAGCCTGAGCCCGGTGAATACGGCCGAACAAATTGCATCGTTCCTGCTCGTGCTGGAAAACGAGCTGGCGAGATTGAAGAGATTAACCGCACTGGCTGTATAACAGCGCGGTATAGAAGTTACAAAATATAGAGGACTAACATGAGCGTTCACACTCCAATTTATCTGGATTACTCGGCTACCACGCCAATAGACAAACGCGTGGCAGAGAAGATGATCCCTTATTTGACCGAGCATTTCGGCAACCCGGCTTCGCGTAGCCATCCATTTGGCTGGACTGCGGAAAAGGCTGTAGAAAATGCCCGTGAAGAAGTCGCCAAACTGGTTAACGCTGATCCGCGCGAAATCGTTTGGACTTCTGGTGCAACAGAATCCAACAACCTTGCCATCAAGGGTGCTGCTAATTTCTATAGCGGCAAGGGTAAGCATATTGTAACCATACAAACCGAGCACAAGGCGGTGATTGATACCGTACGCGAGCTTGAGCGTGTAGGCTTTGAAGCCACTTACCTGGCGCCGGAACCGGATGGCCTGGTTGACCTGGAAAAATTCAAGGCTGCCCTGCGCCCGGATACCGTACTGGCTTCCGTCATGCTGGTTAATAATGAGATTGGCGTGATCCAGGATATCGAAGCCATCGGCAATATCTGCCGCGAACGTGGCATCATTTTCCATGTCGATGCTGCGCAAGCCACTGGCAAAGTTGCGATTGACCTGGAAAAATTACCAGTCGACCTCATGAGCTTCTCCGCGCACAAGACCTACGGCCCTAAAGGCATCGGAGCCCTGTATGTACGTCGCAAACCGCGCATCCGCCTTGAAGCGCAGATGCACGGCGGCGGTCATGAGCGTGGCATGCGTTCCGGCACCTTGCCTACGCACCAGATCGTCGGCATGGGCGAAGCCTTCCGCATCGCACGTGAAGAGATGGTGCTGGAAAATGCCCGTATCCGCCGCTTGCGCGACAAACTGCTGAATGGCTTGCAGGAGATCGAAGAAGTCTATGTGAACGGCGATCTCAAAAACCGCGTGCCGCACAACCTTAATATTAGCTTCAACTATGTTGAGGGTGAATCGCTGATCATGGCAGTCAAGGATATTGCGGTATCATCCGGTTCGGCGTGTACTTCAGCCAGTCTCGAACCCTCTTACGTGCTACGTGCGCTGGGCCGCTCGGACGAACTGGCGCACAGCTCGATCCGTTTTTCTATCGGTCGCTTCACCACCGAAGAAGATGTTGATTACACGATTAGCCTCATGAAGAGCAAGATCGGCAAGTTACGTGAGTTATCCCCACTGTGGGAAATGTACCAGGACGGTATCGATTTGAATTCAGTACAGTGGGCAGCCCACTAAAAGGAGTATTACCATGGCTTATTCAGACAAAGTTTTAGACCATTATGAGAACCCACGTAATGTTGGCTCTCTGGACAAGAACGACCCGCATGTAGGTACCGGCATGGTCGGCGCACCAGCCTGCGGCGACGTGATGAAACTGCAAATCAAGGTGAATGATGAGGGCATTATTGAAGATGCCAAATTCAAGACCTACGGCTGCGGCTCAGCAATCGCTTCAAGCTCTCTCGTGACTGAGTGGCTCAAGGGTAAATCGCTGGATCAGGCAGCTGAAATCAAGAACTCTGCAATCGCCGAAGAACTGGCCTTGCCACCGGTGAAGATTCATTGCTCAGTATTGGCTGAGGATGCCATCAAGGCAGCAGTTGCCGATTTGAAGTCCAAGCAAACCACGACAGCTGAAATCGCTTAAGAACAATGGCTATCACGCTCACCGAAACTGCGGCTAGCCGCGTACAGAAATTCCTTGCCAATCGTGGCAAGGGCGTCGGGCTGCGCCTAGGGGTCAAAACCACAGGCTGCTCCGGCATGGCTTACACGCTTGAATTCGTCGATACCCTCAATGCGGAAGACCTGGCATTCGAAAGCCATGGCGTAAAAGTGATTGTCGATCCCAAGAGCCTGGTTTACATCGACGGCACTGAACTGGATTTCACCAAGGAAGGCCTCAATGAGGGATTCAAGTTCAACAACCCGAATGTGAAAGATGAATGTGGTTGTGGCGAGAGCTTCACTGTTTAAGCGCTTAGCGCTAATCCAATTTTCAGCTCTTAATTATGCAAGACTCCAGAAGTAATCATTTTGAACTTTTTAACCTGCCGACGCAGTTTGCTATTGACCTGAATACCCTGGATCAGCATTACAAAGAGTTACAGAGCGAAGTACACCCCGATCGTTTTGCTGCTGCACCGGCATCCGAACGTTTACGTTCCATGCAGCTAGCCACAGAAGCGAACGAAGCTTACCGCGTATTGAAGAACCCAACAGCTCGTGCGCGCTACCTGCTGCATATTAATGGCGTAGACACACAGGAAGAAAGCAATACGGCCATGCCAGCCGAATTCCTCATGCTACAGATGGAATGGCGCGAAGCGATTGAGGAAGCAAGTGCAGAACGCGACATCACTGCACTTGAAACCTTGCTCAGAAAAACACAACTGGAAACCAAGAGCTTGCAGCAGGACTTGCATGCCCATCTGGATGAGAACAATCAGCTCATGCAGGCTGCTGAGGCCATGCGTAAACTGAGTTTCATTGATAAAGTGCGCGGCGATATTCAACAAGCCATCGCCAAACTGGAAGACTAACCCTGAACTATGGCCTTACTGCAAATCGCTGAACCGGGAATGAGCGCCGCGCCACACCAGCACAAGCTGGCGGTAGGCATAGACCTTGGCACCACCAATTCGCTGGTAGCTACTGTACGTAGCGGCATGAGTACGGTACTGCATGATGAGCATGGCCATGCGCTGCTACCTTCTGTAGTACATTATCAGACTGGCGGGATGGTTGAAGTCGGCTACCAGGCACAGGCACAACAAAGCGAAGACCCACAAAACACCATCATCTCCGCCAAGCGTTTTATGGGGAGAGGTGTCAAAGATATTCCCGACCTCTCCCATATGCCATATCGATTTATTGATGCCCCCGGCATGGTACAAATCGAGACGCGTGCCGGCGTTAAAAGCCCGGTGGAGATCTCCTCAGAAATTCTCAAAGTACTTAAAAATCGCGCTGAAAAAGCCCTGGGAGGTGAACTCATCGGGGCTGTGATTACAGTACCGGCTTATTTCGACGATGCTCAACGCCAGGCTACTAAAGATGCCGCAAAGCTGGCTGGACTCACTGTATTACGCCTGCTCAATGAGCCTACAGCCGCAGCAGTAGCCTATGGTCTGGATAACGGCTCCGAGGGGGTATATGTCATCTATGACTTGGGCGGTGGCACTTTTGACATTTCCATCTTACGCTTGTCCAAGGGGGTGTTTGAAGTACTGGCTACCAATGGCGACTCTGCCCTCGGTGGTGACGATTTTGACCAGCGTATTTTCTGCTGGGTACTAGAGCAGGCAAGGCCGGCGCCACTCAACGCTGTGGATACTCGACTGCTACTAACCAAAGCACGTGAAGCCAAGGAGTGGCTGACCGACCATGCGGAAGCACAGATCACCAGCGTGTTAAGTAGTGGCGAAGTGGTAAATGTAACGCTGACCGGCAATAAATTCGCCGAACTTACGCAACACCTCGTAGCTAAAACCATCACGCCCACACGCAAGGCTATGCGCGACGCAGATTTAGCCCTGGAAGACATCAAGGGCGTGGTCATGGTAGGTGGCGCGACACGTATGCCGCAAATCCGCCTGGCTGTTGCCGAATACTTCAAGCAGGAGCCGCTGACGAACCTGGATCCGGATAAAGTAGTCGCCCTGGGTGCGGCGATACAGGCCAATGTTCTGGCAGGCAACCGTAGTGATGACGATTTGCTTCTGCTGGATGTAATTCCATTGTCGCTAGGCTTAGAAACCATGGGTGGACTGGTAGAGAAGATCATCCCGCGCAATTCCACGCTACCCGTGGCACGCGCACAGGATTTCACCACCTTCAAGGATGGCCAGACCGCCATCAGCATCCATGTAGTTCAGGGTGAACGCGAACTGGTTTCTGATTGCCGTTCACTGGCACGCTTTGAATTACGCGGAATCCCACCGATGGCTGCAGGTGCTGCACGTATCCGTGTAACGTTCCAGGTAGATGCTGACGGATTACTTTCAGTAAGTGCGCGCGAACAGACCAGTGGAGTCGAGACCAGTATCGTGGTCAAACCTTCGTACGGTCTGAGTGAAGACGAGATTTTCAACATGCTGCAAGCCTCCTTCTCCTCTGCTGAGGCAGATAAAAAAACACGCGCCTTGGGCGAAGCCCGGGTAGATGCAGAACGCCTGCTGGAAGCAATTAGCGCTGCTTTGGAAAAAGATGGTGATACATTACTCACCGCCGATGAACGTGCTGCCATTGAACGGCAAATGCAAGCTTTACGCAGCCTGGCTCAAGGCAATGACAGCCATGCCATTCACAAGGCGACTGAAGACCTCAACCACGGCACCGAGACTTTCGCAGCACGCCGTATGGATGCCTCAATCAGCAAGAGCTTTGCTGGTAAGAACCTGAACACTCTGGAAATCTAACAATAGAAATATAGCCATGTCACAAATTATTGTCTTACCTCATGTAGAACTCTGCCCAGAGGGCGCCGCTTTTGAAGCGAAACCCGGTATGTCCATCTGCGACAATTTACTGGAGCATGATATAGACATCGATCATGCCTGCGAAAAAGCCTGCGCCTGCACTACCTGCCACGTTATTGTGCGTGAAGGCTATCAATCATTGCCGGAAGCAGCTGAAAAAGAAGAAGATTTGCTAGATAAGGCCTGGGGACTGGAGCCGCAATCGCGCTTATCGTGCCAGGCAATCGTTGGTGACCAGAACCTGGTAGTGGAAATCCCTAAATACTCGATCAACATGGCAAAAGAAGGCCATCGCTAGAATTTAGAATTACCTAAATACTGAAATCAACCGGCTCCAAGGGTTCGCGCAGGCGATCACTGGGGTTCATTTTCAGCAACTGGGTAAACTCTTCCGCAGGCAAAGGTTTGCTATACAAATAGCCTTGCATTTGATCGCAGCCCTGCTGCCGTAAGAACTGTAGCTGCAACATATTTTCCACACCTTCGGCGACTACCTTGATATCAAGGCTGCGCGCCATGGCAATGATGGCCTGGGTGATTGCAACGTCGTCGCTATCCTGCGGAATATCACGCACGAATGATTGGTCTATCTTAAGCGCATCTATCGTAAAGTGCTTGAGATAGCCTAGCGATGAATAGCCAGTACCGAAATCATCAATCAGCACATGCGCCCCCAACTCCCGGAAATGCTCTAACATGGCAGTGGCACGCTCGGCGTTATGCATAATCATGCTCTCAGTGATTTCCAGTTCCAAGCAATCGGCTGTCAGGCCACTTTCGGCAAGCGCAGAGGCAATGGTTTCATGCAAGCCTTCATCCCTAAACTGCCGGGCTGAGAGATTAACCCCCACGCGAACAGGCCGTCCCGCAATCCCTTGCCAGCCATAGGCTTCCCGGCACGACTCCTGCAATACCCAGGCACCAATACTGATGATCAGCCCAGTTTCTTCCGCAAGTGGTATAAATTCAGCTGGCTGTATCAGTCCCAGATCAGGGTGGTTCCAGCGTAACAAAGCTTCTGCACCAACGATCTGCTGTGTACGCAAATCCACCTTGGCCTGGTAATACATGACGAACTCTTTGCGATCCAGAGCCCTGCGCATGCTGTTTTCAAGAGCAAGTCGTTCTACGCTGTGCACATTGCTGCCTGCCGCGTAGAAGTGGAAGGTATTCCTGCCATGCTCCTTGGCACGGTACATGGCGACGTCGGCATTTTTCAGCAAAGAGAATAGATCGATTCCATCTTCCGGATAAACGCTGACGCCAATACTGGCAGTAACGTATAGCTCCTGATTAAGCAGAATAAATGGCTGTGCCAGTACGTGCATGATTTTACGCGCCACTGCATTCAGGTATTGGATATCGGCGAAATCTTCCACCAGTACTACGAACTCATCTCCGCCTTGTCTCGCTACAGTATCTGAGATGCGCAAGCACTCTTTGAGCCGTCTGGCCGCTTCCTGCAATAACATGTCCCCAGCCTGATGGCCCAGGGTGTCGTTAATGACCTTAAAACGATCAAGGTCGATAAACAGGACGGCAATCCTGCTGTGACCCCGTTTGGCACGCAGCAAAGCCTGTTCTACACGCTCCTGCAATAAAGCCCGATTTGGTAAAAGCGTTAAGGCATCATGATTGGCAAGGAATTGAAGTCGCTCTTCCGACTGTTTACGCAGCGTGATGTCGGTAAATACAGCCACATAGTTTTGCACGATGCCTTTCGCATCCTTGACGGTACTGATCGACAGCCACTCGGGATAACTGTCGCCGTTTTTACGCCGATTCAAAATCTCACCTAACCACTGCCCCTCAGTATCCAGGGTGTGGCGAATATCTGCATAGTATTGCTTGTTGTGCAGCCCTGTCGTCATAACGCCAGGTAGCTTGCCTATAATCTCATCGCGACTGTAGCCAGTAATCTCAATATAAGCCTGATTAACTTCCAGCACCTTGAAATTGGCATCGGTAATCAAAATGCCTTCGGCTGTATTCTCGAAGACCTGGCGTGACAGCCGCAAACCAGCTTCAGCTTCCTTGCGCGCAGTGATGTCCAGCATCACACCTACCAGCTCTTGCGGCTGACCGTAAGCGTTAGGAATGACTCGTACGATGTCCTGCATCCATACCACTCGGCCATCGGCAGCCACCATACGATAGTCAAACACATGACTTTGCAATTTTGCAGATTCACCCTTGCAATATTGCATGACCCAATCCCTGTCTTCCGGATAGATTTTTTCTTGCCAGAAATTCGGGTTCTCAGTCCATTCTGCCAGTGGATAGCCCAAAAGAGCCTCGGCTTCGTGGCTGACAAAAGTAAAGACCGCTTCTGGTGTTGCGCGCCACATAATGGCCTGCACTGACTCCACCAATTCGCGGTATTCCCTCTGGCTATCAGCCAGGGCCGCCTCAGAACGCTTACGCTCATTAATATTGATGATCAGCACTACTACCCGATCGCTACCATCACGGTATTTGGCTACAGCGATTTCGATGTGTACTGGATCACCATTCTTTGCCAGCCCCAAGCCTTCATAACGACTGGGCACTGGCTCACCCAGCATGCGCCGTCGATGAATATCCATAATACGTTCACGGTCTGATGGATAAATCAAATTGATAAATTCTGAGCCGATAGCTATATCTCCAGGCTGATAGCCGCCGACACGCCAGAAAGCCTCATTGCCATAAAGAATTTTGCCTTGTTCAAGGACTGCAACACCTTCTTCTACATCAGATTGCGCATGAATCAGCGCATCATATAAATCCAGCTGCTCCTTGAGCTTTTCCTCTGATTGCAAACGTCCCGCGTTCAATCCAGACAGGGCGACACCTGTTACCGTAAGCACTAGCACGAATAGCCAGTAATTAAGCAGATCACCCTGCATGAAAGCATTAGCGAAGTAACCACTATTGTGAACACCACCCCATAAAGCACTGAGTGCCACAAAGATTGTACTTAGCGCTGTGCCACGCTGCTGAAAACTCAAAGATGCCCACATCACCAGCGGAAACAGCATGAAAGGCTGTGGGTGAAGGATTAATGCGTTTGAGAAAGTATCAAAGAACACCATCAAACATCCACATAATAGAGTCAGGGCGACAAGCCCAGCCTCTATGATCTTGGTTTTGGTCCAATCAATGTGCTCATGGTGAAAAATTGCCAGCACAGCGCTTGCAAACAATAAATCACTGAGGGCATCGCCCATCCACCAATTGGCAAAGACCTTGGGGATGGCACTTATCTCTATCAAGCCGCTGGCATAGAGGCTACCAGCCCCGCCAAAAGCACTAATGAGGGTACTGATCCCGGCCGCCAGTATTACTAAAGATAGTAAGTCCCTGACACGAGTCAGTGCCGGGTCGAATTCGGCAAATCGTTTGAGCAAATAATAGGCGAACAGTGCTTCCAGGGTATTGCCCAGAGCGATACTGCCAGCCACAGCCGCGGATATGCCTGTTCCGAGTTCTGCAAAGAATGCGCCGATGAACACGCCCGGCCATAGGCGATAGCCAAAGACCAGTAAAACGGCAAGTGATAGCCCGGTAGGTGGCCAGATAAGTGTGGCCAATGCTCCCGGCATGGCAAAAACTATTCCGAGATTGGCACTAAACCAATAAACAAAGGCCAGTAGCACCATCATCAATAACTGACGGGCTTCCGGAACCTGGAATAGGCGTTGTAAAAACATGCTGCCAATTGTATTAGCAAACGCCCGGCAAGCCCATGATTTTGGCCGAATTGTATAAAGAAAAAGCCCGCACATGGCGGGCTTTTCGTGGAGCAATTAACCTAAATTAGAAGCTGTAGGTTAAATCCAGTTGGTAAAGATCAAAGTCTTTCAGGTTTAATGCCAAGTCACCCGCACCGGCAGTTCCCAAGCTATCATTCTTTCTGGTAGCGTGGCCTGCGGCAAAGTTAACGGCTACGTTGTCTCGCACATTGTATTGCGCTTTGAAGACTACGCCCTTCATGTTGACTCTGGAATCCATGAAGTCTGAATCAACCGCATTTGGATCAACTGAGTACACGCCAACATCCTGGTACCAGATTTTTGCGTTCCAGTCGCCTTTAGCCATTTTATTGGATTCAAAAGTCTTAAGATCCTTCGCAGAGCCGAGACCTACACCAAGTAACCAGGCAGTATCATCGCTACCCTTGCCACATGCGGATGCCTGCGCTTTACATGCGGCGTCTGCACGGTCGTTACCGCTGAGGTTGTTGACATAGTCACCGAATACACGGAAGCCGATATTGTTAGCAGCCATGAAATTGATTTCCGCTGGAATCTCTATGGTATTCAGGTCATTTACACCAACACTTGCAACACCTGCAGCCGTTGAAGTATCAATGCCAGGCTTGAATATACCGCTCGATTTATTACTGTCGTGGGTAAAGGTCGCATAGGTCAGAGCGGCTTTTGCGGAGACGTTGTCAGTGATAGGGAACCTGGCACCACCCTGGAATGCCAAGAGCTCATTGGTCACCGAAGTTGTACCACCATGTGGCAGTTGTGGGAACGACTTCTTGTCACCCAGATATTGCACTTGTGATGCGGTCAGGAAAACATCAGCACTACCTGCTTTGAATTTTGCCTTCTCGGTCAAACCTTCAAAGGTCAAGTCGCCATCCCAAACCATGGATGTCGTGTAAAGCGGATTTGCCATACGACCAGCTTCCAACGTCAACCAATCGGTTGCATTCCAGCCCACCATCGCACGCTTGATGAATACGGCTTCTTTATCATTGTAGGTGGTCTTGCCAAATGTAGCGTTGTCAGACCTGCCACCGGCACCCATCGCAAGTGCCAAATCAGTATAAAAATCACCTGCAGTGGTCTTGATACCAAAAACAAGTTTGTAACGATCCCTGCTTCTGTTTTCATCTACATCCGTGCCTGCTGTGGTACCTGGACCACTGCCATCACGGTATTCAGCACGAACGCGGATATCGCCATACAAAGTCGCGTTATCAATGAATTCAGCAATCTTAATTTTCCCACCTGATTTACTTGCCTTTTCTTGAGCCGCTCTTTCAGAATCATGATCTTTCATGAGTGGTGCGGCTTCTTCATAAGTCAGCACACCCTTGGCAACTAGCGCGTTGACGAGATCCTCAGTGGAATCAGCCATTGCGCTATGGCCGGCAGACAGCATAAATACGCCCGCCAATGCGACGGCCATGCTGCTTAGTTTGATTTGTTTCATTACGTCACTCCCGGTTATATAAAAATCCCTAAAAGGGTCTAACTTGCCAACGGGAGCAATTCTGCGAAACTAATGTGACATATTTATGACGTAATGAGATTTATCTGACACATGTTGCAAGAAAACAACACGCAGAAGGAGGCGATATTATACTTGACGTACCCAATATAAAAGCTCATACTGTGTCCAACATTTGGAGATACAGTCATGAGCGATTCAATCCTTTCACAGCCTTACTTTCATAGCGAAGAAGCCGCCTACGCTTTCGTTGAGTCTCGTATTTGGCGCAAAGGCCCGATATGTCCTCACTGTGCATGTGTGGATCGTATCGGCAAGATGGGTGGCAAAAGCACTCGTATAGGTACTTACAAGTGCTACAACTGCCGCAAGCCTTTCACTGTTAAAGTTGGCACCATATTTGAATCGAGCCACATTCCTATGCGCTTGTGGCTTCAAGCTATATTCCTGATTGCATCCAGTAAGAAAGGTATCAGTTCTAACCAGTTGCACCGCACCTTGGGTATCACCCTTAAATCGGCATGGTTTATGTCTCACCGCATTCGTGAGGCCATGCGTGATGGCAAGATGTCTCCGTTCGGTAGTAGCGGTGGCGATGTTGAAGTGGATGAAACCTTTATAGGGCACCACGTAAATAAACAAAAACGCGGCGTTCATTATATGAATAAGGTGCTTTCTCTTGTTGACCGAACCACCGGACAATCGCGAAGCATGGTCATTGATGACCTGAATTTATACACCATCTTGCCTATTCTTAAAGCTAACATTCATTGGGAAGCACGTCTCCTTACCGATGAAGCTGGGCACTATAAGCGCATCCCAGAGCACTTTATGGGGCATGGATTTACCAATCACAGAAGGGGTGAATATGTTTCCAGAGTTGATAGCACCATCCACACCAACACTATTGAAGGCTTCTTCTCTATCTTCAAGCGCGGCATGAAGGGCGTTTATCAGCATTGCGGGCATAATCATCTTAACCGTTACCTTGCAGAGTATGATTTCCGCTACAGCAACCGCGCCAAGTTAGGTATAGATGATGCAACCCGCGTAGAAAAATTGTTGCGTGGTGTAGTAGGCAAGCGGTTAACCTATGAAACGACTCATTAACGAGGAACCTTGGCGTAAACGCAAAAGGAAATAATCATGGCAAATCTTGCAGAAGTTTCAGTAAATGGTATTTCTAAATATGGTTATATCATTGACTCTAACATTGCTTGGATTGGATTCAATGTTAACGATGGGAATGAACTCCGCATTTTGTTTCCAGCCACTTTCCAAGCAGATATAAAGCTTGTTTTAATGCTTCTACAAAAGAGTATTGCCGACGAAAGGAGTGCGGTTGGCCTTCCGGCAATTGAAAGCACGTACACAGTCGCCGTAGAGCGTCTCGAATACGGTCGTGACGATATACAACAAATTGCTCTGATACGTACACGCTTCCAGAATGGCGCATCAACAGATACGCCGATTGAGAAGGCACAGATACAGCAAACCATTGAATTTTTACAAACCGCCCTTGAGACATTTGAAAATCAACCGGCGAACCCTGCTCACTAATCACAATCAAATCCTTTGAGGAACAACATGACCAAAAAACCAAAGCCTGAACCGGCACTGGACGATAATGAGCAGTCTCAGAGATTCATTGAGACTGCTCATGAGCTAGAGGTAGATGAAAGCGGGAAAGCATTTGAGCGCGCCATAAAAGGAATTAAGAAGAATCAACCATTGGGGCAAATTGCTACTAACTCTTTTAAGAACTCTGTAGAGTCTAAAAAATAGTTTGGATACGCCCTTTCGAGAGCTTTTACAGAAGCAGATGAAATTAGGACAACATTAATGTTTGTTCCTAATGCTTTCTCTTCCATTGCTATATATTCGCTGTTGGCAAGTTGTGACTCTCGTTTTTTAAATCCTTTGACAGTTACCGTAGCTTTATCTGGGTCAAGAGATACAAGAAAATAGACATCATCTTGTTGTTTTCCTATGTAAGTAAGAACGGCAGTTGCGCCAGAAAAACTACTAATGATTTTGTGTTCTTTATTTAATTCTCTGATTTCCGCAATAAGATCGTCATAATTCTCTGATGTTCCTGGAATAATTGGGCACTTTTCCCGGATGGCAAAAACAGAACTCATTAAAGAAAAGAATCTAAGCCAACCCACGTCACCGTTATAAGATTTGAATGCTTGTTTAGAAAAAGTCCCTGCTGTTTCTACAGCAGTAGCCCAAGTATGCTGAAGTTTGGTGCGTAACTGTATTTCTATTTTTAGATTGCTGTAACAAGACTTGTCTCCAACCCCTGTATATTTATACTTTAGATGTATGCTTCTATATCCACTTTCCTTTGGGTGCGCTATATAGTCCTTATTATTTAAGGTTATATGCTCCCATCTACTTGATTTATAAACCTGCTCTAATTTTCTAACTTGAGCCAAAGTGGGCAAAACGGCACGACACCCACCAATATCTTGCATTTGGGAGAGCTTCATATCATCTTCGCGCTTTAATTTCTCAATAATAGAGATTAGTCGTTTAGTCCTCTGCGCAACTAATGCACTTTGATGAATCTTAGTCGCTCGATTCTTTAAAGTTTGATAAAAAATTAATAATGGATATGCGTGAGAAGACCGCCAGTTATCAATCACACTAATAGCTTTGACATATTCACTTTTGTCATCACTTTCTAGTTTGGATAACAGTTTGCCAGCAGCGTTTACTTCAACTATGGAGTATTTAGGAGAGGCATAATCGCTCATATTTTCATACCCAATGAAATCCGGAGCATTCATTTTACACTCATTTCTATTGGGTACGTAAAGTATAATATCGCGCAGAAGGACGCCGCTACATTGTGAGATAAAACGGCGATGAATGAACGAACTTAGACTGCTTTTTCCCTAACCATGGAAGATACCGCAATATCCTTGCGTGCAGAATCTGCACTGATCATACCTACATCACCAGATACCTCACCGCCTTCCTCAACCAGTATCTTACCGTAGCGGATCTTGCCACTCACACGCCCAGTGGCATGCACAATCAACTGCTGACGCGCTGTCAATTCACCATCGAATTGTCCGTATATCTCGGCCACATCTATACCCACTTTGCCAGAGAATACGCCACGCTCAGCTACCTGGATAATTCGGCTATCCATGGTAGCTTCGACACGCCCTTCCACTACCAGTGTATCGCAATCTAATATCTCCGCCCCCTTGAGCTTAACATCTGGCCCAACAATGAGGCGACTACCAGTTACCGGGTCAGATTTAGACGTGATTGCAGGCTTATTATCAGCTATGGCTTGTGCCGCTTTATTGGCAGATTCAATAGCTGCCATGTGCCCTGGCATTGGATAAGGCGCTGGTTTTACCTGTGCATTAGCGGTGGGGGAATTATCATGTAACTGACTGTTACTAGCTGGATTGGTACGATGGAATAAGCCTTGTTTATTAAGCATGGAACACCTCTTGTATCGGAAAACAATAATAAACATGCGACCGCATGTTTGACTCATCGCTTTACGCAACAGCCATGCCAGTAAGGTTTTATTTATCATATTCAATGGGATAATAAAACTTTTTCCATCTTGCAGAGGCAAGAAAAGTCTCTGCAAGACGACGACTTTTAGAAAGAAATGTCTAACCCATTAACTAAAAAGAAATTTTCATGTCGCCCCAGCCCTACATGGATGACATGAAAAAGATGTGGAAACGACTTTAAATCAGGCTTCAGGCCGCATATGCGGGAAGAGGATTACATCGCGGATACTTGGGCTATCAGTAATCAGCATGACTAGTCGGTCAATCCCAATACCACAGCCGCCGGTTGGCGGCATACCGTATTCCAGGGCTCGAATAAAATCGGCATCGTAGTACATAGCTTCATGATCGCCTGCTTCTTTTGCCGCCACTTGCGCCAGGAAACGCGCAGCCTGATCCTCAGCATCATTCAGTTCCGAGAAACCATTGGCAATTTCGCGCCCGCTGATGAATAACTCAAAACGCTCGGTGATTTCAGGATTGCTATCCGAGGCGCGCGCCAAGGGCGAGACCTCAACCGGGTAGTCGATGATATAGGTAGGCTCCCAAAGATGGGCTTCGGCCGTTTCCTCAAACAGTGCCAGCTGTAACGCACCAAGACCCGCATGGGCAAAAGCTTCAACACCAAATTTCTTCAATTCGGCACGCAGGAAACCCTCATCATTAAGCTGCTCCAATGCGTAGTTGGGAGCGTACTTTTGTATGGCAGCAACAATCGTCAGGCGCTGGAATGGCCTGCTCAAATCCAGCTCACGCCCCTGATACTCAAGCACTGCACTACCTTTGGCAGCAATTGCAGCTTCACGAATACAGTTCTCGGTGAAGTCCATAAGCCACCTGTAATCGGTATACGCAGCATAGAATTCCATCATAGTGAATTCAGGGTTATGCCTCACGCTCAAGCCTTCATTACGAAAATTACGGTTGATTTCGAATACTCGCTCGAAACCGCCCACTACCAGCCGCTTGAGATAAAGCTCGGGTGCGATGCGCATGAACATCTGCATATCCAGCGCATTATGATGGGTGATGAAAGGCTTAGCCGCTGCCCCCCCTGGGATTGGGTGTAGCATCGGCGTTTCCACTTCCAGAAACTCATTACCCAGCATGTAGTTGCGAATAGCTGCAACTATCTTGCCGCGGGCGATAAAGGTCTGGCGTGTATCGTCAGAAACGATCAAATCCACATAACGCTGGCGGTATTTGGTTTCCTGGTCACTCAAACCATGGAATTTCTCAGGTAATGGCCGCAGTGATTTCGTCAATAACCTTATCAGGCTGGCTTTGACCGACAGTTCTCCGGTCTTGGTTTTGAACAACATGCCCTCAACAGCAATGATATCGCCCAGATCCCATTTCTTGAAAGCTTCGTAGACATCTTCACCAATATTGTCCTTAGCGATGAAGATTTGTATACGGCCACTTCTGTCCTGCACAGTGGCGAAACTGGCTTTGCCCATGACACGCTTTAACATCATGCGGCCAGCTACTCTTACACTGACAGCCTGAGGCTCTAGCGTTTCATTATCTTGCTCACCATAAGTGGCATGCAGCGTCGCAGCAAGGTGCTCTGGTTTGAAATCGTTGGGGAAAGCGACGCCCTTCTCGCGTATTGTCTTGAGCTTTTCACGGCGCTCGGCTATGACATGGTTCTCGTCTACGACGGGCAGATTCTCTTGTTCACTCACGCTCAAACTCCCTGCTTCAAACTCTCAGATATAAATGGATCAAGGTCGCCATCCAGCACGCCTTGGGTATTGCCTATCTCAACATTGGTACGCAAATCCTTGATACGCGATTGGTCCAGTACATAACTGCGTATCTGGTGGCCCCAACCGATATCAGTCTTGGCATCTTCCATTGCCTGTTTTTCTTCATTGCGTTTGCGCAATTCCAGCGCGTACAACTGCGCTTTAAGCATGGACATGGCCTCGGCCCTGTTACGATGCTGTGAGCGATCATTCTGGCATTGCACAACCGTGTTTGTCGGAATATGGGTAATGCGTACTGCCGAATCGGTCTTATTGATGTGCTGGCCACCAGCCCCTGAGGCGCGATAGGTGTCGATGCGCAAATCAGCCGGATTGATATCGACCTCAATAGAATCATCTACTTCAGGGTAAACGAACACACTGGCGAATGAGGTATGTCGGCGATTACCGGAATCAAATGGCGACTTACGCACCAGGCGATGTACACCACTCTCTGTCCGCAGGTATCCATAGGCATAATCGCCTATTACCTTAAGTGATGCGCTCTTGATACCAGCCACATCCCCTTCGGATTCTTCCAACACCTCAACCTTGAAACCGCGCCGTTCACAATAACGCAGATACATACGCAGTAACATGGAGGCCCAGTCCTGCGCCTCTGTACCGCCAGAGCCGGACTGGATATCGATAAAGCAATTATTCGGGTCCATCGGATGGGAGAACATGCGTCGGAATTCCATATCGACCACACGTTGCTCAAGCTGCAGGCTATCTGCTTCGACACCTAATATGGTGTCATCATCATTCTCTTCGCGGGCCATCTCGAATAGCTCGCGACTATCGCGCAGCCCGTTCTCAACTTGCGTCAGCGATTGCACAATAAACTCAAGCTCACGCTTTTCTTTGCCGAGTTTTTGCGAGCGTTCATTATCATTCCAGATATTAGGGTCTTCTAATATCTGGCTGACTTCCTGCAGGCGCTGATGCTTGCTTTCAAAGTCAAAGATACCCCCGTAGCGCATGATTGCGCTCAGCCAGATCGCTCAGGCGATTGGCAATCTGGTTAAGTTGTTCAGCTTCCATTAAAGCAAATCCAAGATGCAGATAAAGACTTACAATTATACCTTAAAGCCCTATTCACTCGACCTCGGGCTGTAGTAAACAAATCAAATTCCGGTTGTCCACCAAATGCTATCCCTTTTATGACAGCTTCGTCACAAAACTGTCATAATTTATGCTTATGATGGCATTCGTTTTATACACATGCTAACTAGCCTTATTAAATCAGGAGAACTACATGCGAACTAACCGCCGCGCTCTGGTCATTGCACTCGCTGCTGCAAGCTTGACGATCGCTTCCAGCGCCTATGCAGTTGACATCACTGGAGCAGGTTCAACCTTTGCTTACCCCCTCTATTCCAAGTGGGCCGAAACATATAATGTTAAAACCGGCGTGAAGCTGAACTATCAATCGATTGGTTCTGGTGGCGGTATCAAACAAGTCGAAAACAAAACTGTTGATTTTGGCGCTTCAGACAAACCCTTGAAAATTGATGAGCTTGAAAAAAATGGCCTGGTACAGTTTCCAACCCTGGTTGGTGGTGTAGTGCCGGTAGTCAATATCCCCGGCATGACGAGTGGTAGCTTGCGCCTGAATGGTGAAGTTCTGGCCAATATCTATCTGCGCAAAATTACAAAGTGGGATGATCCTGCAATCAAGAGCCTGAACCCAAGCCTGGCACTCCCTAGCGAAAGCATTACTGTAGTGCATCGTGCAGATGGTTCTGGCACCAGCTTCATCTTTACCAATTATCTATCCAAAGTCAGCAAGGAGTGGAATGACAAAGTCGGTTCCAACACCTCCGTCGCATGGCCAGCCGGTATCGGTGGTAAAGGTAACGAAGGCGTGGCTTCTTACTCACAGCGCATCAAGTACTCCATTGGTTACGTAGAATATGCTTATGCCAAAGGCAATAATCTGACCTACGTCAGCATGCAGAACCACGATGGCGAATTTGTGAACCCTAATATCGACAGTTTCCAGTCTGCTGCCCAGTACGCTAACTGGGAAAAAGCACCTGGCTTCTACGAAATTCTCACCAATGAGCCAGGCAAGGCTAGCTGGCCTATCACAGGTGCAACTGTTGCCTTGATGCAAAAGGTTCAAGACAAGCCGGAGAATGCCAAAGAAGTCCTCAAGTTCTTCCAATGGAGCTTCGAGAACGGCACTGAGGCCGCTACAAAACTGGACTATGTACCAATGCCAGCAAATGTAGTCAAACTGATCAATGCTTACTGGAAGAGCAATATCAAGAGCAAAGACGGCTCGGCAATCTGGCAATAAGAGCCACGCTAAATTAATGGCATGATGCAAAAATAGCTGTGGCCTCTTATAATCACAACTCGACAAAAAAACGCGCGGCGGAGGAAAGTGTCTCCTCCACCGCCTATTTTTCTGCGCATTCTAAAACAATAGAGTCCCATTCGATGCCAACAGTGCGAAACAAAAAACATATCGGTGCAATACTCGATAAGCTTTTCCGTCATACCACCTTGTTTTTTGCTTTTCTGGTTTTCAGTATTTTGTTTGGCATTATCGTTACATTGTTTATTTCCAGCCTGCCGGTACTCAAGCACTTTGGCTTTGCATTCTTTAGCAGCCCGGCATGGAATCCAGTCACTGACGACTTTGGTGCTCTTGTACCTATCTACGGCACCCTCGTTACTTCTGCCATTGCCATGCTCATTGGCATTCCAGTGAGTTTTGGCATTGCTTTATTTATTACCGAACTTACCCCAGTTTATTTAAAACGCCCGCTTGGCATTGCCATTGAATTGTTAGCTGGCATTCCCAGCATTATTTATGGCATGTGGGGCCTGTTCGTATTCGCGCCATTCTTTGGTGATAACGTTGAACCATGGATCAATGATCATTTGGGCACTCTCCCATTGATTGGCGAGGTGTTTCAAGGCCCGCCCATGGGCATAGGCATACTTACCGCTGGCATCATCCTTGCCATCATGATCATTCCTTTTACCTGTGCCGTGATGCGTGACGTATTCGAAATAGTCCCGCCTATGCTCAAGGAGTCAGCCTATGCGATGGGCGCGACAACTTGGGAAGTGGTTTGGAGCATCGTGCTTCCGTATACCAAGATTGGCGTAGTCGGCGGCATCATGCTGGGTTTAGGCCGGGCTCTGGGCGAGACCATGGCGGTAACGTTTGTGATTGGTAATGCGCACGAGCTTACTAATTCACTGCTCATGCCTGGCAATACGATTTCATCAGCGTTGGCTAACGAATTTACCGAGGCGGTGGGTGATCTTTACAATTCGTCCCTGATTACGCTGGGACTCACTTTATTTGTCATCACATTTATCGTATTGGCACTTGCGAAGCTACTGCTGATTCAACTCGCTAGCAAGGAAGGCAAGCAATCATGAGCGGCATGAATACCAATCGCTATATCGTGCGACGTGTCATCAATGGTTTCAATCTTACCGTTTCTGCCTTGACGGTTATCTTTGCCCTGACTTTCCTCATGTGGATATTGTGGACGTTGGTCAGCCACGGTATCGCCTACCTCAGCATCAAAACACTGACGACAATGACACCGCCACCGGGCAGTGCTGGCGGGTTACTTAACGCTATCCTCGGTAGCTTCTATATGGTCACGGTGGCCACCTTGATTGGTACTCCAGTTGGCATCCTGGCCGGAACCTATCTGGCAGAATTTGGCCGGGCGGGCTGGCTGGCGCCAGCAACCCGCTTCATCAACGACATCCTTTTATCGGCTCCTTCCATCGTGATTGGCCTGTTTGTCTATGAAATCGTCGTCCATCGTGTTGGCCATTTCTCAGGCTGGGCGGGCGCTTTAGCTTTATCGCTCATTGTGCTGCCGGTGGTAGTCCGTACTACAGAAAATATGCTGCAATTAGTGCCTAACAGCTTACGTGAGGCAGCTGCAGCACTAGGCGCACCCCAATGGAAAGTAGTCATGATGATTTCTTACCGGGCTGCCCGCGCCGGTATCCTGACTGGCCTGTTGCTCGCTATCGCCCGCATCAGTGGCGAAACGGCACCATTACTTTTCACCGCACTAAATAACCAGTTCTGGAGTACTGACCTGAATGGGCCTATGTCCAGTCTTGCTGTGGTCATCTTCCAGTTCGCCATGAGCCCCTATGAAGACTGGCAACACCTAGCATGGGCCGGTGCACTACTGATCACGATATTAGTACTTGGATTGAACATTCTGGCTCGCGCACTCTTCCGTCGCAGCCCTACCACTAACGCCTAGCAGCAGGATTATTCATGCAAACAGAAATGCAATCGCCGAAAATTTCAGTCAATAACCTGAATTTTTTCTACGGAAATTTCCAGGCCTTGAAGGGTATCAATCTTTCCATCCCCAAAAACAAGGTGACGGCATTCATCGGCCCATCAGGTTGCGGAAAATCTACCCTGCTACGCACTTTTAATCGTATGTATGAGCTTTACCCGAAACTACGCGCCGAAGGTGAAATCCTGCTGGACGGTAAGGATATATTCCGCACCGAGCAAGATTTAAACCTCCTGCGCGCCATGATAGGGATGGTATTCCAGAAGCCAACACCGTTCCCAATGTCGATCTACGACAATGTGGCTTTCGGCATCAAACTGTATGAAAGCCTACCCAAGATTGAGCTTGATCAGCGTGTAGAATGGGCTTTGCAGAAGGCCGCACTGTGGAATGAAGTCAAGGACAAGCTTGACCAAAGTGGCGCCAGCCTCTCCGGCGGCCAACAACAACGGCTCTGTATCGCACGCTGTATCGCTGTAAAACCTGAAGTATTGCTACTGGACGAGCCATGCTCCGCGCTGGATCCAATCTCCACAGCGCGTATCGAAGAGCTAATTCATGAATTAAAGTCGGATTACACCATCATCATCGTCACCCATAACATGCAACAAGCAGCGCGTTGCTCTGACTATACCGCTTACATGTACCTGGGTGAGCTGATTGAATTCGGCAATACCGATGTGATGTTTACCAAGCCAAGCCGCCGTGAGACGGAAGACTACATCACAGGGAAGTTTGGTTAAACTGGAGTCCAGTTCTAAATAAAAAAGCCGGGGGAATCCCGGCTTTTTTATTTACTGATCGCCTATAGGTTAATACTGTAGGCCTTAGCTTCAAAGAGACTAAGCTCGGTATCCGCCAACTGCTGGTAAAACCGCAGCATTCGCTCGGCCTGAGTTCTCGATGACCAACGATTCATGGCATATTTCATCGCGGTCGCTCCCAAGTTTCTGCGCATATCAGGGTCACTCAGCAAACTGAATACCTTGTTAGCGAAAACCACTTCATCCTCAGGTGCTATTAGCGCACCTTCACCTTCAATAAGAATAGACTTGGTTCCAAGCTCTGCCATAGCTACCACCGGCAGGCTTTGCGCCATGGCCTCGAGCAACACCAATCCCTGAGTTTCAGTTTTGGATGAGAATACGAAAACGTCTGCCGCACGATAGCACGCATTGAGTTGTGTATTACGATCGAGATAGCCAATGAACTTGACGTTATCCTCCAATTGCAATTCCCTTACCTGCTGGTGCAGGCTATGTTCTGCGGGTCCTTCACCAGTGATTATCAGCAGCACTTCTGGTTGCTTCTTGCGTAATACATCGGTCATGTTTAATAGAAAACCAATGTTCTTTTCATAGGCCACACGCCCTACATACAGCATCACTGGGCGCTGCGGAGCTATGCCATAGCTGGCACGGAATGCTGCGCCATCGGCACGCTCGAAGCTCTGAGCTTGCAGGCCAGTGGGAATCACCTCTGCTCTGGTCTTCACACCATATTGGCGCAGTACATCGAGCATGGGCTGGGAAGGCGCGACGATAGCATCTACCGCATTACATTGACGTCGGGAGATCATCCGCGCCATCCCTTTGGCCATAGCCTTGGGAATAAACGGCAAATAATGATGCAGGTAATCCTCAAAAAACGTGTGATAGGTTTCTATACAAGGCACATCCAGCAGGTGTGCCAGCTTAAGGCCTAGGTAATGGGCTACAAACGGCGTGTGGATGTGGATGAGATCATAGCTCTCCTTGCGTAACACCTGCAGCTGTTGCAGCGCATTACCGTAACGCATCAGGCGATCTTCCGGGTCGAAGAAAATACTGCGTGCAGGAATACGCTTGACCCAGTGCTCATCCTCAGTGGTAACGCCGTAATCCGGCGCGATCAGGTGTACCTCATGGCCCATTTCCTGCAGTTGGCCGACAAAAGTACGTATGGAGGTGGAAACCCCGTTGATGCGGGGGAAATACACATCTGAGATAAATAAGATTTTCACGTGCTTCCTCGTTCTAGTGGAAAGAAGCACCGCATTCGCGGTCGCTAGCTATTAAAACTAATGAAATATGCTAGCGAGTGAATATGACAATGATGTGACTGAAACATGTTTGCAACACTGCTGGCAAACATCAAGGAGGAACAGTTAACTAAATAACAACAGGCCCCAGACTACCGCCAGATTCACCAAGCTGAGGAGCACAGCAGCACTGCCTATATCTTTGGCACGTTTGGCCAGCATGTGGTTTTCCAGCGAAATACGATCCACAGTCGCCTCAATTGAGGAATTAAGCAGTTCGACAATGATCACCAGTAATACGCTAGCTATCATCACCGCACGCTCCATACCGTTATGACCCAGATAAATGGCAAGCGGAATAAGCACAATCGCCATCAGCACCTCCTGGCGGAAGGCATCTTCATTCTGATGAGCGGCCTTAAGGCCCGCCATTGAATAGCCAAAAGCATTCAGCAAACGACGTAAACCGGTTTTACCTTTGTATGGGCTTTCCATACGTTCCCCTAGCATTTATAAGTAACCTGACAAGGGCGAGAGTATAACAAAGCCGCCTTCATCCCGCCCCTTGTCACAATAAAATCATGGTCTTGTCACATTGAATTCACCGCACAAGTGCAAATTGCGCGACATGATCACTAGCAAACGCCTGCACAAACTATTCTGGCTGTTACCTTTCGCATTCTATTCGCTGGATGTCCATGCCTGGGGATTAGTCACCCACCTGTACTTTGCACAATCCCTATTGTGGGCCATGCCGTTGTTAGACCCCCGCTTGCAGAGAGCAATCAAGAACTTCCCTGAACTGGTGATGGCTGGCGCCTGCCTGCCCGACCTTGCCCTTGTATCCCCAGCTTTCCGCCACACTCACCACTGGGAAAATGCAGAGCATCTCTTACGCAGCGCTAGCAATGAGCAAGAGACCGCCATCGCCATCGGCTATGCCAGCCATTTATATGTCGATGTCATTGCGCACAACCATTTTGTACCTGCCCATGAAGCCATGTGGCTGGAAAACACCATGCTCACACATATCGCCTCGGAATGGGCGATGGACGCGCATCTTGCACCCCTGCTCAATACTTGCCCGGGGCGGTTATTGAATAAGCATCATCACATACTCCGGGAGTTTATCGCACCGCGCTTCAGGTGCTCAGAGAGCCGTGCCAGCCAGGCATTGAATCGCCTGGCATTCTGGGACAACGTATTACGCGCCGTGCGCTTACCCCATATGATATACGGTAGCATGCGCCTGCTAGATAGCCGCGTATTTAAACATTTCGTCTACTACATCGCGAAAACCCAAACGGCAATTGCCAGCATAGGTATCGTACTGGAAGGCGGCAGGCCGGAATGGGAGCCTGAACTGAAGCATCTAACTGCTGAAGAGATGGTAGCGTGGCGCCGCGAATGCCTTAGCCACTTGGACCTGCTACACCCGGCGCCAATCGAGTACTTTAATAAAGAGTTGGAAGCCCTGCTTTAGGCGCTTAGATGATGGTGAACGATAACGCTGCGATCAGCAGGCCTATCAGCGCGCCAGCCAGAACATCACTTGGATAATGCAGCCCGAGGATCACACGCGACATACCTACCATCAGCGTAAATGGCAGCAGCAACCAAGCCAGCATGGGGTAATAAGCCAGCGCTACCGTGCAGAATGCTACTGCATGTAGCGTATGGCCTGAGGGAAAACTGAAACGATCAAGTGGAATGCCAGTTAGCCAGATGTCTTGGCGCACCTCGTATGGGCGGGGACGTAGCGTCTTACCCTTGATCCACTTATAGAGGCATGTCCCTGTAAGCCCGGCCAAAGCCATATGCAGGCAAGGCAATACGCCTGCTTCGCCCTGGGTACAGAGTATGCCCAACATCACTGCATACCAGAACACGCCATCGCCGAGACGACTTACCAAGCGGAATAGCAGGCGCACCCAGAGATACTGGCTGGTTCGATTCACGCGCACGCATAAGGCACCATCCAACTCGTTGAAACGATGCAGGTACAAGCTCATTTTATGCGACATGGCTAGCTCCTCGGCAGTTTGCCTTAATTAAGGAGTTAATGCTGATCATGGAATGACTAGACATGCGTGCAGAATTACACGCGAATGTGAAGAAATGATGAAACTATTACGACAAGCTAATGATGGCTGCGACTCGGACCAAGCCGCAGCCACCGGATACAACTTAAACTATATGAAAATCCGCTTCTGCCAACGTAGGAGCACCAGTAAGTACCGCAAACTTCACTGCCTCAATGCTGCCAGTTCCATCGGCATCGTAATAGAGACTTCCGTCATTGGTATCGTAGATGATTGTCGGTGAAGTGGTGGTTGCAGTCTGCGCAGGCCCGCTATCAAATGCACCACCTGCGATAGAATCACCCAGAACCGCACCAGTATTACCTGACACGTCAAATCCGAGCTCCTCAAAAATGCCATGGTGCAGGAATATTGAGTCAGTGCCCGACGTAAAGTCAGTAATGGTGTCGACGTTATTAGCGCCATCCAGCGCAGTATCGAATGCAAATGTGTCGGCTCCAATGTCACCACTCAAAGTATCGTTACCGGCGCCACCGCTCAGGTAGTCATCGTGATTCCCACCGATCAAACTATCATTACCGGCGTCTCCAAATAAGTTATTCCCCAAGTCCCCGCCTTGCAGCGTATCGTCCCCACCACCGCCAATCAGAATGGCCTGAATGCCAATCGAGCCGCCGCTTGGGGCAACAATCAGATTATCAAGCGCATTACCCGTGCCGGTAAAAGTAGTAAAGGTAAGGTTATTACTAGTGTGAGCGCTGTTGTAAGCGCTGTTGTTAAAAACCAGGTCCTCAACATTGTCGGCTAGTTTGTAACTACTCAGCACGCCGACATTGATAGTATCGATACCATTATTTACTGCTTCTACAACAACATCGCTGGCTGAATTAACATAGTAAGTATCATCACCTGCGCCACCAACCATGGTGTCAGGAACCTTATCTTCGCCCACTATAGAAGGGTGGTCGTTCACATTAAACTTAGCCCCACCACCTACCAGAATATCATTGCCATCACCACCGATGAGACTATCGGAACCCCTGCCACCAATCAGGATATCGTCTCCATTACCGCCATTCAGCGTATCGTTGCCATCCAACCCCACTAGAACATCGTTGCCATCACCGCCAATGATTAAGTTATTGAGCGAGTTGCCGACCCCTCCGCCAATAACGGTTTTCGCGCTCGTGTCCACTGTGCCAGCAAATCCATCCAGCCCTATATAAGTGAGATTCTCCAGGTTAGCACCAAGTGTGTAGCTACTAAGATCAGTCTGGACTGTATCTATCCCTCCCGCATCTAGCTTGATAATGTCACTACCACTGTCAATGATGTAGGTGTCGTTACCTAATCCTCCATCCAAGCTGTCATTGCCAGCCCCGCCATCCAGCGTGTCATTCCCAGCGCCGCCAATTAAGGTGTCGCTGCCGTCGCCTCCAGAAATACTATTGTTGCCAGTGTTACCAGTACCGGTGAAATCGCCACCGCCGGTATAAATCAGGTTCTCTACGTTGGCCGCCAAGATGTAGCTGTCGAGACTGGTCTGTACGGTATCGGTACCTGCGTTAGCCGCTTCAGTGACAACATCACCAGCGCCCGCGATATAGGTGTCGTTGCCTACACCACCTACCAGTGTGTCATTGCCACCGCCACCATCCAGCCTGTCATTACCAGCGTTACCAACAATACTGTCGGCAAAGGCAGTGCCGGTAAGGCTGTTATCGCCTGCATTGCC
>DATBRG010000034.1:0-13107 GCA_036560445.1 Methylophilaceae bacterium
TAGGCACGGTCTTGACCACCCAGTCGACGATGCTGTCGTTGGGATTAAGCATCACAAATTTGGCCTTGTTCTCCGAACCGCCGCCCTTGGCGGCGACACTGACTTCCACCGTATTACCCGGCACCAGCTCTACATGCACCACAGCCGGCGTATTGTCCTTGGTATTCTTGCGGCTGCCCGCGGGGTCGTTGACGATAGATGCGCGCAGGGTGTTGTCCGGGTGCAGGTAAGCCCGCCTGACGCCCTCATTCACCATCTGTTCCAGGCTCTGGCCACTTTCCCAGCGCACATCCATGCCGACCTTAACGAATGCGACCACAATACCGGTATCCTGGCAGATGGGGCGCTTGCCCTCAGCGCACATACGCGAGTTGGTGAGGATTTGTGCGATAGCGTCTTTAGCCGCAGGTGATTCCTCACGCTCATAAGCCGCTCCCAGCGCTTTGATATAGTCCGCCGGATGGTAATAGGAAATATATTGCAGCGCATCAGCGATGCTCTGAATGAAATCCTGCTGTTTGATTAAAGTCACCTTGTAGACCTTGAAATAGCGATATCTGGACGGATATCCTTACGCAGGATTTTACCATTCTTGGTCCGCGGAAAATCCTTGGCCAGGTAAACCGTCTTGGGCGCCTTATAGGCAGCCAGATGTTGCTTGCTGAATGCCTGCAAATCATCCGCAGTGACTTCGCTGCCGGGGTGTGGAATCACGTAGGCCACTACCAGTACCTTATCTTTCTCGATTTCCTCACCTATCGCGGCACAATCAGCAACCGCCGGATGTGATTTAAGCACGCGCTCAATTTCATAGGGTGATACGCGATAACCGAAACTCTTGATAATGTCGTCTTTGCGGCCAAGGAACCAGATGTAACCGTCTTCATCATAACGCGCGTAATCGCCGGTAAAGAACCAGCCATCATGCTTAAGCTTGGCTGTTTCCTCCGGCAGATTCCAGTATTCGAGGAATAGGCCGGGGTCGCTTTCCGGTACGCTGATCATGCCTTCCTCACCCACGGCGACCGGCTTCAAGGTATCGGGGTCGAGTAATTGTATATTGTGTCCAGGTTGCGGGAAGCCTGCAGAACCGGGGCGTATGGGACGGCTCTTGGTCTCGCACAGGTAATACGAAAATTCGGACATGCCCACCGCTTCATAGATATCCATGCCAAAGCGTTCATGCCATTGCGTGAATACCTCATCAGACAGATGCTCACCGGCACTCATGCAATGGCGCAAACTGGGCAAGTCCTTACGGCTAAATTCACTCTTCTGCAGAATTTGCCGATAGATAGTGGGTACGCCGACAAAAATCGTGGCCTTGTGCTTGGCAATCAGTTTGGGCCAGGTATTGGCATCATTCTTACCCTCAAAAACGATGACCGTCTTGCCCAGGTAAAGTGGATCCATCAGGCCGGAGCCCAGCACATAGGTCCAGTTGAATTTGCCGGAGTGCATGATGCGGTCATCATCGCCAGCAAAATCAAACCAGTATTTGGAAGCAGGCTCACGCCCGATCAATGCACGATGTGCATGTAGCACGCCTTTGGGGTAACCAGTTGTACCTGAGGTGTAAACTAGGTAGGCAGGATCATTAGCCTTGGTAGCGTAGGGTTTGAGCCATGTAGTGATAGCTGATAGCGCCGACTCCAGGTCCAGCACATTCAAATCCGTAGACGGTAGCACTTCACCAACGCCAGATAGCAGCACATGGCGCAAATTGGGCAGCCCGGTCAGGTTACCCTGCAGCTTTTGCCACATGGCTTTATCGGTCACCAACACGGCCGCACCCGAATCACGCGCCAGGTAAAGCACCTCTTCTACCGTCAGCAGGGTTGAGGTAGGCACTGAAATGGCACCGCGCTTCATGGCGCCAAGAAAAGCCGTGGGATAGTCCAGGCAATTGGGCAAACGGATAAGTACACGATCACCAGCCTTCACCTGCAAGTCACGCAACAATTGTGCAAACCTGCTGGTGCGTACAGCCAGTTCGCCAAAACGAATCTCACTGGTACCTAGCTGATCATCTTCGACGATCATGGCGATGCAGTTTTCTGCCGCCGTGTTCAGATGCGCATCAGTACAGGCAGCACCAATATTGAAATACTCCGGCACTTGCCAAACCCAAGGCTCGAATGGCGTCAAAACAGGTGTTACTAGGGCTAGTTGCGCACTCATTACAGTATCACTCCGTATGGCCAGTTCTGACGTATTACCTGTGTCGGCATCAGTTGCAGCACCGTCATGGCAAACTCCGTATCTTCATCACTCAAGGCCCTGAGTGCATGAGCACGTAGCAAGGTTTGCAGCGCCTTGCCGAACATCGGTGGGTCAAGCATCTCGCCTTCAAACTTGATGGCGCCACCCAACAATGCGTCGGCCTCGATAGCGGCTTTCAATACACTGATCTTCTGCCTGACTTCAGTCGGTGACGGCACATAAGCCACCTTGCACAGATGGATGTGGCCAGGGTGGATGACCTGCTTTCCGGTCAAGCCCATGGCTGCTTCCTGGCAGGCATGCTTGTAGACGATGCGCGATTCATTCTCGCCATGCAGATCGAGCCAGCGGCGTACATCATGTGGCTCGACAAATTTTTCCGGCATACTGCTGGAGCCGATCAGGGTTTCCACGCCACCAATCACGCCTTTACCGGCAATGCGTGCCTCAAACATGATCTGGTTAAGGAAATAAAACAGCTCCTCAGTCCAGTGTTCAGGCGTAATGCTGATACCCATCGCCTTGGAAAAGTCATGTATACCGAACACCACATGCTTAACGGTGGCATATTGCATGAGGTCAGGCGCGATCTTGAGCGACTTCGGGTGCTCGATAATGGGCTGGATGGTGATGCGGCTATTAAGCCCTACCAGCAGGTTGGAGAGGTCACGCACCTCGGCCGCGCCATAGGCCTCACCGGCCTTGGACAGCATGATGACGTCGATAAAATCCGACATATCACGCACCAACTGCATGTCCAACTCATATTCGTCCGTACGGAAGGGGTTGACGCGCAGCGCTATCGTCACTTCTTTTTTGCGGCGGAAATTCGGCAGCTCCTGACGCAGCAGGGTACGGCTCATTTCCTTCTGCCGGCAACCATCTTCCAAGTCAAAAATCAATGTATGGGCATGGGTATTGTGCGCATGTTTCTTCATACGTTGGGCAGCCTGCTCCAGATCCTCGTAGATGCCGAGAGATGGCGCGTATTTCACCGGCGGATAATAAAGCTGGATACCGGGCCAATGGTCGCCCAGCAGGTCCGCGTTGAACACGCGACAGAACTCCCCGCTGGCGAAGCCTTCAGAACTCGTTGTAATAGGCTTGTTCATTATCTTTTCAACTCCTGCTCATCATCTCGCTAATCAAATCGATTGCGATGCATTTATTCTGGTGCTTTGCAGCAGCCCCAGCATGGCGCGTATCCGCGGCTCATCGCTGGGCTCACGCCCCGTGACCATGTCCCACAACTGGTTATCCGGCATATCCAGTAAAGCATCCAGCGTTTCGAGCTGGGCACTGCCCAGGTCATCAAAGTGCTGCTGCACAAACTCCGCCAGCACGATATCCAGTTCCAGCAGCCCGCGTCGGCAGCGCCACAGCATGCGTCTAGCTTCTGCAGTCATGGCTTACCCCACCCGCTTGATCTGGATTTGTTTGGACTTCGACGTGTTCATTCCAGACTCCCTGAATTTCAAGCCCTTGAGCTTCAATTCCTTGATCTTGCCTATGGCCTTGGAAGGGCTTAAACCCTTGGGGCATACATCAACGCAATTCATGATGTTGTGGCATTTGTATAGGCGATACGGGTCTTCCAGGTCATCCAGCCGCTCTTCTGTTGCCTGGTCACGGCTATCGGCAATAAAGCGATAAGCCTGTAACAACCCGGCTGGGCCGACGAATTTGTCCGGGTTCCACCAGAATGACGGACAGGAAGTAGTACAAGCGCCACACAGGATGCACTCATAAAGGCCATCCAGCTTGGCGCGCTCTTCCGGCGATTGCAGGCGCTCGATTGCAGGCACCGGCTCTTCGTTGATGAGATAAGGCTTCACCGAGTTATATTGTTTAAAGAACTGCGTCATATCCACAACCAAATCGCGAATCACCGGCAAGCCCGGCAATGGTCTTACTACTACAGGCTCTTTCAGGTCGGCTAGCTTGGTTACGCAAGCCAGGCCGTTTTTGCCGTTGATGTTCATGGCATCCGAACCACATACGCCTTCGCGGCAAGATTTGCGCAAGCTCAGTGTATCGTCAGCCGCCTTAATGCGTATCAGTGCATCAAGCAGCATCTTGTCTTCTGCCTCCAGGCCGATTTCGTAGTCCTGCATATAAGGCTCGGCATCGGTTTCCGGGTTGTAGCGATAAATGGAAAAACGCACGTTAACTCCTAGTAAACTCTAGCCTTGAGCGGGAATGGCTCTACCGTTAGCGGCTGCATACGTACTGGTTTGTAGGCCAGTTTTCCGCCATCACGGTAATAAAGCGAATGCTTGAGCCAGCGTTCATCATCCCGCTGCGGGAAATCTTCACGGCAATGTGCCCCGCGACTCTCCTGCCGAGCTTGCGCAGAGGCCATGGTGGCCATTGCCACCTCGATGAGGTTGTCCAGCTCCAGTGCCTCAATACGGGCGGTATTGAAAACCTGGCTCTTATCCTTGATTTCGGTAGTTTGGATACGGCCAGCTACTTCACGAATCTTATCCACGCCTTGCTGCAATAAATCCGGGAAGCGGAATACGCCGCAGTATGTCTGCATCACACGCCGCATTTCGGCGCCGACCTCAGTCACGTTCTCGCCACCCTTCTGGGTATCAAGCCTATTAAGACGAGCCAAGGTCACATCTGCGGCATCCTTGGGCAGCGGCTTGTGCTCTGGATTACTGCGCACAAACTCAACCATGTGATTACCTGCTGCGCGACCGAATACCATGAGGTCAAGCAATGAGTTCGAACCCAGCCGATTAGCACCGTGCACGGATACGCAGGCGCACTCGCCAACTGCATAAAACCCCGGCACAACGTCATTCGCCGCACTATCGCAAACCTGGCCATGCAAGTTACTGGGTATACCGCCCATCATGTAGTGCGCCGTCGGTACTACTGGGATAGGTGCATTGATGGGGTCGATATTGACGAAATTCATGGCGATCTCGCGGATGCCGGGCAGCTTGTGCTTGATCACTTCCGGGTCAAGGTGATCCAACTTGAGCAACACCATATCCTTGTTAGGCCCCACACCACGCCCCTGCTTGATTTCGGTGGCAATGGCACGCGATACCACGTCACGGCTGGCCAAATCCTTGGCATTCGGTGCATAACGCAACATGAAGCGCTCGCCCTCGCTATTCAGCAGGTAGCCGCCTTCACCGCGTACACCCTCAGAAATCAGCACGCCGGCACCGGCGATACCAGTCGGGTGGAACTGCCAGAACTCCATGTCCTGCAATGGCACTCCGGCACGCGCTGCCATGCCCAGACCATCGCCCGTATTGATGAAAGCATTGGTACTGGCCTGGAAGATACGCCCGGCACCGCCTGTCGCCAGCAGCGTGGTCTTGGCCTGCATAATGCAGACTTCACCGGTTTCGATTTCCATAGCCGTTATGCCAAGTACGGTGCCATCTGTATCCCGGATCAGATCCAGCGCCAACCACTCTATGAAGAATTGTGTATTCGATCGTATGTTGCGCTGGTAAAGCGTATGCAGCATGGCGTGGCCGGTGCGGTCTGCGGCTGCACAGGTACGTGAAACCGGCGCAGCGCCGAAATTCTGCGTCATGCCACCAAAAGGACGCTGGTAGATTTTACCGCTATCCATACGATCGAACGGCATGCCGAAATGCTCAAGCTCGTAAACAGCTTCAGCCGCGCCTTTACACATGAACTCGATAGCATCCTGGTCACCCAGGTAATCTGAGCCCTTGATGGTGTCGTACATATGCCACAGCCAGTTATCCTCGCCGATATTGCCCAGCGAGGCAGCAATGCCACCCTGCGCGGCTACCGTGTGCGAACGCGTTGGAAATACCTTGGATACGACGGCCACGTTGAGCCCGGCCTCAGATAGTTGCAGCGCGGCCCGGAGGCCTGCACCGCCACCGCCAACAATAACGGCATCAAAACTTTTGATTGCAACTGCCACTTATATACTCCAGACAATCTTTACAGCCCAGGCTGTATAAATTAGTAAAGACACAGCTGTCGCTGCTTTTAGCGCCAGATGGATAGACCTGGGCTTGACGTAGTCGATCAGGATGTCCTTGATTCCCAGCCATGCATGCACAAACAAGGCAACTAGGAACAACAGGGTAGCCACGCGCATCCAGCCGGTTACAAAAAGCTCTTTCCAGGTTTCGTATTGGCTAGGCTGGCGCTGTAAAATCATCACTGCCAGCAATACTGAATAAACGGCCATGACGACCGCTGTGCCACGTTGCAGCAGCCAATCGCGCATGCCGTGATAGTGCGCACTTAAAATCCGCATCACCATAACTTCATCCCTATCAACACCGTCAGCAACAGGCTTAAAACCATCACTAACTTACTGGTGAACCTTGCCTGCGCGAGTTCTACGCCCCAGCGCATATCCATGGCAAGATGGCGTAGCCCCGCAATGAAGTGGTGTATGAACGCCCAAGCCAGCCCTAGAAGTAACAACTTAACGATAGGATGCGTTGCCAGCCCCATTACCCGATTAAAACCAGCGACCGATTGTAGAGACTGTTGCAAAGCCCACAGTACAAATGGCAGTAACAAAAACAACAGGGCACCACTGGCCCGGTGCAATATTGATACCAGTGCTGGCAAAGGCAGGCGTATGGTCGTCAGGTTCAGGTTCTTGGGCCGGGATTTGGCCATTCTGCTGCTCATCACTTGCCTTCCAAAGCTGCTTTAGCGACAGCAGGCGCAACACGGCCAAGTAATCGTGGATCGAACGGCTTGGGGATGATGTAGTGCTTGCCAAAGCTCAGTTCTTTAAGATGGTAAGCATCAAGCACTTCCTGCGGCACCGGTTCGCGCGCCAACTCGGCCAAAGCAAGGGCAGCGGCGACCTGCATGCCGGTGGTGATCTGTTTGGCGCGAGCATCCAGCGCGCCACGGAAAAGGAAAGGGAAGCCGAGGACATTATTAACCTGATTCGGGAAATCGGAACGGCCGGTTGCCATCAGGATATCGTCGCGAACCGCCATTGCCACCGAGGGTAATATCTCGGGGTCGGGGTTGGCCAAGGCGAATATCACCGGCTTTGGCGCCATCAGCTTGAGCAAGTCTGGGGCAAGCGCATTTGCTGCAGAAACGCCGATAAAGACATCAGCGCCCACCATCACCTCATCCAATGTTCTCGCTTTAGTGGCCTTTGCCAGATCGCGACTCATGTCATGCAAGTCTTCGCGTTCAGTATGCAGCACGCCAGTTCTATCAACCATGGTGATATCAGTTGCACCCATTACCTTGAGCAAGCCGGCACAAGCACAACCTGCAGCACCAGCACCCAGGAATACGATTTTAGCTTCCCCCAGAGTCTTGCCTTGTATCTCCAGCGCATTCAGCAGTGCTGCGCTAACAATAACCGCTGTGCCATGCTGATCGTCGTGAAATACCGGTATATCGAGCCGCTCACGCAATTCTTTCTCAATGCGGAAACAATGAGGGGCAGCGATATCCTCAAGATTGATGCCACCAAAAGTCGGGGCGATATTAACCACGGTTTCAATGAAAGCTTCGACACTAGGGGCAGTGATTTCAATATCAAATACGTCGATCCCAGCAAAGCGCTTGAACAGCACTGCCTTGCCTTCCATCACCGGTTTACCGGCCAATGCGCCGACGTCACCCAAACCAAGCACAGCCGTACCATCGGTGATCACAGCGACCAGATTGCCCTTGTTGGTATAGCGGTAAGCGTTCGCAGGATCACGATGTATCTCGCGCACCGGCTCGGCTACGCCTGGGGTATAGGCCAGCGACAAGTCATCCTGCGTAGCACAGGGCTTTGATGATTCAACCGATAGCTTGCCCGGACGGGGGAACTCGTGATAATCGAGGGCTTGCTGTTTGAGGTCACTCATGAGAAATCCAGATTATTTGCTGTCTTGTAGATGGAATAGAGGCACTACTCAAGCTCATTACGGTAGTGGTGATCATCCGTCACACAGAGGCCCAGCCGCCATTCCATAGGCTTATCACCATAGGTATAAGAGATGCGCTCTATGCTCAGTAGTGGTGTACCAACTGGCAGCCCCAGCTGGTTAGCGACTAAGCCATCCGCTGCCACTGCACGCAGTCGCTCTTCAGCACGAATCATGCGGATGCCATATTGCGTTTCATACATGCTATACATTGAACCCTTGTTTTCTTGTATGCGCGCAGCATTCAAGCCCTTGAACGGACTGGCCGGAATAATGATGTGGTCGTGTATCAGCGGCCTGCTGGAAAACGACAGCAGGCGCTTAACTTCGATTGTGGCGGTACCAGCCTTAAGATCAAGCTGACGCGCCACCTCTCCGATAGCCTTGCCGCGCGAGAACTCCAATAGCTGGTTATCCAGCTGCTCCTTCTTGCCGTCGCTCGCAGTCAGGCGCAGAAAACGCAGCTTCATGTTCTCTTCGTTATGCGTGGCGACAAAAGTGCCCTTGCCTTGGCGTCGCACCAGAATATTCTCCGATGCCAGCTCATCCACAGCCTTACGCACGGTACCCTGGCTTACCTTGAAACGCGCCGCCAACTCCATTTCGCTGGGAATCGCTTCGCCTGGGTGCCATTCGCCAGCTATCAGACTTTGCGTCAGCAGTACCTTGATCTGCTCATAGAGCGGACGGAAACTTGGTGATGTATATTGAGTATTCATATGTACAACCATTTTTAAGTGTTGGTGAAATTTATCATGGTCAGATTTTTTAGTCTATAGTTTTATATCTTATATAAGACATAAGATTAATGTTGACACATTCAACTGCATGTGGCTATTATCAAGACAAGCTTCATACACTAAGAAAAATTCTAAAAAGCAGCCGTATTAAAACTAATCTTTGCTGGGAGAGAAGTTCATGAGCGCCATCAGTTCCGTAGTAACCGAAACCCGTGTTTTTGAACCAAGTGAGGCGTTCAAGAAGCAAGCGACCATTTCCGGCATGGATGCCTACAATGCGCTTTGCCAAGAGGTCGAACAAGATTACCAGGGTTTCTGGGCTAGGTTGGCGCGTGAGTTACTGCTATGGCACAAGCCATTCACTAAAGTACTGGATGAATCAAAAGCCCCTTTCTACAGCTGGTTCTCAGACGGGGAGCTTAATGTTTCCTACAATTGCCTGGATCGGCACCTGACCACCCAGCCCAACAAGACCGCCATTATCTTTGAGGCAGATAACGGTAACAGCCGACACGTGAGCTACAAACAGCTTTATCACCAAGTCTGCCAGCTCGCGAATGGCCTTAAGACACTCAACCTAAAAGTTGGCGACCGCGTTGTTATCTATATGCCCATGGGTGTTGAGGCGGTGGTTGCAATGCAGGCCTGTGCCAGGCTAGGCCTGATTCACTCTGTAGTATTCGGTGGTTTCTCTTCCAAAAGCTTGGTGGAACGCATCCATGATGCCGGCGCACGCGCCGTTATTACCTGTGACGGCCAGTTCCGTGGCGGGAAAGCCATGCCACTAAAACCTGCGGTTGATGAAGCACTGACCAGCGAAGAGTGTAACTCTGTAGAAAAAGTGGTGGTGTTCAAGCGCACCAGCGGTGATGTCAACTGGGACCCCAAGCGTGAAATATGGTGGGATGACCTAATCGCCGGCCAGCCGGATACTTGCGACCCTGTCTGGGTCAGTGCTGAGCACCCTCTATTCCTGCTCTATACCTCTGGCTCTACCGGCAAACCTAAAGGCGTACAACACTCTTCTGCCGGTTACCTGCTGCATGCCATGAATACCATGCGCTGGACTTTTGACATCAAGGACCACGATGTCTTCTGGTGTACTGCCGACGTGGGCTGGATCACCGGCCACAGCTATGTGGCTTATGGCCCGCTGGCCATGGGTGCTACCCAGGTAGTATTTGAGGGTGTACCTACCTATCCAGATGCTTCACGCTTCTGGAAGATGATAGAAAAACATAAAGTCAGCATCTTCTATACCGCACCTACTGCGATCCGCTCGTTGATCAAGCTAGGCGGCGATTTGCCGCGCAAGCACGATCTATCCAGCCTGCGCTTGCTAGGCTCGGTAGGCGAGCCGATCAACCCTGAAGCCTGGATGTGGTATTACAACGAGGTGGGTGACGGACGCTGTCCGATCGTTGACACCTTCTGGCAGACAGAAACCGGCGGCCATGTGATTACGCCCATGCCGGGAGCCACGCCATTAGTACCTGGCTCCTGCACACTACCATTCCCCGGCATGCAAATGGCCGTTGTTGATGAAAGTGGCCACGACGTTGACTGGGGCACGGGTGGATTTCTAGTCATCAAAAAACCGTGGCCATCCATGATACGTACCATCTGGGGCGACCCTGAGCGCTACCAGAAATCCTACTTCCCAGAAGACCTGGGCGGCAAGCTCTATCTGGCTGGCGATGGTGCCATACGCGATGCCAAGACAGGCAATTTCACCATCATGGGCCGCATCGATGACGTATTGAATGTATCTGGTCACCGCATGGGCACCATGGAAATCGAATCTGCACTGGTGGCCAACCCGCTGGTGGCAGAGGCGGCCGTAGTTGGAAAACCACATGACATCAAGGGCGAGGCTATCGTTGCCTATGTAGTACTTAAAGGTGTACGGCCCGAAGGCGATGCCGCCAAACAGATCGTCGCGCAATTGCGCGATTGGGTGGGCAAGGAAATTGGCCCGATTGCCAAGCCGGACGAAATCCGCTTCGGCGACAACCTGCCAAAAACGCGCTCCGGCAAAATTATGCGACGCCTGTTGCGCTCCCTGGCTAAAGGCGAGGAAATCACAGCCGACATCTCGACCTTGGATAACCCGGCAATCCTGGATCAGCTAAAGCAAAGTGTCAGTTAATTTCCAAATGCCCTAGGCTGTTTTAGAGCCTTTAAACCTTTGGCCGTATGTGTTTATAAAAATATATTCATCTACGGCCAATATTTTTGTTGACACGTATTACAAAAGTAGTACTATACGAATACATTAGATTGACATTTAGAGGATTCCATGGCGCTTAAACCTATTACCCTGAGGCTAGACGAGGAAGAATACGAGAAGCTGAAAGGCTATCTGGAAGCCTTCGGCGACCCGGATATCAATGCAGCTTACGTGGTACGTGCTTATATCCGCGACTTGAATCGCTCACTACCATTCATGCTCAACTCTGGCTGGGATTTAAAAAACTACTTCGGCATGCTGGGCTCATGGCTTAAGCAGTTCGGCTCCATGACTGATGTCGACATGTTCAAGATGATGAGTACGCCATGGCAATTCTGGAATGTGCCGAATGGTAACTCGCCAAATACCGCTTCAGATCAAGCACCTGCCCCACCGGTTAAGGGTAAGCCAAAAGCTTGAGGTAATCAGGGACATTATGGACGCACAAACCAAAATGATGATGGATTTGCTGAATAACCCGCTGTTCCAGCAGGGCGCCAGCGAATACTTCAAGCTGGTGCAACAGCAGGGCATGGAAGCCGCCAAGAAGTTCTGGGGCAATTCAGCCACGGCCAATGCGTTCCCGGATGCACAGCAGATGTTTGACCGTATGGCAGATTTCTCCAGCGCCATGGGTTTTGTGCCATTGGTTAAGTACGAACAATTGCAAAAAGAAAATGACAAGTTACGCGCAGAGAACCAACTGTTGCGCGACACCATACGTGACCTGCAGCAGAGTTTCAGCGCAGAGAACGCAACCAAGGCACAACAAGCCTGGCAGGAAGTAGTCGATAAGCAGCTGGAAATGAGCCGCGAAATCACCAAGAGTTTTTTTGATGTACTGAAACAGCCGCCAAAGTAGTTTCAAGTGACTGGCGAATATTTATCAACGTGTTATTAAGGAGTATCAAAATGGAAAAGCAACTCGAGTACTTTGATGTACTGGCTAACACCCAGAAGCAAGTGTTGAACAACCTGGTTACCGCACAAAAAGACCTGCGCGCGCAATGGCTGGATAGTATGAGCAAGGTGCACAGCACCGTGACCAGCATTCCTGGCATTCCAGAAACGCCACAAAGCAAGGAAGCATTAAACCAGTTCAATACCTGGTTCAACACCATGCTGACCAGCACCAAGACTTTCAGCGACGAAGCTCTGAAAATGCAGGAAAACTGGAATACCGCTTTCGAAAAGCAACTGGATATCAGTCGCGAAGTAGTGAAGAGTTTTTCAGAACTGGCCAAGACTGCAACTGCAGCTGTAAAAGCTAAAGCAGCTTAAGCATCAAGCCTGCCGTCGGTAGCGAGTTTTCGTTACCGATGGCACTTCTGCTTTGGCAGATTGTGTTGTTGGAGAGGAGTAGCCGTGGAAAATACCAATGAATATTTCGATGCCTGGATGAAATCACAAACCCAGGCTTTTGCCACCTTGCGCGAGCAAGGCGAACGCATGATGTCGTTCTACCAAAGCGCACCTGCCGCTACGCAAAACCCTTTCGATGCCTGGCGTGATGCTGCTCTTAAGGCTTTCTCTGCAGGTACCAATGCTAGCGCGTTAAAAGACACACTGACCAAAACCTTTGGCAGTACTGAAGCCATACAACAACTGTACGACGTCTGGCAGCGTATGCTACAAACTATGCAGGGCTCATCTTTCGACGCAGCCTCCTATAAAGACTTTGTCGACCCGAACAAAATCAAGCAACTGGTTGATCAGCTATTCAACTTTGACCTCGGCGCCATTACACAAATGCAGGAACAGGCCGCCCAATTCGCTGCTTCATACCAGCAATTCAGCAAACCTTGGGCTGATGCTGTCACCGCCAACATGAACATACTGCCGCAGGCCGCTGAAGGTAAGCCAGAAGCCATGTTCAAGATGTTCCAGAATATGTCCCACGCCTTCAACAGCCGTGCTGGCCAAGTCTTTAATGCGCCCAAAGTCGGTAAAGATCGAGAAAAAATTGAGCTGATGTCGCGTTTTGTTGAGAGCCTTTCAG
>DATBRG010000035.1:0-84391 GCA_036560445.1 Methylophilaceae bacterium
TGGAATGGGTCTACACGCAACCTTAAGATGCCAGCTTGGACGCTGACTGAACCGAATGTGATTTCGGGTATCATATTCGGCTGGCCAGTTTACTAAATTGTTAATTTGGAGCCCTTATGAAACATGCAACACTCTTGGCGAGCGCGCTATTGCTGGCGATGTTCGCTACCAGCGGCTGTACCGCCGATTCTAACCATTCACAGGAAAAAACCGCAATGAGCAAAAATATTACCGAACTCGTCAAGATAGACCAAGTAGTTGGCGATGGACGCGAAGCCGAGGCTGGCTTTAACGTCACCGTACACTACACTGGCTGGCTTTATGACCCAAGCAAGGCCGATGGTCATGGCGATAAGTTCGATAGCTCAGTGGATAGGCACGAGCCATTTGTATTCTTCCTCGGCGGCGGTCAGGTGATCCAGGGCTGGGATGAAGGCGTGGTTGGTATGAAGGTTGGTGGTAAACGTACGCTGATTATTCCTTCAAACATGGCGTATGGTGAACATGGCGCTGGTGGGGTGATTCCACCAAATGCAACGCTGGTGTTCGATGTTGAGTTATTGGGTATCAAGTAAAGTAACGTTGTTGTCGAAGAGGTCGAGTAATCAATGAAGGCAAGAATCAAGTGGGTAGAGAATGTCTGTTTCATGGGCGAATCCGAAACCGGTCATGCAGTAGTGCTGGATGGTGCGCCGGATGCAGGTGGCCGTAATCTGGGCATGCGGCCTATGGAAATGCTGTTGATTGGTATGGGTGCTTGTACCTCGTTCGATGTGGTGACCATCCTCAAGAAAGCGCGTCAGCCGATTAGTGATTGTGTGGCTGAAATACAGGCTGAGCGCGCAGATGAGGTGCCTAAAGTTTTTACTAAGATCCATGTGCATTTTGTTGTTACCGGCAAGGCATTAAACCCGGCACAGGTTGAGCGCGCAGTGAAGCTTTCTGCCGAGAAGTACTGCTCGGCTTCGATTATGCTCGGTAAATCAGCTGAAGTGACCCATGATTTTGAAATTGTAGAGGCCGCATAATGGCGCAACCAGGTGGCTTATTGGGCCTGCGCCATGTGGCTTTGTTCGTGCATGACCTGGAAGCCTGTCTGAAGTTTTATCGTGATGTGGTGGGTATGCAGGAAGAATGGCAGCCAGATCCGGATAATATCTATCTGACATCCGGCACTGATAATCTGGCCTTACATAGGCTGGCTGCCGACAAAACGCTTGATGGGGCACAGCGCCTCGATCATTTTGGGTTTGTTCTGAAAACACCGGATGATGTCGATTCATGGCATGAATATTTGTTACTGAACAAGACCAAAATTGCTCAGGCGCCAAAAACCCATCGTGATGGCGCACGCAGCCTTTACTGTTTTGACCCCGCAGGGAATTTGCTGCAGTTCATCTATCATCCGCCTATCTCCGGCGGCTGAATCTAAGCTGCCGGAGAGGCCTTAATGTAGGGTCTGTTTCACTACGTTGACTGTAAGCTCTTCATTACGCGCTACCAAGCCAAACAAGCGATCTATGTTGGGGTGCTTGCCGGGGTTGCCAGCTGCATCGTCAGTATGCTCAGCGTAGAGATCCAAGCCATCTTTAGCGGCCTCGTTATTGATAATTCCCCATTTTTTCCACAGGTGATGGTAGAGCTTTAGCGAGCCTGCGCTACCGGGTTTGTTTTCAATCTCACCGGCTTTACTGCCGTCTTTGTTAAAGAGTTCCAGTTTCTGGATATGTTCTATGGGTTCAAGATTTGCCAGGATATCGCTGAATTTTTTCATATGTAGTAAGAAGTTTTTGTCATGACTTTGGAAGCCAGTTGCATGGCTGACTTCACGCGTTGTGGTAATTCTGCTCCACCATGCTTCATAGCAGTTGCGGCATGCTGAGCTTCATCGGCCTGCATTTGCTCAAGGATGGCACGGCTTTTTGCATCATGTTCGGGAATGTCTGATAAGTGTTGCTGTAAATGCTTGCCTACCTGATGTTCAGTTTCGGCCAGAAACCCAAGGTTCCATTTATCGCCCATAGCACCAGCAATTACGCCTAGAGCAAACGAACTACCATAGAAAATGGGATTCAACAGGCTTTTGCGGCCGCCCAATTCGTTGATACGCTTCTCGCACCAGGCTAGGTGCTCGGTTTCTTCCCTGGATGCCTGACGTAAAGCTGCGATTGTTTCTGGATTGCGCGCGGTGAGTGATTGGCCATTGTATAGCGCTTGGGCGCAGACTTCGCCACAGTGATTAACGCGCATCAATGCTGCCACATGACGTTTTTCACTATCTTGCATCACAGTATCCTGCTGATCAGCCTTCGGTGCTGGATGTGGACGTGCGCTCTGTGGCTCTGCCATTAAAGTACGCAGGCTTTTGTCGAATTCGATGATTAGGCGGTCAATCATATGGGCTCCGTAAACTAAAGCTTATTCATAATAGAACGCCGCATCGGCTTACTGATACGGCGTTTTTTCACTTTATTTATGTTGGAGAATTTGCAAACCTTTTAGCAGATTCAATGCCTGATTGAATTGATAGTCGTTCTTGGTGCCAGGCTCAAGTGCTGGAGCTTTGTCGCTAAATTTTTCCTTACTGTCATCAGGCGCATTTACAGGGGCAGGCTTGGGTGCTTCTGGTGCTGGTTCACCTTTGGGATTCGATAGGCGGCGTGGCAGGTCGGCCTCGCGCAGGCTAAAGCCTTGGTCAGTACTGTTTACCGTACTATCTTCTACTGTGATGTCCGGTACGATGCCTTTAGCCTGGATTGAACGGCCATTTGGCGTGAAGTAGCGCGCGGTTGTCAGCTTAATTGCGGTGCCGTTATTCATGGGCAGGATGGTCTGTACAGAGCCTTTACCAAAGCTTTGCGTACCCATGATGACTGCGCGTTTGTGGTCTTGCAGCGCGCCAGCGACAATCTCAGAGGCTGAGGCAGAACCGCCATTTACCAGTACCGCCATAGGGACTGTTTTCAGGTCTGGAGATTCATTACGCAGGTAGTCTTCACGTGCGCCACCCCTGACGTAATTCTCAGCATTGGCGGTCAGGTGCATCTTGGCATCTTCAGTACGGCCTTCGGTGTAAACCACCAGATCGCCCTTGGGCAGGAATGCTGCCGATACGCCTACCGCCGCATTCAGCAAGCCGCCTGGATTATTACGCAGATCCAGTACCAGGCCCTTGAATGGCTCCTTGTTTTCGTCACGCATTGCCTTTAATGCCTTGGCCAAGTCTTCCCCGGTATGCTCCTGAAATTGTGTGATGCGTACATAAGCATAGCCTGGTTCGGCCAGTTTGTATTTGACGCTTTGTTGTTTAATGGCGGCGCGTACCAATGTGAAGACTAGCGGTTTGATCTCGCCTTTACGCAAGATAGTAAGTGTTATAGATGTATCGGGTTTGCCGCGCATGCGTTTGACAGCATCATTAAGTGACATGCCTTTGACCTGGCTATCATCCAATTTGATGATCAGGTCACCGGTCTTGATTCCGGCCTTGAATGCTGGTGTATCTTCAATTGGTGATACGACTTTCACATAGCCGTCTTCCATCCCGACTTCTATTCCCAAACCACCGAATTCGCCTTGAGTGCCAGCTTGTAGATCTTTGAAACCATCGGCATCGAGATATGATGAATGGGGGTCGAGGCCAGAAAGCATGCCATTAATAGCCTCGCTGAGAAGTTTTTTATCGTCTACCGGCTCTACATAGTCACTCTTGATCTTGCCAAATACCTCGGCGAAGGCGCGCAGGTCATCCAAAGGAAGTTGTGGCTTGCTGTCCTTATCTGCAACCGCAGAGTAATTCAGGCTCAGCATGATGCCCAGGATTGCACCGATTGCAATTAGGCCGAATTTTTCAAATTTTGCGCGCATCTGGAACGATTCCTCAATGGAAATAGGTAGTGAGATAATGGTGCGTATTAGGACAAGCTATTCAACAATCCTTTATTTTCCGCTATTTAAGCCATGCTTGCAAAGCGTAGGTGGCAACTTGCGGCATAATTACTTTGTTCGGTGCCAATCGTCGGGATATCAACCATGAGTCAAGCAATAAAATCACATCATGTCGAAATCGAATATTGTACCCAGTGCCACTGGCTTTTGCGTGCAGCATGGATGGCGCAAGAGCTTCTAACAACCTTTGAATCGGACATCGGCCACCTGAGTCTGGTTCCGGGTAGTGGGGGTATTTTTGAAGTGCGTCTGGATGCTGAGGTTATTTTCTCGAGAAAAGTGGCCCAGCGTTTTCCCGAATCAAAAGAACTCAAACAATTAATACGTGATCGAATAGACCCTGATCGGCCGCTTGGCCATAGCGACCGTTAATTATTCATGGCATGTATATGTAGATAAAGGAAATTCTCGATTGACTTAATGAATAAGAATTATTATCATTCCCTTTCTGTTTTGTGCGATGAGAGTTTGATATGAATAAAAAATTACTTGGCCTGGCTTTGGTAATGGTAATGATTTCTGGCAACGCGATGGCGACCTCAATCGAAGACAAGATTGATATCCTGCAGCAGGAAATCGAAGAGCTGAAAGCGCAAGCCGCTGCAAGCGAAGCCAAGAACCATGCCTCGGGCATAAAGGGTTTGCAAGGTTTTGTTGATAACACCACTATTGGTGGCTATGGAGAAATTGTTTACAACAATTTCAAGGGTAGCAGATCCAAGAATGGCGAGGCACTTAACGATACAACCGATGTCCGCAGAGCAGTGTTGTATATTGGCCATCGTTTTACTGACCGACTAACCTTTCATTCGGAATTGGAAGTTGAACATGCGGTTTCCAGCGCTGACGACCAAGGCGAGTTTGAGGTAGAGCAGGCTTATCTGGACTACAAATTCAACGATGTAGCCAGTGTCAAGGCGGGTTTATTTCTTATGCCGCTTGGTTTGCTCAATGAAAATCATGAACCACCAAGATTCTTCGGCGTAAATCGCAATGAAGTGGAGACCCGGATTATCCCTACGACCTATCGTGAGGTGGGGATTGGCCTATTTGGCGGGTTCGAGAACGGTTTTGGTTACGATGTGGGCATCACTACCGGATTTGACTCCGGAAAAATCGATGAACCCGCATTGGGTGTGCGTAGCGGCCACCAGGAAGGTCAGTTAGCGCATTCCGAAGACCTGCAACTCTATGCGAGTGCAAAATATACCGGTATTCCTGGCTTGTTGCTGGGTGCGGGTTTTACCACTGGCAATACCGGGCAGGATGGCGCTAGCAGCGCTGTATTAAAGAATGTAGATGCAAGACTGACCTTGGGCGAAGTCCATGCGCGTTATGAAACTCATGGCTTTGATTTGTCTGCTTTGTATGCACGTGGAAAACTGAATGATGCAAGGAAAGTGACGCAGGCTATAGGGAATGCGGCACCAGATGATTATTACGGCTGGTATATGCAGGTGGCCTACCATGCTTACAAGACGAGCGAAATCGATATTGCGCCATTTATCCGGTTCGAGAGATTTGATGTTGGTCAGCAGGAAAACGCTGCCGATGGAAGCTTCTTTCCGCGTGATGTGACTGCCCGGGATAGGATAACCACGGTGGGCGTCAATATTTATCCGCATCCTGATGTAGTAGTCAAAGCGGATTATCAACATTACCAGAATGATGATGCGCATAGCAGCTTCAACCTCGGGCTGGGTTATCAGTTCTGAGTCTAAAGCCATGGAGTTGGGCTAAAATGGCCATTAGGCGCTGGTCAAAAAATCAGCGCCTATTCGTTACTATAGCTACTGACTTCAGAAAAGACCGTTTGATATGAGCGAAACCAAAGCATGCTCGACCTTGTAATGAATTGGGTTCGCCTTTTGCGCATGAAAAGAATCAAGCCAACTATCACCGTGTTGTTGCTACTGCCGCTGGTGGTTCAAGCGCAGGATATAGGGCAATATCTTACGCAAGAGCAGTTCTTGTCGGAAAGCTTTGCGGGACAAGCGCCCAAAATGCAAGTTCTATGGATAACCAAGGATATAACTCCAAAGGTTGAGAATATCCTAGGCCATGCGCCTGTACAGCTACGCCAGCGCTACTGGAGCTTAGGTGACAAGACCGCCTGGATACTGGACGAGATTGGCAAGGAAGAGCCCATTACTGCTGGATTTGTCGTCAGTGCTGGCAAAATCTCTCAAGTACGCATCATGACCTATCGGGAAAGCCGTGGTGGCGAGGTACGTTACCCAGCATTCCTTAATCAGTTTCAAGGCGCCGGTTTGCAAGAAAATACTTTACTAAATCACAACATTGACGGTATCTCAGGTGCAACCCTGTCAGTAAATGCCATGGGCCGCATGGCCAGGCTCGCTTTGTATTATGACGCCGTGAGTAGATTGGAGTCACATTGAGCCAGCTTACACGTGCAATCCGCTTCGTACGCCATTGGCACGCGCGTATCGGCATCCTCGTCGCTGTTTTTCTGTTGTTCCTCGCAGTGACAGGTTTGGCACTAAGCCATACTGATGCATTGGGTCTCAACAAGCAGCAAATTACTGCTGGTTGGCTGATGCGCTGGTATGGGCTTAAACCATCAGTTCCTGACCAGGGTTTTTTATTCAAGGGTGGGTACCTGGTTGCCAGCGATGGCCATTGGGTGATGGATGGCAAGTTATTGACTGAGCCTGCACAAATGCCCGTTGGGGCAATAAGTTGGGGCAAGATGCGTGCTTTGGCCAATACAGAGACACTTTACTTGTATCTTGCTGATGGGCGTTTGGTTGATAAATTATCGGGAGCGGCCTTGCCCGCTAGCCCTATACAGAACATAGCTAATGTTGAGGCCAAGTTGGCCATCAAAACCTCAAAAGGTGATTATGTGACCGATGATGGGTTGAATTGGCAACCGCTAACTGGTGCCGAGCCTGCATGGTCATCGGTGCAAAGCCTTCCAGACTCGGCATCAGCCAACCTTAGCCAGGTGTTTGCCCCGTCATTATCGCTTGAGCGTATCGTGCTTGATCTGCATAGCGGACGAATTTTTGGCCGTTACGGGCCATTATTCATGGATATCACCGCACTGGTACTGATTGTGCTGGCATTCTCCGGTGTGTGGATTTACTTGCGAAGTTTTAGAAAAAGGTCTAAATAAAATCCGCCGAAAGTTAAATTATTTGCGACTCACAATGCGAACAATTTGCAATTCTGCGGGCACATTCTTTCTGCGTTAGACTGCATCAACTGGCATAAAACCCGGTTTCCCCAAAACGCGAATTTTCATACCCATGTTGGAGGCTGAGATGGCTAAAAGCACAGCAAAAAAAGTGAAACACGATGACGGCAACAATACCCCCGTGATTAAAGCACTGAATACCATTCTGGAGATGGAGTTGGCTGGGGTTGTTCGCTATACGCACTATTCCCTGATGGTGTTTGGTTATACCCGTATCCCGATCGTTTCCTGGTTACGTGGGCAGGGTACGGAGTCTTTGGATCATGCCAATAAAGCTGGTGAACTCATCACCCATCTTGGCGGACATCCATCACTCTCGATAGGTCCACTACTGGAAACGCATAATCACGACATTGGTGATATTCTGCGCGAGTCACTCGAGCATGAGAAAGCCTCGCTTGCCTGCTACCGCAAGCTGTTAGCTCTAGTAGAAGGTAAATCAGTCATGCTTGAAGAATATGCCCGCGAGATGATCTATGCCGAAGAGTTGCATATTGGTGAGGTGGATAAGATGCTACGTCGGCCAGGAGATGTTGCGGTATTCCACAAATAAAGGAAATAAAGGCCAGAAAGACTGGCCTCGAGCATTTTTACTCGGTAGGTTTTTCTACAGCCGGTACTTCAGCGGTATCTAATCTGCGAGCACCGTTGAAGCGTTTGGTCCAGTATTCATCATCCAGATGCACGACTTGGATGCCGCCGCCGAGGCTGGCAGCATGGATAAAGCGATTATTTCCAAGGTAAATGCCAACGTGGGAGAACGCGGATTTCAAGGTATTGAAAAATACCAGATCTCCAGGTTGCAACTGCTCAAGTGGCACGGCCTGGCCAAGCTGGCTCAGCGCTCGGGCACCGTGGGGTAGGGTCAGGTCTGTGGCCTGTTGAAATACATAACGTACAAAGCCGCTGCAATCAAAGCCGGTTTCGGGGGAGACGCCCCCATATTTGTATTTGATACCTGTCAGGCTCAAGGCATTCATCAGTATTTCTTGTGCCATGCTCGACCAATCGCCGTGGGCTTGTTCTGATGCAGCGGGATTGTCGTTTTGCATAGCAGAATCAGCCGCCAGGCAAATTGCCGAGGAGCAGAGCAAGCTAACTGCGATTAAGGTGTGGTGAAAACGCATCGAAGGAATTCTAAAAGGCTAAAGTCAATTTGTAAACCATTGATTTATTGATGGAGTTTATTTCATGGCTGAATCAGCAAGGATTCATAGTGTAGAATGAACCCGAATGTTTGATCTCTAAAGGTGGCTTAGTGAGCAATAGCAGGGTTCTTTCGCTACATCGTATCAAGCCCGAATCGCGCAGGATATCAGTGGTTGCGATACCCGATCACGAATCGATCCACGAGACACTTGCTGACCATGCGAAGTATTTTGGCGCAAGCTCTCGTCAACGCGCCAAAATGGTAGCCCGTGAACTGGCAAACCGGCTTCACTCTTCACTCAGTGAGGCCAAGACGATGGGTCGTAGCACCCTGAAACAGGTTGGCGTGCGTCTGGCTAAGCGTACTAGTCGCGAGTTGATCAAGCTTGCCGATAAAATCGAGCAAAAGGCACTTGCAGTCGAACGCAAGCGATAATCTGAATATCCAATCCCCCGAGCTGATTAAATCGACTATTTATGATTCGTGAAACTATCTCAGTTATCCGTGATTTTGGCCGGCTACGTGAAATCGCCAGTATTTTGATGCGATATGGATGGGGCGATGTTGCCAAGCGGCTAGGCAAGGGTAGCCTGATCGGGCGCGCCGGCAGTGCTTTGACTCCTGATGTTTCAGCAGAGATTCTGCAATTGCCGACAGAAGTCCGTGCACGCATGGCGATTCAAGAACTGGGCCCCACCTTTGTCAAGCTTGGCCAGGTGCTGGCTACACGTCCGGACATTTTTCCCCCTAATTGGATAGCCGAGTTTGCCAAGCTGCAAGACCAGGTGCCACCAGTGGCATTCGAGGAATTATTACCTGACCTGGAAAAGGCGCTTGGTAAATCGCCTTTCGAGGTATTCAAGGAGTTGGATCCACAAGCCATTGCCGGTGCTTCCATCGCCCAAGTGCACTATGCCAAGCTACAGGACGGTACACCGGTTGTATTGAAGGTGCGCCGTCCAAATGTTCAGGTAAGTATAGATGCAGATTTACGGCTGTTATCCCACCTGGGCCGCCTGATTGAGTCTGAAATCCCCGAGGCTAAGCGCTTCCAGCCTGGGAAAATCATTGGCCAGTTTTCCAAATCACTCAAACGCGAGCTTGATTTGGCGCTGGAAGGCCGTAATACCGAACGTTTTGCGCGAAACTTTTTCGATGACAGCAATATTAAGTTTGCCAAAATATTCTGGGATTACACCAGCGAAAGTGTGCTTGTGATGGAGCATATTGATGGTATTCCCGGGAATAGCTTGGAACAGGCTGCGATTGCGGGCCTTGACCTCAAACTATTGGCAGAACGAGGCGCTAATGCAGTATTGAAGATGGTTTTGATCGATGGATTTTTCCATGCAGACCCGCATCCTGGCAATGTGTTCTATTTGCCGGAGAATCACCTGGCTATTATTGATTGCGGCATGGTCGGGCGGGTGACGCTGGATAGGCGCGGCGAGATCGCGGATATGCTGGCTGCGCTGGTTTCACGGGATATTGATACCCTGCGCGATGTCTTGATCGTATGGGCTGGCGATGCGCCGGTAGACCAGGACAAGCTTGATGCCGATGTCGATGAGTTCATCTGCAACTATGATCATGCCCCACTCAAACATGTGCGGTTCAGTGCGCTACTCAATGACCTCACCACCATCATGCGCGAGAACCATCTATCGGTGCCGCCGGATCTGACCATGCTATTCAAGGCACTGATCACCCTGGAAGGGCTAGGCCGTCAGCTTGATCCGGATTTTCAGATAGTTGCGCATTTAACGCCATTCGTGCGGAAGATTATTACAGACCGCTACATGCCCGCTGCGCTATTCAAGCGAGGCCGCCGTGGTATTGCCAATGTGTTTGATGCGGTTACTGGCTTGCCGGGTGACGTTTCTCAGGTACTGCGCGCCGCCGCGCGAGGGCAGCTGAAATTGAATCTGGATCTGAAGCGCCTGGATCATTTTGGACACCAGCTCGATCACAGTACCAATCGGTTGACCATGGCGCTGATTACCGCTGCCTTGATCGTCGGTTCATCCATCGTTATGACAGTCAAAGGCGGCCCTACCTTGTTTGGTCTACCAGCTTTCGGTTTTCTCGGATTCTTTCTCGCCTTTGTGATTGGCTTCGGGCTGGTCATTTCTATCTGGCGCTCAGGACGCGATTAACGATTCCTGTTAGTGCTTATCACCGCCATTATCCTGGCCGCCATGGTTATCACGGTTGTTCTGGTTGCCGTGATTAACCCGGTTATGCTCATTTTCCTGAGCGTGCGGCTGTTCGTTGTTCTTGCTTGGCGGTGCCGTATTGACACTAGGGTGTGTTACAGGAGCAACACGGTCCGGTAAGGCCGCAGGCGCACTGCTACGTGTTTCTGTGCGGCTGTTATCTGGCCTGTTTGCACGATTGTATCTATCTGACCTTCCCGGGGCGGCTGGTGTGGGAGTCGCAGCGTCAGGTGTTGAGTTGGTATTGGTTTTTGGCGGGCTCACCGGCACAGTGTCCCGTGTGCCATTAGTGGATCTGCTCTGACCATCCGGCCGGTTATCGCGCCGGTCAGTTCTATTGCTATGTTCAGCTGCGTTTGAGTTTGGCGTTTGCACGTTTCCTTGAGTTTCTCTGCGATTGCGCGTCGTTGCATCTGCTCCTGAACGATTAGCAGTTTCAGGGCGAACTACCGGCTGGTTATTTGTACCACGCGAAGTTGCATCATGGTTTTGGGCATCGTGTCCGGTTCCTGAGTTAGCGCCTGTTCGCCCAAACTGCTGCTGCAAAGCTGGTTCACGATAGGGGACTCCATGTCGATGGCCAGGATCATGCCGCCACTCATGTTCTGAGTCGTTACCGGGCGCAGAGTTACGTAGATTACCCGACGGGCGATTGTGAGCATCACGATCTACGTACGGATTGCTGTGGCGCGGATTGGAATAGTAATTGTTGTAATAGTAGTTATGCACATTGACGATATTTACATGGCGTCTGTGCCAGTCAAAATTACTGAAAAAGAATCCGCCGCTAATGGTGATGCCATTGCCCCAGTAAAAAGTGGTGCGAAAGCCAGGTTGGTAATAGCCCGGCCATGGGTCCCAGTAGACAGGTGGATAAGCATCCCACCACCATGGTCCATAGACCACGGCAGGGTTGTAATAGGGGACGTAAATGATTTGTGGGGCTGCCTGTTCGATTACGATGGTCTGGCCTTGAGGTTCCACGCGGATTTGATCGTTGGATTGCAGGTTGCCCGCATCTTGGGCTTTTTGCCGTAAATCCTGTACGGTATCCATTACCTGTGGTTCCTGCGCCAGAAAGGCGTCACCCAGACGCTCTGTCCAGTCAATCTTCTCATCCATCTGTTGAAGTACTTGCGGAAACGCCGTCAGTGAAATAACGCTTGGATCCCAATTGTTCTTTTCTACGGCCTTTACTGCATCATCGCCCTTGAGTCCGGGGTGCGCGCGTGACCAACGTGCTGCTTGCACGACCTCAAGCGGGTAGGTGGAGGCCATCAGCACTTGTGATAGCAGGGAGTCAGGGTATAGCGCAATGGGCGCCAGCATCTGGTCAAGCTCCTGCTGGGTGAATTCGGGTTCAGCTTGCGTATCTTGATTGTCTTCGGCGAACGCCAGCGGTGCGAAAAGTAGCACCAGCAGCAATTGTATTGAGGCCACAATGGCCAGAGACTTGTTGCTAAACTTGGAATACAAGGTAGTTTCCATATTTTCCTGTCAACTTATGGTTTTGATGCACACTGCTATTAACGTCAGACCAGGTTGCATCGTTGACCATATGAATTATTAATCTGTCATTTGGCCCCATCGTAGGGCATCACCGTAATGGTACGCGCTATTGCAGTGCGGGTTCAGAATTAATCGCTTTAAACATATACTAACTGGCTGATTTATATTATTTATTTATCTGGCACGGGCCTTGCCTATCTATGCTCATGGATATGGCAAGCAAAACCACATTTGACGAGATGCAGCTTGATGATGACGCCGTACGCGACATCTATGGCGCTTACGCTGACTGGTTGCGCGATGTGCCGCAACAGCAGTTGGAGAGTAAACGGCAAGAGGCCGAGCTACTATTCCGGCGAGTCGGTATCACTTTCAATGTGTATGGAGAGACAGCCGGCAAAGAGCGTTTGATTCCATTTGACGTGATCCCGCGCCTGCTGGCAGCCAGTGAATGGAAGCGACTATCGGCAGGGGCTATCCAGCGCGTAAAAGCGCTGAATATGTTCCTGCATGACATTTACCACAATCAGGAGATTATCAAGGCAGGCATTGTTCCTGCCAGCGTATTGGCTAACAGCCAGTACCGGCCGGAGATGTTCGGTGTGGATGTGCCGGGTGGCGTCTATGCCCATATTGCGGGCATAGATCTGGTGCGCACTTCAGAAGACCAGTTCTACGTGCTGGAAGACAACCTGCGCACGCCATCTGGCGTCTCCTACATGCTGGAAGATCGCAAGATGATGATGCGGCTGTTTCCTGAATTATTCCGCCGTTATTCCGTGGCGCCAGTTGAACATTATCCGCAAGTGCTGCTGAACAATCTGCGCGCAGTTGCCCAGCCGGGTGTGCAGGATCCGACAGTGGTGCTTTTGACGCCCGGGGCCTACAACAGCGCCTATTTTGAGCATGCTTTTATTGCCCAGCAGATGGGTATTGAGCTGGTCGAGGGACAAGACTTATTTGTGCGCAACAATGCAGTCTATATGCGCACTACGGAAGGCCCCAAGCGCGTCGATGTGATTTACCGGCGCATTGATGACGATTACATCGACCCGCTGGTATTCAAGCCAGACTCCATGCTAGGTGTGCCAGGTCTGCTATCGGTATACCGTAATGGTGGTGTGACCTTGGCTAATGCCGTGGGTACTGGCGTGGCGGACGATAAAGCAGTTTATATTTACGTACCTGAGATGATCCGTTTCTATCTGGGTGAGGAGCCTATTCTCAGCAATGTCCCTACTTACGAACTGAGCAAGCCGGATGACCTGAAATATGTGCTGGATAACCTGGCGGAGCTGGTGGTTAAGGAAGTACAAGGCTCGGGCGGCTACGGAATGCTGGTAGGGCCCTCGGCCAGCAAGAAAGAGCTTGATGAATTCAGGTTGCGCATTTTATCCAGCCCATCCAACTATATTGCACAGCCTACATTAGCGCTTTCTACTTGCCCGACATTGGTTGAGCAGGGCATTGCGCCGCGTCACGTTGACCTGCGGCCTTTCGTGCTTTCCGGCAAAACGGTCACGCTGGTGCCCGGCGCGCTATGTAGAGTGGCGCTTAAGGAGGGCTCCCTTGTTGTTAACTCATCGCAAGGTGGCGGCACTAAAGATACCTGGGTTCTCAATGCTTAGCAGGACTGCAGATCACCTCTACTGGATGGCGCGTTATATCGAGCGCGCTGAGAACATGGCACGCGTGCTGGATGTTACCCACAATATGTCACTGGTACCCAATGCAGCACAAAGTGAGTCTGCACTTTGGGGGCCGGCACTGGAGATTGCGGGGACTATCGATGCCTATGAGAGTGCTTATGGCGAGCATACGGCAGCAGGTGTTATCCATTTCCTGTCCATGGACGAGAACAACCCTTCCAGCATCTACAACGCGCTACGCAGTGCACGTGAGAATGCACGTGCTGTGCGTGCTGCCATGTCGTCTGAAACCTGGGAAAACATCAATGTACTGTGGCTGGAGTTTGGCCAGTTCATAGGTGCCGACCTCGCCAAAGGTGGTTTGCATGAGTTTTGTGACTGGGTGAAGTCACGTTCGCACCTGTTCCGCGGTGTGAGCTTTGGTACCATGTTGCGCGACGATGCCTTCCGTTTTCTGCGCCTTGGTACCTTTATCGAGCGTGCCGACAACACCGCACGCCTGCTTGATGTCAAATATCACTTATTACTGCCGCAAGAGGAAGAAGTTGGTGGCGCGGTCGATTACTACGAGTGGAGTGCTGTACTGCGCTCTGTCTCGGCTTTCCAAGCTTATCAAAAAGTCTTCAGTGACAGTATAGAACCCTGGCGTGTGGCTGAGTTGTTGGTGTTACGTGATGATATGCCGCGTTCCCTGCATGCTTGTTTTGATGAGATTACACCTATTCTGGAACAGCTCTCCCGCCGCAATAGTGAGTGCCGACGCCTGGCCGGGGAGTTGCATGCGCGTTTGCACTACGGCAGGATGGATGAAATATTTCAGGAAGGCCTGCATGAGTTCCTCACGGACTTTGTCGACTGCAATAACAACTTAGGTGTGGAGATACAGCGCGCCTTTCTTAATCCACCAGCGGTTTGATTAACCATTTAGTCAGATTCCTATGCTGCTGAATGTTGAGCATAAAACCAGTTATACCTATAGCGAGCCCGTCAGCTATACCATACAGCAATTGCGACTGACGCCACAGGATGGTCTTGGCCAGCGTGTGCAGCGTTGGGAAATCCGCGTTAATGGGCATCTGCATGCCTTTCAGGATACCCACGGCAATGCTGCACACACACTGGTGCTGGATACACCGCATGAAGCGATTAATATCGTTGCCAGCGGCGTGGTTGAGACCGGGCTGGAAATGCCCGCACTTGCCCATAGCTTGCCAATGGATATTTATCTGCGTAGCACGCCACTGACCATGGCTGATGATGGGCTGCGGGAATTTGCCACAGGTTTTGCCTCTTCTGCATTAGACGATACCGCCTTGGAGCTCATGATGCATGCCATTCTCGAACGTGTTCCTTACATTAAGGGTAGCACCGCAGTTGAAACCAGCGCTGCCCGGGCATTCGAGCTTGGTGCGGGTGTCTGTCAGGATCACGCACATATCTTTGTTGCCTGCTGCCGCAGTCTGGGATTGCCCGCACGCTATGTCAGCGGCTACTTGTTTACCGAAGATGGCAGCCTGATGCAAAGCCACGCTTGGGCTGATGTTTGTGTTGCTGATAGCTGGCTAAGTTTTGATGTGTCCAACAGTTGTCGTACCGGTGATACGCATGTCAGACTGGCAGTGGGGCTAGACTATCGTGATGCTTGCCCGGTAAGCGGTATACGCTCCGGAGGCGGGCTGGAGACCATGGGCACGACAGTGCTGGTCAACAATATGCTAATTGCGCAATCGCAACAGGTACAACAATGAACCATCCGCCTACTCGGCCTATAAATTCACTGGGCTTCGAGCGTCATGGCGATAAGGAGAACTCGAGTTTCTTCGAAGAGTATCTCGTTCGCCTGCTCGAGGAACGCGACCAGATGGGCCTGACAGCCATGATCCACGAGATAGATGCGTTGATGATCACGGTAGACCCCGGTCACTCCATCCAGTACATCGCCGAGCTCACACTGATGACCTCATACCACTATCTGGTCACTCTAGAGAGTGAGTCGCATTGGACACATGTGCTGCGCATAGACCTTGATTCACCGGATATCCTGCTGCGCGAGGTGAAAGACCCCAATCTGCGCGGTATCTTCCGCAGCCTGAATGAGGTTTACCCGATTGGCGCGAAGAAACCCAATAGCCGTTATATGGGGGAGATCATCCGTGTTGATAATCTGCATGATGTAGTCAAGCTGCAGCATGAGCGGGAATTCCGCTTCTTCAATCAGGACGAAATCCGCAAGCTCGAGTTGCCCGGCAATCTGGCGGTGAGTAAGCCCTCACCATACACGCACAATATCGTTGCTTATCTGCAACGTAAACCTGATGAACTAAGAGTTTATTCTCTCGGGGTGAGCGTGATACACCCCGAGGTGCAGGCGGCATATGCCACAGCCAAGGAGCTGCAAATCAGTTTGCGTATTAATGACCTGCTGATGCCGGTCGATCATCTGGCAACTCGTGTGTATAGCCAGAATCGTGAAGTGGCGATTCTGGAGTACCTATCGTGGTCCAGTTACTATTTCTGGGGCGCGTATAACATCAAGGACCAGAACTCATCTACCAACGTCACTAAGAGCGTGCATCCGGTGCCGGAATCTAAAAGCCCGGCCAAGGTTTTTACGGCAAACAACACACCTTACTTTGTTAATCATCTGGAAAAACTACCCTCCCCGACCGAGACATTTGTGCGTAACTATGGCCCGCGCCTTCACCACATGGCCATCGCAGTTGAAGACGGTATGCGCGACGGCATAGAAAATATCGATTTTGTGGTCAATGCCATCGCTGAGCAGGGCAAGGGCTTCCTGCTTGATGTGATCGGTTCCAAGGAACAGGGCCTCAAGCAGATTTTCTCGAATGCCTCCGAGCATTCTTCGCTCATTATCGAATATGTGCAGCGCTACGGTGGGTTTGATGGGTTCTTCACGCGTGAAAATGTCGCAGCCCTAACTGCGGCCGCTGGCGAAGAGGAGGGTGCCAAAACATCTTGAGCCATCGTGCTTGAGCTGTAAAATTTTGTCTAAAGTTACTTAAGCTGGCCGTGATGGCTGGTATGATTAAGCTATTAAACAATCACCAATAATCCATTCTTTCCATGACTTACTGTGTTGCCTTATTAATCGACGAGGGCTTGGTATTTGCCTCCGATACCCGTACCAATGCTGGTGTTGACCAGGTGGCGATTTTCCCCAAGATGCATGTATTTGAAGTGCGGGGTGAACGCGTACTGACCATGCTGACGGCCGGTAATCTTGGTATTACACAATCCGTTGTCAATCGGCTGCGTGAGGCCATCAAGGCTGATAATGGGCCACACCTACATAACGTGACCAGCCTGTTTGAGGCTGCCGAGCTGGTAGGTGCCGAGATGCGCCTCGCCTACGAGCGTGATGGTGAGCACCTGAAAAACCATAATGCTGAATTCAATGCCAGTATCCTGATCGGTGGTCAGATCAAGGGTGAAGCCCCACGCTTATTCAATGTGTATTCGGCAGGCAACTTTATCGAACCCAGCATAGAGACGCCATATTTCCAGATTGGTGAGACCAAGTATGGCAAGCCGATTATTGACCGTGTAGTGAAGCACAACAGTGAGATGATGGATGTGGTGAAGTGCATACTGATCTCATTTGATTCCACCATACGCAGCAATATTTCAGTCGCCGCCCCGATAGACCTCATGCTTTACCGCACTGATAGCCTGCATGCAGACTGTAAGCAGCGCATTACAGAAAGTGACAGCTACTATGCTTCAGTACGCCAGGGCTGGTCAGAGGGGTTGAAGAAGGTTTTTCACGATATCCCCAATCCTGACTGGTGTTAGTGCTGCGTTTTATTTGTTCAGCAAGTTGTAATGACTGATTTAGATTTAGTCTTTGCTGCTGATGGCCCGCTCGCCGAGACTATCCCCGGTTACCGCATGCGTAGCCAGCAACTGGAAATGGCGCAGGCTATCGAAGACGCCATCAAGCATAGTCGTCAACTGGTTGCTGAAGCTGGCACCGGCACTGGCAAGACCTTTGCTTACCTGATTCCAGCCTTGCTTTCTGGTGGCAAGGTGATTGTCTCCACAGGCACCAAGACCCTGCAAGACCAGCTTTTCAACCGCGATTTGCCGGCGGTGCGTGATGCCCTCAAGGTGCCGGTCACGGTGGCTATGCTTAAGGGGCGTGCTAACTACGTCTGCCATTTTCACCTTGAACGGGCCTTGAATGAAGGGCGCTTTCTATCGCGTGAAGATGCCAACTATGTGCATAAAATCCGTGCCTTTGCCGAGAACAGTAGCACTGGCGACAAGGCCGAGCTGGTAGATGTGCCGGAGAGCGCCACCATCTGGCCCGCCGTGACTTCTACACGCGACAACTGCATGGGCCAGGAGTGTGGCTATTACAAGGATTGCTTTGTGATGGAGGCGCGCAAACGTGCGCTGGCAGCGGATGTGGTGGTAGTCAATCATCACCTGTTCTTTGCTGATGTGATGTTGCGTGACGAAGGTGTGGCCGAGCTGTTACCCAGCGCTAACACAGTCATTTTCGACGAGGCACACCAGCTACCGGAAGTCGCCGGGCTATTCTTCGGTGAGGATGTCTCCACCAGCCAACTCATGGAACTTGCACGGGATGCGCATGCTGAATTCATTACCACCGCCAAGGATTGCCTGGCTTTGCCCGAAGCTACCGCTGCGCTTGAGAAAGCTGTACGCGATTTTCGCCTGATCTTTGCTTATGAGGGCTCACGCATGCCGGTGCAAAAAGCGCTGGCGCTGAAGAATTTTGAATCGGCCTATGCGCTGATGCAGGAAAAGTTAAAAGAATTATCCGCCATCCTTGAAACCCAGGCTGAGCGCGACCCTGCACTTGAGAATTGCTGGCAGCGAAGTGTGGCACTGGAGCTGCAGCTGCAACGTTGGGACAAAGCCGAGAATGAGAACTTGGTGCGCTGGGTGGAGGTGTTCACGCAATCTGTGCAGTTGCACGCCACACCTTTGTCTGTGGCAGAGGGCTTCGGCAAGCAGCTCAATGCCCAGCCACGTTCCTGGATATTTACTTCGGCAACGCTAGCGGTGAAAAGCGATTTCAGCCACTACCTGGGGCAGATGGGGCTCGATCAGGCCACTACCGGATATTGGACCAGCCCGTTCGATTTCGCTCAGCAGGCGCTGCTCTACGTGCCACAAAATATGCCCGAGCCCAATAGCACCAGCTATACCGCCTCTGTCGCGGCGGCGGCGTTGCCAGTGATACAGGCCAGCCGTGGCCGTGCATTTGTGCTCTGTACTTCGCTCCGTGCCATGCGTGAGGTGCACGCCTTGCTCAAGGACGCATTTTCCAGCAACGGCATGGAGTATCCATTGCTATTGCAAGGCGACAGCTCGCGCTCGGAGCTGCTGGAGCGTTTCCGCAAGCTCGGCAATGCCGTGCTTGTAGGCTCGCAAAGCTTCTGGGAGGGGGTTGATGTGCGTGGAGAAGCGCTGTCAGCGGTGATTATCGACAAACTGCCATTTGCGCCGCCGGATGACCCAGTGCTCGCAGCCCGTATCAACAAGATGAACAATGAGGGTAAAAATGCTTTTATGGAATACCAGCTACCCTACGCTGTGATTACCTTGAAGCAAGGTGCCGGACGCTTGATCCGCGATGAAACCGACCGCGGCGTGCTCATGATCTGCGACCCGCGTCTGATTGATAAGCACTACGGTAAGCGTATCTGGCAGAGTCTGCCGCCTTTTAAACGGACTAGGGAGTTGGCTGAGGTGGAAGCGTTTTTTGCAGAGTAGATCAAATAAGGCACAATATTTTTTGTAGCTATTTTAGCTTCCGTGTATTGAATAGGTATTTCTTTCCAGCATGCGTGATTAAAACATTCGATGTATCACCTTGATCTACAATCTTGACTAATCCGTCACTAGCGGCAAGTGCTAGTTTAGACCGGTACTCATCCCACTCTACGCCATAAGTGGTGCTAATTGATCTCCATAAATTATCTGAAAAAAGACTCCCAGTGTTATCTTGCAAAGTCTGAAGGATTAATCTTAATACAACCTCTTTTGGGGTATTGCTTGAGGGCTGAATAGTTAGTAATTTATATTGTTCTTCTAGAGAGTCGTAATTACTTTCCAAAATATCAATCTTATTCTTCAATAGCTGGTTGAGATCATCCCTTTCTTTAATGTCTTCCCCATACTTTTTCTCTAACTCTAATCTTGATTCAATGAGTTCTATTTTTTCATCTTCAGGTATGGTTCTCTTTTTGAGATTTTTGACTCTAATATTTTCCATTTTTGACTGCATGTATGACCAATAGTCATATACCCAATTTCTTACCCATGGATAAAGTAGTAAGTAGATAGTTGTTGAGAGGATTGGCAGGAGAATACGGTAGAGCCCAAATGCATCAGTCACCGCATAGTTGTCCATGTACTTGAATCTAGCTAAATAGCTATTGCCTGATAGCAGTACGATGATAAGTTTGTAATTCCATATTGCCTATGTAAAGGCAAACGTACTTAATATGGGGCTAGTTAATCTTTCGTGTATCCAGTCACTAACGCTTTCCCAAAAGTCTTTACCCATAATACATCCGACCTATCAAGAGTATATTTTTTTGGAAGTTTACACTTTGATAGTGCTTTTAGATAAACAACCAACTTAATTAAAGCTTTTTTGAGTTTCACTATTGCCCTATTAATAATAGGGCAGGGCAAATTTTACCTATTCTGATTTTCAGGCAAGTTATCCAGAACAGTATTAACCACGGCTATCAGCTCTTCGTAACTGGCACCGCTGGTAGCCTGAACTGACATCCCCTGATGGATGGTGGCGATATATTTGGCCAGGTCTGCCGCGTTGCTGTCGCCCGGCAAATCCCCTTGCTTTTGCGCCAGTTCAAAACGCTGTTTTAATCGGTCTTCGTAGTTTTTTCTGTAGGTAATCAATTCCCTCTGTATCAGCTCTGAACCCTGCCCGCAGGATAGAGCGCCTTGCACTATCATGCAGCCGCGCGGATTGTTTGGATTAGTAAGCAGCTCGGCGGATTTTCTCAGGAATTTCTCAACCGCTTTGCGTGCGGTCGGCTCATGCATGGTAGCTTCGGCATAAGACACCGGGCCGGCCAGGTATTTTGCCAGCGCCTTGCGGAACAATTCTTCCTTGTTGCCGAAAGCGGCATACAAGCTCGGCCGATTGATGCCCAAGGCATCGGTCAATTCGGCCATTGAAGCGCCTTCGTAGCCGCGCGTCCAGAACACATTGAGCGCTTTACCCAATGCTTCTTCGTGATCAAATGCCCGTGGGCGACCGCGTGTTTTGTTTGGTTTGACTGTATTCATAGCGTTTTTACCAAGTGATAATTTAATATTATACCTTTAGGTACAAATATATTTGACAATTAATTTTTACTCAACTAATATTTATTTACCGTTCAGTACAAATTTAATCAATCTCACTAATTTAAAGGATGAACAATATGACTACCAATCAAGCAAAAGTAGCATTTATTACTGGCGCAAACCGCGGCATTGGCTTTGAAACGGCCAAAGGTTTGGGCGAACTAGGCATTACTATCGTCATAGGTGCGCGGGACTTGCAAAAAGGCCGGGATGCGGCCAGCCAACTACAAGTCATGGGAATCAAGGCCGAGGCGATTGCCTACGATGCAACCCAAGCCAAAGCAGCGGAATCGGCCTATGAATACCTGGATAAAAAGTTCGGCAAACTGGATATCCTGGTGAACAACGCCGGCATTTTAATTGAACAACTCGTAGGCAAGAACGACAGCAGTACAGTTGCCACTGATGTTTTACAGCAGTCTTTCCAGACTAATCTTTTCGCAGTGGTTGAATTAACGCAGAAACTGCTACCGCTTATCAAGAAATCCTCTGCAGGCCGTATTGTTAACCTTTCCAGTATATTGGCTTCGCTTACTTTACACAGCATGCCCGGCTCACCTATAGCTCCGGCTAAAGCCTTTGCCTATAACGCCTCCAAGACTGCGCTGAATGCATATACCATTCACCTGGCAAATGAGCTCAGTGACACAACTATCAAAGTGAATTCTGCACATCCGGGCTGGGTAAAAACCGAGCTGGGTGGGCCTGGCGCACCTATGGAAGTTGCTGATGGAGGCAAAACCAGCGTGGATCTGGCAATGCTGGATGATAATGGCCCCAGCGGTGGATTCTTCCATCAGGGCGAGGCCTTGCCCTGGTAATAAAATCAGCAGTCAATGCAATGGATTGGGGGCATTGTGAGAAAACTCAGATATAAATTTCGCCGGGCAGCTTTTGCGCTTGCTATGTCATTTACTACAGCCTTCATACTGTCTGGTGCGCTTAGCTATTTGCATGCCCCACCCGGTGCATTTATCATGAAAAACTGGTTCAATGCTTTTATTACAGCATGGCCCCTTGTCTTTATCAGCATCATGGTCATTGCGCCTTTGGTAGACAAGTTTATTAACCTGATAGTGGAAGATCACTGATTCTTGCTGCCCATTGTTATCCCTGAGCATGAGTACGAACTGACTGCCATACGTGCACAGGGTGCGGGTGGGCAGAACGTCAACAAGGTATCCAGCGCGATTCATCTGCGGTTTGATATTAAGGTTTCCAGCCTGAGTGAGGCACACAAGCTGCGGTTGCTGGCGCTACGTGACCAACGCATCACTGATGAAGGCGTGTTGGTTATCAAGGCGCAGCAGCACCGTAGCCAGGAGCTCAACAAGCAGGATGCGATTGCGCGCTTGCACGAGTTTGTGAATAGCGTTGCCAGGCCACCAGTCATCAGGCGCGCAACCAAGCCGACCTTGGGTTCCAAAAAACGCAGGCTGGAGGGTAAGGCGCTACGTGGGCAGATCAAGGCCATGCGTGGCAAAGTGAGCGATTTGTGATGCGGCCGCTTTTGTCAGGAGATATAGGGAGGCCATAAGTACGGTTCTGCACAGAGCGTAATTATGTTCTATATACTGGTGATACCCTGATTTCGCTAATTTTTCTAAATCGGGCTCACAACTCATAAGGGGAAAGTTCATATGCCGGACCTACACACCCCCCTACAAAACCATCTACTTGATGCCTTACTGGTGGCGGAATATGACCGTCTGTTTCCGTCTCTTGAGCTAATGGAGATGCCGCTTGGCCAGGCACTCTATGAATCCGGCGAACAGTTGAAGTACGTCTATTTCCCGACCACTTGCATCGTTTCGCTGCTGTATGTCATGGAGAATGGAGCATCGGCCGAAATCGCGGTGATTGGTAATGAAGGCATCCTTGGCATTTCACTATTTATGGGTGGCGAAACTACGCCCAATCGTGCCGTGGTGAAAAGCGCAGGTCACGGTTACCGGCTTAAGGCGCAGTTGCTCAAGAATGAATTCAATCGCGCCGGGCCAGTGTTGCGTTTGCTGCTACGCTACACTCAGGCGCTGATTACCCAGATGTGCCAGACTTCGGCATGTAATCGGCATCATTCGGTGGAGCAGCAACTTTGTCGCTCGCTGCTATTGAGCATAGATCGTCTTTCCAGCGATGAATTAATTACTACTCAGGAGTTGATCGCCAACATGCTGGGTGTACGTCGCGAGGGCGTTACCGAAGCCGCAGGTACATTACAACGTGCAGGTTTGATTGAATACAGCCGTGGCCGGATCAAGGTGTTGAACAGGCCAGCTCTGGAAGCGCGGGTTTGCGAGTGCTATCAAGTAGTCAAAACCGAGTTTGATCGCTTGCTTCCATCCTTTCACGGCATAGCCCGTTAAAGTTACATCTGTAGTATTTGCTAGCGATGGTAGTAGTCATAGTCATTGCTTGAAAAATCATGCCTTATGTTGGTCAGCGTACAGATTCGGTCAGCGCGACAGTCTATCTTTCTAATTTCTCGCTTCAATCAGCTTAACTATAGAGATTACAGGTGCCTATTCAAGCCGTCCTTGCCAGCAATCGCTTATTGGCAACCCTACCCATTGAAGATCGTCTACGCATGATGGAAAACTGCGAATCGATTGAAGTTCGGTTTGCGGAAGTACTAAGTAAGCCTGGCGAACCTATTTTGTATGCATACTTTCCTGCTAGCTGCGTTATTTCTTCTGTCATGCCTAGCGATAGTGGAGTGCAGCTAGAAGTCGGGTTAATAGGTAACGAAGGAATGCTCGGTATGCCCCTCATGCTGGGTGTCGATACCGCGCCATTTCATAGTGCGATTCAGTGCTCAGGCTTGGTCATACGTATAGCTACGCCATTGTTTTTGTTGGAGATTGAACGCAGCCTGGTATTGCAAAAAAGGTTGAAGAGCTATTTATATGTGTCGATCAGGCAACTCGCCCAGACTGCTACCTGCAACCGATTTCATGAGGTATTGCAGCGCCTGGCACGCTTGCTGCTGATGATTCGGGATAGAACACATTCAGATGAATTTCACATTACTCAGGAGTTGCTGGCCCATATGCTGGGGGTACGTCGTGTTGGGGTCACCAAAGCCGCGGGTTCGTTGCAGCATGAAAAATTTATCAGTTATAGCCGCGGCGAAGTCAAGATTCACAATGTTGTTGGGCTGGAGTCCGTGTCTTGCCGTTGCTACAACGCTGATAAGGAGATTTACGACCATATCATGAATGGTTAATTTAGCTACCTAGCTTACGCACTAGTTGTCAGGCTACCCAGCCTAACTTAAGCCATTTTCATCTTTTTCCAGACCGTTCTTTTTCTGATAACTGACCCTGCTATAGGCTTCGACCCTGAATAACCCGTACCAATACAACCACGATTGCGATGATCAGCAGAACATGGATAAATCCACCCATGGTGTAGGATGTTACTAATCCAAGTGCCCACAAAATAATTAAAATTACTGCAATAGTTTCAAGCATTTTCGGTATTCCTATTCTGACAAAGCCACTCAGTTGGATGAAACCTTTAAAGGTTTCAACATTGATTCCTGGGTGGAAGATTGATAGATATACCTCCACAAATTTGCAGAGGTATATCCATGACTAAGCTTTAATGACGATCATGTCCACGATCGTGGCCGTTACCTCGGTGGTCATCACCGCGGTGGTCGTTTCCTTGGTTATCATGGTCGTTATTACCACGTCCGTCATATCCGCCATCATGGTGGTCACGATGCTGTTCCTGGTAACGTGGGGCATACTCATGGTTGTACCAGTTGTCCTGTACAAAATAGACACGTTCGTTACAGGCACCATATTCGTTACAGTGTTGTGCCCAATGCCTGCGATGGCCGGGTGGGACGCGTAGATAGACTGGCTCGCCTTCATAGTCGCTGCGTTGGATTATTCGAGGCTGGCTATAGTAAGTTTGCGGTTGCGGGTAGTCACCAACATCGAGGCGTCCATAAAATCCTGGCTGGCCAATGCTAACCGATACACCAACGTCGGCCGCGAATGCAGGAGTGGCAATGCTGGCAGCTGTAATTGCTGCTGCGATAAGTAAACGTTTCATAATGAATCTCCTGTGTTTCCTGATTAAGCTACGGAAGCATGCCCCGATGGTCTGGCGCTACGTTGATAGGTTTGAGGGGATCAATACGCATGTAACATGCTGTTATCTACCTACACGATATGATCAGCAACGATCTGTGACATTCGATGGCCTCATTCGTACGGCCTGGAAGTAGCTACACCGCCACTATCTGCTCCTGCTCAATTGATGTCTGTACGGTAGCGCTCATATGCGAGAAGGTATGACTTGGACTTATAGAACCAGCCTCTCCTGGGTTCGTCAGGTATGTGTGTACGCTAGCGCACGGACGGCTGAAGCCATTTGCGCTAATTTTGGCAGAATCACGTGGCAGGCCTAAGTTCCCTGACATTCCCTTTCATAGGGATGATCTTTGCCACGCATATTTATATGGCCGCTTCCTTAATTTTGTCTCTTGTATTTTGATTAAGCAGACGCTTTAGGATGACAAATTTAGAGAGATACATAGATGTATTTAGAAAACATTAAGTCCGGCATCGCAAACTTCAGTTTAGCCTCTGGCCTACTTTTACTTGCGGGATGCAGTTCAATCCCTACCATGGTGCCTGATATGGAACAAAAACCAGCGCAAGTACAGCTTGAAGGCACGCATGGCCCGTTGACACCAAAGCAAACCAAGGCAATTCTAACCAAACTCAAGAAGAATGGTGATGACACCGATATTTTTGACAAGCATCTTGCGCTGGAGGCAGAAATTGTCGACAGCCCGCTAGTAGTTGGTAACAAAGTTGAGCTGCTGGTTGATGGCCCAACCACTTACCGTGCCATGTATGCCGCCATAGAGGCCGCGACTGACGATATCAACATGGAGACCTTTATCATGGAGGATGATGAGATAGGTCGTGGGTTTCTTGAGCTTTTAACCAGGAAGCAGCAGAGCGGTGTGCAGGTGAACCTGATTTATGACAGCGTGGGTTCTATCAACACTCCCAAAGCTTTCTTCAAACCTTTGATCGAGAGCGGCGGCAATGTGCTGGAATTCAACCCGATCAACCCGCTAGACTCACGCAAAAGCTGGGAATTTAACCGGCGTGATCACCGCAAGTTATTAGTTGTAGATGGGCAGGTGGCTTTTGTTGGCGGTATCAATATCAGCAGTGTGTATTCAAGTGGCTCATTCGGCAGGTCTGAAAAACCTAAGGGTGATTTGCCATGGCGCGATACTCATTTGCGTATTGAGGGCCCTGTAGTGAGTGAATTCCAGGATCTGTTTATGACTACATGGACCGAACAGCAGGGCATCTTGCTGGCAATCAGAGAGTATTACCCTATGCCTAGAGGCCAGGGTAACGAGGTGGTACGTGCCATTGGCAGCTCACCTCAGGAGCCCTATAACCAGATGTATGTCACCTTGCTATCGGCAATTAATAGTTCGGAGACCCAGGTTTTACTGACAAACGCCTATTTCGTACCCGATCCTAAGCTATTGGCAGCATTGAAGGAAGCGGCTGCACGTGGGGTAGATGTACGCTTGTTGTTGCCTGCGAAAACAGACTCGGTACTGGTGTTTTATGCTTCGCGTTCCTATTACGATGAGTTACTGAGTGCGGGTGTGAAAATCTATGAACGGCAGGATGCATTCTTGCACGCCAAAACCGCGCTGGTGGATGGTGTATGGTCGACCATAGGCTCGACCAATCTCGATTGGCGCAGCTTCACTAACAATCAGGAGATCAATGCGGTCATGCTGGGGCAGGATTTTGGTAGCCAAATGCAAACCTTGTTCGAGAAAGACCTGGAAGATTCCAAGCAGATTACGCTTGAGGATTGGAGAAAGCGTTCAATCTCCGTCCGCATAAAAGAAGGGGCCGCACGTTTGTGGGCGCACTGGTTATAAGCCGTTACCGGCACCGAGATTCGCAATGCAGATGAGGCCCGCGGGATATAGTCTGGCTAGATGGTTGTTGAGCACGCTCCCGCTTTACTTACTGATCTGTTTTTCCAGCACTCTTGCTTTTGCCGCTGAGCCAGATATGTCTGCCGCAGCGCTAAAGATCAAGTACACAGAATTAAACAAGCAGCTTCTTAATAACCAGTTCCAACGGCCGTTGTATCTAAATTCTGCCGAATCTTCACATGATCTGAAGGGTGATATCTATGCCGTGGTGGATTATTCTTTCCCCGCGGTAAGCTCGGCGCTCAATAATCCTGAGCACTGGTGTGATCTACTTATACTGCATGTGAATATCAAATACTGCCGTGCTACTAACACTAAGACTGGCCCCGTACTAACTGTCAATCTTGGTCAAAAGTACGATCAGCCTTTAGCAGATACCTATGTTGGCCTATTCAACTATCGAGGTGTGACGGCAACGTCGGATTATTTTGCCATAGAACTCAGTGCCGACAGCGGCCCCTTGGGGACACATGACTACAAAATGTGGATTGAGGCTACACCGCTTAAGGATAAACGCACTTTTATCCATTTTTCCTATGCTTATTCTTTTGGCTTGGCCGGACGGCTTACCATGCAGAGCTATCTGGCAACATTAGGTCGGGGAAAGGTTGGATTCACAGTGATTGGGCAGCTCGCCAATGGCCAACCCAGCTACATTCAAGGTGTGCGTGGCGTAGTGGAACGCAATACCATGCGCTACTACTTGGCTATTGATGCCTATCTTGCGGCGCTGACCCTGCCGCCTGAAGAGCAGTTGGAGAAGCGCTTGCAACGTTGGTATAACGGTACTGACCAGTATGCGCTGCAGCTGCACGAAGTTGAGTGGACGGACTATCTGGAAATGAAACATAAGGAGTATGACCGTCAGCAGCCAGTTCAATAACCAATTAACTATTCTGGAGTGTATTTCTCAGAATTCTTGCTATTTATGTTTTTAGCCATGGTGAATACTTCGCCCCATTGGCAACTGGCGGTTTGCCAGTTCCTCATCAGCGCGGCAGCTTTCGAGCGCTCTTTACCAGACGTGTTTGCAGTAATCTCATCGCGTAATTCGGTGGCATCATCGATATCACCATTCCTTTTGTTGTCGGCCGCAAGGCGAGCCCACATCAGAGCAATGCTGAGATCGGTTTCAGTCGTGCCGACCAGAGCGCTGGCACGTAAAACTACATGCAGGCCGCGAATGGCATGCCCGGAATAAAGGCGTGCCAGCTGTAACTGCGCCGGGCCGTAGCCTTGCCGTGCAGCCTTGCAGTACCAATAGGTGGCTTTGTTATTGTCGTAGATCGATAGGTCATTTAATGGGCCACCGCCTTGACAGCAATAGGTACTGCCAAGCTGATATTGAGCAACGGGATCATTAGTTTCCCCCTCGGTTTTGAGAACTTCGCGTTTGGAAGCGTCGTAGCCCTGCTGTGCGCCTTCTATCAGCGGCGCGTAACAGCCGCTGAGTAGCAATGGCAGGAATAGAGTCGCCAACGGTAAGAGATTTCTCATACTCAACCGCAAGTCAAGTCTATACCTTAATCATGGATCCTGACTTTGATGTGATTCTTGACCGAAGCGACACCTTCGACGTTATTTGCAATTGAAACTGCCTGATCTACTTCTGCCTTGGTCTTGGCGGTGCCACTCAACCACACCACGCCGTTATTGTCTGTATCTACTTTGATATGGGTCGTGCTGGCCAGGTTTTCTGCAGCCAGTTTGGTTTTGATCTTGGTAGTGATCGCCGAATCTTTAACGAAGGCCTTGGGGTGTGAACGGTCACCATCTGTATTGTCGGTATAGCCTACCAGTGGGGTCAGCAGGGTACTTAATAGGAAAAAGCTCGTAGCAAATTTGATTTTCATGATCTGTCATTCTTTGAAAGTTGGAGAGAATGGAGATCATGCGGTTATTTCTGAAGTTGGTCTGTTCGCTAGCGTACGCAACCGCCAAGTCATGGCATCACTAAAGCTGGGGTCTATTTGAATCGGGGAATCTGTTCAGTTGCCGGCTCTTAACGGATCGAGCAGAGCCGACAAACCGTTGTGATCAAGCTCCTGCATGAGCGCCAGTAACCGGCCGATTTCCCCTTGCGGGAAACCTTTACGGGCAAACCAGTTAAGGTAGTTTCCCGGTAAGTCTGCGATTAAGTATCCCTTGTATTTACCATAAGGCATGGAGCGGGTGACCAAAAGTTTCAGGTCTTGTGGCTCGTGGTACATGAATTCAGGCCGTGACCAGAGGCCGCTTGGTCAGCTGTTCGAGTACCCTTAGGGGTGAGAGTTCTGGGTGGTATTGTCCTGAAATTGGCAGGTGAAAGGTCTGTTCAAACATGAATTGCCCGGACATTGCCGCGTGCAGCACTTGATCAGAGAAACATATCCAGGTGCTGCCGGGCATAAAATCCACGAGTTGCTGCGGTGCATTTTCCTGGTAATCAAGATCGGCCTTCATGCGGTCATGCAGGTGCAGCATGATGTGGTCATATTCGCTACGGCAGCTCTTGGTGATCTTTAGCATGTGCAACAGCCCAGCCAAGCCTGGTAATGGAGCTGGAATCTCTGGCAGGAAGCGCAGGGCAGCTTCTTCAAATGGCTCACCTACACGCCAGATACGGGGCAGGCCTGCTGGGTTTACGTTGGTGAATACGCGTAGAATGCGTTCCCCGTGGTTAGGGCGTGAGGGGAAGGCATCGACATGCAGGCGCGAATCGTCTTTCTTCCAGGAAGGGGGCGGGCCTTCTACCTTGCCAGGGCGAAAACTAGTGCGCGCCTGATTCAGATGCTGCGTATATCGTGGGAATAGCTTGTTGATGAGAGATGCTGATTGCGCAGCATAGCGGCCTATCATATCGCCTAACAGGTTCAGTAATTCTGGTGAGCCGGTAGCCCCACGCACTACCTTGCCTTCCAGGCTGATATTTTTGCGCTTGCCACTCAACCATTCATCCGAATAGAAAATCTGCTCTTCATCACGCATGGCAAAACCGACCGGTAGATGTAGAACCTTGCCTTGTTCAAGTGCCAGTGCACATTGCTCACTCATGGCTGTATCAACATCGGGCTGCCAATCGCTGATGGGGATAATTTCTATGGCTTGAGTTTGTAGGGCTTGCGTCATAGCTGTATCCGTAGGGTGGATACGGTAGTCTAGCAGAGCAATTGTCTGCTTGCCATGTCGCAAGTCACTCAAAGTTAGTGGCGGCAGAGCGGCCGGTTTGATGGCAAAATAGCGGCTGATGATGAAACTACTCGCACTCGATACCTCTACTGAATATCTATCACTATGCTTATGGCTGGATGGCGTGGCTCACACCCGCAATTTGCTCGCCGGACAAAGCCATTCGCAGCAGATTCTGCCCTTGCTGCGTGAGATTTTGACCGAAGCGAAGCTAGAGTTAGGTGATTTGGATTACATCGCTTTTGGCGCGGGCCCTGGCTCATTCACAGGGTTACGTATAGGTTGCGGCGTAGCCCAGGGTTTGGCCTTTGGCGCGAATTTGCCGGTAGTGGCAGTAAGTACCCTGCAAGCGCTGGCGCAGGGCGCAATGACAAAAGACCCGACCGCAGTCCGCATAATCGCTTGTCTGGATGCACGTATGGGCGAGGTTTACCACGCGGCTTATATCAGGAACGGCGAATGTTGGGATGAGATTAGTGCGCCTGGCTTATATAAGCCGGAGGCCATACCCACATTGCCCGGCGAGGGCTGGGTTGGTGCCGGAAGTGGCTGGTCAGCTTATGGTGATGCCTTGAAGCATGGCTATGCTAAACAGATCATCTCTACCATGCCGGAAGAATATCCCAATGCAACCGCTATCGCCGCACTTTCACTACCGATGTTTGCAGCCGGCTTGGGGGTAGCTGCAGCACAGGCCGCCCCTATTTATATTCGTAACAAGGTTGCGCTTAAGACTAGCGAGCGCGAAGCAGGGCTCAGGTTCAATTGAGTGCCCAACTTAATCCCAGGTTCCTGTTTCGGCCCATGCAGATGGCTGACCTGGATGCGGTCATGGCTATCGAGCCAATCATTTACACCTATCCCTGGACCCGCGGAAATTTCAAGGACTCACTCAATGCAGGCTACAGTTGCTGGCTTTACAATGAGGGTAATAACACCATTGGTTATGCCGTGCTGATGCTGGTGCTGGATGAAGCGCATCTGCTCAATCTCAGCATTGCAAAAGCGTATCAGGGGCGTGGCTTGGGGCGCACCCTGCTTGAACAGATGATGCATGTGGCACGTCAGCACGGCGCACAGAATATGTTCCTTGAAGTACGGACATCCAACAAAACGGCTATTCATTTATATGAGAATGTTGGCTTCAATGAGATGGCAGTACGCCGCGGTTACTACCCAGCCAAGGATGGGCGCGAGGATGCGATTTTAATGGGTATGGCGTTATGAGAGTAACCCTATGAGCTTGTCGCGGGAAGATATGCTGCGTGAGCTGGAGTTACTGCCTGTGTGGCAGTTACGCGAAGCGCCTAAGCCGCAACCGGTAGCAAAGATCGAGCAGGCAACACCGGTTATTGAGCCCGTTGCAGTAGAGGTTGCTGAGCCTGATCTGCCAGCGCTGCATGTCAGTCTTGGCCAAGGCAGGCGCGAAGCCATCATGCAGATGGATTGGCAAAACCTGCAAGAATGCGTGGCGAATTGCGAAGCTTGTGGTTTAGCCAAAACCCGTACCCAAACGGTGTTTGGCGTTGGCGACCCGAATGCCGAATGGCTGATTGTGGGTGAAGCGCCGGGTGCAGAGGAAGACCGCAAGGGTGAGCCGTTTGTCGGGCAAGCTGGCAAGCTGCTGGATAACATGCTGGCCGCCATCAAGCTCAAGCGCGGGCAGAACGTTTATATCGCCAATGTGCTCAAGTGCCGTCCGCCGGAGAACCGCGATCCGCAGGGCGAAGAGGTGACGCAGTGTGATCCTTTCCTCAAGCGCCAGGTGGAATTGATCAAGCCCAAGTTGATTGTTGCCTTGGGTAAGTTCGCAGCACAATCACTGCTGAATTCAGAAAGCACCATCGCCAGCATGCGCGGCAAATTGCATGACTATCACGGAGTGCCAGTGGTCGTCACTTATCACCCTGCCTATTTGTTACGTAACCTGCCGGATAAGGCCAAGGCCTGGGAAGACCTGTGCTTCGCTGTAAAAACCATGCAGGGCTTGCAATCCGAGTAAGCTTCCCCATCTAATTGGTCGTACATCCTTAATTTACGGGAATCAGCAAAATGAAAACAAACATGCTCAAGATATTCATCCTTACATTGGCGTTGAGCCTATCCGGTTGCGGTTACAACACATTTCAGTCGCTGGATGAGCAGGTCAAGGCAGACTGGTCTGAAGTCCTTAACCAGTACCAGCGCCGTGCTGACCTGGTGCCTAATTTGGTGAATACGGTAAAGGGCTATGCCACGCATGAAGAGAAGGTGCTGACAGAAGTGACCGAGGCACGTGCCAAGGTTAGCAGCATCCAGGCGACACCAGAGCTCATCAATGACGAAGCTGCCTTTGCCAAGTTCCAGGCGGCGCAAAGCCAGATGACTTCTGCGCTATCAAGGTTGCTGGTGGTTTCTGAAAACTATCCGAAGCTGAAGGCCGACGCTGGTTTCCGCGATCTGCAAGCTCAGCTGGAAGGGACTGAAAATCGCGTAACGGTAGCGCGTAATCGCTATATCCAGGCCGTGAAAGAATACAACATAGCCGTGCGCTCGTTCCCTAATAACCTGACTGCCATGATGTTTGGTTACAAAGCCAAGCCTAGCTTCACGGTTGAGAACGAGAAGGAAATTTCCAAGGCGCCAGCAGTCAATTTTGACAGCAAATAACCAACTGCTATAGCCGTGTTTACTCAACTGTTAAGGCGCTGCTTATTGTTTGCATTGCTACTGGCATTCACCTGCAGTGCCATGGCCGATGAGGTTGCCGTACCTCCGTTGGAACATCGTGTCACTGACCTTACCGCTACATTGAGTGCAGAACAGCAGGCAGACCTGGAGTCTAAACTAGCGCAGTTTGAGCAGGAAAAAGGTAGTCAAATTGCCTTGCTGATAGTGCCGACTACCCAGCCTGAAGTCATAGAGCAATACTCAATCCGAGTGGTTGATGCCTGGAAGCTTGGCCGAAAGAAAGTCGATGATGGTGTATTGATCCTGATTGCCAAGGATGACCACAAAATGCGTATTGAAGTTGGCTACGGATTGGAAGGCGTAATCCCGGACGCAGTGGCAAAACGTATCATCGCCGAAATCATGGCGCCGCATTTCAAGCAGGGTGATTTTTATGGCGGTATTGATGCCGCTGCGGATGCCCTGATAGGTCTGATTAGCGGTGAGGCACTACCCGCACCGCAGCAGCGGCAAGTATCAAATAATGCTAATTGGGAAAATATGTTGCCGTTATTACTGTTCGGCGGCATCGTCATCGGTGGGTTGTTGCGTGCCATGCTGGGTAACTTTATGGGTGGTGCAGCTACAGGTGGTTTGATAGGTGTGGCAATCTGGGTATTTGGCGGTGGTTTAGTTGTTGCCATAGTTCTGGCTATCATTGCTTTCTTTCTGACCATGAGCAGTAGCTTCGGTAGCATGAACAGGTACGGTGGCTATGGAGGTTTTGGTGGTGGTGGAGGGGGCGGCTTCGGAGGAGGAGGTTTCTCTGGTGGCGGAGGCGGTGGCTTCGGCGGCGGCGGCGCCTCCGGAAACTGGTAATCATGCAGATAAAACGCTTCTTCAAGCATATGCTGACAATGCCCTGGCTGGTGCGCCGTTATTTCTCGGCCGCCGCCATGCACGATATCCAAAGCGCTATCAGCGAGAGTGAGCATACACATAGTGGTGAAATTCGCTTTGTGGTCGAAGCCGCTTTGCACCCACTGCAACTCATACATGGCATTACGCCGCACCAGCGCGCTATTGAGTTGTTTGCGCAACTAGGCATCTGGGATACCGAGCACAACAATGGCGTACTGGTCTACCTGTCGCTGGCTGACCGGCGTGTTGAAGTGGTTGGTGATCGTGGAATTCACGGACACGTTGGCACGGCTGGCTGGGAATCGATTTGCAAAGAGATGGAAAGCGCTTTTCGCCAAAGCCGCTTCGAGGCTGGGGTATTACAAGGCATAGCGCGCATTACCGAGGTGCTGCAACAGCACTTTCCTGCGAACGGGGCTAATCAAAACGAGCTACCAGATGAACCTTTGATTTTGTAGTCAGGCTGACTTGAATGCGGTTTCCCTATAAAATCCGCACCTTGTCCAGTTCAAAGAGTTATTCATGCGCGCATCCCAGTTTTTTCTAGCTACGCAAAAAGAAGCACCACAAGAAGCTGAGTTGCTCAGTCATCGCCTGATGTTGCGTGCCGGCCTCATCAAACGTTTGGGTTCGGGCCTATACAGCTGGATGCCGCTGGGTTTGCGGGTGTTGCGTAAGGTGGAAGCCATCGTGCGTGACGAGATGAACAAGGCTGGTGCGCTGGAATTGCTGATGCCTGCGGTGCAACCCAAAGAACTCTGGGAAGAAACCGGGCGCTGGGCGGTCTTCGGTCCACAAATGCTGAAAATCAAGGACAGGCACGAACGTGATTTCTGTTTTGGCCCAACCCATGAAGAAGTCATCACCGACATTGCGCGTAAGGAAATACGCTCCTACAAGCAACTGCCGCTGAACTTTTACCAGATACAGACTAAATTCCGTGATGAGATACGCCCACGTTTTGGCGTCATGCGTGCACGCGAGTTCATGATGAAAGATGCCTATTCCTTCCACACTAGCCTGGCCTCGCTGGAGCAGACTTATCAGGTCATGTATCAAGCTTACAGTAATGTTTTTAACCGCCTCGGCCTCAAGTTCCGCGCGGTACGTGCCGATACCGGCGCAATTGGCGGTGACGGTTCACACGAGTTCCATGTGCTGGCAGATTCTGGTGAAGATGCGCTCGCTTACTGCCCGGACTCCGATTACGCAGCCAACGTTGAGCTGGCCGAGGCGCTAGCGCCTTCAGCTACGCGCGCGCAACCTAACGAGACTATGCGCGAGGTAGAAACGCCTAAGCAAACCACTTGCGAGGATGTCGCAGCCTTACTCGGCATCAGCCTGCAGCGAACGGTAAAAGCCATTGCCTTAATGGCGGGGGGCCAGTTTTATTTACTGCTATTGCGCGGTGACCACAGCCTGAATGAAATCAAAGTAGCCAAGCTGGAAGGTTTGTCCGAATTCCGTTTTGCCAGTGAAGAGGAAGTCCGTAGCCACCTTAATTGCCCGCCTGGCTTTATCGGCCCGGTCGGTGTCTCGGCCAATGTGTGTGTGATAGCAGATAGAACTGTGGCCACCATGAGCGATTTCGTTTGTGGCGCTAATAAACCCAAATATCATCTTGCAGGTGTTAATTTTGGTCGTGACCTGCCAGAGCCCATGCTGGTAGCGGATATACGCAATGTGGTCACAGGTGATCCCAGCCCGGATGGCAAAGGTACGTTGGAACTTTGCCGTGGCATTGAAGTTGGCCATATCTTCCAGTTGCGTACCAAGTATTCCAAAGCCATGAGTGCCACTTTCCTCGATGAGAATGGCCAGACCCTGCCCATGGAAATGGGCTGCTACGGCATTGGCGTATCGCGCATCGTCGGTGCAGCCATCGAGCAATGGAATGACGCACGTGGGATTATCTTCCCCGCTGCCATGGCCCCTTTCCAGGTGGCAATTGCGGCCATTGGTTTTGAGCGTAGCGATACGGTACGAGATGCAGCACTCAAGCTACATGATGAGTTGCAGGCGGCTGGTATCGACGTGCTACTGGATGACCGTGGTGAAAGGCCGGGGGTGATGTTTGCTGATATGGAGCTGATCGGTATCCCACATCGAATCGTTATTGGTGAACGTAGCCTCAACGAAAACCAGGTCGAATATCAGGCGCGTACTGAAAGTGAGGCGCAAGTAGTCGGCTTGAACGACATCGTGACCAAGGTGCAACAGGCATTGTGCGTCAGCTAATCGTACTATCCTGGCTACTTTATGCGGCCAATGCGTTGGCCGGCGGACAGATAGAGGAGCCTCTCTCCAATAGTGTCAAAGCGCTGATGCAGAAATCGATCAGCGATGGCGCCGCGCCGCGTACCATCTTTGCCAATCAGCTGGAAGGCAGGCTCTGGTTAAGAGATATGTCGGAGCGGCTGAAAACCCGTATGCCAGACAAAGATCTGCGCGAGGATTTTTTGCGTACCGTGTACTATGAAGCATCTCGCGCCGGGCTAGACCCGCAGCTGGTGCTGGGCCTGATCCAGGTCGAAAGCGGTTTTAAGAAGTATGCGGTTTCCTCGGTTGGTGCCCGAGGCTATATGCAAGTCATGCCATTCTGGGTGCGCAGCATCGGCTCGCCGGAGCACAACCTGTTTCACCTGCGTCTCAATCTGCGTTACGGTTGCACTATCCTGCGCCACTATCTGGATATAGAACATGGTGATTTGTACCGTGCATTAGGCCGCTATAACGGTAGCTTGGGGCAGCCGGAGTATCCTACCCTGGTCGTCGGCGCATGGCATAGAAACTGGGCCTATCGGCCATTCAACCTATCTTAGAGGCATCACGCCCTGCGCTAACTTGCACATTTGTGGTGCAAATGTTTTACATCTTCAGCCATTCCGTACTACTATCCCGTTCGACGGACAAGATGTGGATAGCATCGAGTGGACAAAAAGATCCATCCGTCATGCTCATCCGTCCGTTGCCGTTCCATCAATCACAACGAGGAGGAATGTATGTCTAAATTAACTGCACTGTCTATTAGTATTGCCGTGCTTGGTGCTGTCTGGGCTTATCTGGCGCTAGGTCCATTGGCTGGTATGGTTCTGGTCTGGGCTGGCTTCATCGCTTGGGGATGTTACTTTCATACTGGCGGCGATACAGCCGCATTACAAAAAACCATAGTGGGTATGGTCTACGGTGCTGTTATCGCCGGGATTGCCTTATGGCTGGTAGGCAGTAATCCAGTTGGACTTCCCGCTGCTGCTGCTGCACCTATCTATATTGGTGTCACAGTGTTCTTCCTGGTCATCGTGGCAGGCTGTAATTTGCTCTCGGTTGTACCGGCTAATGTCTATGGATATGCGGCAACCGCTGCTTATGCCTTGCAAACTGCAAATGCAGGCAGTGTGACGGCGATGAACCTCACTAATCCAGTGCTTTTGGTCGCTTTGTCCACGGTATTGGGCGCAATTTTCGGCATGCTTTCTGGCAAGCTTTCAGGTGTCCTGAGCAAGTAAATAGAATTGCTTTTCTGGTATTACTAAAACAAAAACCGCCCTCGGGCGGTTTTTGTTTATTTAGCTATAAGATATGACTACTGCGTTTGATCCATGATCTTAAAGCCGTAGTATGTGCCGAAGTCGCCTTCGCCCTCCTGATAGACAAATATCATGCTATTGGTATAACCGAGGCCATTGAAATGGTTCTGTGCCCGTAGTTTCATCGTTGTCGGCAGTGCGCTTTTACCAACAAACTTACCCTTGAGGTCAAATACCAATACGGCCTTGTGGTCTACATCCAGAAGTGCAAGTTCTTCTCCCTGCACGCCGGTATAGGCAATATAGTGGTCGGCGATATCATCATTCGCAACGCCAGCAGTGGTAAGGTCTAAGGAAATTTCACCGACTTTTTCACGCTTGTCGAGTTTAATAACCCATACTTTATTGCTGCGTTCCTGCTTGGCGAAATAGCGTTTATGTTCTGCGTCGTAGCTAGGCATGGTCGCAGCGTCACCAAAAGCAGGATTGAACGCAAAGACTTCAGACGAGCCATCCGTCAGGTCTCCATTATCGCTTAACTGCAATGCAAAAATCCCGGTATTGGGTGTGAACCCTGCACCGCTGGAAATGTTGTAGGTGATGGTTTCCAATTGTTGCGTATTGGTATTGAAGTAAAGCGAGCGATTGTCATAACCGGGTTTGGCCGATTGCAGATATTTGCCATCAGCATCGTAAACGTGGATCTGTGATTTGGAGACTGGGATATCAAGGTCTCCCGGAACAGGTGCCAAGCCGCCATCTGCAATATAGTAGCGATTGTAAAGCGGCACATAAGCTACCGACATTGGACGCGAAGTCGGTTTCTTCGCCAGCGGAATCTTTACCGCAACTGTAGCTTCCGGCAGAACCTGAGCCTGCGCTTGATTGAGGTTCAGCAGATTAAAATTAACTAGACAGACGATGGCCAAAACAATTTTATTCAAACGCATGATGAATTACTTTCCAGGCTAGGCTCGCGATATAAAATCAGAGGTTTAGTGAGGCGTTATTGTATGGAAGTGCGGACTGCTGTAAAGCCATTTGTAAAGGCATGATGAATAAAACTCCACATTTGTTGGTATGTATTTCTGGACACGGTTATGGTCATGCTGCCCAGGTGGCGCCAGTGTTGAATATACTGCATCAACTTGTACCGAGGTTACGTCTTACCCTGCGTACGACTATAGCCGAAGCCCATTTGAGAAGACTAATCACGCCAGAGTTCCACTATATTGCAGAAAGTACAGACTTTGGCATGCGCATGCTGTCGGCACTGGATGTAGATGTGGCAGCCAGTATGCTTGCTTATCGCGAATTTCATGCTGATTGGCAGGGTCGCGTAGAAGCTGAGGCGGCAACAATTGCTGAATTGGCCCCTGATTTGGTGCTTAGTGATGTTGCCTATTTACCGCTAGCGGGTGCTGCTGCTTTGGGTATCCCCTCTGTGGCTATGTGTTCGCTTAACTGGGCAGATATTTTTCGTCACTTTTGCCATAAAGAATCTGGCGCTGACCTGATTGTGCAACAGATAGAGAACGCTTATGCCCAGAGCAAGGCTTTTCTGTGTTTGCAGCCTTCAATGCCCATGTCCTGGCTAAGTAATAGAATGAGTATCGGTCCTGTGGCAGGTCGAGCCAGCAGTCGGCGCCAAGAGATCAATCAACGGTTGGGTATATCTGCTGAGCATCAATTGGTACTGGTCAGTATGGGCGGTATTGCCATGCGTATGCCCGTGGAGCACTGGCCGGTAATGCCCAATGTTCGCTGGCTAATGCAAGCTGATTGGTTGGCGGACCGTCAGCGCGAAGATATGTCGGCCTTTGATACGCTGGGTATCAGTTTCTCCGAACTGCTGGCGAGTTGTGATGTGCTATTGACCAAGCCTGGCTATGGCGCTTTTGCTGAAGCTGGCTGCCATGGTATTCGTGTGCTGTATGTAGAGCGTGGCGAGTGGCCGGAGCAGGAATACTTGATCCAGTGGCTGCAACACAACGGCTGCTGTCAAAAGCTGAGTGCTGCACAAGCACAAAGCGGTGACTTCGGGCTTGAACTGGAGCGGATACTGGCGCAGCCCAAGCCTGCAGCAATCGAGCCAACAGGGAATATGCAGGCCGCTGAATATATCGCCAGCCTGCTTTAATCAGCCCGTTCTATGAGCATGGCATCGCCGTAGCTGAAGAAACGATACCTTTCCTTGACGGCGTGTTGATATGCTTTGTGGATGTGCTCGAATCCGGCAAACGCAGATACCAACATGAGCAGGGTACTTTTCGGCAGATGGAAATTGGTTAGCAGGCGCTCGACCACGCGAAAACGATAACCTGGTGTAATGAAAATATCGGTCTCGCCTTGTCCTGCCAGTAATTCGCCAGACCTAGCTGCGCTTTCTAACGCGCGTAGTGCAGTGGTGCCAATGGCTGTGACTTTCCCACCCTGTTTCTGGGCTTGCCTGATTAAAGCTACTGTCTGTTCCGGCACAGAGTAGATCTCGCTGTGCATTTTGTGCTCAGCAATATTATCTACACGTACTGGCTGAAAGGTGCCGGCGCCTACATGCAGTGTCACATAGGCGATATGGATGCCATTTTCCCGAAGTTGCTCCAGCATGGCGGCATCAAAATGCAGTCCTGCCGTAGGTGCTGCCACTGCCCCCGGCTCTCGTGCATAGACGGTCTGGTAGCGTTCTTCATCTGTGGTGTTGGCGTCATGATCGATATAAGGGGGTAGCGGCAGGGCGCCATGCCTGTCCAGCAAATCCAGAATGGGCAATTCGTGATGAAAATGCAGCAGAAACAGGTCGTCTTGCCTGTTCAGGACTTCAACATCAACAGCCCCTGCCAATAGTAGGCGACTCCCCACCTTGGGAGCGCGCGAAGCACGTATGTGCGCCAGCGCCTGCTGGCTGGAGGTAATCCGCTCAATCAGTACTTCTACTGCCCCCCCGCTGGCTTTCTGGCCATGCAGTCGTGCCTTGATTACCCGGGTGTCGTTGAAGATTAATAAGTCACCTGCCTGCAAGAATTCCGGCAGGCGCTTGAAGCTTTGGTCATCGAGCGCGCCAGTCTTGCCATCCAAGCGCAATAGTCGGCTGGCATTACGTTCGACGGCGGGGAATTGCGCTATCAGCGCTTCGGGGAGGTCAAAATCAAAATCTTGGGTTCGCATAAGTCTCTGTGCTTGCTATAATGCTGCCTCTTTTGCCGGGATGGCGGAATTGGTAGACGCAGCGGACTCAAAATCCGCCGCAGCAATGTGTGGGGGTTCGAGTCCCCCTCCCGGCACCACTCCAGAGTAGTATTTATTTTTCGATCGTCAGCTCGGCTGATACGCCACTCTGAAATTCAGCTTAAAAGACTGAATTTACTATTTAAGTTACGGATTATACCGGACTTGTCATACTGGCAATTCCAAAATTTTCAGTGCGCCTATCCCCTTATGACGCAATATTTCTGCGCCTCTTCGCTTGAACTGCTCCCTCTTTTATGCTAGTTTTCTGGCACTGTAGTTGATTTACCGGTTCTTGGTGATACAAGTCATCCACTTAAGAGATGTCTGGCTAAGGAGAGATAAAGCGTTGGCTTCAACCGTAGTAGATTACAGAATCATCGCTCGTCCCAACAGCTCCTTGTCGCCAAGGGGGAGGATTGCTGTTGTCGCGGTTCTTGCATCCTTTTCCCTAGCAGTTGCAATCGGTTTTAGTTTGATTGGTGCATGGCTGGTGTTGCCATTCGCTGGTCTAGAGTTGGTTGCGGTGGCCTATGCTTTCTACTACATCAATTGCCATGCAGGCGATTATGAGAGTATTACCATCGAAGGTGATCGTCTGGAGGTAGAGAAGCATAGCTACAAAAATACCAGCCAGATTGTGTTTCAGCGCTACTGGGCACGCGTACTATTACGCGACCTACCCAGTGGCGATAAGTCTTTATTGCTTCGTTCGCATGGCAAGGAAGTTGAGTTTGGCCGTTATTTCATGAATAACGACCAGCGCTTGGCGCTTGCCCAACAACTAAAAAAGCGTGTCGGAGTGGTTTTTTAATCTGATTTCGGGAGTGGGTATGGTAATGCAGTTCGTTAAAAAGGTGGGGCTCTGCTTCGTATTGGCAATGACTTCTTTTGCCGCGCATGCTGAATACGCATGGAACTTCCCTAAACCCGCCACGCCAATGGCGCTGGACACTTTGCATGTACACAACAAATTTATGGTCATCTGTATGGCCATTTTCCTGTTGGTACTTGCCATCATGATTTATTCGATCATCACTCACCGTAAAGATCGTGGTCATAAGGCCTCTACCTTTACTGCCCCCAGTACCAAGTCGCAAGTGTTTTGGACCTTGGTGCCATTCGTCATCCTGCTCTACATTGACTTTATCCTGATGGGTATCCCGGCATACCACAGCGTTGTCATGATGGAAGACACAAAGAATGGCGCAGATATGGTAATCAAGATCACCGGTTCGCAATGGCGCTGGCAATACGAATACATGGATGGCGAAGCGCAAGGCATTAAATTCGTTAGTAATCTGACTACTCCGCAGGACCAGATTGATAACAAGGCTGAAAAAGGCGAACACTATCTGCTGGAAGTAGATAACCATCTGGTGTTACCAGTGGGCCTGAAAGTACGTGTGTTACTGACCTCTAACGATGTGATTCACAACTGGTGGGTGCCACAATTTGGTTCGGCGCGTGATGCGATCCCTGGGTTTCTGCGGGAAACATGGGTGAAAATTGATGAGCCTGGCACTTTCCGTGGTCAGTGCAAGGAGTTATGTGGCAAGGGCCATGGTTTTATGCCGGTCGTTGTTGATGGTGTGCAGCCGGCCGAATTCAAGACATGGGTAGCTGCCAAGAAGCAGGAGATGGCTGCTGCTTCTGCTGGGGCAGAGAAGGAATGGACCAAGGATGACTTGATTGCTCACGGCAAGGAAGTCTACGAGAAAAACTGTGCGGTTTGTCACCAGCTGACAGGGCTTGGTCTTCCACCCGCTTTCCCGGCGTTGAAGGGTAGTAAGATCGCTACCGGGCCGATTTTCGACAAGGATGGCAAGCTGGTGAAAGACGGTCATCTGGATCGAGTATTCAACGGTAAGAACGTCATGCCAGCATGGAAAACGATACTGAACGATACCGATATTGCATCAGTCATTACTTATGAGCGTAATTCGTTTGGTAACGCCGTAGGCGACATGCTGCAACCAGCTCAAGTTAAAGCTCTGCGCTAAGACTATAGTTCTAAGGAGAATCAGATGAGTACTACAACCGCAGCACATCACGACGAACATCACGATCACCCGACAGGGATGATGCGTTGGTTCACTACTACTAACCATAAAGATATCGGCACGATGTATCTCACATTCGCGTTGATTATGTTCATGGTTGGCGGCGCTCTGATTATGGCCGTACGTGCCGAGCTGTTCCAGCCCGGCCTGCAGCTCATGAAGCCGGAGTTCTTTAACCAATTGATAGGCGTACACGCGCTGATCATGATTTTTATGGCGCTTATGCCTGCCGCGACCGGTTTTGCTAACTGGATGTTGCCGCTGCAGATTGGCGCGCCGGATATGGCGTTACCGCGGCTCAATAACTGGGGTTTCTGGCTACTGCCACCTGCTGCGATTTTATTAACTGCGCCATACCTCCTTGCATTATTTGGCATTGGTGATGGCGCACTGGCAACTGGGTGGACTTTCTATGCCCCGCTCTCAGTTCAAGGGGGTATCGGTGTCGACTTTGCGATTTTTGCGGTGCACTTACTTGGTATCTCATCGGTGATGGGCTCGATTAACGTTATTGTGACCATCTTCAACATGCGCGCTCCTGGCATGACCATGATGAAACTGCCTATGTTTGCCTGGGGTTGGCTGATTACCGCTTTCTTGTTGATTGCTACCATCCCTGTACTGGCAGGCGCAGTGACCATGCTGCTGACAGATCGCCACTTTGGCACCCATTTCTTTGATGCTGCTGGCGGCGGTGATCCTATCCTGTTCCAGCATCTGTTCTGGTTCTTTGGTCACCCAGAAGTTTACATTCTGCTGTTGCCAGTCTGGGGTTTCATGCCACAGATTCTGCAGACATTTGCACGTAAGCCTATGTACGGTTACAAAGCCCAGGTTTATTCACTGTGGGCGATTGGTACCCTGTCAGTCGTAGTGTGGGCACACCACTTTTTCACTATCGGTATGCCAGTTCCAGCACTGCTTTATTTCATGTACAGCACCATGGCGATTTCGCTACCTCTTGCAGTGCTTTTCTACTGTTGGATCGCAACCATCTGGAAAGGCTCAATGTCGTTTGAGACCCCTATGCTGTTCGCGATAGGCTGGATCATACTATTCGGTATCGGTGGCTTGACTGGCCTAGTACTGGCTGACGTGGCCGCGGATGCGCAATATCACCACACCTACTTTGTGGTGGCGCATTTCCACTACACACTGTTTGCAGGCGGCATCATGGGTATCATGGCTGGGGTTTACTTCTGGCTGCCTAAGATGACTGGTCATATGTATAACGAGAAACTGGGCAAGCTGCATTTCTGGCTAACTGCAATTTCGTTCAACCTGACCTTTATTCCGCAATTCTTCCTGGGCCTAGCCGGCATGCCGCGCCGCATCCCGGACTATGCGCTGCAATTTGCTGAATTCAATATGATTTCATCTATAGCCGCATTTGTCCTTGGCCTGTCGCAATTGCTGTTCGTATACAACATCATTAGTTGTGCACGTGGTGGCAAGAAGGCAACGGATAAGGTTTGGGAAGGTGCTGACGGTCTGGAATGGACACTGCCATCACCACCGCCATACCATAGTTTTACCGAACAACCGGTAATCAAATAAACGGTAGCTAAAAGTGAGGAAACGATGGCCCGGTTTTGTTGCCGGGCCATATATAAAATGGATCAGGATCACAAGCCGGACGAAGCAAGGCGTAGTAAAAGTGTAAAGTTGGCGCTGTTTTTCGGAGCAATAGCGGTACTGTGGTACGTGGTCTCGATGATAGTTGTATGGACCCAGTAAACAGCACTGAAGAAAGACAAAAATCTAACAAGCGCCTGGGTTTAAAGTTACTTTGGGTAGTTGCTGCAGCATTGTTGTTTGCGTTTGCACTGGTGCCGATCTACAACGTGCTATGCAAAGTGACTGGGTTAAATGGCAAGCCGGATGGTAAAGCGGCGTCTGCCATCACGAGGGTTGATAACACGCGCTGGGTAACAGTGCAGTTTACCAGTAGCGTGATGTCTGGCTTAGGGTGGGATTTTTACCCCAAGCAGCCAAGTATCAGGGTGCATCCTGGGCAGATCGAGACGGTGTCGTTTATCGCTAAAAATGTTACCAATGAAGCGGTAACAGGTCAGGCGGTACCAAGTATCAGTCCCGGTATGGCTTCGACGCACTTCAAGAAGATAGAGTGTTTTTGTTTCAGGAAACAGGAACTTAAGCCGGGTGAAACGAGGGAAATGCCGTTGCGTTTTTATGTGAGCCCGGATATGCCAAGAGATGTATCGGAAGTTACGCTGTCCTACACATTTTTTAATGTGAAGCCAGCGAATTAAGGGAGCTCACATACCGGCCTATCGGGTGTGAAGAAGCGAATAATTAAAACAGTACAGAGGAGTTGATGTATGGCAACACATTCTCAAGACCACTATTTTGTACCTAACCCAGCTATCTACCCTGTCATTATTTCGACCGGGCTGTTATCGCTGGCTTCGGGCTTTATTTTGACTCTAGCCCAAGATAAGGACCAAAAGCTGGCTTATCTACACGGTCCAGGTAAATGGATGATGTTGCTTGGCGCCGCAATTATTATCGCCATGGTGTTCCGCTGGATGGGGAAGATCATCTCCGAAAATCAGAGTGGAATGTACAAAAGTTGGGAAGACGGGTCTTTCCGCTGGGGGATGATAGTTTTCATTTGTTCGGAGGTGGCTTTCTTCGCGGCTTTCTTCGGCGCATTATTTTATGTACGTACGATTTCAGTACCTGAACTTGCGCATTTTGACCCACAATTTACCCCCTACAAGGACTTTCTCGGTACTTGGCCTTCTGCCGGCCCTGGTGGCTCTGTACTGGGTCATGATTTTGCCAAGCCGGGGTTTACGCCGATGGCAGCTTGGGGTATCCCGGCTATCAATACGCTGCTGTTATTGAGTTCGGGCGCTACGGTAACCTGGGCGCATTGGGGTTTGTTGAGGAATAATCGTAAACAGCTGATTATTGGGCTTTTCCTAACTATCGCGCTGGGTATGACCTTCCTTGGTTTACAAGCCTTTGAATATCACCATGCCTATACTGAGCTTGGCCTTACGTTGGGCGCAGGTGTTTACGGCAGTACTTTTTTCATGCTGACAGGCTTTCATGGATTCCATGTAACACTTGGTACCATCATGCTGATTGTGATTTGGCTGCGTAGCATCAAGGGCCATTTCAATGCAGAACATCATTTTGGTTTTGAAGGAGTGGCTTGGTACTGGCACTTCGTCGACGTGGTCTGGCTGGGTTTATTCATATTCGTTTACTGGTTATAGACAGTAAAGAATTAAAGGCGGTGCGTGAGCATCGCCTTTTTTATTAGCAATGGCTTAAGGATGTGGCTGGCCGATTACCCCGGTATAAAACCCCAGCATGAGCAGCAGAAAAAGTATGAGAGACAGAGATATACGGATAGTCAGCGCCTTAGCGGTTCTTTCCCCGGTACCTTTATCCTTGATCAGATAAAACAAAGCAGAAAACAAACTGCCTACGATGAGCAGCAACATGACGACAATGGCGACTTTAATCAGCATGATTTTGTACCTTCCTGTTAGTCCAATGATTATGCGTCTGGCATGAGTTATTTGCAATTTCGATTGGCAAAATTACAATTGTTCGGCTATCTTTTTCGACCCTCCTGGTTAGGCACAGTAGTCACGATTTGCTGTATTCCGCTATTCATCAAACTAGGGCTCTGGCAGTATCACAAGGCTGAGCAGAAGCAGGCATTGCAAGCCATGTACGATACCTATGAGCATGCAGCCCCTGAACTCTTGCCAGCTGTGATTTCGCAACCGGAGGATTGGCGTTACAGGCAGATTAAAGTGGTTGGCGAATACGTGCCACGCTACCAGATTTTGCTCGATAACCAGGTGGAAAATGACCTGGTTGGCTACCATGTGATCACGCCGCTGAAAATCCAGGATACGCAGCGTTTTATCCTGGTGGATAGGGGATGGGTAGCAGCCAAGGATAAACACACTGACCTGCCGGAGGTTGATACGCCGAAAGGTACTCAGGAGGTGATAGGCCAGGGCTGGTTACCATCGGCCAAGTTTTATACCTTGGAAGCGCCAGTACGGGATAAAGATTACACAGATTGGCAGCCGGTATGGCAGAACATGGATATGGCGCAATACGCCAAATCTGTTCCGTTCGAGCTAGTGCCATTGGTCATTCGGCTTAATGCAGCGAGTAATGCTGGTGGCTTTGTACGTGATTGGCAACGCCCCGATGACCGCATGACTACCAATATCGGCTATGCCTATCAATGGTTTGGCTTTGCAGTGGCGGCACTGGCTATTTATCTATTCATCAGTTTCAAAAAAGTAAGTATTAAAACGGAAGGTTAGGACGACAAGTGCAGAATGATTCATTAACTTCCGATAATAATAAAGAGTCGAATAAGCCTCGTGGCCGGGGGATGCTTTTGTTGATGTTTTTATTCTTTGCCCTGCCCTTGTTGCTGGTAGTGGCGATGCATAAGTATGACTGGCACCCCCAAGGCAGCAGTCGCGGCGAACTTATCTCGCCAGCAAGGCCGCTGCAGATGCCGCCACAGCTGCTTGATTCCCACGGTGCTAAAGTCGGGCAGGAGCTATGGCGCGACAAATGGAGCATGGTGTACATCGCCAACGATTGCCAGCAGGCTTGCACTACGCGCCTGCATAGTATGCGTCAGCTACATGCCTCACTGGCCAAGGATATCAGCCGCGTGCAGCGTGTACTGCTGACACCTTCTAGCAATCTTGAGAGCATACAAAAACAATACCCTGACTTGGTCATTCTCAATCAACCTTCGGCAGAGCTGGCTAGCCTGCGCCAGCAGTTTGATCTAGCTAACGCTCCGGCCGGGAACGAAGACCGGGTCTATCTGATAGACCCGCTGGGGAATTTAATGATGAATTTTCCAGCCACTATTTCTGATGCGGATGTCCGTAAAGATTTAATCCAGCTCTTGGCATATGCGTGGGCAGGTTGATATGAGAACGTCCTCAATCTGGTTTAGAAGGCTCGCGCTGCTTGGTGCTGTGCTTGCACTTTGCGTAGTAGTACTGGGTGCTTATGTACGTTTATCCGATGCCGGATTAGGCTGCCCGGATTGGCCGGGCTGCTACGGGCAACTGACCGTACCGCATAGTGCGGCTGCATTGGAGCATGCCCAGTCGGCATTCCCGGATAAACCGGTACTAGCCCACAAAGCCTTCAAGGAGATGCTGCATCGCTATCTTGCGGGCACATTAGGCTTACTGATACTCGGCCTATTTGTACTGGGCTGGCGTGCTCGCCATGCACTAAGGGTATCGCCCTGGCTACCCACGATATTGTTGGGCCTGGTAGTGTTTCAGGCCATGCTTGGAATGTGGACAGTGACCTTGCTACTTAAACCTGTGGTGGTAACTGCACACCTGCTCGGTGGTATGACTACGCTGGCTTTACTAGTGTGGATAGCCCACCGCCATTGGGGTGTGGCATCAAGGAGATTTCTGCCATCAGCAACTACGCGTTTCTGGGTACGTGGAGCGTTGGTAATCATACTTCTACAGATATTTCTTGGCGGTTGGACTAGTTCTAATTATGCCGCGCTAGCCTGTCTTGATTTCCCTACCTGTAATGGGGCCTGGTTGCCGGAAATGGATTTCGCCAATGGCTATCATTTTATACGTGAACTAGGGCAGGGCGCAGATGGTAATCCGCTACAGCTATCGGCACTGACAGCTATTCAATGGACACATCGAATTGGTGCACTGGTCGTCCTGCTTTATTTGAGCTGGCTGGTATGGAGTGTGATGAAGCGTGAACAACTCAAGGCCGTTGGCACGGTTATGCTCATTGTGCTTCTGGCTCAGCTCGGTTTGGGCATGGCTAATTTGCTATTACAGCTTCCACTTGTGCTGGCAGTAGCGCACAATCTGGGTGCGGCTTTGCTTTTAATTACGGTAGTTATACTCAATTCGAAAATCACAGAATTAGCAAAATAGGGGAGGCGTTTTATGGGTGCTGCAACAATGGCAAATCTGCAACGTATCAGTCTTGGCTTTCAGAATTTTCTGGCGCTGTGCAAACCGCGTGTCACATCCTTAATCGTGTTTACCGCCATGATCGGTATGTTCCTCGCCACACCCCATATGGTACCGTTAGGCCTGTTGTTGGCCGCCACTGCTGGTATCGGCATGGCATCCGGTGCAGCCGCTGCTTTCAACTGCCTCATCGAGCAAAGGCTTGACGCCAACATGGCCCGTACGCGTGGCCGACCTTTACCAACCGGCCAAGTTACTTCGGGCCAAACTATCCTATTCGCATCATTTATCGGTAGCTTGGGCCTGGTAATTCTTTATGTCTGGGTTAACCCACTTACCATGTGGCTTACACTCGCCACCTTTGTTGGCTATGCCATCATTTACACTATCTTTCTAAAACCAGCCACACCACTCAATATCGTCATTGGCGGCGCTTCTGGCGCTATGCCGCCGATACTGGGCTGGGCTGCAGTAAATAACGTGGTCGGGCCTGAGTCGCTCATACTTTTCCTGATTATTTTTGCCTGGACGCCGCCACACTTCTGGGCGCTGGCACTTTACAGGCGCAATGAATACGCCAAAATTGGTATGCCGATGTTACCGGTGACTCACGGCGAAGCCTTTACCCTGTTACACATACTGCTTTACACCATTATCCTGGTCGCAGTCTCACTGATGCCATATGGCCTGGGCATGAGCGGCGTTTTCTACATGATTTCTGCGCTGATACTTAACGGTATCTTCATGGCTTACGTCATCGGGCTTTACCGCAAATATTCTGATGAACTTGCGCGCCGCACTTTCCGTTATTCAATTATGTATCTGACGTTGCTTTTCGCAGCGCTGTTGGTAGACCATTATTTGCTGAAGTAATTGGCGCGCCCGACAGGAGTCGAACCTGTGACCTTTGGCTTCGGAAACCAACACTCTATCCAACTGAGCTACGGGCGCGTATCGAATTAGGTGCTGATTATAGCAAACGAGGTGGGCTTGTGCTTTTACCGGACAGGGCTTGCCAGTATAATCCACATATTTAGCGCGCTTTTAGGACTTGCTTCATGAGTGAACAACATCACGATTTCCCAAAAACCACAGTTTCTCAGGTCATCTTGGCCACTCTTGGTGGTTTGATTGCACCTCTGCTGGTGATTTTTCTTGTCATTAAATTACTGATGGGGATACAGGCCACACATATTGATGACGCAGATGCAGCAATCGCCGCTGCGACTGTTGCCGAACGCATCAAGCCTGTTGCGGTTGTAGATGTTGCTGCTGTTGAGCGTGGCCCTCATGTCGATAAAACTGGTGAAGAAGTGGTCACGGCTGTTTGCTCAGCATGCCATGCAGTTGGCGCCTTGGGTTCCCCCAAGATTGGCGATAAGGCTGCTTGGGGGCCGCGTATCAAGCAGGGCTACCAGACTTTGATTCAACATGCTTTGGCTGGTATACGGCAGATGCCTTCACGTGGTGGGAATCCTGACCTTACCGATGGCGAGATAGCGAATGCAGTGGCCTATATGGCAAACAAGGGTGGCGCGAATTTCACCCCACCTGCTGCCAAGTAAACAGATGACTCAACTTAAAGCCAACCCATTGTATTTACGGGTTGGCTTTTTCATTTCTAATAGCTGATGGCTACCTATGCAATCGGCGATATCCAAGGCTGCTACCATTCTTTTCAGCAGCTACTTAAGCACATCCATTTCGATCCCCAACAAGACCGCTTATGGCTGGTGGGCGACCTTATTAACCGTGGCTCAGGTTCACTTGAAGTTTTGCGTTGGGTTTATGCACATCGGTCGGTTATCGTCACAGTTCTCGGTAACCATGATTTGCACACGCTTGTAGTAGCTGAAGGTTTTGTGAAGGCGAGCAAAGGGGACACATTGCAAGAATTGCTCGAGGCGCCGGATTGTCATGACTTGTTAAGCTGGTTGCGGCAGCAATCCATGATTCATGCTGAGCATGGCTATCTTATGGTACACGCGGGTTTGCTCCCTGAGTGGACAGCGAAACAAGCGCTGGCTCTAGGGGCTGAAATAGAGCAGGCATTGAGAAGCCGTAATTATCGCGATTTTCTCGCACAAATGTACGGTAACCTGCCTAATCATTGGGATAGTGAGTTGCAAGGTATAAACCGCTTAAGGTTGATTACCAACGCCATGACACGGTTACGTATTTGTAATGCGGATGGCGTGATGGATTTCAAGTTCAAGGGTAAATTGCAAGATACCCCAGTGGGTTATACCCCTTGGTTTGATATGCCTGGTAGAAAGTCAGCCGATACCACGATTATTTTTGGGCATTGGTCAGCGCTAGGGTTGCAGCAGCGTGAAAACATCTTCGCGCTGGATACTGGCTGTTTATGGGGTGGTGCGTTAACTGCCTTGCGGCTGGACGATAGAAAAATCTATCAGGTTCCATGCAGTCCACAAGATTCGCCTAGGAAGATTGCTCATGCAAATTGAGCCGTTTGGCTATCGTGTGTTTTGCCAGAATGGATAAATCCCGCCGCTCGTAGCCTTTTGCCGGGATGGGTGCGGCAAAATGCAGCTCAACTACTGGTGAGTGCTGGGCAATTACCTGCTGCATCGATTCCAGTAAGCTCATCTCGCCAAAATAGGCCATCTCAATATTTGGGCTGCCATCTGTATTCGTGTAACGAATCGAAACCGGCCAGATTTTTGCCTCTGCATTAATTGCTGCCTGCATCAAGCTGCCTTTGAAGGGAAGAATCTGGGTGCCGTCTGAGGTTGTGCCCTCTGGGAAGAAGCATAGGCAATCGCCCGCCCGCAAACTATTTGCGGTAATCTCTACCATGCGCCCGGCATCTTGCCGCCTGGTACGCTCGGTGAACAGGGTGTCCACTTTTTCTGCAAACCAACCAAATACAGGCCAGCCACGGATCTCTGATTTTGCAACAAAGCGCACTGCATGGACGCTATTGAGCGCATGGATATCTGTCCAGGAAACGTGATTAGCCACAAACATGGTACCGGTCACATCTTCACCGGGCAGCGTGCCATGGACAATGACACGGATATTGAGTATCGCCAGCAATTGCTTGCACCATCGGCTGATCCACCACTTGCGGCGCCTGGTATTGACTCTGGGCAGGATGACGCCAGCAATAAAGAAGCCATACAGGGTGTGTATGGCCAAACGAGTGCTGCGGAAAATGCGGGTTATTTTAGTGGCGTGTCGGTTGCTCAAGTCTATCCAGGTTATTTGAAAAAGTGTGCTGCATAACGCCGGTTGAGCCGTGATAGCGGCAACATCACCAGCATGTCAGCGGTGTTAAAGTCAGGATCCCATGCCGGTTCACCGCAGATATAGGCGCCTAAGCGCAAGTAACCTTTGATTAATGAAGGGCAGGCTACTTCCATATCCTTGTTTAGTGCCTCCAGTGGCAGTGGGCAGCGCGGGAATACACGGTACTCAGGCGGCGAAAGGTAATCCTGCTGTAGTCTATGATAAAGGCTTGCCGCCATATGCCCACCATCGGCCATGCCTACACTGCCGCAACCTATCATGTATTCATAACGATTAATCTGCATATATTTGGCTAATCCCGCCCATAACAGCGTTATCGTACCACCATGTCGATAATCCTGATGTACGCAGGCGCGACCGACTTCTACAGTACGGTCAAACAGATGCTCCAGACGGCTAAGGTCGAACTCACCAGCCGAGTAGTAGCCACCAGCTTCGTTTGCCATGCTTGGGCTCAGGATACGGTAGGTGCCGACCACCATGCCGCTGCTACTATCACGTATCAGTAAATGATCACAAAATGCATCGAACCCATCGCGATCATGACCATCATGGCTTGTTATTGAGGCCCCCATCTCTTCAGAGAACACCTTGTAGCGCAAACGTTGAGCTTCTGCGACTTCAGATGGATTGCGGGCAAAACTATAAGTTAGCTGACCATTTTCCTGGTGCAGGCCACATGAAGAATGCTGTTCAAGCATTTTGCTCCCCCAACTAAATTTTAGACAAGGGAGACTTTACGAATTTTACGTGACGGGATGGTTACTGAATTTTGAAGTTTCAGTGATTATGTTATTTGCCTAGTGGCTAACGCGTGTTACACCGCCACTCTCTAGCAGGCGCACTTTTTCACCCGGTTGGAATTGTTCGTCCGCTTCTTGTACCACTGCTACAAGGCTGCCGTTACTATCGAGTTTAACGGTGATTTCAATACCATCCTTGCGCGTCAAGCCTTCTTCAGCAGCAGAGCCAGCAATTGCCCCAGCTACAGCACCAATCACCGCAGCAATGGCTGAACCCTTGCCATTACCGATGGTACTGCCGGCAATCCCGCCAACAGCAGCGCCCCCAACTGTACCTACCGGGCTCTTGGTACCTTCCAGTTTGACTTGTCTTACGCTTTCAACCACGCCGGTTCTGACCGTTTGTACCTTGCGAGCTTCTTCACGACTGTAGACACTGCCTGAATTTGAGCTGGCGCAAGCGCCGAGCATAGCAGATAAAACTAGAAGGGCAATTGTTTGTATAGTACGCATCGTATAACTCCTTATTTATTCGATCCAGTCTCACCGGACAATGTATGGTCTACCAGAGCCTGAGTGTAAATTGCCTCAATATCCGCCTTGGTCGGCTTGTGGTTCTGCCCACCGCGGCTACCAATCTTGATTGCCCCCATCACCGATGCCAGGCGACCGCAGGTGGGCCAATCCCAGCCGCGCGCAATGCCATATAGCAAGCCCGCACGGTAAGCATCACCACAGCCAGTGGGGTCGACAATCATTGAGGCTTCAACGCAAGGGATATCAAATCGTTGACCATCAGCATAGATGGCCGAACCCTTGGAGCCTAATGTAACTATCAGCGCCTTGACCTTGCTCGCCAGTGTTTGCAGGCTATGACCAGTTTTTTCCTGTAATAGTTGCGCTTCGTAATCGTTCACCGCCAGATAGTCAGCCATTTCGATGAATTGCATCAGCTCTTCACCGTTAAACATAGGCAAGCCCTGGCCAGGGTCGAACATGAATGGGATGCCGGCTTCAAAGCATTCACGTGCATGCTGGAACATTCCATCACGGCCATCCGGCGCAATGATTGCCAACGTGGCGTCTTTAGCGTCTTTTACGCTGTTCTGGTGTGACTCATTCATCGCGCCTGGGTGGAACGCAGTGATCTGGTTATCGTCCAGGTCGGTAGTAATGAACGCCTGCGCAGTGTAGCTGCTAGGGATGGTCTTGATATGGGTGCTGTCCAGGTTGTTACTGTTTAGCCAGCTGCTATAGTTGCCGAAGTCCTCACCCACCGTAGCCATAATGAGTGGCTTGTCTTCGAGTAATTGCAGGTTATAGGCGATGTTGCCTGCAGTACCACCGAATTCGCGGCGCATCTCTGGCACGAGAAAAGCCACATTGAGGATGTGAATTTTTTCAGGCAGGATATGGTGTTTGAACTTATCCCTAAAAACCATAATAGTGTCATATGCCAGTGAGCCACAAATCAGAGTATGCATGGTTATTCTTTTGCGTTGAAAGCGCTCATTATCCTGAGCGTAAGCCTCACGGGCAAGCATTGAACCAACTGCTGAGCTAATTAATATGAACAATCTTGCAGAGTTGTTACAGCAATGGAGCCACGAACCACATAGGGTGCTTTATCGGCAGTTTGTTGACGATCAATGGCGTGATTATGATGTGGCCACCCTGCTAAAGCTTGTGGCTCGCTGGCGCGCGGGTTATGTCGCAGCAGGCATGCTCGCGGGCGACCGTATCGCACTGTGTATGAAGAATGGCGTGCAATGGGTTGTTGCCGATTTGGCTGCACACAGCGCTGGTTTGGTTGTGGTCCCACTTTATGTTGATGACAACGCAGAAAATATCGCTTGGTGCCTGCAAGATTCGGGCGCACGTTTGCTGGTTACCGACCACTTACGTTTTTTACCTGGCTTGCAAGAAAAGCTGGCCGATTTGCCGCAGATGGTTTTGGTACGGGGGGTTGCCAAAGAGCCAACTGTACATATGGATGAATGGCTACCTGATCAGGATTCTCAGTTTTCTATTGTCAATCAACCCGCAGATACGCTTGCCACGATTGTTTATACCTCCGGCACTACTGGGCGCTCCAAAGGAGTGATGCTGTCGCATTACAATATATTGACTAATATTGCAGGTATTGTTGATGCCTGCATTGTTTACGGTGATGACCGCCTGTTATCAGTACTGCCGATGTCGCATATGTTCGAACGGACGGCTGGCTATTATCTGCCTTTGAATGCAGGCGCCATGGTGGTTTACTGCCGTGGAGTGAATGAGCTGGCCCAGGATCTTGTTGAACAGCAGCCAACCGCCATCATGGCAGTGCCACGGCTATTTCAGCGCATATTGACCCGTATCGATGAGCGCTTGGCGCGGGCCCCCATTCAGCGCTGGATGTTCCAGTTGGCAGCGTGGGCAGGTTGGCGGCGATTCAACCAGCAGGGGCGTTTCTATGACCCGCTAATTCTTCATACTATTTATCCCAAAATCTCACGAACCTTGAAAGAGCGCCTGGGCGGGCACTTGCGCGTAGCGGTAATGGGTGGCGCCGCTCTGGATAAGCGCGTAGCTGAGGTATTTATCGGTCTCGGGTTAACCATGTTGCAAGGTTATGGCCTGACGGAAACTTCGCCTGTGATTTCAGTTAACCGTTTTGAAAATAACAATCCTGCCTCTGTAGGGCCTCCCATGATTGGCGTGGAAATCAAGCTTAGCCCGGCTTCTGAGCTCATGGTACGAGGCTCGCTGGTGATGCAGGGGTACTGGAAAAACCCGACAGCAACGCAGTTGATTATTGATAGTGAAGGCTGGCTTAATACTGGGGATATTGTCGAAATCAAGGATAACCGGATTTACATCCGTGGCCGTAGCAAGAACATTCTGGTGTTATCTAACGGCGAGAAAATCGCACCAGAGGATATCGAGAAAGCTTTGCTGCAAGATGCCACCTTTGAGCAGGTGATGGTCATTGGCGAGGGTAGACCATACCTGGCGCTGGTTACAGTGAGCAAGGAAAAGGACGAGCAAGCGTTGCTACGTCATGCAAACCAACTTATACGGCATTTGCCCCGCTATGCACGAATACGCCGGGTAATCGTGGCGCATGAGCCATGGACTGCGGAGAACGATATGTTGACGCCTACACTTAAATTGAAGCGTGATGCAGTTTACAAGCTTTATGAGCGGCAGATAGAGAAGATATATCGCAGTATTTGAGTTGGAACATTAGTTCTTGAGTGCCAGCTCGATCAATATCTTGGCAGCTTTCTTTGCATATTTGATTGCGCCGGAGCCACGTTTCATTTGTTCCGCCTGCATTGAGCCCTCAATCAGAAGTGATAACTGCAAGGCGAGGCCGTCAGCATCTTTTACTCCGGCATCCAAGGCCAACCCGGCCAAGTAGCTCCTGAATTGTCGAGATTGTTCTGCTGATAAGCGATGTACAGGATTTTCTTCATTGGGAAATTCGGCGGCAGCTGTAATAAATGCCATGCCACGAAAATCCGGCGCAGTTACCCACTCCTCAAGGAAGTCGAACAGCTTTTGTAATTTCTCGGATGGTTTTTTGGTGTTGCTAGCGAGTTTGTCAGATAACCAACTCTGAAAATCCTGGTGACCCTTCTGCAATACTTCTAGGATCAGGTCTTCCTTGGTGTGGAAATATTTGTATAAAGTCATTTTGGTCGTGCCAGCCACGGCTACGATGGTATCCACGCCGGTGGAGTTGATTCCACGGGTTTGGAATAGATCGGAGGCCACATGCAGTATTTTTTCACGAAGGACTGACATGATTAATTTAGCTCAAATTTTATAAAATGAATCCCTACTTTAGCATCAAACAGTAATCGCCGCTATATTTACAGGTAAGTAATATATGCTGCTGTTCTCACGAGATCTATTCTCAATTTTTATCATAAACCCCTTGTTTGAAACAGAGTTATTTTTTTATATACCCTTTACATAATAAATATTAATGTATAAAGTATACAGGTCTGTATATACAATATATACGGTTAATTAAACAAAATTAAGGAAATTTTATGAAAAAGTCACTATCTCTAGTTGCGCTGCTGGCAATGGCGTTTTCTGTAAATGTGTTCGCTGCCCCGGCTAAGACGTTATCGGTTAAGGAGAGTGTTGAGTTAAATGCCCCTGCGGATGTGGTTTGGGCGAAAGTGAATAACTTCGGCGATTTGGGCGCATGGCATCCTGCCGTTGCCAAGACCGAGATCACTGCAGGAACCAACAATGAAAAGGGCGCTGTTCGCGTTCTGACTTTACAAGATGGCGGCAAGATTACTGAAAAGTTGCGCGCATACAACGGCAAGAAAATGTCATATGAGTATGAAATCGTTGAGGGGGTGCTTCCTGTCAGTCACTATGTTTCTACTATTACCGTGAAGGCTGATGGTAAAGATAAGAGCGTTGTAGTGTGGGTAGGTCATTTCAAGCGCAAGGATACTGCAGCTACTCCAGCAGCAGGTCAGGATGACGAAACCGCGGTTAAAACAATTACTGGTGTATACAAAGGTGGCTTGGATAACCTGAAGAAGCTCGTAGAAGCAAAATAACTAATCAGTACCTGTACAAACAACAAGGGCGCCTCGGCGCCCTTGTTGTTTAATGAATTGTCTAGAACTCAGCCTGTAGAGTTCTTCATCAGCATCGGGGTATAGTTGCAACGTACCTTCTGCATCAGTTTGTTTGCCAAGGCCTGATCTTCAACCTTGTCAGAGACTTGCCCCCCAACTACATCGTGCATGTAAACCGTTTGTTGCGATTCTGGAATCATCAGTGCCTCGGGATACTGGCAAACACCGGTACGCATTTGTTCAATGGTTGAGAGCATGGCGGCGGTTTGCATTGGGCTGGCTATATTCGACTCGGCGCTAATGGTGTTGTTAACTACACGCGTATTCGGGCTAATGTTGGCGTCTGGGGTTTTCGTTACGCCGAGCAATAATAAGCTGCTTATGCTGGTAATCAAGAATACGCTAGCAGCCATAGCGTAGGCTGAACGTTTACTAATAGAGTGGTCTTTCTCGGTCTGTGCCTTTATCAGTGCCTGGGCAACTTGTCGTGCATGCTTGCTGGCAGAGCAACCGGGAGAGTGCAATTCTTGTTGCAACATACTGGTTGTCATGAAATACAGCTGCTGTGCCAGCGCCTCGGGGTCCTGTGCTCCACTAGCGATAGCCTGTGCCGTGAGATATTCCAGCAACGCTTGCGGCTGCTCAATATCCATTTGAGAATGGCTGAGTTGATCGCGCATGTGGGGCGCATCTAGCCAGTCGCCCAAAATATCAAACATGGCAAGCAGGCGTTCACGCGGCGTGAGCCCTGTTTTTTTTATCATGCCCAGAAACCAGGCTGAATTAAGAATATCCATTATTTATCTGCACTTAGAACGGTTTTAACTCAACTAGAAGTATAACCCCAATCAGGAAAAACACAGGGATTTCATTAAACCAGCGATAGTAAACATGGCTCCGAGTATTGCGGTCGTGTTTAAAATCGAGCAACAGTTTGCCGCAGTAAATATGGTAAATCACCAGCACGGCTACCAGTGCCAGCTTGGCGTGCAGCCAGCCTCCTGTGATACCGTATCCAAGCCACAACCAAACTCCTAAAGCGATAGTCAGTACGGCACCGGGAGTCATGATGCCGAAGTAAAGTTTACGCTCCATGACTTTAAAGCGCGCGATGCTGGGCGCGTCGTCAGACATGGCGTGATAGACAAACAGGCGTGGCAGATAGAACAAGCCGGCAAACCAGGTCACCATGAAGATGATATGCCAGGCTTTGACCCACAGCATCAGCTGAGTTTTCCGGCGTTAGCTGGTTTGCCCAGCTGCTTGTCTAGTAATTCGCGCAGTGAAGCAAAGTCCATTTCGCCGATCACCTTGCGAACTATTTTCCCCTGTTTATCGACGATGTAAGTCGTTGGGGTCAAGGCCACTTCATCAAACTTCTCCGCCATCTCTCCAAGACCGTCATGCATTACTGGGAATGGCAGTGCATTCTTTTGTGTGTAATTCAGTACCTGGCTGGGTGGGTCATAAGACATAGCAACGGCCACCAGTTCAAAACCTTCTTTATGGTACTGGTTATAGGTTTCAATTAACTTCGGCATCTCGGCGATACAGCCGGGACAATCTGTCGCCCAGAAGTTGACCAGCACCATCTTGCCCTTGAGGCTGGACATGGCAATTTTCTTGCCTTCAATGGTAGTAAATGTCACGTCTGGTGCAGGTGTTTTCCTCGTCAATGAAAAGCCAAGAAAAGCCAACAAAGCGAGAATGACGATGGGAATAATAAATTTGCGAATGCTAATAAAATTTTGTTTCATGACAATGCTTAATAATCCTTATCTTTACTAATTGTGGTGTTTTTTCCTGATTTTGTCATTAACGATCAAGCTTTATCCTGCTCTTTCAGCTTTGGGCGACATGATATAATCACCCCTTTGGCTACCGTCAAACCTCATGACTGCACGTTTACGCGAAATACCCTATAACTACACATCATTCTCTGACCGTGAAATCGTCATTCGATTCCTCGGTGAAGAAATCTGGAATGTCCTCAACGAACTCCGTGATGAACGCAAGACTGGTCGTTCCGCACGTATGCTGTTCGAAGTGCTGGGCGATTTATGGGTAGTTTCTCGTAACCCTTATCTGCAGGATGACCTGCTTGCTAACAAAAAACGCCGCAAAGCGCTGATAGACGCGCTACACCACCGCATCAAAGCGATTGATGAGCGTGGCAATGGTAATGCCAAGGTGCTCAAGCTGATTATTGCAGCGCGTCAGGCAGTAACAACGTTCGAGAATGATTTTCGGCAGACAGAGAACCTGCGCAAAAAAGCATTGGCGAAACTTGGCCGTATCACGCGCAAAGATAATATCCAGTTTGACGGCTTGGCCCGCGTTTCACACGTGACCGATGCTACTGACTGGCGCGTCGAATATCCATTCGTGGTCATCAATCCTGATACCGAGGAAGAGATTGCCGCTATTGTTAAGGCCTGCATTGAGTTAGGGCTTACTATCATTCCGCGCGGCGGAGGTACAGGCTATACCGGCGGCGCTGTGCCGCTGACTAAGCTTTCAGCCGTTATCAATACCGAGAAACTTGATACTCTGGGCCGTGTGGAAATGAGCACCTTGCCTGGCGTTGGCCGGCAAGTCGCTACTATTCGCTGCGGTGCCGGCGTAGTGACGCGCCGCGCCATGGAGGCTGCTACAGAAGCCGGTCTCGAATTCGCCTGCGACCCAACCTCAGCGGATGCATCATGCATAGGCGGTAATGTTGCCATGAATGCCGGCGGCAAGAAGGCTGTGTTGTGGGGTACGGCGCTGGATAATCTGGCCTCATGGCGCATGGTGACGCCGGATGCGACATGGATGGAAATTGAGCGCCTCGATCACAACCTTGGCAAGATTCATGATGCCGAAATCGTTCGTTTCAAGATCAGCCGTTACGATGCTGACGGCAAAACGCTGCAAGCTGAGCCGGAAATTCTGGAAATCCCTGGCCCCAGTTTCCGCAAGGTTGGTCTGGGTAAGGATGTTACTGATAAATTTCTTTCTGGTCTGCCTGGCATCCAGAAAGAAGGCTGCGACGGCCTGATCACTTCGGCCACCTTCATTCTGCATCGCATGCCAAAACATGTGCGTACCGTATGCCTGGAGTTCTTTGGCAATGTAGCGCTGGCGGTGCCGGCGATTGTCGAGATCAAGGATTATCTGGATGCGACGGAATCCACCTTGCTGGCGGGCCTCGAGCATATGGATGAACGCTACATCAAGGCGGTTGGCTATGCTACCAAGGCCAGCCGAGCCGAGCGGCCAAAGATGGTGCTCATCGCTGATATTGCCAGTGATGATGAAAATGCCGTGGGTGAGGCTGCCTCAAATATCGTGCGCCTTGCTAATGCACGTGGTGGCGAGGGCTTCATTGCCGTCTCTGCCGAAACCCGCAAGAAATTCTGGCTTGACCGCGCGCGTACGGCTGCCATCGCCAAACACACAAACGCTTTCAAGATCAATGAAGACGTAGTAATCCCATTGCCACGCCTGGGTGATTATTCAGATGGTATTGAGCACATCAATATCGAGCTCTCCATCAATAATAAGCTCAAGTTGCTGGATACGTTGCAGGAGTTCATCTCAGGCGACCTGCCGCTCAATGAAGACGAAGACACCAAGGCTGACCCTGAGCGGCTGGAGGCCAAGCGTGTGCAATCGCTGGGGTTGTTGCAGCAGCTACGTGAACGCTGGACGACGATACTAAATAATCTACATGCGCCAGTTTCAATCCTTGGCGAGGCCGATGCCAAGCTCTACGGTCACTATGAAAATATCTTCCGTGCTGTGCAATCTTATGATTTGCGAGTGTCGTGGAAGCGTGAGCTGAAAAAGCCTCTACATGAGATTTTCACTGGTCGCGAATACCAGAAGATCCTGGAAAAATGCGACGAGCTGCAAAAGAAGGTACTCAAGAGCCGCGTATTTATTGCCTTGCACATGCATGCGGGTGACGGCAACGTGCATACCAATATTCCAGTTAATTCCGACGATTACGGCATGATGCAGCAAGCCCATGCGGCCGTGGCGCGTGTGATGGCGTTGGCCAAGAACCTGGATGGTGTGATTTCTGGTGAGCATGGCATCGGTATTACCAAGATGGAGTTTCTTGATGAGAAAACCATTGCCACCTTTGCTGCTTACAAGCATAAGGTAGACCCTGAAGGCCGCTTTAACAAAGGTAAGCTCATGGCCGGTTCCGGCCTTGATAGCGCCTACACGCCCTCGTTTTCGTTGCTGGAAGCCGAGTCCATTATCATGGAGCAGTCTGCCATTGGTGAGATTGCCGATTCCATCAGCGATTGCCTGCGTTGCGGCAAATGCAAGCCGGTTTGCACCACGCATGTACCACGGGCAAACCTGCTTTATAGCCCGCGTAATAAGATACTGGGCACTTCGCTGCTGATTGAGGCCTTCTTGTACGAAGAGCAGACGCGCCGCGGCATCTCGCTTAAGCACTTTGACGAGTTCAACGATGTGGCTGACCATTGTACGGTTTGCCACAAGTGCCTGAACCCGTGCCCGGTAGATATCGATTTCGGTGACGTGTCGATTGCCATGCGTAACTTCCTGCGCGAGCAGGGCAAAAAACACTTCAATCCAGGCACTGCGCTGGCTATGACTTTCCTGAATATCAAAGACCCGGCCACCATCAAGCTCATGCGTACTTTCATGGTGGGTTTCGGCTACCGTGCACAGAATCTTGCACACAGTATTGCCAGAAAACTTGGTTTGCTGAGTGCCTTTAAGAAACGGCCACCCGCAACGCTAGGCAAGCCGGAAATCAAGGCGCAGGTCATCCACTTCTTGAACCGGCCGATGCCTAAGGCCATGCCAACTAAGACTTCGCGTGCCTTGCTGGGTATTGAGGACGACACCATGGTGCCGGTCATCCGTAACCCGCAGAAGACCAATGATGATTCGGATGCAGTATTCTATTTCCCTGGATGCGGCTCCGAGCGGCTGTTCTCCACAGTAGGCTTGGCTACTCAAGCCATGCTGTATGAGATTGGAGCCATTACCGTACTGCCGCCGGGCTACTTGTGTTGCGGTTATCCGCAGACTTCCAGCGGCAATCATGACAAGGGTAGCCAGATTACGGCGGAAAACCGTGTGCAGTTCCACCGCATCGCCAATACGCTGAATTACCTCGATATCAAGACGGTCATCGTCTCCTGCGGTACCTGCATGGATCAACTGCAGAAGTATGAATTCGAGAAGATATTCCCAGGCTGCCGTTTGCTGGATATTCACGAATACCTTATGGAAAAAGGCATGAAGATAGAAGGCGTGACCGGTGTCCGGTACATGTACCACGACCCTTGCCACAGCCCGATGAAGACCTATGCGCCGATGAAAGTGACCAACGCCCTGATGAATACTGAAGTGGCACTGAATGACCGCTGCTGCGGTGAATCAGGCACCTTCGCCGTAGCCCGCCCGGACATTGCCACTCAGGTCAAAATGCGCAAACAGGAAGAGCTGGAAAAAGGCATGGCCAAGCTTGGCCTTACGCCCGGCGCGCCAGAGCAGGAAGTCAAAATCCTCACCTCATGTCCAAGCTGTCTGCAGGGTCTGGCACGCTATGGCGAAGATACTGGTATCCAGGCTGATTACATTGTGGTCGAGATGGCCAAGCATGTACTGGGCGAGAACTGGATGCAGGAGTATGTGCATAAGGCGAATAACGGCGGGATAGAAAAGGTTTTACTGTAATTTTCGTATGAAGTTCAAACACCTAGTATGGTTATTTCTTTTATTAGTTGTTTTTGCTGCTTCATATTTGAAAGTAACTAGTTTTTATGAAGGCAATATACCTAAGGTGATTGATAGTGCAGAGAAAATCGCAGGTAATGAGCCTTATTGCATTCAAGTAAATGGCGGCTATGATTATAAAGAGGCATTGGCGCTATCAGATTTCTCCGGCAAAAATATGCGAGGTGCAGAGCATGGTAATTATCATGCGATTTTAGTTCTTGGTGATGTATATAAACCAAAACTACTAAATTGGTCTTATAGAAAGGGAAGCTTTCTTCCAGATGTTTATGGTATCCCTGCAATTTATTGTAGCCCTAGACTGCATTTTGCAAAGACTCTCCCTAAAGCCTCTGATGTCGCGCCCGAGAAAATTAATTTTGTTTATTCCGGAATGAAGTTTTCAATTCCTAGACTTGCAGAACCTAGTAGTACAGGGGTTGATTATCATGGGTTTGTGTTTCGTGATTTCAACCATGAAATATCGCCCGATGAGCTTTCTGTAAATGTTGCAGAGGTGAATTTTCGACTAACTGACAGAATGCAAGTTTGGCTTTATAGAAAGAGCGACCCAAATCATATCGTCGAAGAAGATAACGATGAATTTAGTTTGAGAAAGCAAAACGCTTGGTATTTTGGTTCTGGTGAGAGAACGAAAAAAGCAAATGATCCAGGATCGGTTCAATATTATTTAGAGTCGGAAACAGGAGTAGTATCAACTTTAATTGATTGTCCAAATGATGCACGAGGTGAATGCCAACATGTGTTTCATCGGGATGGTTGGACTTATACATTTAGACATAAGCCTTTACGTGTGCCCGAATGGAAAGAACTCGAAGATAGAGTAGTTAAATTAACTCGGTCGTACATTGTTGAAGAACGACCCTAACAATTAGGGCGCAATAATTTTAAGGCATTGCGTCGTATGCTAGATGTCGGTCTCGCCCGACTGGCGAGGTTCTTTCTTTTGCGCAGCCAAAAGAAAGAACCCAAAGAAAAGGCTGCCCCGCTACCGCTTAACTACTCCTGCGCTGCTCGCCATCACGGGCGGCAATCAAACTCGCCCTGATAGCTCACATAAACCGTGAGCTATTGCGGAGCTCAAACAGGTGATTGCCAACTACTCCCGTGACGCCTGTGCTGCTCGGCGCGGCAGAGGGGGTTGAAACCATCTCGATTTCATTTTGGACTGTATGAAGCTCGCCCCATAATTTTCTTCTCTTGCGGTGCAATTCCTGCACTGTATAAGCGCATTAAAGTCGATTACGACTGTATTATTTTTGTACTCCATCTGTCACGTAAGCTTCACCGTTATTGAGTTTAAGTGTCATTGGCACGCTCTATGCTGCATAGCGTTCGTGAAGTACCCTTTTTAATGACTTAAATGGACAGGAGCACAAAATGAAACTCATCTTTATGGTATTAAGCACAGTAATTGTGATGACCACGTTAACCGCCAAAGCGGACGACACGCTTGAAACGAAGGACTTCAAGAGTAGCGTAATGGCAAAAACAGCAGGTAGTGGCAAGGGTGTTATCGTCGTATTGACCGAGCGTGGCGAAGTCGCAGCAGATGCAGCCTACTTGCTGGCTTCACAGCTCGATCACAATCCAGGTTTCAAGCCATTATTCCTGGCTGAGGAATCGGACAAGCTGGATGCTGATATGAAAATGCTGTCATTGACGAGCGAATCATTGCCCGCGGTGATTTTCTACAGCAAAACCGGTAAGGAACTGGGGCGCGTTGTTAGTGCTCTACCCGCATTAAAGACTCACCAAATGCAAGCTGCTGCGTATTAAGAACTGGTAACAAGCTTGGGCAGGTTACAAAAATAACCCAGCTCATCCTGCACTAACCAGGCCAAAAAGCAGCACGCAAAAACGTGCTGCTTTGGCCTTGACACTGCTAGAGTACAATATCGCCTTCAAACAGATTCATGGCGGTATGCGTGTTACGACTCACAGAACTAAAACTCCCGATTACTCATCCTGAAAGTGCGCTCAAAGCAGAGGTTTTGCGCCGGTTGGACATTCCTGCAGATCAACTGCTCAACTACACCATCGCCAAGCGTAGCCATGATGCGCGTAAACGCTCAGCAATAGTCTTTATCTACAGTATTGATGTTGAGATTGCGGGTGGAGAAGCGGCCGAACAGGCGCTACTCAAGCGCCAGAAGGCAGATAAGCACCTGACTGTTACGCCTGATACCAACTATAAACAAGTTGCAGCGGCACCTGCCGACTTTTATGCCAATGCCAAGCATGCACGGCCAATCGTCATTGGTACTGGGCCATGCGGAATGTTTGCCGGGCTGATGCTGGCCAAGATGGGCTTTAAGCCCATTATCCTGGAACGCGGCAAAGCGGTGCGTGAGCGCACCAAGGATACCTGGGGTATGTGGCGTGGAGCTAAGCTTAACCCTGAATCCAATACCCAGTTTGGTGAAGGCGGCGCGGGTACGTTTTCTGATGGCAAGCTGTATACGCAGATCAAGGACCCCAAGCACTATGGCAAGCAGGTTGTCCGCGAGTTTGTGAAGGCCGGCGCGCCGGATGAGATTCTCTACATGGCCAAACCGCACATCGGTACCTTTAAGCTGGTAGGCATCGTGGAAAATATCCGTGCACAGATTGTCGCGCTGGGCGGTGAAATCCGTTTTGAGAGCAAGGTGCAGGATATAGATATTGAGAACCACAAGGTACGTGGGGTGGTGCTCGCAGATGGTAGTTATATCGCCAGCGAGCATGTGGTGCTGGCTATCGGCCATAGTGCACGCGATACCTTTGCCATGCTGTATAACCGGGGCGTACACATTGAGGCCAAGCCGTTCTCGGTGGGTTTCCGTATCGAGCACCCGCAATCCAGCATTGACCTTGCGCGCTTCGGTAGCGCTGAGCACAACCCACTACTTGGCGCGGCGGATTACAGCCTGGTGCATCACGCCAGGAATGGCCGTTCGGTCTATAGCTTCTGTATGTGCCCAGGCGGCACAGTGGTGGCCGCGGCTTCTGAACCCGGGCATTTGGTGACAAATGGCATGAGCCAGTATTCACGCAATGAGCGTAATGCCAATGCCGGTATTGTAGTAGGGATCACCCCGGCAGATTACCCTGGCCACCCGCTGGCTGGCATCGAGTTCCAGCGCCGCTGGGAAGCACGTGCCTATGAGCTGGGAGGTAGCAATTACAGCGCACCGGTGCAGATGGTGGGAGATTTCCTCAACAAGAAGGCCTCGACCCAGCTGGGTAAAGTAGAGCCTTCCTACACGCCTGGTGTTTTGCCGACCGACCTTAAAACTGCCTTGCCGGATTACGCTATCAGCGCTATCCGTGAGGCTTTGCCGGCATTTGATAAGCAGATAAAAGGCTTTGCCAAATATGATGCGGTACTGACCGGGGTGGAAACACGTACTTCATCGCCCATTCGCATCACGCGTGATGACAATAGCTATCAAAGCCTCAATACTCAGGGGCTTTACCCGGCAGGTGAGGGTGCAGGTTATGCGGGTGGGATTCTTTCTGCGGCGATTGATGGCATGAAAGTGGCCGAGGCGGTTGCACTAAGCCTGCAATCTTAGCGCGTCCTGTGCCTTTACTTGAATAGCGCAGTCTGTTTGTAGACTATCCTGGCCTTGGGGAATACGGCACTGAAGGTGCTGCCTTTGCCTAATTCACTCTGAATTTCCAGCCTGCCCTGATGACGTGTCAGGATATGCTTGACGATAGAGAGCCCGAGGCCGGTACCACCGGTCTCACGGGAGCGGCTGCGGTCTACCCGGTAAAAACGCTCAGTCAGGCGATCTATGTGTTTTTGCTCAATGCCGATGCCGGTATCCCGCACACTGAATACAGCTTCATGCTCACGCGTGCCCCAGCGCATGAAAATCTCCCCGCCTTCAGGCGTGTAGCGGATTGCATTGCTGACCAGGTTGCCGAAGGCGCTATGCAGCTCTTGCATGGCCCCGGTCAAGCATAGGTTGGCATCAGCCTCTAGGTGCAGCTGGTGTTTGCCGTCACTCAGGCTGCGTGCTTCGTTCATCACGCTATTAAGCAGTTCTGCAACGTCTACCTCGGTATCCTGTGGCAGTGAGGCGCTGTTTTCTAACTGGGATAGTGTGAGCAAGTCTTCCACCAGATGGCGCATGCGGCTGGTTTGCTCCTGCATCATGCTGAAGTAGCCGCGGATATTTTCCGGCACGGCGCCATCCATATCGGTAAAGGTCTCGAGGAAACCACCCACTACCGTTAATGGTGTGCGCAATTCGTGAGACACATTGGCGATGAAGTCGCGGCGCATGTTTTCCAGCTTCTCTAGCTGGCTGATATCGCGGCTGATCAGTAGTTTTTGATTTGCCCCAAACGGTACTAGCTGTATCTCTAGTGTTACTTCCGGGTTACGCCAGGACTTGAGTTTGATCGGCTCAGCATATTCGTGATTTTGCAGGTACAGCAGAAAGTCGTTGTGGCGTAGCAAGTAGCTGATAGGCTGCCCCGCATCCTGTTTTACTGAGAGGCCTAGCTGGGTTTGTGCGGGCGGGTTACACCATTCGATCTGGTCGCTGCCATTAAGCAGCACTACACCATCAGGCAGCGCGCTGGCTGCATGGCGAAAGCGATCCAGTGCAGAAGTCAGCTGGGTTTGGCTGCGACTATGGCGCCGCTGTTCATGGTAAATAGCAGCAAACACATCTTCCCAGATGCCAGAACCATTAGGTATGGTGGCCAGATCTGGCTTCTTGAGCCATTGCATGAGCTTTTGCAGCCAGTAAAAATGGCTGGCCAGATAGGCTATCACAGCCAGGGTAAATACGGCTAAAGCGGTAAATTCATCTTCAACTGCCCATACGATCAGGCAGAAAAAAACCAGAGGTAGAGCGAGCCAGATGGCACGCCAGCGAATATCTTGCACGCGCAATGGTTCCTAAAATTTAAGGCGTGCTCATTATGAGCTACTGCGCCGAGAAACGATAGCCGACGCCTCGCACAGTTTGTATTAAATCTTCATGGCCGGATTCTGATAATGCGCGGCGCAGACGGCGGATATGCACATCCACGGTACGGTCTTCGACAAACACGCGGTCACCCCATACACGATCCAAAACCTGGCTGCGTGAATGTACGCGTTCCGGGTTCGACATGAGGTAATGCAGTAGCCGGAATTCAGTTGGGCCCAGATCCAGCGTGGCGCCATTACCCGAAACACGGTGGGTCATCGGGTCAAGACGCAGGCCGCTGACCTCAATCGGGTCATCAGTCATCTGTGGTGCGCGACGGCGCAACACAGCCTTGATGCGGGCGTTGAGCTCACGTGGACTGAAAGGCTTGGTGACATAATCATCGGCACCAACTTCGAGGCCGCGAACCTTGTCGGCTTCTTCGCCGCGTGCAGTCAGCATAATGATGGGAATAGCTTTGCTGAGCTCATCACTTTTGAGCTTGCGTGCGAATTCGATACCGCTCATGCCCGGTAGCATCCAGTCCAGGATAATGAGATCGGGTAAGGCCTCGCGCATCAGCATTTGCGCTTGCTCTACGCTTAATGCGCGAATCGCATTGTGGCCTGCCTGCGTAAGGTTGAGCGCAAGCAGTTCCTGTATTGCTGGTTCGTCTTCTACTACAAGTATATTAGCTGGCACAGTGACATCCTTTTTAGTTCAGATTACTGATTAATTCACGTGCACTATATGACGTAAATATGACAGATTGATGACACTGGTGAAAGGATTTACTGCATGAATTGCCATTTTTCATTTTTTGTATAACTATGTGCCTAGCCAAATTTAGCGATGCAGGTGTGACTGCTCAAGAAGCCAAGAATGGGTACGCAATTGCAAACAAAATACTGAAAGGGGAGGGCGATGTCAGGTTTTTTAGAAAAAGAAAGAATAGTCGCAAATAGCAGTTTTAACCGGTGGCTGGTCCCCCCGGCAGCGTTATGTATCCATCTATGTATTGGCATGGCCTATGGCTTTTCAGTTTTCTGGCTGCCCCTTACTAAGGCAATCGGGATTACCAGCTCGATCACTTGCCCGGCCGATATGAGCTGGCTGCAGGTATTGTTCACTACAACCTGCGACTGGGATAAACCAATGCTGGGCTGGTTGTTCACCCTGTTCTTTGTGTTTCTCGGCTCCAGTGCCGCAATCTGGGGTGGCTGGCTAGAGCATGCGGGGCCACGCAAGGCTGGTGTGGTGGCTGCAATCTGCTGGTGCGGCGGTTTGGTATTGTCGGCCATCGGTGTTTACACGCACCAGCTCTGGCTGATATGGCTGGGTTCGGGTGTGATAGGCGGCATCGGTCTGGGGCTTGGCTATATTTCACCAGTTTCAACCCTGATCAAATGGTTCCCTGACAGACGCGGCATGGCGACTGGTATGGCGATCATGGGCTTTGGTGGTGGTGCTATGGTAGGCTCTCCACTTGCCGATAATCTCATGCGGCATTTCGCTACACCTACTTCGGTTGGCGTATGGCAGACCTTCCTTACCATGGCGGCTATCTATTTCGTATTCATGATGATAGGTGCGCTGTCATACCGTGTACCTCCTACCGGTTGGAAGCCAGCTGGCTGGACGCCGCCAGTAACGGCCTCAACCAACACCATGATTACCAGCAAGCATGTGCATGTGAACAAGGCTTGGAAAACACCGCAATTCTGGCTACTGTGGGGCATCCTGTGTCTGAACGTTTCAGCGGGTATAGGCGTCATCGGCATGGCCTCACCCATGCTGCAGGAAATTTTCGGCGGCAGGTTGATTGGTCAGGATATAAAGTTCGACGCACTCGACGCGACACAGCTCACCCAGATTGCAGCCATCGCTGCAGGGTTTACCGGCTTGCTCAGCCTTTTTAATATTGCTGGGCGTTTCATCTGGGCATCCTGCTCCGACTATATTGGGCGCAAGGCGACTTACTTTACCTTCTTCGTGCTCGGCTTCATTTTGTATGCCTCGGCCCCATCGGCTGGCCACGCTGGCAATTTGGCATTATTCGTAGGCTTGTTTTGCATCATCCTGACCATGTATGGCGGTGGCTTTGCCACTATCCCGGCGTATCTGGCGGATATATTCGGTACGCAAATGGTGGGCGCTATCCATGGCCGTTTGCTAACGGCCTGGTCGGCAGCAGGGGTACTGGGCCCGGTACTGGTGAATTACATCAATGAATACCAGATCAAGCATGGGGTTGCGAAGAGCGCTGCTTACGATACAACCATGTACATTCTGGCAGCGCTCCTGATAGGGGGCTTTATTTGCAATCTGCTGGTGCGCCCAGTGAATCCAAAATGGCAAATGTCAGATGCGGAGCTTGAAGCCGAACGCAAGCTTGCCCATGATACTGCTGCCAAAAATGCGGCCGGAGCCGAAAGTGCTAGTGTGGCAGGTAAGGGCAGCCATCGTGGATTGGTGTTTGCGGCATGGCTGCTGGTAGGCATCCCGCTGGCATATGGCATCTGGAATACGGTCAACAAGGCTCTGGTATTGTTCAGCTGATGACACGTTGTGCCTGGGCGAAAACCCCGCTTGATATCGCATATCACGATGCTGAGTGGGGCGTGCCGTTACATGACGACAGGCAGTTGTTTGAGTTTTTGATACTGGAGGGTGCGCAGGCGGGCTTAAGCTGGCACACCATACTGCAAAAGCGTGAACGTTATCGGCTGGTGTTTGATGGTTTTGATCCGGCAAAAGTGGCTGCCTATGATGATGCCAAGGTCGGCTCTCTGCTGGCGGATGCTGGGATTGTGCGTAACAGGCTTAAGCTAGCCGCCGCCATTACCAATGCCCAGCGTTTTCTCCAAGTGCAGGCGGAGTTCGGTAGCTTCGATTCCTATCTGTGGCACTTTGTCGAGGGGAAGCCCATTGTTAACCACTGGCAGGACAAGAGCCAGGTTCCAGCAAGAACCCATGTTTCGGATTTTCTCTCCAAGGACTTGAGCAAGCGTGGTTTCAAGTTTGTCGGCTCTACCATCTGCTATGCCATGATGCAAGCAGTAGGCATGGTCAATGATCACACCACTGACTGCTTTCGGCATGCTGAAATTAAACTATCTCTCTGAATTAAAAAGCTATCAGCCTTTATGCACTATGCCAGCTGGGCTATAATAAGCACCTTTCTGGCATCCTTGGTTTTCAGTGCAGTTCAAGTATTCAATCCGCTACCCATTTTTGCTACTGCTGTTATTCAGCCATACAGCACTGGCATTCCAGGCTGCCGCTAATACTGAGACTAGTCGGTCACTAGCGGCAAATGGCAGTATTGAAGTTGCTTTTACTCCTGGGCAGGATGCAGCAGCCTTGATTATTGATGCAATAGCCAAAGCCAGGCGACAGATTCTGGTGCAGGCATTTTCATTTACGCATGATGGCATTGCGGAGGCTCTAGTTGCGGCGCGTCATCGCGGCGTTGAGGTGAAACTGATTGCAGACCGCGAGCAGACTATGCAAATGGAGCATGGTCAGGTGCCACTGATGGCGTCGGCTGGTGTGCAGGTTTGGCTGGATGGTGAACACCAGAGTGCGCATAACAAGATTATGGTGCTTGATGACGATACAGTAATCACAGGCAGCTACAATTTCACCAAGGCTGCACAGTTTAAAAATGCTGAAAATGTGCTGGTGCTTCATGGTAATCGCGTACTGGCGCAGCAATATCAGGCCAACTGGCAACGCCATTTGCAACATGCACAGCCGTTTACAGACAGGCTTGGAAAATAACTCGATAAGGAATATGCGTGAACGAACTTGAAATCAATCTGGATGGCCGCGGTATGCGTATTGGTATTGTGCTGTCACGTTTTAACAGTGACATTGGCGATGGCCTGCTGAGCGCTTGTGAGAAAGAGCTTATCAAGCTGGGCGTCGCTGCTGAAGATATCACCTTGGCTACTGTGCCCGGCGCGTTGGAAACACCGCTGGTGCTGCAGCAGATGGCGGATAGCGAGAAGTTCGACGGACTTATCGCGCTTGGTGCCATTATCCGCGGCGAAACATACCACTTTGAGGTGGTCGCCAATGAATCCGCACGTGGGATTTCTGAAGTACAGCTGAATACAGGTGTTCCGGTGGCCAATGCAGTTCTGACCACGGAAAATGACGACCAGGCACTTGTACGTATGCATATCAAGGGCGCAGAAGCGGCGGCAGTAGCCATTGAAATGGTTAATCTGTTGAGGCAGCTATGAGCGACGCTGACAAGAAGCCGGCCAAGGCTGGCAAGAATCGCCGCAAATCGCGAGAGCTTGCGCTCAAGGGTATTTATCATGGTTTCCTCAATAAGAGCGAGCTACGCCAAATCCGCCGTGAGCTGGCAGATGATCCAGATTTTGACCGTGCCGATGAAGAATATATGCGGCAATTGCTGGAGGGTGTCAGCGAGCATATGCCAGAACTGGATCAGCGCTTGCAGGTCTTTCTTGACCGTAAGATTTCCGAGCTAAGCCCCATCGAGCATGCCATCCTATGCATCTCAGGCTACGAACTGATTTTTGACGCCAGCATCCCCTATCGCGTAGCTATTAATGAAGGCGTAGAACTGGCCAAATTGTATGGTGGTACGGATGGCCATAAGTACGTCAATGGCGTGCTGGATAAACTCGCCGCAGAAGCCCGTCCAGAGGAATTTAAACGCGTAAGCAAATAGCTTTTCTCCCTTTATTGCACGATTTAGCTGACTTTATCGTGCGCATTACTTCTTTTTGAAAAAAATCGCGTGTAATATCGAATGTGCTCAGGGGAAAAAGCAAATTCGAAACACGTAAGAAACTTCAAAAATAGGGGAGCGTGGTTTGAAAAAGACCTTCTGGAAGTCCGACTGGTTCGCAGGGTTGATCGTTTCCCTGCTATTTCTGTTTGCCGGCGGCAGCGCTTTATTACAAAGCCTGGAACGCAAGGCTTACGATTTAGGCGTGCAGGCCTCGTCTCGTAACCCAGGGGACAAGATCGCAGTAATAGCGATCGACGATCAAAGTATCGCCAATATAGGTCGTTGGCCCTGGTCTCGCGACATACATGCCAAGATGACGGATATGCTGGCTGCAGCTCATGCCAAGGTGATTGGTAACACGGTATTCTTTATTGAACCGCAGCTCGATCCGGGCTTGGCGTATATCAACAAGCTGGCTACTTTTGTTTCAACCTCGTCTATTCCAAGTACTTCACCTGATGCCTCACAGCTTGATGCGCTGATCAAGGAGGCCCAGGCCGGGCTCGATACCGATTCCAAACTGGCGGAAAGTTTCAAGAAGGCTGGTAATGTCGTCGTGGCGATGCCGTTTGTGATCGGCGAGCCGCGCGGTAACCCGGATAAACCCCTGCCAGACTATGTCATCAAGAATGCGTTGGGTAAAGCTGTTGACCGTATCGGTGCGGAAGATGCAGGACTACTACCTATTCCTACCGTTTCTGCCTTGCCTCCAATACCGCAGGTAGGTGAGAACGCTGCCGCTATCGGGCACCTGAATGCGAATCCGGATGTGGACGGAGCCATTCGTTCCGAGCCATTGGTCCTTGCCTACTACGATCAGTACTATCCCTCATTGTCGTTACAGATCGCTGCTAAATACCTTAACTTGCAGCCTAAAGACATACAGGCACGCCTGGGTGAGGGTGTTCGGCTGGGTAAGCTGAATATTGCTACTGATAGTGCGTTGCAGATGAATACGTTTTTCTACGCTGATCGTGACGGTCACGCGGCATTTCCCGTGGACTCATTTTACGATGTGATCAGCGGCAAGATTCCGGTAGAAAAGTATCGTGACCGTATCGTGCTCATAGGTGCCACAGCAGCTGGCGTTGGTGCTAGCCAGGTAACACCGATCTCATCAAGCATGAAACCAATTGAGACCCTGGCGCATTCGGTGGCCAGCATATTGAATGAAGATTTTTTTGTTGCTCCCGGTTGGGGCGTATGGGCTGAGCGCGGAGCCTGGCTGCTGATCACACTTTACCTAACCTTACTTCTACCTCGCCTCGGTGCCGGCATGGCCGCGGGGATTACCATCCTTCTACTGCTTATCTTGCTGGGAACACATTTTGTGCTGATGACTCAGCAGGGCATGTGGATACAGCTTATGGTACCTGCTTCGCTATTGTTGGTTGGCCATGCTTTGTTGACCACCAAGCGCTTCCTCATGACAGAAAGGGGTAAGGTTAAGTCCGAGGCTGAGTCAGCCGAAAGTAATCGTAATCTTGCCCTTATGTTCCAGAGCCAAGGCCAACTGGATATGGCGTTTGACCGCTTGCGCAAGTGTCCGATGGATGACAGTGTCATGGATGTGCTGTACAACCTGGCGCTGGATTTCGAGCGCAAACGCCAGTTCAACAAGGCGGAATCAGTATTCGGTTATATGGCGGACTTCAACCCTAAATACAAGGATCTGGAACAACGCTTGGCGCGCTCCAAAGCCATGGCTGAAACAGTCATACTTGGCGGTGGAGGTGGTGGACGTACCAACGCCAGCACCATGATATTGAACGATGGCACTGTAGAAAAACCCATGCTTGGCCGCTACCAGATAGAAAAAGAGCTGGGCAAGGGCGCGATGGGCGTGGTTTATCTCGGGAAAGACCCAAAGATCGGGCGTGTGGTTGCTATCAAGACCATGGCGCTGGCACAGGAGTTTGAACCAGATGAGTTGGTGGAAGTAAAAGAGCGTTTCTTCCGCGAGGCAGAAACGGCAGGCCGACTTAATCACCCCAATATCGTTACCATGTACGATGCGGGTGAAGAGCACGATCTGGCTTACATCGCCATGGAGTTCCTCAAAGGCAAGGACTTGGCGCCCTATACCAAGCCCGATAACTTACTGCCATTGCCCAAGGTCATGGATATTGTCGCCAAGACCGCAGAAGCGCTGGATTACGCGCATACCTACAATGTGGTGCACCGCGACATCAAGCCTGCCAACATCATGTATGAAATAGATACTGGAGTAGTCAAGGTGACGGACTTCGGTATCGCCCGCATCACTGATTCATCCAAGACCAAGACAGGCATGGTGCTGGGCACGCCGAGCTACATGTCGCCAGAGCAATTGTCAGGCAAAAAAGTAGATGGCCGTTCAGACTTATTCTCCCTGGGGGTCATGCTATACCAGATGTCTACCGGCCAGCTGCCATTCACTGGAGATTCGATGGCGACCTTGATGTTCAAGATCGCCAATGAGCAGCATGCTGGTGTTACAACTGTTAACCCTGCCCTGCCTCAATGTTTATCCGACATCATTGATCGCATGTTGGAAAAAGATATAGAAAAACGTTACGCGCGCGGCGCTGAAATCGCAGCAGATATTCGTCGCTGCATGGAACAGGCGGGCTAGCGATGAATCTTACCAACGAATTAGAGATCGTACGCCTGACCGATGTCGGGCAAAAGCGCGAACATAACGAAGACGCCATCGCCAGCGATGCCGAGATGGGATTGGTAGTGCTGGCTGACGGCATGGGCGGCTACAATGCGGGCGAAGTGGCAAGCGAGATTGCGACGCTAACCATCGTTGCTGAGCTTAAGGAAGCCATGCAGGCCATGGCTCCCGGCCAGACGGACAAAGCTACTGGCATGCAGGCGGAAAGCCAGCTTGTGTATGAGGCAGTAAAAAAGGCCAACGAATCCATTTACCATGTATCGCAGACCCAGCCACAATGTGCCGGAATGGGTACCACATTGGTGGTGGGCTTGTTTACTAATGACAAGATACTCGTTGGACATATAGGCGATTCGCGTATGTATCGCCTGCGTGGTGAGGAATTCACGCAGATTACCGAAGACCATTCGCTACTGAATGAGCAAATCAAATCTGGCCTGATTACGCCGGAACAAGCGAAGTTTTCTACCAACAAAAACCTGGTGACGCGGGCTCTTGGCATAGACCCGGAAGTTGAGTTGGAACTACATGAGTATGATGTTGAGGTCGGGGACATATATCTTTTGTGTTCCGATGGCCTGAGTGATTTGATAGATGATGAAGACATACACTTAACCCTCAGCGCATTAAGTGCTAATCTTGAGTTGGCTGCTAATCAGTTGATTCAGATGGCGAACGACAACGGGGGCAAGGATAATATATCTGTCATACTTGCCAGGGTGCTCAGGCCATTTGCTATTGAGCGCAGCTGGTTTGACAGCTTTCTTAATTGGTTAAAATAGCAAGGTAGAACATGGCGAAGCTGATTCTTTCATTGGACGGTGCCTTTCTCGGTGAACATCCGCTAGATAAGGAGCGCATTACCATAGGGCGGCGTCCTACCAATGACATTCATATTGATAACCTTGCGGTGAGCGGTGAGCATGGCATTATCGTCACCATAGGGAATGATTCTTTCCTGGAAGATCTTGGTAGTACCAATGGCACGCTGGTCAATGGCAAGCAGATCAAGAAACACGTATTGCAGCATGGCGATTTGATTGAGTTTGGCAAGTATCAACTCAAATATGTGAACGAAGCTGCTATCAATAACGCTGTTATGGGTAGTAGTCCGGATGATTTCGAAAAAACCATGATTATCCGGCCTTCAGCGATGAAACCGGTTGCACCAGTAGCGCCTATGGACGAAGCGGCAAAAATGCAAAGCACGAATGTCATGATGCCGCCTACCATGCCCATATCTTCACCAGTTGCAGCTCCTGTAGCCGCTGCGCCTATCAGCCCAGCTCCTAGCCCAGCTGAGATACTTGGCCGTGTGCAAGTGCTGACGGGCCCCAGCATGGGTAAAGAGTTGATCCTCAACAAGGCACTGACAACGCTGGGCAAGCCAGGTGTGCAGGTGGCTGTGATTACCAAACGGCCACAAGGTTATTTCATTACCCATGTTGAAGGACAAAATCATCCTGTGGTGAATGGCAAGTCAGCAGGCGCACAGGCGCACCCCTTAAATGATCATGATGTGATTGAGCTGGCGGGTGTGAAAATGGAATTCTACCTGGCTGGCAGCTAATCTAACCTGACCAGGTTTAGCTCAAGCTAAATCATCCGATGTTAAGTATCAAATTATTGTTGGCCGAGGGATTGCTGCATCATGTCTGAAGAGCAAGAGCTATTCAAACGGCTTGACCGGCTCAATGCCATAGGCGTGGCACTCTCGGCGGAGCGCGATAACAAGCGCCTGCTGGAGATGATTCTGCTCGGGGCAAAAGAAATCACCAATGCCGATGGTGGTACCCTTTATACCGTTACAGACGACCATCATCTCCAGTTTGAAATCATGCGTACCCAGACCCTGGGTATTGCCATGGGTGGTACTACCGGCAAGGATATTCCTTTCAAGCCCTTACCTCTCTATCTCGAGAACGGTTCGCCTAACCTTAATATGGTAGCGGCTTACACGGTATTGAACGATAAAACGGTCAATATCGCAGACGCCTATGAAGCTGAGGGCTTTGATTTCTCCGGGACGCGTAAGTTTGACCAAAGTACAGGTTACCGCTCCAAGTCTTTCCTGACAATTCCGATGAAGAACCATGAGAATGAGATCATCGGCGTGTTGCAGCTCATCAATGCTATTGACCCCGTTAGCGGTGAAATAGTCGCCTTTTCCGAAGCCAACCAACGGTTGGTGGAATCCCTGGCCTCACAAGCGGCTGTTGCGTTGACTAACCACAACCTGATTGAAGGCCTTAAGGGATTATTTGAGGCATTTATCGAACTGATTGCCGATGCCATCGACGAAAAGTCTCCTTACACTGGGGGCCACTGCCAGCGTGTTCCAGAGCTGACCATGATGCTGGCAGAAGCAGCATTGAAGACAAACACTGGGCCACTGAAAGACTTTGCGCTTAGTGATAAGGAGGTCTACGAACTACGCATTGCTGCCTGGCTACACGATTGCGGCAAGGTGACAACACCAGAGTCGGTCATGGACAAGCCTACCAAGCTGGCTACCATTTTTGACCGCATCGAGCTGGTTGACCAGCGCTTTGAGTTACTGAAGAAACAAGCTGAATGCGATATGTTGCGGCAACAGGTTACGGCCGCCAGAAGCCAGAAGCCGGTTGACATGGATAGTATGGAAAGCGATCTCAATCAGCGCATGCGTCAACTGGATGATGATCGTGATTTTCTGCGGAATGCCAATATTGGCGGGGAATTCATGACTCCAGAGCATCAGCAGCGGGTACATGATATTGCGAACTATCCACTCGTTGATATTCATGGCAGGACTGTTAACTTTCTCAATGATGACGAGGTGTACAACCTCAATATTGCCCGCGGCACACTGACCAGCGAAGAACGTACCATCATCAATAACCATATTGTAGTGACTATCAACATGTTGGAATCACTGCCTTACCCAAAAGACCTCAAGCGTGTGCCTGAGTACGCAGGGGGTCATCATGAGCGTATGGATGGCAAGGGTTATCCACGCGGACTGACAAGGGAGCAGATGTCGGTTCCAGCCAGAATCATGGGTATCGCCGATATATTTGAAGCACTGACCTCACGTGACAGGCCTTACAAGAAAGCCAAGACTCTTTCAGAATCCTTATATATCCTGGGTAAGATGAAGCTGGATAACCATATCGACCCAGATCTGTTTGATATTTTTATCCGCGAGAAGATTTATCTGCGTTATGCCGAGCAATTCCTTGAGCCTGAGCAAATTGATACCGTCAACGAGGCGGAGATTCCAGGCTACGTTCCATAAGGAGTTAATTCATCAGTAGGACTAAGGGGGAATGATGAGCAAGACACAAAAAATCCTGTTGGCACTGACAGCCTTCAATCTTGCAATCGTTTTATCGTTCCCCCCATTTGATGATTACTCGGTAAGTAACAATGGTGCTGCGATTTTTGCAGGCTTTCTTTTTGTGCTGACCAAGGCGCCTCATTTTGTCATCAACTCCGCACTGCTTTATCTTGAGGTAACAGTCGTGCTCGTCAATCTCGGTATTCTATGGCTGATAACTGCGGAAAATGCCAGGCGCGATAAAACGAAAAAAATCAATTTCCGCAAAGGGGCGATGATATTGATTCTGGTTAATCTGGTCGGTGTACTGCTATTCCCGCCTTTTGAGTACGTCTCGAATATGACGCGTGCAGTCATCCCTACGTTTGAGGGCTTCCACTTCATTTTTTCACATCCGCCATACAGAACCATAGTCACGCCCATACTTTATCTGGAGGTGATTTTTATCCTGATTAATGGTGGTCTGATGCTGCTGGCATTCAAGGAGAGGAAACCCGAGAACATGACCGCCGAGGAAACCATGGCTTATATGATCAAGATGCAGTCATGGCAAAAGTCCAGGCGTTAAGGTTGGTCGAGCAGGAACTGTTCGATTTCAGTCATGACTTGTGGGATATCCTGCAACGTCAATTCATGAAAGAATCTTCCGCCAGGGACTAACCTGACATTAGGCCCCTTGTCACAAAACCCCATACAGTGAATTTGCTCAACCATAACGCCCAGCTTGCGCTTGCTTATCTCTGCTTGTAGGCATTTTGCAATCTCTTTGCTGCCTCTAGCGGCGCAAGATGGCTGATCAGGGTTCGCGCGATAGTTAACACAGACAATAATCTTTTTCATGGATCAGGCAGGTTGCGGGCTACAGCCTGATGCATCACAACGCAGGCAACTTCCCTGTTCGTACCAGTCTCCCAGTACCCATCTTTCACAGGCATGCCCATCTACTTCCAGTTGGTGCCGTGCTGGCCTGTGAGTGTGGCCATGAATCAATATTTCGGGGTAATCATAGCTACGCATGATCTCAGCAACAGCCGAAACATTCACGTCCATGATGCTCTCACTTTTGTAGGATTTTTCCTGCTCACTGCGCATTCGTAATGTTTCTATCTGGGCTTTACGAGCCGTCAGTGGTTTTTGCAGAAACGCTTCTTGCCAATCTGGGTCGCGTACTTGCCGACGAAATGCCTGATAGTCCACATCATCTGTACATAGGGCATCGCCGTGGCTCAGCAGCACGCGTTTACTATAGAGGTTGAACAGTGTTGGATCAGGCAATATAGTGAGCCCGGCAGCTTTAGCGAAGCCTTGCCCCAGTAGAAAGTCGCGATTGCCGTGCATGAAATAAATTTGGGTGCCACGTTCAGCGAGGGCGCGGAGCGCAAGGATCACTGCCTGATGATGGAGGTCATCCACATCATCATCACCTGCCCAGTATTCAAACAGGTCTCCCAGTATATAAAGTGCCTCGGCTTTAGGCGCCGTAGTCTGAAGGAAAGCGATGAACTGGCCCGTGATGTGCGGCCGTGACGGGCATAAATGCAAATCGGAAATGAACAGGCTATGCTTGGATTCATTTCCGATGGTTGTCATGCGGATGGCAGGGCTAAAAAGTTAACAGACTTCTGCACGTTCAATGAGGACATTCTCTACCGGTACATCCTGATGCCCGCTACGGCTTCCGGTTTTTACCTGTTTGATCTTGTCTATAACCTCGGTCCCTGCGGTTACCTTGCCGAATACACAGTAGCCCCAACCTTGTGCGGTGGGGGAGGTAAAGTTCAGGAAACCATTGTCAGCAACGTTGATAAAGAACTGGCTGCTGGCAGAATCCGGGTTGGGTGTGCGTGCCATCGCGATGGTGTACATCTTGTTTTGCAAGCCGTTATCGGCTTCGTTTTTAATGGTTGCCTTGGTGGTTTTTTGTGACATGCCAGGCTCAAAGCCGCCGCCTTGGATCATGAAGCCATCAATCACGCGGTGAAAAATGGTGTTGTTATAAAAGCCGCTCTCGACATATTGCAAAAAGTTAGCCACGGTAATCGGCGCTTTCTCAGCATCCAGCTCCAGAGTAATTTCGCCAAAATTAGTGTGCAGTTTGACCACGTTTTTTTCCTTTACTTGCGGGTTTTGAAGATTTAATGGGTAATTCAGACAAGGCTTCCGCCTCTACAGGCGTTTCCAGCACGGCCACTTTTTCAATAACGACGGGCTCTACCGGCACATCGCTGAATGCCTTGACTGTTCTCGTCGGCACTTCGCTGATGCGCTCAACCACTTGCATGCCACGTATCACCTTGCCAAATACACAGTAGCCTATGTAGTGAGGGTCTGGTTTGTAGTAATTGAGGAATTTATTATCAGCGATATTGATAAAAAATTGCGAGGTTGCTGAATCTGGCTCAAAGGCACGCGCCATGGCTAAAGTACCAGGCTCATTTTTCAGGCCATTATTGGATTCATTTGGAACAGAGGAGAAGGTCGATTTCTCCTGCATTTCAGGCGTGAGTCCACCACCTTGAATCATGAAGCGTTTGATGGTGCGGTGAAACAGCGTACCCATATAAAAACCATTACTGACGTATTGCATAAAGTTCGCTACTGTTTTGGGGGCCTTGTCTGGATAAAGCTCCACAACGAAGCTGCCCTGATTAGTCTGGAACTCGATTTGCGGGTTCTTCATGCCTTCCGCCAATACCGGCGGGCTGCATAAGGCTAGCAGCAATAGAAAGCCATAGGGCCTCATGGTAAGTCTCCTCTACAAAGGGCGCAGAGGCTAAGCCGGACCTTCGTATATTATTTTCCACCGCTGATTTTCAAGCATCCAATACTGGCGCTTGCGTATGCGGCTGTCTAGGTTATTCCCTTTGTAATCCTGGTCAAAACTCACTACTGCCATCTGCGTTTGATTGTTAGGATAACGGAACATGCTGATATTGGATAGCCTGATTTCAACCTTGGGTTTGCTGGCTTGGATACGACGTTTTTCCTTGGCCCAGGTTGTCAGGTCCGCACTCTGGGTAAAAAACTGTGAGGAGTAATGGGCAAGGTAATTGTCAGTATCCTGCGCTTGCCAGTCTTGGCGCCATTGCTCAAGTGACTGGGTCAACTCTTCTTTTTCTGTAGAGTTTTGATTCGTAGATAGCCATTTCAGATTGCTGGAAATAATGACCGGCACCCGGCCATTTTGCAGGATATTAGCCAAGGATTTAAGATCAGGATTGGTCATGACCACGCAGCCATCACTGGCCCTTGGTGGCCGACTGTAGGTCGTGCTGGGCGTGCCATGTAGCCAGATACCATGGCCGCGCTTGCCTTGATGGCTGTCCCATTCATTGGGGTAACTTAGCGGATAGGCGGCATCACCATAAAAGTCAGGTAGCTTTTTAGATAACTTCCCATTAGTGAAATACACCCCCAGCGGAGTACGCTTGTCACCCTCGGCGGTTTTTTCACCTACATTCTTGCCCAGCGTGACGTAGTAGTCGGCAATATAGCTTGGTTTTCCGGCTTCGTTGCGATAGACATACAGGCGCGATTTCTCGGTATCGACGACGATGACATACTGCTGGCTGGAATCTAGCTGCCATAGAGGCTCCGGAATGCTGTTCGCCACCTGTTGTGAGAGGTAACGTTCAATGCGGCTGCGCGCTTCTTCACGGAAATCCTCAATCATGGCCTGCTGAGACTTAGTCTCTTGCAAGCCTGCAGGGGCATCGCCAAAGCTCTGCAGCTGCTGCGCGCGTGCCATCAGCAAATCACCGCGAACCAGGTAAGCCAGCTTGAAGTTAGGTGCGGTCTTCAATAGCTGGTCTATGGTGTCCAGAGCCTCTTGTAACTTGCCTTGGGTGACGTCAAACAGGCTCTTGACCAGTAAACCTTCTATGTAATTGGCGCTGAATTTATTAGCACCTAAATTACCATTGAAGTCCAGGTGATCTGTAGCAGGGGCGTTCCAGGGTAATAGTACGCTGGTGATGAGCGCAGTACGGATTAGAGCGTTGATTATGCGCATGGAGTTCTTGCTTGTCCGGCCGTTAGTGATCGGTCAGTTCCTGTTCGATTAGCCATTTGCCAGCAGATTTTTTCAGCACCAGCGATTTTGCCGCACGCATGGATACTTTACCAGCGCGGTAGCTTTGCTTGAAGCTGACTCTGGCATGGCTGTCGTCTTCCATCTTAACTTGTATATTACTTAAATCGACATTGATGCTAGCTGGCTTGCTGATGCGGTCACGCCTGGTATCTTCCCATTCCTTGCGTGGCTGGGCGTCTGGCGTCTGGAAGTTGTCGGCATAGCTGGCAAGGTATTTATCCACGTTTTTGCTAGACCACGCTTTAGCCCATTGTTTGACAGATTCAGCCACATCTTTACTGTCATCACCGGCAGTGGATTTAGCTGGTTTAGTGGAGCTTGCAGATTTAATTTCTGCAGGTTTGATAGGTTCAGCCGGTTTTGCAGGCTCAATGGCTTTTACTGGCTCTGCCGGCTTGATAGGCTCAGCGGGTTTGCTTGCCTCAGCCGGGCGGATCGGCAATGCAGGTGGCAGGCTGGATTTGCTAGCCTCCTTCACAGGCTCCTTGACTGGCTGTTTGGTGCTGGTGTTGTCAGCCGCATTGTTCGCCAACAGGACAGGTTTGCCGGTAGACGAAAATAATTCCTTGATGAGCGACAGCTTACCTTGTGCGCGGGTATTACTGGTATCTAGCTGCAGCGCCTTGTCGTAAGCCTCTGAGGCCATTCTTGCGTAAATATCACCCAGATTTTCGTGCGCAGTGGCATAGCTCGGATGGGTTTTGATGGCGGTTTCCAATGCTTTCCTGGCTTTATCGTACTGGCCTTGGTCCGCATAAAGTACAGCCAGGTTGTTGTATGGTTCTGGCAGGTTTGGATATTTTTCAGTGATATCGACGAATGCCTTGGTAGCTTCATCGCGACGACCCTGTTCAGCCAGTATCACACCACGGATAAACATGGCTTGTACATCCTTGGGATTGTTGCTGAGGTAGGTGTTGATTCGATCTAGTGCAGCGGCCTGCTGGCCTTGGCTGGCTTGTTGAGCGATATCTTTAAGTTCGTCTGCTTGTGCGCTGGAAAAAGTGAAAAAAAGGCTTAGGAGTACTAACAAATAGGGCAAAGCGCGGTATACGGGCATTGTGATATACTTTTTACAAGTGACTTGAGCACCAATTCTATCAATAAGCCGATTCAAGCTCCATAGCCAGCGACGCTTACACGGCATTTAATTATCAATAAGATACCTGTTACTACAATAGCTGAGTGTTAATTTGTAGTGGCGAGCTAAAACATGCTAAAAATTTATAATTCCATCGCCCGCGAAAAGCAAGAATTAGTCCCTATCGTTGCTGGCAAAGTCAGTATGTACGTGTGCGGGATGACGGTCTACGATTACTGTCATTTGGGCCATGCCCGCGTCATGGTGATCTTCGATATGGTCAACCGCTGGCTGCGTGCCTCGGGCTTTGATGTGACCTATGTGCGTAACATCACCGATATCGACGACAAGATCATCCAGCGCGCCAATGAAAACAACGAAACCATAGGTGAGCTGACCGCACGCTTCATCACTGCCATGGATGAAGACTCAGCCAAGCTTGGCGTACTGCGCCCGGATATCGAACCGCGCGCCACTGATTACATCACCGGCATGGTGCAGATGATCAGCACCCTCATCGAAAAAGGCCATGCTTATCCGGCCCAAG
>DATBRG010000036.1:0-98193 GCA_036560445.1 Methylophilaceae bacterium
GTGGTACTGAAGATGTCAGCCCGATTCCAATCACCCTGACTGGGGTTGATCCAAACGGAACAGTGACTTCTTACCGCGTTACAGCCTTGCCGCCAGACGGGACTTTATATACGGATGCTGCCATGACCACGGCAGTGGTAAGAAATACTTACTACACTGCTACGAGTGAGCAGCTAACGCTCTACTTCAAGCCAAATGCAAACTGGAGTGGGAGCGATACCTTCACTTTCAATGCAAGAGATAATGGTGGCACCGCCGGTAGCTCAGTGACTGGAACTCTCAATGTCACAGCTGTTGCTGATGTACCTAACCTGACTGTTACTAATTCATTCACTGAATTATTTAATACCAGTTGGGAGTCAGTAGGTACGTTGACTGCAACAGCCAACGATACCAATAATGCAACGCATGCCAAGGGCACTGCTGCCATTGAGGGCTGGACACTGGTAACGACCCTGCCTAGCGGCGATACTGGCGGTACAACACAAAGCAATCAGTTCTATTTCAACGCAGATGGCGACCAGATACTGAATTCCAATACCAGTACGCTATTCACTGCAAGCGGCATGCTGGGTAGTGCGACTGGTGGCGATGGCCAACGAGCATATCTACATCTAGATAATGCGGCGAATGGCGTATCGTCACTTAACCCTAATTATCAAACATTGGGTATTACGCGCACCATCAATGTGACTGATACTTCCCAGGTTTATCAGCTCAGTTTGGCCTATGCACCAGATGCTGCTACCAGCGCAAATACCGGGTTCCAGGTATTGGTGGATGGCACAGTTGTCGGCACCTACTCAGCTGCCGGCCTGCAGCCATTGGATTGGCAATCGGTTACTACAGGCTTTAACTTTACTTCAACCGGTAGCCACACGGTCACCATACGTACTACCGCGCCAGAGGTAGGAAACGGCGTTGGCGGCTATTTCGATGATATTCGCTTGGTATCGTCGCAGGGTGCATTGCAGGACAACACGAATACAGCTACCGGTACCGTTACCCAGATAGCGCTTGCAGGCAAGATCAGCAGCAGCTTGGTAGATACTGATGGATCTGAAACATTAACCTTGAAGATAAACAACATCCCAGGTGGCGGTCGCATTGTGTCAGGTGCTACAACTTATAGTCCTGTGAATGGTTCGACCACCATACCTATCAGCGCGCTGGCAGCAGCGTATCTGGTGCTACCTGAGGACTACAGCGGCCGTATCGATCTGGGTGTGGTTGCTACTACAGTTGAGTCTTCAAACAGTAGCACGGCGGTCAATGCGCAGACATTGAGCTTCAATGTATATACCTCAGGCTTGCAGGCGTTTGATCCGCCAAGCTTGGCACTCGTCAGCAACCCGATCATTGTTGAAGGCGATTACGCCATATTTGATGTCCGCCTCGCAGGCAAAGCTGCAAATGATGTGAATGTGACCCTGACGACTACCGATGGAACTGCGACTGGTGCTGATTATGGCCCAGGCTTGCAGTACTCTAATGACGGGGGGACTACATGGATCAATTACTCTTCCCAATTGACAATTCTTGCAGGCAAAACCAGCGTCCTGGTTCGCACGCCTACAGTGATAGATGGGCTAATTGAAGGCTCAGAGAACTTTACACTGACAGCTAACCTGGTGACTGGTGCGATAAGTAACTCAACCGCCACGGGCACTGCGACCATACTTGACCTGGATAGCGCGCCTATTCTTAGTGTAAGGCCCGTGGATCAATGGACCTTCGACGAAGGCACGGGTACCACTGCGCTGAATGAGTACCGCAATATTATCGGCACCCTTGCAGATGCAAATACCACTAATGGCCTTAACCTGCCGGCCTGGGCTACCGGGCATGCGGGCACCTCGCTGACAGCACTTCAGTTTGACGGAAAAGGTGCTTCATTGTCAGTTGATCCGACAGAGCTGAACCCACTTACCCAGTCCGCTACGGTCTCTTTCTGGATCAAGACTACGCAGAATGCGACGACTGATGCTGCGCAGTTTAGCGGGACCGAAATTGGCTGGAATAGACCAAGCGTGATCGGGTCTGAACAAATCGGCGCTACGAATGATGCTCAGTGGGGATGGCTAGATAATGCTGGGCATATTGGTATTGATGTTGGCGATGCGATTGGCGCTAAGAGTACAACAGTAGTGGCTGATGGTAATTGGCACTTTGTAGCGATTACCAGAAATTCAACAACAGGAGCTACGCAGGTTTACGTTGACGGAACACTAGAGAGTAGCGTTACATCTACAGGCTTACAAGGCACGATTACTAATGTGTTCGGCATAGGCTTTACCAATGGTGTCAACAGCGATTTCTCACGTAATCTAACAAGTGATAGATACCTGAATGCTGCGGTTGATGATTTGCGCATCTACAGTAATGTATTAACTACTGAGCAGGTCAAATCGATTCAGGAGTCAGAGAATAACCATCATGATATAAGCATGCCAAATGATGGCACTACCTTTGAGTTTGATGTCACGGCCCGTGCCTATGACACGCTTACTGTGAGTGGTTTATTGAGTGGATGGACTATTACCGACAGTGCTGGACATACCGCTACCAGCACAGGTACTACACAAGCAATCGATATCTCGACATGGGATTTCTCAAAAGCACTGACGGTCAGCAACGTAGGTGCAGGTCAGTCTGCTTTGATTGATGTTTCAGCCACCAACGGCATACATACTGTGGATCAGGAATTGAGTCTGGTTTCTTATAGCAACTCTTACGAGGGTACCTCCGCTAACAATGCGCCTACCCTGAGTGCAACCGCATCTAATTTTGCGTTCGGTTATGATGGTAATGACAGCTTGGTAGGCGGTAGTGCTGATGACAGACTTGATGGTGGTGCCGGTAATGATACTTTGAGTGGTGGGGCAGGGGCTGATTTGATTACTGGCGGTGCCGGCAACGATAACTTGACTGGTGGTGCCGGCGCAGATGTTTTCAAGTGGACTCTTGCAGACGCAGGTACGGTCGGCAGTCCAGCTGCGGATACGGTAACTGATTTCAATACGGCTGCACGCGCCAGTGGTGGCGATGTGCTTGATCTCAGAGACTTGTTGCAAGGCGAAAGCTCTGGCACATTGCTGGGACAAGACAATCTTTCTAATTTCTTGCATTTTGAAAAGTCAGGCTCCAACACTATCGTGCATGTCAGCACCACTGGCGGGTTCGCTTCAGGATTTAACAGTGCCCAGGACGTGCAAACCATTACACTGGCAGGCGTTGATCTGGTAACTGGTTTTGCCAACGACCAAGCCATTGTGCAAGACTTGCTCAATAAGCAGAAATTGATTACAGACTAATTCTGGCAGGTTGTTTAGTATTAGGGCTTGCTGGGTAAACTAACTTAATGAGGTTTCCTATGCCTTATGTACTAAAAGCTGCCGATGGCAGCATCAAGGCGGCAAGGCCTAATCCGGTGGAGCCGGGGGTGATAGATCTAGAAGGTTGGGAATACATTGAGGGCAGCTCAAAAAGCTATATCAGTTTTTTAGAGTCAGCCTTGATGGCGGAAAATCCGTTTCGTGAGAGCGATATCCAGCTTGCCCGTGTGCTGGAAGACCTGATTTCCCTGCTGGTAGACCGGGGCATTATCCACTTTACTGATTTTCCGTTAGCTGCACAGAAACGCCTGATTTATCGGCAGAGTTTGCGTAAAAGGGGCAAGCCCCTGGATATTATCGACGAAGACTCAGATAAGATAATCTGATATTAGCCAAGCCAGATTTAGACCTTAATACCTGGGCCTGTCATGCCATCGATGCCAAGTTCTGGCAGGCAGGCAATTTCTGCGTCTGTACTTACCCCTTCAGCGAATGTCATCCATCCCATTGTATGGGCTATCAGGCACAAGCCGCGCAGGAAAGCTTTATTACCAGGGTGGCTATCAATGCCTCGAATTACCGAGATGTCGATTTTGATGTAATCCAGCCCCAGTTCATGCAATTCACCTAGGCGCGCAACATCTGCGCCGACATGCTCAATACCGATTTTGCAGCCTAAGGGCTTAAGCAAGCTGCAGAACTCACGAAATTCTTCCAGGTATTCAAACGCTCCCTGTTCGGGGACTTCTAGCCATAGTCGGGTTGCTGCTTCCGGATTTTCTTGAATCATCTGGCGCATGCGAAGGATGAATTCCGGATTGCGGATGGCGCGGCTAGAGATATTCAAGCCTATGGCCCCGGTGCCTTTTGCCAACTCCTTCAAGGCTGTTTCGAGCACTAGATTGTCAATGCGGGTCATCAGGTCTAGCCTGATAGCCCAGGAAATAAATTCGCCTGCCGATGACCACTCGTCGTCAGGCCCAAGCTGCAGCCGAACCGGGCTTTCCTGGTGGATCAATTTGCCTTCGGCATTTACTACCGGGTAGAACGCCAGCTTAAGTCGTTTGGCATCCAGTGCCGAGGTTAACAGTTTGCGCCATTTCTCTTCATCGTTATCTTGATGTTTTGCAATATCGCTTTCACCAATCACATGTAGTACATCGGTCTTATTCGCGCTGATATCGGCCATCACATTGGTAAATAGTTTAACCAGGGGTTCTATCTGGGTTTGGCTTTCCAGCAGGTCTGGTTTATCTTTTTGCGTGTTGCTGAATTTCCCGGCTATCGTTGCCAGATTCAAGTCTAGAGAAGACTGGTGCAAACCAGCTGCTTTGTACAGTGCGCCCTTGATCTGGCTAGAGAAGCCATAAATATCGGTAGCGTGATTGCAGAAAACAGCGAAGTCAGTGCCATTCAAACGGCCAGCGAGCAGGGCAGGGTTGCTGCTAGAGAGGCCGCTAAGTACGTCACCGAGTCGGTTCAACAAAGCGTCGGTTTCTGTATGACCTAGCTTTTGGTCTATTTCACCCAGATTGGAAAGACGAGAAATGACCAGTACACCTTCTGTGAATGTTTCATCGTTGCTGATAGTAGCGTCAACCCGGCTCAGGAAGTAATCGCGGTTCATCAAACTGGAAACCCGGTCATAATTGGCTTCCAGGCGCAACTCTTCCAGGCGTTGTGACTCTTCGTTAAGCAGTTTTTTGATACGGTTAGAGAGCCGGTTCATCGCGGTAACAACCACATTAAATTCTGTGGTTTTCGGTTCTTCGATGGTGATGAACCGACGATCGCCAATAGCTTCAGCTTGATTTACAACATCATTGAGTGGTCGAAGAATCGCCCGCAGGATCAATGTACCAATATAGCCACTGCCAATTCCTATAGCCAGGCTCCATAGCAGCATCAACAATGTGCTGCGCCATAGCTCTGCATAGGCGAAGCGCGAGTGGCTTTCCAGTTTGAGGGTGCCGTATTGCGACCATCCATCTTGCACCTGGGCTATACCGGCTTTGGTTTCAATTGGAAATAGCCTGGTAAACCAAAGCGGAGCCTCCGTTGCTGTAGCCGAACTTCTACGCTCAGAGATGATGGTGCCATTCGGATCGGTAAGCCCTATATATTGATAATGCCCAGTATCAAATTGTGCTGAAATCATTAGCTCGACAATCACCGGGTCTTTTTTCATATGCGACAAGGACAGGGCCAACGAACCCGCATTGTCGATATTTTTCATTTGTAGTTGCTGCTCCAGATAATGTTTGCTGGAGATGGTACTTACCAGAAAACTGCCGCCAAAGGCCAGTAGCATGATAATGACGATAGCTAGCCATAGTTGTTTAATTAATGACATATTAGGTTCCTCATAAAAGTTATTCTATGCCATCAGCTTGCATGCGTGCGAGTACATCGCGCCAACGTGAAAGATGTGATGAAGGATCGCCACCAGAGTGGTTTGAAGCACCTAGCCAGAGGCCTTCACTATTGAAGCTAAAAATCGGGGTAAGGTCGGTACGGCGTGAAGCAAGGCGAACCTCAGGGATCAGATTATCCAGAATCAGAGGTTCTGAAGTCGGCGTGGGGTAATAGCTCAGCACCATATGTGCTTGAAACAGTTTGCTATATGGCCCGCCTATCTGAGCGCGGACATATGTTAGCTTCAATTTTTCATTGGGGATATTCAGTTGTTTAAGAAACGCATACTTTGCGATACAGTAGTCTTCGCAATCCCCTCGCTCTTTACCCAATGATTCCAGAGGTGTCGCCCAATAGTCAGTTTGCCCCCAGACATTGATATCTTCATCGTATGCTATCTTTTGGTTGAAAAAGTCATTAATGCGCTTGAGTTTCTCTGAATCTGGAGCGGACTTCAACGCATATAAGATAGTTTGGAGTTCAAGGATATTGTTGCGGGCGCGTTCGCCATAGCGCTGGCTGGCCAGAGCGCTTAGTTTATTGAAATCAATTGCCCCCAGCCCTGAATGAGAAATCAGGAAGAAGAGTGCAATTAAAATGACTAAACGACAGGCATGTTTAATTGGGGCATTGATGTTTTTTGATACAAAAATTTCAATGACGCCTAATAGTAATTAAATTAGAGTGGCACGCTAATTGCTGATTCTGTGTTGCACATTTGCAATACTTTGCTGTATAAACATAAAATATTGTATAAATATAATGAATTACTATCGATTTATAATAAATTACTGTAATAATTACGCAAAATTAGGCCGATAAGACGAGATGAGATTTCCGAAAAACATGAAAAGATTCTATCAGAGTGTATTGATAGCGGTTACCTTATGTGTCGTTGATTTTGCCTATGCTGAAGAAGGAGTTATGGGGCAGGCGCCTCGGGCCTCTACTCTAAAAGAGGCCATAGAGAAAGCCGTTACCTCTAACCCTGAAGTGCAAGCCAGATATCACAATTACCTTTTTTCCCAACAAGACACGACCATAGCACGGGCAGCCTTGTTGCCACACCTTGATGTCGATACGACATACAGACGGCAGGAGAAGATTGGCCCCAATATCGACAATACGAATATCCCAGAACGACAAACCCAGTTAGTACTCAGGCAGCTACTGTTTGATGGTTTTGCCAGTAGTGGTGAAGTTAATCGACTGGGGCATGCTTCACGAGTCCGCTATTACGAGCTGTTAAGTGCGATGGAAAATACTGCGCTTGAAGTAGTAAAAGCGTATATCGATATTCAACGCTATCGTCAGCTTGTCGACTATGCGAAGGATAACTATGTTGTCCATAAGCAGTTATTCGAACGGATTGAAGAACGTGTCACTGCTGGTGTGGCACGCCGGGTTGACTTGGAACAGGCGAGTGGGCGTTTAGCGCTGGCTGAAGCGAATCTGTTGACCGAAACGACTAACCTGCATGATGTACAAGCGCGCTATCAGCGCCTGGTAGGTGAATTGCCACCGGAAGACTTACCGGCAGTAGACTTTTACAATCTAGGTGTTTCACCGAACATCAATGAAGCTCTTCAGTTGGCTTATACAAAAAATCCTGATCTGTTGTCTACGATTGAAAATATCGAGGCAACCAGGCAGGAAGTAAAAAACAAACGTGCCAAATATTCGCCAAGACTGGATTTAGAGGCGCGCACTAATCTCGATACAAGTAAGGATGGGGCTAACAGCGTATCGGCAGCCGATGTGCTTCAGCTTACTTTGAGTTTCAACCTGTTCAATGGTTTTGCAGATATGGCAGGGGTGGAACAGACAGTCGATAAACTCAATAATTCACTTGATTCTCGTGATAAGGCCTGTGTTGATACCAGACAAACGCTGGTGATTGCCTACAATGATACCGAGCAACTCAAAGAACAGCTGATTTATCGTAACCAGCATCAATTATCTATTGAGAAAGCACGTGAAGCCTATCGTAAGCAATTCGATATCGGGCAGCGTAGCTTGCTGGATTTACTCGATACTGAGAACGAGTACTTCCAGGCCAGGCGTACTTACACAGTGACAGAAAATGATCTGTATACAGCTTATGCCCGAACTTATGCTGCCGAAGGTGAATTGCTTAGCCAGTTAGGTGTTACACGAAAAGACATCCCGGATATTGGTAGGCCCGATTACCTGCAGACGGAAAATGTATGCGAGGTGCTTGCACCGATTCCGCTCAAGATAGATAAGCCCGCAATCGTTGCGCAGGCCAAACCCTTAAGCGATACCCTGGTTTCATTGGCGGCCATTGCCAAGCAGTCTGCTGCGCTACAACAAGCCAAGCCTGCCGATGCTTCGCCTGCGATAGTTAAACCTGCCCCTGTCGTTAAATTCAGTGAAGATGACTTGATTACCAGCCGCGCCCATGATTGGGCTGCCGCTTGGGAGCAAAAAGATGTTGATGCTTATTTGAAATTCTACGCAGAAGATTTTGTCCCAGAAAATAAGCTTAGCCATAATGCATGGGTGGAACAACGTAAACAGCGTATTTCCAAACCTTCAAAAATCAAGATCATGCTACGCAACATGAAAGTCACTATTGATGGCGATAAGGCTAGTGTTGAATTCACTCAGCTCTATAGTGTGCCTGGCTATAGCGACAATGTGACTAAAGAACTGAAGTTAGAAAAATTAAACAATGTTTGGGTAATCGTTCACGAGCTGGTTAAATAATCAGGAATGCCACAATTATTGGGTGAGATCAGAACATCGTTTTAGACTCGACCAATACTCAAAAATCTCGCCAGATTTGAATCTGGCTCAATTGGGGTGCCTATTAGGCCATTCGATTAATCTTCCTATTAGCTTCTGTTATTGTTTCTGCTAAATCCACCTGAGTAAGTGGTAGAATACGCCCCCTAATCAGGGGTATGCATCAGGACTTCCGTCATATCCCAAGCAATGCCATCCGCCCGGGTGGTGAAATTGGTAGACACAAGGGACTTAAAATCCCTCGGCTTAACGGCTGTACCGGTTCGATTCCGGTCCCGGGCACCATTTAATGGTTTCAGAAGATTCAACTAAGCTCATTGCCTCATGAATAAACGGGTTTCAGGTATTATGCCGTCTGGAGAAATACATTAATATTGACTGTAATCTGGTGTTTTGTTGTTATGTTTGTGGCCCAGTGCTGATTGGGCGAGCCTGAAATTACTATATCCTTAATCCTCTTGAACGAGACTACATAATGAAAATTACTCCTTCGAATATGACGTGGCTAAATTTGCCTAACTTGCCCACGCCCCTGAAAGCACTTTTTGCCGGTTATCTTTTGGTAATTGGGGTGGGGTTATGTATGGCAGGATTGCAAATCATGCTTACTCACGGCATGGCTGATGGTAAACCCGGTCTTTCCGTCGATGACATCGTCTACAGTTACTATGGCAACCGCAGTGGAAGCAAGTTGGAAATCATGCTGAATGGTGCGATGAAAGATAAGGCTCCAGCAGAAACTCGACTGGATATTATTAAGTGGGCAGAAGAGGGTGCACCAGAGGCTAAGTGGGAACCACACTTTAAAGGTGTGTTCGAACAAAATTGTGTTATGTGCCACAGTAAGGTGCCTGGCATCCCTGACTTTACCAAGTTCGAGGAAGTCAAAAAAGTAGCTGCTATTGATGAGGGCGCAAGTATACAAAGCTTGACTCGCGTATCGCACATCCACTTGTTCGGTATTGCCTTCATCTTCTTTTTCATGGGCTTTATTTTCAGCTTTGCAGTAAATGTACCGAAAGTACTCAAGATTGTGGCGATTGGATTTCCTTTCGGTTTCCTGATTCTGGACGTGCTTTCATGGTGGCTGACAAAACTGAACCCTGGTTTTGCATGGCTCACGATCATTGGCGGCATCGGTTACAGCGTGGCATCTACATTCATGTGGTTTACCAGCATGTACCAGATGTTCATCCTGTCGCGTAATGGCAAGGTTTATGGCAATGCATGGGAAGCCGACCTCAAGAATTGATATCTCCAAGGATCGTTATGTCAAAGAAATTATATAAATCATTCTATGTAGCTACGGGTTTTGTATTGATGCTATCGGGTTGTGCTGACGTTAGTTTGTGGCCGTTCAAGGATGAGAAGACACAAAGCCAGGCAACTGGCCCGGCTAACGCTACCGAATATCAATGCAGTGGCGGAAAGAAGTTCTATGTGCGCCTGTTGGATAGCGGTAATGCAGCTTGGCTGATTTTGGCAGATAGGGAGGTTTCCCTCCCGAAAGTTAGTTCGAGCCCGAGTGTACGCTATAGCAATGGTGTTTCGGTGCTCGATATCAATGGTAATGAAGCAACGCTCAATGATGGCCCGACAAGCCTATTTACAGCCTGCAAAGTGCCGGGCAAATAGAGAATTTGTATCTTCACGTTCTTCGGTGTATAAATTGTAGAAGCAGGTTTGTGACGAAATCGAGAAATTGAACCAGAAAAGGAGCAATTATCGAGAATGCCATGAGTGCTGATTTTTAGTAGTTCCCATGCCGGATTTTATGCCGGTAATCTCGGTACCCCATATACCGAAAAATAACGCCGCGTTATGCGGCGTTATTCTGTGCAGATGGTATTTCCACTGGGCCTCGAACTCAACTAGTGGACACTCAGCAGTTTTAAATCATCGATAATTTGTTGGGAGTGACGCGAAGTATCTACGCTCAGGTAAGTCTTGGCGATGTTGCCTTTGGGATCAATTAGAAATGTATAACGCTTGGCAATCTTTGTTACGTAAAGGTTTGTGAGTGCGCCATAGCTGTCAGCTACTTTGCCATCCTTATCGGCAAGCAGAGGGAAGGGCAGGTGATATTTCTCAGCGAATTTGGCATGCGAATCGGTATCGTCAACACTAACACCAATAACTTGGGCGCCTAGTTTATCCAGTTGTGCTAAGTCATCACGAAAGCTGCAAGCTTCCTTGGTGCAGCCCGGGGTATCATCCTTCGGGTAAAAATACAGTACTACCCACTTACCGGAATAATCTGCCAGTTTATGTTGTGCGCCCCTAGCATCAGCAAGGTTAAAATCTGGCGCCTGCTGGCCAAGCCTGGGAATGTTGCCAGCAACAACAAGGCCGCTAAAAGCTAACAAGGTTAATCCTAGGACACCGATTGCCACTAAAATTTTCATTGCTCCCACCTTATACAGTTAAACGTTATGTTATCTGATAACCTTTTTGCTAGTTAGTTTTCAGATAAGGGCTGTTATCTAGCTAATCTTGCATAGCGTAAAGTCATCAGGGCTGAATTTATGAGAAAATACGGCCGTTGCCCTCGTAGCTCAGTGGATAGAGCATCCCCCTCCTAAGGGGAGGGTCACACGTTCGATTCGTGTCGGGGGCACCATTTTTTATCAGCTGAACTAATATTTAGTTCTAGCTAGTATTGCTAAACTTGGCGGCGGCTTTCCAATAATTCCCAGCGGCTTAGTACTTCTGTAAGTTCAGACTCAAGGGCAGCGAGCTGGGTTTGTAGTGCTTTAGCCTGTTGTGGTTTATCCCGGTAAATCTCTGCGCTTGCCAATGCCGTGCCGATGTTGTTTTGTTCTTTTTCAAGCGCTTCGATTCTATCTGGCAGGCCTTCCAGTTCTTTTAGCTCCTTGAAGCTTAGTTTGGCTAGGGCGGCCAGATTTTCTTTCTGGGGCGGATTCACTGATGATGCCTTGGGCTTCTCGGCTGCTTTGTTTGCTGCAGCTTTTTCTGTTGCCCGTGCCAAGCTAAACCTTAGCCAATCGTCATAGCCGCCACCGAATTCGGTGAGCACACCATTACCCTCAAAGGCGATTACCTGCGTGACAGTATTTTCCAGAAATGCACGGTCATGGCTAACCAGGAATAGTGTGCCTTCGAATTCCTGCAGCAGGCTTTCCAGTAACTCCAAGGTGTCGATATCAAGATCGTTTGTTGGCTCATCGAGTACCAGCACGTTAGCTGGTCTCGCGAACAAACGCGCCAGCAGCAAGCGGTTGCGTTCTCCGCCTGACAATGATTTGACTGGAGAGCGTGAGCGCTGCGGTGGGAACAAGAAATCCTCAAGGTAGCTGATCACATGTTTGCGCTCGTTGCCTATCTGCACGAACTCGGAACCGGGGCTGATGGTGTCGGCCAGCGTTGCTTCCTCGTTCAGTTGCTCGCGCATCTGGTCGAAGTAAGCGATATTGAGGTTGGTGCCGCGTTGTATCAGGCCGCTATCGGCTTCTTCTTCACCCAGGATAAGTTTAAGCAGGGTGGTCTTGCCAATACCATTAGGTCCCAGCAGGCCGATGCGGTCACCACGTAGTATGCGGGTACTGAAACCATTGATAAGAAGCTTGTCGCCATAGGCTTTTTTAACGTTCTCCAGTTCAGCTACCAGCTTGCCTGAGCGCTCACCACTATCCAGCGCGAGTTTAACGTTACCCTGGCGTTCACGTCTTGTAGCACGTTCCAGTCGCAGTTTTTCCAGTCGTCGTACGCGGCCTTCGTTGCGGGTACGTCGTGCTTTGATGCCTTGTCGTATCCAGGCTTCTTCCTGTGCCAATACCTTGTCGAACTTGGCCGCATGGGTCTCTTCAACAGCCAGCAGTTCGATTTTCTTCTGCTGATAATTGGTGAAATTCCCAATAAAATCGGTCAGGTGCCCGCGGTCCAGTTCAACGATGCGTGTTGCCAGCCTATCAAGGAAACGCCGGTCGTGCGTGATGAACAGTACGCTGCCATTGAAGCCAAGAAGCAGATCCTCCAGCCACTCTATGGCTTCCAAGTCCAAGTGATTGGTTGGTTCATCCAGCAGCAATACTTCGGGTTCAGCCACTAAGGCGCGGGCTAAGGCTACACGTTTGCGCCAACCACCGGAAAGCGTCGCTACCGGGCTATCGGCATCAAGGTTAAGGCGGCTCAGAACAGTTTCGATCTTTGCCTGGGATTGCCAGCCTTGTCTGGCATCCAACTCATGCTGTAATTCTTCCATTTGCTGCAGTAGTGCATCGATATCCGCACCGGGTTCGCCCATTTTGTGTGATACATCGTGGTATTGCACTAGCACTTTTTGCATATCACCCAAGCCTTCGGCAACCGCTTCGTATACCGTATGCTCAAAATCTAAAGCTGGCTCCTGTGGCACGTAGGCGATGCGTACTGTGGGGGCACGCCAAAGCGTGCCATCATCCAGCTTGCTTTCACCGGCGATGACTTTGAGCAGGCTGGACTTACCCGCACCATTGCGGCCAATGAGGCCGACACGTTCGCCCGGGTCGAGCTGGAAGGCAGCCTGATCCAGCAGAGGGTGATGGCCGTAGGCCAGTGAAGCATTGTCTAGAGTGATATGTGGCACGGATTGGTTTCAGTGAAGTTAATTTAGGGTTACCAGAATACAAACATGGTAATAACAGTGACCAACATCAAGGCAGTGGCTGTCCAGCCAAGAAAGCGGAGTTTTTTCTTGATAGTGAAGGTACCCATGACTTCAGGCTTGACTGCCATCATCATCATCACAGCCATGATAGGGATAGCGATCACGCCATTAATAACAGCGCTCCAGAATAGCCCCTTAACCGGATCTATAGGTGTGAAATCCAGCAATACGCCACCTAATGTTGCCAAGCCGATGATGGCATAAAACTCTTTTGCAGCAAGTGCTTTTTTGTCCAACCCTTGTGGCCAGTCAAAACACTCGGCAACCGCATAGGCTGCCGAGCCTGCAAGCACCGGCACTGCCAGCATGCCTGTACCAATAATACCTAGGCTGAATAAGAAGAACGTGACTTCTCCGGCTAGTGGTCGCAGTGCTTCAGCTGCCTGTGCCGAGGTTTCGATTTGGGTGATACCGGCGACGTGCAACGTCATCGCAGTGCTTAAGATGATGAAAAAGGCGACCAGGTTAGAGAACCCCATGCCAATGTAGGTATCAAACTTTACACGGCGTAATTCTGTGTAAGCATTCTTGCTCGATTGCAGAAGCGGGAACAGGTTGCTGTTGCCACGCATATCTTCGACTTCCTGCGAAGCCTGCCAGAAGAACAGGTATGGGCTGATGGTAGTGCCAAACAGGGCGACGACTATAGTGGCATATTCTGTACTCAGTGTAATGTGCGGCATCAAGGTGTTGATAAGTACATCTTTCCAGGGGATATGCACCATGAAAACCACCGCAACATACGCCAGAAGTGAGAGTGTGAGCCATTTCAGTACCCGCACATAGCGTTGGTAGGGGATAAATACCTGCAGTAGCAGGGAGGCAATACCAAACACAATTGCATGGCCATGTTCACCACCGCCAACCACCAGCTGCAAAGCTTCGCCCATGGCGGCTATATCGGCAGCAATATTGATGGTGTTGGCGATTACCAGCAAAAACACGATGCTTAGGCAAAGCCAGCGCGGAAACATGGCGCGCATATTGGCAGCAAGACCCTTGCCGGTAACCACACCAATGCGGGCGCTGACGATTTGAATACCCACCATTAATGGATAGGTAAGCACCACCGTCCACAATAAATTAAGGCCGAATTGTGCCCCGGCTTGCGAGTAGGTAGCGATGCCACTAGGGTCGTCATCAGCCGCGCCGGTAATAAGCCCCGGGCCGAGCTGGCGCAAAGATGGATATTTAAATTTTGGGGAGGTGCTCATTGCTTTTCACTAATTAAATTATGCTGATTTCCTGTGGTTTCTAGGCTAGGCTTTACCAAGCATGGCACGAATCTGCGCCATGCGTTCCTTGCCATGCTCCTTACTAGCGGCGGGGTCTGCCAATGGGTTGCCAAAATGCCTTACATCATCCTGAGGCAGCTCTGCGATAAAGCGACTTGGTTCGCAGTTCTTGGTTTCGCCAGCACTTTTGCGCTTCTTGCACCAAGAGATATTCAGCGACTTTTGCGCGCGGGTAATGCCTACGTACATAAGCCGACGCTCTTCCTCAATTTTACCGTTATCTACGCTTTCGCGATGCGGCAGGATGCCTTCTTCTACACCAATCAAGAACACATGGCCAAACTCCAGCCCTTTGGCAGCATGCAAGGTAGATAGTTTTACTGCATCCGGCTCGCCATTCTCACGGCCTTCCAACATACTCATGAGCGCCACCATCTGCGTTAGTTCCAGCAGGTTCCTTTCTTCTTGCCCGGTTTCATCCTGGCCTTTCTTGGTGAGCCAATTCATGAAATCCAGTACATTCTTCCACTTGGTTTCTGCAGCCCGTGGTTCCTCGCTGTCGTAAAGGAAGGCTTCATAATGAATCGCATTCATCATTTCGGCCAACAGTTCACCCGCTGGTTCCTTGACTGCACGATCTTGCAGCTTATTGATGAACTGGCAGAAGGTGAGCAAATCTTCCAGTTGACGGTTGCCGAGTTCACGCTGGAAATCGCCTTCGAAAGCTGCAGCAAAAAGTGATATGTGGTGTTGGCTCGCGTATTCACCGAGTCGTTCCAGAGTGGTGTTGCCTATGCCCTTCTTGGGGGTAGTGGCGGCACGTATGAATGCGGGATCGTCATCCTCATTGGCAATGAGTCGCAAATAGCTGACCAGATCCTTGATCTCGGCCTTGTCAAAGAACGACTGACCGCCAGAAATGGTGTAGGGCACTTTGTGATTGCGTAACTGCTGCTCAAAAACTCTTGCCTGATGGTTGCCACGGTAGAGAATGGCATAATCCGTGTACGCGGTGCGGTGCTCAAACTTGTGAGCCAGCAACTTCATGACTACGGCTTCGGCCTCATGTTCTTCGTCGCGTGCGGCACTTACCTGTATCTGGTCACCAGTGCCAAGCTCACTCCAGAGCTTCTTCTCGAAAAGCTTGGGATTGTTGGCAATCAAGTGGTTGGCAGAACGCAGAATCCGCACCGTAGAGCGATAATTCTGCTCCAGTTTGATAACCTTCAGCCGCGTGAAGTCTTCCGTTAGCTGCCGCAAATTCTCGACATCGGCGCCTCGCCAGCCATAGATGGCCTGGTCATCGTCACCCACTGCGGTAAAACGACCTTCGACGCCGGTTAGCATCTTCACCAGTTTGTACTGGCAGGCATTGGTATCCTGATATTCATCGATCAGCAGGTACTTGAGTTTACGTTGCCATTTCTCAAGCGCCTCAGGATGCTGATCGAATAGTTCCACCGGCAACTTGATCAAGTCATCAAAATCCACGGCCTGATAGGCTTTAAGCGTTTGTTGGTAAATCTGGTAGACCTTGGCCGCCGCATGCGTAAGTTCTTCATCGGCTTGCATTTTGGCTTGATCAGGGCTGATAAATGCATTTTTCCAGCTGGATATCTGCCACTGCGTCTTGCGTAATAACTGCTTGTCCGTAGTCGCCAGTACATCGGCCAGTATCTTGAAACTGTCAGATGAGTCAAGGATGGAAAACTGCGGCTTGTAGCCTAGTAATTTGGCTTCGGCCCGTAACATTTGCAATCCCAGCGAGTGGAAAGTTGCAATGGTAAGCCCCTTGCTAGCTTTACCCTCAAGCAAATGGCTTACGCGTTCCTGCATTTCGCGTGCAGCTTTGTTGGTAAAGGTAATTGCGGCAATCTCTTTTGGCGCATAGCCGCATTTTTCGATCAGATAACCGATTTTATGCGTGATAACGCGTGTTTTACCACTGCCGGCACCAGCTAATACAAGCAGGGGACCGTCCAGGTATTTGACCGCTTCGCGCTGAGGGGAATTGAGTTTGGATAGCATGCGGGCGCAAGTTTAGCGGTTCGGCCGATTGGGCGCTACTGGTGTTTTTTGACATATACTGTGCTGTAGAATCAGTAGACAAAAGTCCTAATAATCTCAATAAAGAAAATAAGATGCAGATACTGTCGATTGACCTCAAAACCATGGCCTTTGGCGCCATGAGCCTGACTTTTATCCTTTCACTTTTCCTGGCGTTGGTACGACAGGGAACCAAATATATCCAAGGTCCGAATTACTGGGCACTGGGCAGCTTTAGCGTGTGTTTTGGCATGGCGATGCTGTTCTTCAGGTTTGATTCCGCACCGTGGATGATTGCTCTTGGCCCGATATTTATCATCATCGGTGTTGGTTTGTTCATCAACGGTTTGCAGGCATTCAATAACCGCCAGCCAGACAGAAGAATCCCGGTGTTGTTGGCAGTGGTGCTTGGGCTTGTGGATTGGTACTTTATTATTGTTCAGCCCAATATGAGGGTGGTTGTTGCATTTGACGCGATTCTTTTTGCCATTGCCTACTTCACCGCTGCACGTATGTTAATGGGCCCCACTACCAGAGACCTGACAGTAATTTACCGGCTAAATGCCGCACTGTTTTTCTTTATGGCGTTATTCATGCTGTTCAGAGCTTACGCCGCACTGACTGCCCGCCCGGAGGTTTTCCTCGCCATGTCAGAATGGGTGGTTAATCAACTTACATTTTTGGCATTCTTCGTACAACAGCTCTGTACTACGCTTTCGCTTACGCTGATGCTGCATTACCGAAACATGCAGATATTGCGGGAGCTCTCTACTTTTGATGAACTGACAAGCGCGCTTAGCCGACGCGGGCTGGAGAATGCAGCGACGCGAGTGCTCTCAAACTGTAACCGGAATGAAGAGCCCTTGTCGTTATTGCTGATAGATGTGGATCGACTGAAAACGATCAATGCGAAATATAGCTGGGCGCTGGGCGATGAGCTTTTACGGGAATTCTCCAAGGTGATTCGCGAGACTATCAGTGCCGAGGATGTTTTTGGGCGCTCAGGCGATGACGAATTTTGCCTATTGCTACCAGGTACCACTGAACAGCAAGCCATACAGCTAGCCAGGCAAATACTCAGTAACCTCGAATTAAGGTTGATTGATATTGAAGGCCAGAATACCTATGCTACGGCAAGTATAGGCATGAGCCATTCTGAATATGTCGGGCTAAACTATCATGATCTTCTGGCGGCAGCGCAGTCGGCGATGTATAACGCCAAGGAGCTGGGTCGAAACACGGTGGTAGCACACTCAAAAATACATACAATCACCTGATCTTGTTATAGCTGTGCTATGGCCATGTTAGGCTTCAGGCTGTCGCACGACTAAGCAATTATTTAGTTAGGATAAGCATATGGCAGCATGGAATCAGGGCAAGGTGGTTGGCCAGAAACAGTGGAATAGCAATTTGTACTCGCTTTATGTAGAAGCGGATATTGAGCCCTATCAGGCTGGCCAATTCGCCAGGATAGGCTTGGAAATTGATGGCGAGATTGTTGGTAGGCCTTATTCACTGGTCAATCCGCCAGGCAACCGCCCATTGGAGTTTTACTATATCCAGGTTCCCAATGGTCCCCTTACCTCCAAATTAATCCAATTCAAGCCGGGTGACTCCATTCTGGTCGCACCTCGCGCTAACGGCTTTATGGTGCTGGATGAAGTACCGAAGGCGAGAGATCTTTGGCTGATCGCTACTGGTACTGGTGTTGGGCCTTTTTTATCCATACTGGCAACCGAGCAGCCTTGGCAACGTTTTGAGCGGGTGACACTGGTATATGCCGTGCGTACGCTTTCTGAGTTGAGCTATCAGGAGCGTATTCATGAGATTCAGGCCTTACACCCTACGCAGTTCAGATTTGTTCCCATCGTCAGTCGTGAGGCCACAGACTTTGCCTTGTCTGGGCGTATCCCACAACGATTTGCTGACGGCACTCTGGAAGCGCGGGTCGGGGCGAAGGTGACTGTGCAGGATAGCCAAATCATGCTTTGTGGCAATCCCCAGATGGTAGAAGATACGATGGCATTGCTGGTCGAGCGTGGCCTCAAGAAGCATAAGCGTAAGAACCCCGGCCAGATCACGGTGGAGAGTTATTGGTAATGCCTTCTGTTACAGATGGTGTTGGCTCTAGCTTCTTGCAAAAGCAAACAAAAATACTATGCGATAGTTATCGGCACTGGACTGGCCTCTGTTTGGTTGATGATTTGGGGGATATATCAAGGACTGTGAAAAACCTGTTTGAAGCACCCTATGCGGTGGCTTCGCATGATACCCAGGCCGACCCAATATTCAACTATGCTAATCAACAGGCGCAGCAGTTATTCGGCATGAGCTGGGATGAGATCATAGGCCTGCCATCGCGTTATTCGGCAGAGCCTATGAATAGGGAGGAGAGGGCCTTGCTGCTGGGGCGGGTCTCGCGCCATGGGTATGTGGATGATTACACTGGTATCCGCATTGCTAAAGATGGCAGGCGATTCATGATACGTAATGCGACCGTATGGAATCTTCTTGATGTAACAGGTGCTTATTGTGGCCAGGCCGCATTGATTCGCGACTGGGTAGCCTTATAGCGTATGGATATACGGGTAACGAAACTGTAATTTTCGTAAAACCTGTATTTTGTAGTTTAATAGTCGAATTGCATATTATCTCGCGAAGGTTATGAGCGAAAGAATCAATAAAACATCAATTTGCAGCGTTGTTTTTCTCGACATTATCGATTATTCAAAGAAGTCAGTCTCTGAGCAGATTGATGATAAGGATCACTTTAATGCGCTGATCAACGAGGCAATCAAGGATGTCGCGCAGAATGACCGTATCATTCTTGATACCGGTGATGGCGCTGCCATAGCTTTGCTTGGTGCCCCGGAAGAGGCGCTGTTTGTGTCTTTGACCATACGTGATGGCATACTCAAGCAAAACAAGGAGGGCTCGCAAGGGCTTTTCGTCCGGATTGGTATCAATCTCGGCCCGGTAAGGGTAGTGAGTGATATCAACGGCCAGCCGAATATCATCGGTGATGGCATCAATGTCGCCCAGCGCGTAATGAGTTTTGCCGAGCCCAACCAGATACTGGTATCCCGATCTTACTATGAAGTTACTTCGCGCCTGACCAAGGAAATCACCCAGATGTTTTCCTATTCTGGTGTCAAGCATGACAAGCATGTGCGTGAGCACGAAGTGTATGCAATCCGTTCGCTGGCGGATGAGCCAGTGCCTGCTCCACCCGCTGAGGCTACAGTATCTGCGGTTACGGAGGAGGCAGCCAAGGAATCCAGTGGGCTGCTTTGGTATGTGCTGGCTGGTGTGACACTGGCTGTGATTGCCGGGGTATTTTTAATATTGGGTGAAATGCATAAGCCGGGGTCAAAGCCATCGGTACCACAAGCTGAATTATCCTCACCATTAGCCTCACCTAATGTGACGCCAGCCCCTGTGGCCGCGCCAGATAAATCTGGTCAGCAAGCTGCGGCCAGTACAGACTCCGCGTCCAAGAAAAAAACAGCCAAACGTAGTAAGCCAAAATCAGACGATACTGCCAGCCAGGCAACGCAGAAGTCGACAGAGACCAAGCCAGCGGCTAATCAAACCAGCGCTACCCAGACCGGCACTGATCGTCATCATCCTTCAAATACGGCCACAGAAGCGGCTGGCGCCCAGCATAAAGAAAAGTCAGAACAGAAATCTGGCTGGGATGCGTTCAAGGAAAGCGTGAAACAAGGTACCGAAAAGAAAGTATGCTCCCAAGCCGAGATCGCGATGGGGCAGTGCCACTAGGCATCTGGTTCGGGGTTTAGTGTTTCTTCCACGACTTTATCGGCATTGAGCATGGATAGCCTTGTTTCCGGTGTCTCCAGGCTTATGCGGCCCAGAGCCCCGGAGCGGTAATCTACCAGGAAAGTCATAGCAGCTTTTTCCATGTCCAGAGTGCCGCCTTTGAGCCTGAAGCCACGACGCTTGGCAACGGCTTCAACCACATCTACGGCATCCATACCTTCTGTCGAGAAACCATAACGCTTGGTAAGTAGGTCGGCATAGCGTTCCAGCAACACGCCTGCAAGAAAGATTGCCACATCCTCGTCTATCACCGCATTACGGCCAATGGCGTGGCTGGCTGCGAGCATGTAGCCATCGCTCTCGAATTTGATTTTAGGCCACATCAGGCCGGGTGTATCGGTAATGCTCATTAGCTCGTTGAGGTCAAAGCGCTGTTGTACTTTGGTCACCGCTGGCTCATCGCCGACCTTGGCAATGCGGCGATTGAGCAGGGCATTCATGAGGGTGGATTTCCCCACATTAGGGATGCCCATGATCATCATGCGCAACGGTTTGAGGTGGGTGCCGCGATGCGACGCAAGAGCCAGCGCCAGATTGGGTACCTTGTTGGCATCCCCAGGTTTCTTGCAAGAAAGTGCGACCGCTTTTACACCATCCTGCTTGTTATAATAATTCAGCCATGCTTGTGTCACAGCTGGGTCAGCAAGATCGGCCTTATTCAGGATTTTGAGATTGGGGCGCTGCCGGTGTAGCCGCAGTTCATGGATCATCGGGTTGCTGCTGGCCTCGGGAATGCGGGCATCCAGTACTTCGATGACGATATCGGTGAACTCCATGGTTTCGGCAGCTTTTTTGCGCGCTGCGGTCATGTGTCCGGGGAACCACTGAATTGCCATAATTATTCTGTCTTTAAATCAATCGCTTATTTTAGCATTCATGCATCATGCGAGTCATAAGTTAATATATTGACTATGACATTGATACCAGAAATCAAACCCAACCAGTCGATTGAACTGCTTAAAGAGCTGCATATCCTGACGCGAGAGGGCAAGCTTAACCAGGATAGTCGCCGTAAACTCAAGCAGGTGTATCACCTGTATCACTTTATCGAGCCTTTGCTGGCTGAAGTCATGGCTGAGAACGAAAATCCGACGCTGGTGGATCATGGTGCGGGCAAGTCTTACCTAGGTTTCATTCTCTACGACCTGTTCATGAAGCAGCAACAGGCGGGGCAGATTGTCGGTATTGAAACGCGCGAAGAGCTGGTGCAAAAATCGAGGCAACTCGCAGATAAACTTGGTTTTGGGCGCATGCAGTTTCTGCACCTCTCGGTAGAAGATTCAATCGAGTCTAAAGCCTTGCCAGAAAAGGTCGACATTGTTACTGCCCTGCACGCCTGCAACACGGCTACTGATGACGCGATCAAGTTCGGCTTGGAAAAGCGCGCCAAATTTCTTGTGCTGGTGCCATGCTGCCAGGCCGAGGTGGCCGAGGTATTGCGCCGCCACAAGAACGATTCATTTGCCAAAACACCGTTGTCTGAAATCTGGCGTCACCCAATTCATACGCGTGAATTCGGCAGCCAAATTACCAACGTACTGCGCTGCCTGCAGCTTGAGGCGCATGGCTATCAGGTCACAGTAACCGAGCTAGTAGGCTGGGAGCATTCGATGAAAAATGAGCTCATTATCGCGCGTTACAAGGATAGCCCCAGGGGCAATGCCAGTGAGCGGCTGGAACAGATTTTGCAGGAACTCAACCTGGAAGAGATGAAAAGCAGGTTTGTCTATTAAATAACTGGAGATATTGAATGAAGAACGTATGGATATCAGTACTGTTGCTGGCGTTTTCCGGCATCGTTCAAGCCAAACCGGCCTTTATCGGGAAAGACTACAGCGGCATATACGAATGCACTGGCGATGATACGCACGAGGGTAAGTATACAGGTACAGTCACGCTCACTATCAAGCCAGCGCATAGTTATGGTACCTATGCCAGCTATGATTTCAAGCTCGAGGTGCCCGGCTTTGGCAGCTACCCCGGATATGCAGCAGGACATGGCAATAATCTGGCAATGCACTTTGCGCTAACTGACCAGAGCACCAAGGATTATGGTACTGGCATCGCCAATTTCAAGAAGACCAGTCAAGGCAAATGGAGCTTCCATAAGTTCTATTTTGAGCCGGAATTCAAAGGTGGCAACACCGGTATTGAGGATTGCGTTAAAAGTCATTCAAATTAAGAGATATGTAAGAGATATGTCGCGCGATTCGCGCCCGTAAGCCGCTATTCAGAATTTATATCTTAAAGCTATGTGACTGGCAAGAATCGGCCAATAGCGGACAGTCATCCTCTCATAGATACTATGTTAAATGAGATATATAGAATGGGTCCCAAATTCAGAATTGGGCTGTCGTGTTGAACAGGGCGGCTAATATAAGCTAACTCTATAAAATAATAAGGGGAAATTCATGAACAATAAATATTGGATTTTAAAATCGACCAAATTAATTGCTGGAGTAGCAAGTTTGCTAATAATTTTAGTCCCACCAGTTCTAGCTGAGGATGGTCAAGATGATAGTGTCGCCGCTTCACGAGATAAGGCACTTCTAATTATTGGGGGCGATGCCGCTCACTACAAGGAGGTGACAACTCAGTTACGAGATGCAAAAAGTCAAGTTATGGCGTCTTATGTCCTCACGGTAGACCCCAGCAATAAGGAATGGAATCCTAACAACCCAAAGTGGCAGCAGATGGAGGTATATATAACCCATGATATGGGCCCCCACTATGACGATATAATTGGCGAAATAGGTAACAATCTTATTCAGCTTGCTATCGATAGCTATATCAATTCATTGACCGAATCTGATGCTAATGAGCTTATTGCTTTCTACAAAACTAATGATGGCAAACGATTCAAGAAATTTGAGGACGGGTTACAAGCAATATATTTAGCGGCCAACCTTAAAATTAATGACGTCCGAAGTGGAAAAATCAAGATTGATCTAACGAGCCAAACCCCAGAGGTTATGAAATCTAGAATCGAATTAATCACGCATTCACGTAGTATGCAAGCCCAAATAAAACGAAACAGTAATGGCAGCGGGGAATTTGCTGTTGGGATAATTGCACAATTTATAGCAACCATTGGTGGCGAAGATATTGATCACTTATCTAAAAAATACGCTAAAGATATTCCTGAGTTTGAAAAAATTAGCGAATTGCCACTACAGCAAAAAGCTAGCTATGCCGAGTTTCTTATAGAAAAGGGATCAACAGAGGTAATTGTTAATGCCTCAGAGGATTTGAAGTTTTTCCAAAAAACTCACATAGATGAATGGAGAGATTTTTACCAAAAAATAGCGAACTAATGCTAAACAACCCTTCTTAGCACTAGCTAAATCAATATTTAAATCTCACAGGGAAATTTCTTTTAAATGTATTAATTATATTGGCTAATATAATCAACTTTGTTTTATACAACTCCTAATCTCAGCAAGTAAAATTCTAATAATAATGGTGTATTGAATTATGGAAAAAACAAAAAATCTTTTTTTGATTATCGGACTCTTTTTAATCCCCTACATTCCAGCATATGGTATGAGCCTAGCTGATCAAAGGTTGATCGATGCTGTTACGCTTAACGATATTGAGGGTGTTAGGAAAGCCTTATCAGCTGGCGCTAATCCAAATGGGCCGAAAGGTGAGCCAGGGACCGATGAGTATTCCAATATACCTATTGATTGGGCTATCAATAATGGACAGAACGAAATTGTTAAATTACTTGTATCGAAAGGAGCCAAACTTGATATTGAAGCAATGTATGGCCAAAAACCTATTGATTTTGCCATGGGTTTTTATAATACCGAATTGGTAAAATTTCTTTTTGTAGAAGGACTTAAAAATCATGCTTATGGTGATGGCAGTTGCTTGCTTAATTCAGCATTAGTATGGCGCGATAATCCAGAGTACATTAACTATTTTTTAGATCAAGGTATCAGAGGTGACTGTATTGACACGGAAGGTCATAACGCAATTTATGATGCTGTACAGTCGGGAATGGGAATTAATGGAATTGATGCTAAGCAAAATATAGAAATAATTAGAAGATTGATTAGTGCCGGAGTAAAAGTAAATCCAAAAGATATCCCGCTTTATATCGCGGCTCGACGCTTGAATATTGAGCAGGTTAAGTTCCTTATTTCATTAGGTGCCGATGTTAATGGAATTGATCCTAGAGGGGAAACGGCTTTATTTTCTGCGATACATGCAGGTTCGGAAAGTAGGAATGGAATAACAAAACAATTAAGCATAGGTATGATGCAAATCCTCATTGGAGCAGGCGCAAATGTAAATGCTGAAAATAAAGATGGAGCAAGGCCGCTTGACATGGCTGCATGGAACAACGAAACCTATATGGTTAAGCTCCTACTATCTAAAGGTGCATTGGTAAATAACACTCATGAATCTAAAACTCAGCCAATCCAATGGGCACTAAAGAATAAGAACTCTGAAATGATTTCAGCATTAGTTGCAGCAGGAGCGAAACTTCCAGAATCTGTGCAAAAATGACCTTTCTCAACTCTGTAAACCACAAAGTACGGTAGGCTTTAAGTAAGCTTGCTTAAAGAGCGATAACAAACATTTGGACTTGACCCAGTTTACTAGGCGAAATTCAATGTCCGCTTTGGGTCGAGAGCAGTCATGTATCTGGCTGCGAATTTATTAAATGGGACTGGCTGCCGGTAATTACACGAGGATTTTTTAGCCAGAATAAGCACCAAGATAAGTATTTTGTAAGCCCATGTTAAAATCGCGCTCATTCTATGAGCAGCCCTAATACACCCCCCGCACGCCAGATCATCTCCCAGATTGAAGCGCAGTTGCCGCAGTGTATGCTGGCAGATCGCTTCCCATTGCGGCGTCGTTTGCAGCAGGCGAGAGCGATGCTGGAGCAGGGTAAGCCGGTTGATAAGGTACTTTCAGAGCTGGCTGCCAAAGTTCGGGGCTCGGCTGCAAAGCTGGCAGCGCGTTTGCAAAGCCTGCCTAAGCCGGAATATCCGCCAGAACTGCCAGTCAGCGGCAAGAAAGATAATATTGCTGCCGCCATTGCTAAGCATCAGGTGATTATTGTCTGCGGTGAAACTGGTTCCGGCAAGACCACACAATTACCTAAAATTTGCCTCGAACTGGGCCGTGGTGTTGCCGGCCTGATCGGGCACACGCAGCCCCGGCGTATCGCCGCACGCTCAGTGGCGGCGCGCATCGCGCAGGAGCTGCAATCGCCACTGGGCGAAGCTGTTGGCTACAAGGTGCGCTTCAACGACAAGCTCACCGAGAGTACCTACATTAAGCTCATGACCGACGGCATATTACTGGCCGAAACGCAGGGCGATAGATTCCTTAACGCCTACGACACTATCATCATCGACGAGGCGCACGAGCGCAGCCTGAATATCGATTTCCTGCTCGGCTACCTTAAACAGTTATTACCCAAGCGGCCAGACCTCAAGATTATTGTTACCTCGGCGACGATAGATGCCGACCGCTTCTCGCGCCATTTCAACGGAGCGCCGGTCATCGAGGTTTCCGGTCGCACTTATCCTGTGGAAATACGTTACCGTCCGCTAGGTAAACCCGGCTTCATGGCCAAGGAGATGGCTGCGGCAGAGGATGAGGAGGACCTTGAACTACTCGGCCAGGACTTGATGGGAGTAAAGCGCAAGGCTCGCATCGAGGCGCGCTGGCTGCAGGAAGACGACGAGGAAGAAGCCATCGAGGAGGCCATCCTCGATGCAGCGGACGACCTGCTGCGCCTGGGCGATGGCGATATTCTGGTGTTCCTGCCTGGCGAGCGTGAAATACGCGATACCGCCGAGCATTTGCGTAAATATCAGGGGCGTTCCGCCAAGCTGCGCCATATCGAGGTTTTGCCTTTGTTTGCGCGGCTGTCGATTGAAGACCAGCAGAAGATATTCCGCCGTTCCAATACCACGCGCATAGTGTTGGCAACCAACGTCGCCGAAACTTCGCTCACGGTTCCGGGCATCAAATATGTGATTGATGCCGGACTTGCCCGCGTCAACCGTTACAGTCCGCGTGCCAAGGTCGAGCAGTTGCAGATCGAGAAGATTTCGCAGGCGGCAGCGCGGCAGAGGGCGGGGCGCTGCGGCCGCGTTTCCAACGGCATCTGCGTCAGGCTTTATTCGGAAGAAGATTTCAACGCACGGCCGGAATTTACCGATCCCGAGATTCTGCGTTCTTCGCTTGCTGCCGTCATCCTGCGCATGGCTGCGTTGCGCCTTGGTGATGTTGCCGAATTCCCGTTCCTCGAAGCGCCGAGTTCGCGTCTGGTCAACGACGGTTATCTGCTGTTGCAGGAGCTGGGGGCAGTGGATGCCAAGCGCCAGCTAACCGAAGTCGGCAGCCAGTTGGCACGCCTGCCGCTCGACCCGCGCGTAGGCCGCATGATGCTGGCCGGCAGGAAGGAAAACTGCCTGCGCGAAATCCTTATCATCGGCAGTGCGCTGGCTATCCAAGACCCACGCGAACGGCCTATGGACAAGCGCGAAGCCGCCGATCAGGCGCATGCCAAATTCGCGCATGAATCCTCCGATTTTATGAGCTTCCTCAAACTCTGGGAGTTCTACGACGATGCGTTCAAGAACAAGAAGTCGAACAAGGAATTGCTCAATAAGTGCCACACCAACTTTCTCTCTTTTCTGCGCATGAAGGAATGGCGTGAGCTCTACTGGCAATTGCAGGAAATTGTCGAGGAAATGGAGTTCAAGTTGAATGATAAGGAGGCATCGTACGAACAGATTCACCGTGCGCTGCTTTCCGGCCTGCTTGGCAACATCGGTTTCAAGGATGGCGAAGCGGATACCTACCAGGGCGCACGCGGCATCCGTTTCAGCATTGCGCCCGGTTCAGCATTGAAGAAATCGCGGCCCAAGTGGGTTATGGCGGCTGAGCTGATGGATACTACCAAGCTCTATGCACGTTGCGTGGCTAAAATAGAGCCGGACTGGATAGAGCCATTAGCTCGCGGCCTGACCGAAAGTCATTACAGCGACCCGCGCTGGGATCGTAAACCGGCGCAAGTCATGGCTTGGGAGCGCGTCAGCCTTTACGGCCTGACTATTGTGCCTAAGCGCCGCGTGCATTACGGGTCTATCAACCCGCAAGAATCCCGCGAGATATTTATCCGCGAAGCTTTGGCCAATATGGAATTCGACACGCGGGCGCCTTTCTTCGAGGCTAACCGTAAGCTCATTGCTGAGATTGAGGAGCTTGAACACAAGGCGCGGCGCCAGGATGTGCTGGTGGATGAGCATGTGCTGTTTGCTTTCTATGATGCCCGTGTTGGTCAAGACATTGTCAATGGCGCCGGTTTCGAGAAGTGGCGCGAAGATGCTGAAAAAACCAACCCCAGGTTGCTCTACCTGACGCGTGATGACCTCATGCGTCACGGTGCGGCGGGAGTTACCGAAGCGCAGTTCCCTGAGGCTTTCGAGCTGGATGGTGTAACGGTTCCGCTTAAATATCGTTTCGAGCCGGGCCATGTACTCGATGGCGTCACGGCAACCATTCCATTGGCCTTGCTCAATCAACTCAACCCTACGCGTGCCGAATGGCTGGTACCGGGCATGCTACGGGAGAAGGTGACCTATCTGGTTAAGGCGCTACCCAAGACTTTTCGCCGTGTTTGCGTACCCGTACCGGATTTTGTGACGGCATTTCTGGATCAGACTGAGATTGGCGAGGGTGAGCTATTACCAGCACTGGCCACCTATATACAGCAGCGCACGGGACTCAAACTGGGGTTGGACGAATGGAAAGAGGAAATCCCCAGCCATTTGCTCATGAACTTCAGCATCATCGACGAAAAACAGCGTGAGCTGGGCATGGGGCGTAGCTGGAACGCGCTAAAGCAGCAATTGGGGCAGGCGGCGCAGCTTACGTTCAGGAATGCTTCGCCAGAGATTGAGAAGAGAGGTCTAAAACAATGGGATTTCGGCGACCTGCCGAAGACCTTGAGTTTCACCAGAGATAACCGCCAGCTCACAGGCTACCCCGCGCTGGAAGACAATATTGATAGTATCGCTGTTAAGCTGTTTGATACTGAGGCGGCAGCCTTTGCCGCACACCGGGCAGGAGTGCGTCGCCTCATGCGCTTTGAGCTCAAGGAGCAGATGAAGCAACTGGAAAAAGGCCTTCCGGGCTTTAATCAGTATGCGTTGCTGCTGCGTAATATCCTCAGTGCAGATGATCTCAAGGAAGACATGCTGACTACCATTGCCGACCGCGCTTTCATCGGGGAAGATGATTTGCCGCGTAGTAATGAGGAATTCATGAAGCTCAAGACGCGTGCGCGTACACGGTTACCAGCTGTAACAGAGGCATTGGTGCGGCAGGTACAGGCGATTGCTACGGAATACCAGATACTGGTCACCAAACAAAGTCAGATGCCGGGCACTGTTAATCGCCTGAAACGCGATGTGGAGCAACAATTGAACTGGTTGCTGTACAAGAACTGTTTCAGCCATACGCCCTGGGAGCATATGCAGCATTTGCCACGCTACCTCAAGGCTTTACGCTTGAGAATAGAAAAGCACCCAAGTAACCCAGATCGCGATGGACGCAATGCACAGGCTGTCGGTGTGTTATGGGATAACTGGCTGGCGGCAGTTGAGAAGCAGAAGAAAGCCGACAGGCTGACGCAAGAACTACAGGACTTTCGTTGGCTGATTGAAGAGCTACGAGTTTCACTATTTGCACAGGAACTGAAAACCCCATTCCCGGTATCGGTGAAACGCTTGGAAAAAATATGGCGCGAATTATCTGTTTAACTGTTTGATTAAGATTTAGTAGTTCTTTCAATCGATTAGGCCTATCGTCTCAATATAGAGACAGGCAGATCTTATTCAAAACAATCGCTTAGAACTTTCCCCTTACTTCAGCTGTCTCTTGATGTAGACAACCCGTTTTTGAGAGTATTAGATTATCTTTTAGAAACATAAGCTTATACTCATGGCACACATTGTGCTGTTGTTGAGCTGAGACAAATGCCGATTCTCAAAAGTGAATTGGCACGGGTAACCAGCCTTTAATAACAAGAGATAAATTCCATGATTAAGCACTACAGACCTTCATTTGCATTTGCTGCATTATTTGTTCTGTGTATATCACTGCCGGTTTATGCTGCCTGTGACGATGCTGGTTCGTTCATCGAGTCGTCATGCAAGACTCTTAGTGATACCTGGACCGAGGGCGATAACGATCTATATCTACCATTGCACACTTATCATCTGCGTTCTGCTTACTCCGACGAGAAGATTGATTCATTTAATGAAAGCCCTTGGGGTCTTGGGTATGGGCGTAGCCGTTATAACGAAAAAGGTAACTGGGATGGCATTTACGGCATGGCGTTCCTTGATTCCCACAGCAGGGTAGAGCCCATGTTAGGTTATGGGCACGAATGGATGTGGGGCGACCAACATGCGCTGCATGCCGGGCTAGGCTATACCGTGTTTGTGACGGCCCGCAAAGATATAGGCAATTACACTCCTCTTCCTGGGATATTGCCGATTGCTTCAGTGAACTATAAACAGGCAGCCGTGAATGCCACCTTTGTGCCTGGTGGCAAGGGTAATGGCAATATCTTTTTCTTCTGGTCGCGTTTCGGGTTTTAGGCCCTGGCCAAGCCTAGTGTGGCTATGGTTCTTGCCCTAACTTTTCTCAGCAAGTCTGCGTCATCAACTAGCGATTCACCGTAAGAGGGCACCATTGCTTTCATCTTGGCTTGCCATTCGCTGGTCTGCAAGCGACTGCTAAAACAACGCTCTATCACTTGCAACATTGCTTGTACCGAGGTCGAAGCACCGGGGGAAGCCCCTAGCAATGCGGCAAGAGAGCCATCCTGCGCGGCGACGATCTCGGTGCCGAATTCGAGCTTGCCGCCTTTCTCATTGCATTCCTTGATAATTTGTACGCGTTGCCCGGCATTTGCCAGCGCCCAATCTTCAGCCTTGGCCAGCGGATAAAAATTACGCAGTGCTTTAACCCGCTGCTGGTGCGTCTGGAATGCTTCCCCAATCAGGTAACGGGTCAGGTCCATATTGCTCCAACCCACCTTGACGATAGGTTTGAGATTGCTCTTTTTTACTGATTTGATGAGATCAAGAAACGAGCCTTTTTTCAGGAATTTGGTAGTGAATCCGGCATAAGGCCCAAATAGCAATGCGGGCTTGCCGTTAATGATGCGGGTATCCAGATGTGGTACCGACATGGGCGGTGCGCCTAGTGGGGCTTTACCATAGACCTTGGTATAGTGTTGCTGCACAATTTCAGGATTTTTACATACCAACCACTGACCACTAACGGGAAAGCCGCCATAACCCTTGCTTTCAGGGATGCCTGATTTTTGCAGCAACGGTAACGCACCGCCGCCAGCACCAAGGAAAACGAAATTCGCAACGATAGTTCTGCTCTTGCGATTTTTCTTATCCTGCACGCGAACATGCCAACGGCCTTTTTTATCCTGCTTGAGCGACCTGACAGGGTGTCCTAGTAATAGCTCAAAACTCTGGTTTGCAAGCAGTCCCTGAACCATGCCGCGTGTAAGCGCGCCGAAATCAATATCGGTACCGTACTTGACGCAGGTGGCAGCTACCGGCTGGCTGGCTTCGCGCTGGTGCATGACTAGTGGCATCCACTGTTCTAGCACGTTAGGGTCTTCGCTATATTCCATGTCGGCAAACAGATGATGCTTGCTCAAAAGCTGGAAACGCTCACGCAGAAAAGCTACGTCCTGCTTGCCCCAGACGAAGCTAAGGTGTGGCGTGGGGTTGATGAAGCTGGAAATAGCCGGGAGCTGGTTGCGTTCAACCAGGTAAGACAAAAGCTGCAGGGTTACCTCAAATGCCGCATTGATATTTAGTGCGCGTTTGATATCTACGCCGCCATCTGCATTCTGCGGAGTGTAATTTAGCTCGCAGTAGCCAGCATGGCCGGTTCCGGCGTTGTTCCAGCCATCTGTACTCTCGTGTGCCACATGGTCCAGGCGTTCTACCATGGTGATTTTAAGTGAGGGGTCAAGCTGGGTAAGCATAGTGCCTAGAGTGGCGCTCATCACGCCACCACCTACAAGCAAGACATCAACATTATTTTCAGACATGGCTACCAACAGAGCTAATTATTATTGTTCGAATTCATCCTGATGCTTGCGGCGTCGGGCACGCACAGCTTCTGCCAAGGTATCCAGTAGCGTCACCGTGTCTTCCCAGCCTATGCATGGGTCGGTGATGGATTTACCGTATTCCAACGTACAGCCTGGAGTATGCTCCTGGCGACCTTCTTTCAGGTGTGACTCCACCATGAGGCCGATGATACGGTCATCTCCAGTAGCTAGTTGTTCCGCAACATCCTCTGCGACATCTACCTGTAGCTTGTATTGCTTGCGGCTATTTGCATGGCTGCAATCGACCATCACCTTGGTAGCCAAGCCAGCTGCGGCAAGCTCTCTGCAAGCCGCTTCAACGCTAGCTGCATCGTAATTTGGTGTTTTGCCACCGCGCAGGATGACGTGGCAATCTTCGTTGCCAGAAGTCGATACGATTGCCGAGTGCCCTTGCTTGGTGACTGACAGGAAGTGATGCGGTGTGGCGGCGGCCTTGATAGCATCTACTGCAATGCGGATATTGCCGTCTGTACCATTCTTGAAACCTACCGGGCAGGATAAACCTGAGGCTAGCTCACGGTGTATCTGAGATTCTGTCGTGCGAGCACCGATAGCACCCCAACTGACCAAGTCCGCAGTGTATTGTGGCGTGATAGTGTCAAGGAATTCAGTGCCGGCAGGCATGCCTAGCTCGTTCACTTCCAGCATGAAGCGGCGAGCAAGCTCCAGGCCTTCGTTAATTTTGAAACTGCCATCCAGGTGCGGGTCGTTGATTAGGCCTTTCCAGCCTACTGTGGTGCGTGGTTTCTCGAAGTAAACACGCATCACAATCAGCAGTTCGCCCGCGTGTTTCTGGCGCTCTTCAAGCAGGCGTTTTGTGTACTCGATACCCGCGGCGTAGTCGTGGATAGAGCAAGGGCCGACTACTACCAGCAGGCGGTCGTCGGCACTGTGCAGGATGCGGTGTATGGCGCCACGTGTGGCGACAATATTGTCTGTGGTTGCAGGGCTGGCCTGCAAGCTTTCCAGAAGCTCGGATGGTGCCCGTAGCTCCTTGATTTCTATGATGCGAACGTCATCTGTTGCCTGTTTTTGCATACTCATTTTTTAATCACGATAACTTGTATCTAAGCTTGAGTGCCTAAAGAGCTGAGCATTATATAGTGTTGTGCAGCGTCAGCCATCAAATCTGCATCAGTGCCTTGCGAATTTCCAGTTCATCCAGGCCTTTACCTATCAGTACCAGGCGCGTAATTGGCTCGTCCTCATCCCAGCCGGTGAGCATGGTAGGCGGATACAAAGTGTGTTGCACCGCATGCACAGCCAGAGGTGCCGGATGATCTTCGGCATGGACAATGCCTTTCATCCTCAGCAACTGCGGGCCATACGTCGCACATAGCCATTGCAGGGCTGGCTCCAGTTGTTGCCAGGTCAGCGGCTTTGGCATGGTGACAGTAAAGTGGCTGATTTCATCATCGTGAAGTTTCTGGGGCAGGGTGCCATGTTTGGTTTTTGTGGCTGAACCTTTGACCTCTCGTAGCCAGCGTTGTGGTTGCGCTTTTTTATTATCAGCATCAAACAGGCCAACATTAACAATGAGCTGCGGGTCTATATGACCATGGACAACGCGATGCTGGCTTGCCCCAGGATTAATGGTTGTGAGCTGATCGCTCAGCGTGGCAAGTTGTTGAGGGCTGGCCAAGTCTGGCTTTGTCAGCACCAGTACATCGGCTACCGCAGCCTGTTTGCGTGCTTCGCTGTGCTGTTCTAGTTGATTAAGACCGTAAACACTATCGATAGTAACGACGACGGCATCAAGCCGGTAGGTAGAACCAATCACCGGCTCATTCAGCAGGTTTGCCATAATTGGGCCGGGGTCGGCCATGCCTGTAGTCTCAATTACCAGGCGCTTGAATTCTGGGATGCCGCCTAAAGCACGTTTGAAGAATAGGTCGCGCATGGTATCAGCAAGCTCGTTACGCAGCGTGCAGCATAAACAGCCCGAGCTAAGCAGCACGGTGTTATCGGCAACGAAGCCGCTTTCGACGGTTTTGCTAAGTGCTCCAGACATAATATGGTCAAGCCCTGCCTCGCCTAACTCATTGATGATGACAGCGGTGTCGTTCATGCCATCATGGTTGAGCAATTTGTTTAGCAGGGTGGTTTTACCGCTGCCCAGGAATCCGGTGAGCAGGGTGACGGGGATTCTTTTATCCATGAGGCACAGAGTAAGATTAAACGGTCATCTTAATGGCTAGGCTAAATCGATGAAAGCTGTTTGCGTATTACAAGGTAAAATACGCAACCCTAGTTTTATAAGTTCAGCATGAACGTTTTTTACGAAGAAGAAGGCAGTTTCAAGGTGGGCTCGATCATGACCGAGAACCCGGGATCATTGCAAATCGAATCACTTAGCGGCAAGCGCAGCAAGATCAAAACTGCCAACGTATTATTGCGCTTCGAGGCGCCCCTTGCCGGTTTTATGGATGCCGCTCAGGCTGAAGCTGAAACATTGGAGACGGAATTCCTCTGGGAATGTTGTGCTGAGCCTGAGTTTGGTTTTGAGGATTTAGCCAAAGATTACTACGGCCACGTACCAAGCCCAGTGCAGGCTTCTGCGGTGGCGATACGCCTTCACAGTGCGCCTGTGTATTTTTACCGTAAAGGCAAAGGTCGCTATAAAGCTGCACCAGAAGACACCTTGAAAGCAGCCTTGGCGTCGCTGGAAAAGAAACGTCTTCTGGCAGAAAAACTGGCGGCATGGGTAGAGTTGCTGAAGGCGAATCAGTTGCCAGCCGAGTTTAACGATAAGCTCGATATGCTGATTTACGAGCCTGATAAAAATACACCGGAATGGAAGGCACTGGAACAGGCGGCGGGTGATCTCAATCTAGGCCATATCAAATTGTTAGCCAATTGTGGTGCCATTCCCTCTGCTCATGATTATCACCTAGGTGCCTTCCTGCGTGAGTATTTCCCGAAGGGCTCTGCTTTTCCGCCGCACGAGCCTGTGGCTGTGCCTGTAGACTTGATGCGAGCAGATGTCGCGGCTTTCAGCATCGATGACAGTACCACTACCGAAATTGACGACGCTTTCTCAGTACTAGTGCTGGCTAATGGCAATACCCGTGTAGGTATCCATATCGCTGCACCTGCGCTTGGGATCAAGCCTGATACAGGACTGGATAATATTGTTACCCAGCGCCTCTCTACGGTTTATATGCCTGGCCACAAGATCACCATGCTGCCAGAGGCTGCAATTGAGCCATTCAGCCTGAATGCCGGGGAGTGGCGACCGGCGTTATCTTTGTATCTCGAAGTGGCGCCGGATTTGAGTATTATCAATCGCGAGAGCAAGGTTGAGCTAATTGAGATAGCGGATAACCTGCGTCACGATGAGCTTGAGCCTTATTTCAATGAAAACACACTGGAAACCGATAGTGGCCATCCCTATTGGCAGCGTCTTTCGATGTTGTTCAAGCTTGCCGAGTCGCTGGAGAAAGCCCGTGGCAAGCATGACCCCAACCGTGCGCCACAAATCGACTACAATTTTTATGTAGAGGATGGCAGAGTGCGCATCGTTAATCGTGAGCGTGGTTCGCCTATGGACAAACTGGTGGCCGAGCTCATGATAGAGGCTAACAATCAGTGGGGAGCGTTGCTTGCGCAACATGATATTCCTGGCATCTACCGTGCGCAGAATGGTGGCAAGGTGTACATGACAGTGAATGCTGAACCACACCAAGGCTTGGGCGTGGCGCAATATGCCTGGAGTACGTCGCCATTGCGCCGCGCGGTAGACCTTATAAATCAGAGGCAGATTATTGCGGTTGTGCAAAATAGCGCACCAGCCTATCCCAAGGGTAGTGAAGAGCTGACTACACTAATGCGCAATTTTGACCTGACTTATAATGCCTACAATGAATTCCAGACACGTATGGAGCGCTACTGGTGCCTGCAGTACCTGATACAGGAAAGTTTGGTAGAGGTAACTGGCACAGTGTGGCGTGAGAATCTGGTCAGGCTGGATGACATTCCCTACATCACCAAGGTACATAGCTTGCCTGAAACACCGACAGCTAGCCGGGTGCGTCTGGAGATAAAACGCATAGACCCGCTCATGATGGAACTGGATACTCGTTTCAAGGCGCTAGAGGTTGCTGCTGATAATTCGGCCCCATTGCCTGAAACGGTAGCGGCGGAAGACTGATGTTTCGTATAGGCACAAAAATCGCGCGCAGCATCCACCGTGATTTTGGGAATGAAAGCAGCGTGGATGTCAGCGAGTCAGATGGTGTACGGGCGTTGCATCTGGGTAATGACACAGTGCAAAGCGCAATGCGTGTGAGGACGCCTTTTGAGCTGGAGCTTGCCTATACGCGTGGCATGATGGCATTTCTGCTGTTTGCCGAGAAAGTGGAATCTGTTTTGGCCATCGGTCTGGGTGGTGGGTCTGTGCCCAAGTATATTTATCATTACCTGCCACACATCAAAGCACGCGTACTTGAGATCAATCCACGCGTGATCCAGATTGCCCGCAGCCATTTTTATCTACCAGAGAATGATGAGCGATTGGAAGTCATCGAAGGCGATGGGGTGGAGTACTTAAAGCAGCACTTGAATAATGCTCAAGTATTGATGATCGATGCTTTCGATAGCTTCGGCATACCAGATGATATGAACACCCAGGCTTTTTTTGACAGCTGCTTCGAGGCTTTAAAACTCGACGGTATGCTGCTGATCAACCTGTGGGGGTCGGATAAGAATTTCGATATCTATCTGCAGCGCATCGAACAAAGCTTTACGCAGCGCGTACTGATATTACCGACCGGGCGCCCAGGTAACATCGTTGTCATGGCTTTCAAGCGAACCCCGGGAGAACTGCGCTGGGCCAATTTACGTGAGCGGGCAAAAGTTCTCGAAGCCGAACACAAGATCGAGTTCCTGCAGTTTGTCGAAAAACTGCGTGAGCACAATAACAGTACTAATAACCGGCTATTGCTGGAGACCTGATTTATGAGCCAACATCAATTTTTTGCTACCTGCCCACGCGGGTTGGAGCAGCTTCTGCAAGATGAGCTGAAGTCTTTTGGGGCAGCTTCACTAGACCCGACCGATGGCGGAGTAGGTTTCGCGGGAGATTTTACACTGTGTTATCGCGCCAATCTTGAGAGCCGTATCGCCACACGCATCCTTTGGCGCTCAGGTAAGGGGCCGTACAAGACCGAAGACGATATTTACAATGCAGCTTACGCATTACCATGGCCAAGCTGGTTTGGCGTAGGCCTCAATTTCATGGTGAAGGTCACGGCGACCAAGTCACCACTCAAGAGCCTGGAGTTCGTTACTCTGCGTATCAAGGATGCGGTATGTGACAGGTTCCGTCAGGAAGTCGGCAGTCGCCCCTACATAGATACCAAGCAGCCTGATGTGAGGGTGCATGCTTATCTTACCGATAGCCTGTATGAGTTATTCGTTGATACCTCTGGTGCGGCGCTATTCCAGCGCGGCCTGCGGCGTGCCAGTATAGAGGCACCTCTACGTGAGAACCTGGCAGCTGGCATACTCAAACTTTCTGGCTGGCAGCCGGGTACGCCATTGCTCGATCCTATGTGCGGTAGCGGCACATTCTTGCTCGAGGCAACAATGATGGCGTTGGATATCGCACCGGGTAATGGCAGGAGTTTTGCTTTTGAAAAGCTGAAGAACTTTGATGCTGCTGCCTGGAAAAAGCTGCGCCAACAAGCATCGGACAGGGTCAAGCCAGTTAGTTTCCAGAAGATTTATGGCAGCGATAATGATTTACGTGCGGTGAGAGTAAGCAAGCAGAATCTTGAGCAGGCAGGCCTATTGCAGGCTGTGCAGCTGGCAAAGGTGGACTTTATGGAGGTCATTCCTCCGGCCGATCACGGCGTTCTGGTTGCAAATCCCCCTTACGGTATACGTATAGGTGAGGACGAAGAGCTGGCAGCGCTTTATCCCAAAATGGGTGAAGCGCTGAAACGCAAATTCGCTGGGTGGAACACCTATTTTCTGACTACAGACATGCGTTTGCCCAAGTTGATGCGGCTTACGCCATCCAAGCGTACGCCACTATTTAATGGGCCGCTGGAGTGTCGTTTATTCGAGATTAGAATGGTGGCGGGATCGAACCGGAAAGAGAAGGCAAAAGATGAGTGACTCACTGGATGAACTAAGAGCGCGTATCAACGAATTTGTACGAGAACGCGACTGGCAGCAGTTCCACTCACCGAAGAATCTGGCGATGGCAATGATCGTCGAAGCCGCCGAACTGGTTGAGCACTTCCAGTGGGATACCGCGGAAGAGAGCTACAAGCTGTCACCAGAAAAGCGAGAACAGGTCAGCCATGAGCTGGCGGATACTTTTGTTTACTTGCTGCGTATCTCAGAAGTGACGGGCATTGATTTGATCGCTGCGGCTAATAGTAAGATCGAACTCAACGCAAGGAAGTACCCTGTAGATAAAGCGCGTGGCAGTAACGCCAAATATACGGCCTACGAATAGATTAAAGAATAAATAAAAAGCCCAGCATATGCTGGGCTTTTTGATAACAACTTGTCTTAAAACTGATTACTTCAATGCGGCAAGTGCTGCATCATAATCAGGCTCATCAGCAATTTCGCCTACCAATTGGCTATGCAATACCTTGTTGTTCTCATCCAGCACGACCACCGCACGAGTCAATAAGCCCGCCAGGCTGCTATCTTTGATCAGCACGCCATAGCTTTCACCAAAGCCAGCGGTATTGCGGAAGCTGGATAGATTGACCACGTTTTCAATACCTTCTGCTGCGCAAAAACGTCCTTGCGCGAAAGGCAAATCAGCAGAGATATTCACGACTACGGTGTTGTTCAGTGCGGCGGCACTTTTGTTGAACGCACGTACGGACATTGCGCAGGTTGGGGTGTCAATGCTGGGGAATATATTAAGTACTTTGCGTTTGCCAGAAAAGCTGGCCAGATTGGTATCAGCGCGCGCTTTGTCTGCCAGCTTGAAATCAGGTGCAGTTTGGCCTTTCTTTGGTAGATCGCCTGCAACTTGAACTGGATTGCCTTTCAGGGTAACGGTACTAGTCATTTTTGATGTCCTTTGTTAGTTATGAGATTAAGGTTAAACAGCTATATTCATCGATTCGGAATTACCTATCAGTAAAACAAAAACGCCCTGTGAATCTTAAGGGCGTAATTGTATAAAAAGTCATGACAAGCCGACGAAACTAGGCCAGCATATTTTCACTCAGATAACCAATCGTCATGGTCTGGTTGTGAAAGACACTGTCATTGGTGTTGGGGCGTGGTGCGATCTCACCATATGAATAGAAGCCAGTGAGTGATGTTTGTGGGCCGAGTATCTGTTTCACTTCCTTAATCTCATCGGAAGTCTGTTCTGCCATTACACCCTTGCGGCCCACACAGCTAACACATAACGCCAAGCCGGTTTGGTTGGTCGAGGTCTCGGTAAGATTGCCAGTCACCAGGTGTGCGGCCTCGCCAGCGCCTTCTACGAGGCGGTCGTGGTTGGTCTGGCACATACGTATAGTGGAGCCTTCATCGACATTACCAAAGAAACTTACGCTGTTGTTCGCGGTGTCAATTGCACCCAGGGTGCGAATCTTTTCAACGTCGCGTTTACCCTTCTCAATCACTGCAAATGGGAATTTAAGGCCGGTTCCAGGCAACCCCTTGGCGTAGTGCTCGCCAATATACATACGATACAAAGGCAGTGCGGGCTTGCCATCCATTTCATATACGACATTCTTTTCGGAGCGTGTCACAGTGCGTGGCGGGCCGTATGGTTTCCAGCCACCAAGGGCACCGGTCGCTGTGATGAGGCTGTTGCCGTAAAGGCCTATGGCGATTACTAAATTGTCGGAGATGGTATCGTTGAACAACTGTAGGGTTTTAGTAAAGGTAGCACCATCGCCAGCCATACCGCCAAATAACGGAATCGATTCTCCCAGGATGCTCTGGAATCCTAGTACTAATTCTTCGCCGTTCACATTGAGCCCGTCGGCAAATATCATCACTGTACGTAAGCTATCGGCCTTGAGTTGCTTTGCCAGCCCAGCACCAGTATCAAAAGAGCTTTGCATTCCGCTGATCTTCACATGAGCAACACGCTGCATGGTTTTTTCCCACAGGATTGCGCTGATTTGCAGGCTGTCGTCCATTACACCGCCAGCATTAATCTCGCCAGAAGTGGTGCAACCAACGATTTGTGCCGTGGGATAGCGCTCTTTCAGGTAACTAGCCAGCTTGGCTTCATTAAATCTTTTTACTGAGCCAAACACCAATACCAAATTAGCATTTGGCAAAGGGGAAGATGAAGGCAGGTCTTTAAGCGTCATCTTGGCAGTAATGAATTCTTGTCTTATCAGCATGATATTTTTCCCAAGGCACCGCTTACGTAGAGCGGTAAGTTTTATAAATTAGCTTTTTAGAATTTCTTATTATTTTTTTATTATTCTAGTTTACTCAGACTAATGTGCAAGCGGTAAACAAACCAATTCATATTTAACCCCTTTGTAATGAGATTGACAACCCATCTTTTTAATTGAATGGTCTTGCGCCCGCTTGAATTCTCTGGATAGAATGGTATTAGAAGGCAAGTGGTGTTAGGCTTCACATACAAGCGGTGCACTAAAAGGGGAGGCAAGGTGGGGGAAACCAATCTAGCAGGTGTGAAAGTGATGGTCATTGACGACAGTAATACCATCCGTCGCAGTGCAGAGATATTCCTCAAGCAGTCCGGCTGTGAGGTTATTCTGGCTGAGGATGGCTTTGATGCCCTATCAAAGATTGCAAGCGAATTGCCGGATGTCATTTTCGTTGACATCATGATGCCGCGCCTTGATGGCTACCAAACTTGTTCCCTGATCAAACGCAACCCTAGATTCAAATCCACTCCAGTCATCATGCTTTCCAGCAAGGATGGTCTGTTTGACCGTGCTCGTGGCCGCATGGTCGGCTCGGATCAATACCTTACTAAACCATTTACCCAAGAGTCTCTGTTAGAGGCGGTCAACACATACGCTTCTGCAGGACAGAACAATTCTGAGGCGGACTAAATTATGGCTATAACTAAAATTCTTGTTGTTGATGACTCGGCTACAGATCGTTTTTTTCTGACGGAGCTACTCGAGAAAGCCGGATATACCGTGACGAGTGCGGAGAATGGCGAAGAGTGCCTAGCCAAAGTAGATATTGATATGCCGGATCTTGTCGTAATGGACGTCATTATGCCTGGTTTGAATGGCTTTCAGACTACGCGAGCGCTATCAAAGAATGAAAAAACCGCGCATATTCCAGTGATTATGTGTACTGGTAAGGAGCAGGCTACCGATCGATTGTGGGCGCTCCGGCAGGGTGCTAAAGACTGCGTTATCAAGCCAGTGGTTGGTGAAGAGTTGCTGAGCAAAATTAAGGCGCTGGATGTTTAAATGGCCAGAACAAAACTCAATCTTCAGGCTTATCAGCAAGACATTCTAGCCAGACTGAAAAGTCTGTCCGAGAGTGGTCGTGCCCCTGCTTCATCCAAGCTCGGGGTTAAGATAGGTAATGTCGATTGGTTGATATCACTGGCCGATATCAGTGAAGTTTTACCGGTGCCCGAAATAATGCCAGTGCCACTTACGCAACCATGGTTCATGGGTATGGCGAATGTGCGCGGCAACCTTTACGCATTAACAGATTTGGCAGGGTATTTAGGAAATCCTCCGACAGTTGTTACCTCAGAAAGTCGTATATTGCTGGCGCATGGACAGTTTGGGATCAACTCAGGACTGCTGGTGGATCGTTTGATTGGTTTGCGTAATCTGGAAGACATGCAACACGAAAAGAATGTTGGCGACAAGCCTGTTTGGCAGCTTGAGCGCTACAAAGATGCAGATGGTCAAATTTGGGATGAGTTGGATATTGGCATGTTGTTAACCCAAAGTGAGTTTATGCAGGTTGCGGCTTAACTGTATTAACAGTTGGGTCTTATGAAAATGAGGGGGCAGTGATGGCTATAAATTTTGATGGTATAAAGGGCTTACCAGCCAAGCTGGTCGCTGGTATTAAAGGATTCTTCGGCCGTTTTGGCTTGCGATCCTCTTCTGGCGGTGAAACCCAGGAGCGTGGTTACGCGCAGTTAATCGGCCAAGTCCTTGCCTTCGTACTGTTCGTGGCTATTACTTTCTGGGTTATTGGTCAGGTTCGTGTTAATGGTCCGGTCTTCACCAAGATTCTGAGTTATCAGACACTGCGCTCCGATGTATTACCACCAACCATGTCTACGACCAATGCTTTTGCCGCGCTGAACGAGGCCTACATTGCGGGTAGCGTATTTGACAATGTGAAGCGTGACCAAAAGATGGCGGAAGTTGCAGTCTACGAAAAACAATTCAAGGAACGTGCTGAATACTGGCGCGCCCATCTGGATTCAAAGGAACGTCTGGATCAACTGGAAGAAATTATCCGCGAAGGCGATAACTTCTTCCGTATCGCTAAAGACCAATTTGCCCCTGCACTGCCAATGGGTACTGTTGCATCGGCGGCTCCGCTGGGTGCATTGACCGCAAGTTATGGCCGGAGTCAGGCAGCAGTGGATCAATTTGTGGCAACTCTGGAAAAAGACAACAAGGCCTTGGTTGATTCGCAGACGGACTTCGTGAAAATTATTCTGATTGCTCTGGCGGTTCTAGCCGTGCTGATCGTGTTCTTTATGGTGGTATTTGGGCAGCGTCAGGTTAAGCAGGTTAATGAGACCGTTAAAAAGATGGCCGATGAAGGCCAAGCCAACCAGGAGGCGGTGCTTAACCTGCTGGACGAAATGGGCGACTTGGCTGACGGTGACTTGACTGTTAAAGCGCAAGTGGCGGAAAACATTACTGGTGCGATTGCTGATTCTATTAACTATACGATTGACAGCTTACGAGACCTGGTTACCGAGATTAACCGTGCAACTGAGCAAGTGAACCAAGCGACAGCGCAGGCGCAGGCAACCTCAGCTGACTTGTTGAACGCTGCGGAACAACAGTCCAAGCAGATTGTGGAAACCGGTGAAGCGGTTAGTAATATGACGCGCTCCATCTTGCAGGTATCCAGTAACGCGGGTCAGGCTTCACAGGTGGCGCAACGCTCACTCAAGGCCGCTACTGAGGGTTCGCAGGCGGTGCAGAACACAATTTCCGGTATGAATGAAATCCGTACACAGATCCAGGAAACTTCCAAACGTATTAAACGGCTGGGTGAGAGCTCACAGGAAATTTCCGAAATCGTGGAACTGATTTCAGACATTACCGAGCAAACCAACATTCTGGCGCTGAATGCGGCGATCCAGGCAGCGTCTGCTGGTGAAGCTGGTCGAGGTTTCACGGTGGTTGCGGAAGAAGTGCAGCGCTTGGCAGAACGCTCTTCTGAAGCTACCAAGCAGATTAGTGCGATTGTGAAGACTATTCAGACAGATACCAGTGGCGCGGTAGCAGCTATGGAAAAGAGTACCGAGGGTGTGGTCGAAGGTGCGCGCTTGTCTGATGTTGCAGGTCAGGCACTGAACGAAATTGAAACTGTTACCAACAATCTGGCGCGTCTGATTGAGGCGATCTCAACAGCAACCGTAGCGCAAACCGAAGTGGCTGCTACTGTGAGCCGTAACATGCAACAGATTCAAAACATTACTTCACAAACAACGGAAGGTACCAAACTTACAGCACAATCGGTCGGTCAGCTTACCAGCTTGGCGGAAGAACTAAGCGCTTCCGTAGCCGGCTTCAAGCTTTCCTAACATGCTGAATAAATTTCAAGCACGGAGCAAACGTGGCTGAAGAATTCGATATTGGCCCGCTCACTTGGGTGAAGGACGAGATTGACCAGGCGCTGAAAAGCGTGCTGGAAAATATCGCCACAGTCAGTGCTAATCCCGATGATGTGGCGAGCCTCAAGTTCTCGCAAACTCACCTGTATCAGGTCAGTGGCGCACTCGATATGGTGGGGCTTGAGGGCTGTAAACGTTTCTGTGCTGAAATTGAAAAACTAACCGGCAAGCTGGAGAAAAAATCTATTGCTGCCAGTCCGGAAGTATTGGAAGCACTGACTAGTGCTATCAATACCTTAAGCAGTTACCTGCAGGAGTTACTCAATGGCACACCTGATATGCCATTGCGGCTATTCCCTGCTTTGCAGTCGCTAGCCATTCTTCAAGGAGAAACCCTTGAAGAAAGCGAGCTGTTCTTTCCTGATACCTCATTACGCGCACCTAAAGACCTGCCAAGCAGAGAGCTCGATGAAGCTGCGCTGCCTGGTTATATTGCCGAGCAGCGTGGCCAATTCCAGAAATCCCTGCTGAGTTGGCTGAAGGATGCCAGCCCCGAGGGATTGGATAACATACGTTCAGCTATAGAAAATGTACAGCAGGTACAGCAGCAGGGTGCGCAAAAAACCTTATGGTGGGTGGTCAGTGCGTTCACGGATGCGTTGTCGCAAATCGAGATTGCCCAGAATGCAAGTGTCAAACGCTTATGCCGCCGCCTGGATCAACAGCTGAAGAGCCTTAGTGAGGGCGCTGCACGTGCATCAGGTAATTTGTTAAGAGATGCTTTGTACTTTGTCGCCTTGAGCGCACCTGATACTGAACGTATTAGCAAGGTCAAGAATATATTTGAACTTGATAACCTCTTACCCGGTGCCGGTGAGCAGATAAAACCTGCCAGTGAAATGACTGAGCATGAATTGTTGGCACTGGAGCAAATCAAGGTAGTAATGGAAGCGCTGAAAGATATCTGGGCCGAGGTTTCAGAAGGTAAACTCAACGCACTGGATAATTTCTTGCATCAGCTTAGTGATGTCATTGAGCCCAGTCAGAATTTGACTAACCCTGCCGTAGCTGGACTGCTTGAACGTCTGCACGAACTGACGACGGCCCTGGATCTGGATGCAAGCAAGATAACTGATTCAGCCTTAATAGAAGTTGCTACGGCATTAACGCTACTGGAAGACGCACTGCAAAACTATGGCCGACAAGGCGCAGAGGCTATGCAGCGCCTGACTGCGCAGACACAACGCCTGCAAGACGTCATGGGCGGCGGCCCTATGGCTGATATGTCTGGAACACCGATGTCTGACCAACTCGATAGTGATGTTCTACTCGCTGTTGCCCAGCAAGTAAAAGATGCGCTGAAGGTGGTAGAGCAGGCACTTGATACCTATTTCCGTAATCCAACAGAGCGTCAGGTTCTACAGTCTGTTGATAAGCCATTGCATCAAGTTATTGCAGCTTTCGATATGCTGGATATGCCGGTGCCAACTGCGATCACCAAAGCATCTTCCCTCCTGGTTGAGCATTTCCGTAATGAGGAAAATACACCGGATTTGGCCTTGTTTGAGCTGGTAGCGGAAAGCTTAAGTATGCTGGGTTTCTACGTCGAAGAATTCCCACGTCCTCGGCCAGAATCCTACATGGCACTTGAGGGTGCACAGACAAGACTAGAACAAGGATTAGAGAAGCTCCAATTGTCAGAGCCGGTTGTAACGGTAGAGGCCAGTTTACCCGCGGAAATTGAGCTGATTGACGCGGTAGCTCCTGTAGCTGAATTAGCTGTTAAACCGGAAGCCCCTGCGGTATCGACAATAGCCGGTAGGAAATTGCCCGGCGTTACAGTTTCCGTGCAAGTTCCGAAGATTGAGCCTAAACCTCGGCCAGCGGTTGAGGCATCAGTTGTTGAGGAGAAATCGATAGACCGGGCGTTTGACCCTGAATTACTAGATATCTACCTCACAGAAACTGAAGAGGTGCTCGGTACGATTGCAGAAAATCTACAGGCACTTCGCCTCAATGCTACTGACCACGAAGCTTTGGTCGAAGTACGTCGTGGATTCCATACTCTGAAAGGTAGCGGTCGCACAGTTGGCCTGGTTGGATTGGGCGAGGTGGCATGGGCAGTTGAGAAGCTCATGAACCTCATCATGGAGAGCAAGGCCGTTCCAACTCAAGCACAATTAACTTTCATAGAGGAAACCAGTGCGGCTTTTGCCGGATGGGCTGCAATCTTGAGAGATGACAGTGTAGTGGAACTGGTTCCGCAAAAGTGGCAACAACAGGCGGCCAAGCTGGAAAGCGATGGAACCTCACAGCAACTGGCAGCCTCGCCTGGGGAAATAGTGATAGGCGGCACGCGCAAGATGAGTCGTGCCCTGTTCAATATTTTCATGAACGAAGCTGAGCAACACATTAAAACATTAAAGCAGGGGCTTACTGCACTGTCGGTAGATAGCCCTTCGCAACCAACAGAAGCCAGTCGCCGGGCAGCCCACACACTTGCGAGCAATGCAGGTGCTGCTGGATTCAAACCCCTTGCCGACCTTTCACGAGCTCTGGAACATTGGTTGGACACACATCAAGGCTACTGGACGGCAGATGCAATAGCTTTGCTTGACAGGACTATGACATCGTTGACCGAGATGCTCACTGCCGCAAGCAATATGCAGCAGCCTAGTGATACTCCAGACCTTGTTGCTGCCTTGCAGGGAGCAACTTTAAGCGCAACATTAACAATATCTACTGGCACAGAGCCAACAGCCGAAGCTGAGATGATGCCGATGGATATATCTTTTGATGGCCTCTCTGCAGTTGAAGCACAGGATACTGCTGCCCCAGAAGGTCCTGGAACAGAAGCATTACCTATCAATTTTGATTTACCAGAACTCTATCAAGCACAAGAATCGGTAGCTCCAGTAGATGAAGCCCCCGCTTCCGAGATGCCCGTGGCTGAAACCGCTAAGCCAGCTGGAAAGACCAAGTCCGGGGCTAAAACATCTACTAAGGCACAAACAGCGGCCGCTGCCGCCGTAGATCAGGAATTACTCACCATGTTTGTGGAAGAGGCACGTGAGCTGGTTCCACAGATCGGGAACGAACTGCGTGCATGGCGTGCCAACCCGCAGGAGCTTGAGCATTCTGACAATTTGCAGCGTGCCTTGCACACCTTGAAGGGTAGTGCACGTATGGCAGGCCAGGCGGTCTTAGGCGATACCGTGCACAACATGGAAGACTTAGCAATTCGTGCGCTTAAAAACAAGGTGAATGCGGTTGATTTCGATGATATGTTCGTTGACCTTGACCGTATCGGTGCCTTGTTGGAAGAAGCCACAGGTGCCGGCCCTGCTGGCCGTACTGCCGCTGCTACCACGGAGGCGGCAAAAGGTGCAGTCCCCGCACGTACAGCAGACCGTCGCGCGCAATACCTGCGATTGCGTGCGGATGTGCTCGATAGACTCATTAACGAGGCAGGTGAAATCAGTATTGCCCGCTCTCGTATGGATCGAGAAATGCAGGGCTTCAAGACCTTCTCGCTGGATCTGACCGAAAGTGTGTTCCGCTTACGCAACCATTTGCGTGAACTGGAGATCGAGGCCGAAAGTCAGTTGCAATCGCGCATGACGCAATTGGAAGAAACCCACGAAACCTTTGATCCACTGGAGTTTGACCGTTTTACCCGATTGCAGGAGCTGACGCGTATGCTGGCGGAAAGCGTCAATGACGTGGCCACCATACAACATGGTTTGCTCATGAATCTGGATGAGACCGAGTCGGCGCTGCAACAGCAGAATCGTATGAACCGCGAACTGCAGCACGGTCTCATGAATGTTCGTATGGTGCCATTCTCGCTTATATCAGAGCGCTTGCAGCGTATCGTGCGGCAAACTGCAAGAGAGCTTGATAAACGCGTAGAGATGACGATCGATGGTGAAGGCGTAGAAATTGACCGCAGCGTACTAGACAAGATTGGTGCCCCACTGGAGCATTTATTACGCAATGCGGTAGCGCATGGTATGGAGACTCCGGCTGAGCGTAAGAAACTAGGCAAACCGGAAGTTGGGGCTATCACGCTGAAGGTACGTCAGGAAAGTGATGAAATCGTACTGACAGTTACTGATGATGGTGCTGGGATCAATTTGCAGCGTGTGCGCGAAAAAGCCATCGAGAATGGCCTCCTGTCTAAAGATCAGGAAATAAGCGAGCAGGCTTTGATGTCAGTTATTTTTGAGCCTGGTTTTTCTACAGCATCCACTATCTCGCAAATTGCCGGTCGCGGAGTTGGCCTTGACGTAGTGCGTAGTGATATCGCAGCTCTGGCTGGCCGTATCGATGTCAGCAATTCCATGGGCAAAGGTGCGGTATTCAGCATATTCCTGCCAGTGACACTATCTGTTGCACAAGTTGTGATGATCCGGGCTGGTCATCGAGTGTTTGCCTTGCCATCGGTGATGGTTGAGCAAGTACAGAAGCTGAAACCTACGGCATTGGCCGCTGCTTATGAGAAACAAAGTATTAGCTGGTCAGACCGCGAATACCCATTCCACTATCTAAGCAAATTGATTGGTGAATCAGAGCACGCGCCTGAGGAGCAGATATATACGCCACTGTTGTTGTTACGCAGCGGTACTTTCCGTATTGCGCTGCACGTAGATGAAATTATCAGCAACCAGGAAGTGGTGATGAAGGCCATTGGCCCTCAATTGGCACGGGTTCCAGGGATTATCGGTGCAACCGTAATGGGCGATGGTAATATCGTGCTGTTGATTAATCCTGTGCAGTTGGCCAATCGTGAGGTGCTGGCTGTAGGTAGCGTAAAAGTCAGCACCGCTACCCCGGCAGTGGTTGATACCAGGCCGGTGGTGATGGTGGTGGATGACTCTCTTACCATGCGCAAAGTATTGGGGCGCTTGCTGGAACGTGAAGGCTATCTGGTCATTACCGCAAAGGATGGCATGGATGCGCTGCAGAAACTGCAGGAAGTGATGCCGAGTATCATTCTGACCGATATCGAAATGCCTCGTATGGATGGCTTCGGTTTTGCGCGCAACGTGCGTGATGATAAGCGTACGGCGCATATTCCGATGATCGTCATTAGTTCTCGCACGGCAGAAAAGCACCGTGCCGTTGCCCATGAGTTAGGCATCAATGCCTTCTTGGGTAAACCTGTACAAGATGATGAATTAATTGCAGAGATTTCATTGCAACTGGGTAAGTCTGAGCCAGTTACTACGGCCTGACCCAAGCTAAATCAAAGCAATAATTTAAGCACCCGTTTTAGTAATTCCGGGGGTTGATGTAACGCCTAACTATCCCCATATCGGGTAAAATCCTGCTATATGCAACAGCCGTCTTTTATTCATCTGCGTTGCCACAGCGAGTACTCGATTGTGGATGGTACAGTGCGCATCGACGATTACGTCAGCCGTGCACAAATCGACCAGATGCCCGCGCTGGCACTCACTGACCTCAGCAACCTCTTTGGTGCAATCAAGTTCTACAAGGCTGCCCGCAGCAAAGGCATCAAACCTCTGCTTGGCTGTGATATCTGGTTGGAAAACGAAGTTAACCGTGACCAACCTTATCGCCTGTTATTACTCTGCCAATCTCATGCGGGCTATCTTCATCTCTGCGAGCTGTTGTCCCGCGCTTATCTGAATAATCAGTACCGTGGTCGAGCCGAAATCAAGCGCCAGTGGTTTGTGGAGGATGGTACTGATGGCCTGATCTTGCTATCCGGGGCGATGGCGGGTGATGTTGGCCAGGCTCTACTGCAGGACAATACGAGGTTGGCGCAACAGCTGACTGGAGACTGGAATGAGTTATTTCCCAAACGTTTTTATATAGAGCTGCAACGCGCGGGCCATGCACAGCAGGAGTTATATATCAGCCGTGCCCTGAATCTGGCTGCAGCTTTCCAGATTCCGGTAGTCGCTACCCATCCCATACAGTTTATCGAGATTGAAGATTTCAAGGCACACGAGGCACGGGTGTGCATTGCTGAAGGTTATGTGCTTGCGGATGGTCGTCGCCCCAAGACTTTCACGCCGGATCAGTACTGCAAGACTCAGGCTGAGATGGCGGCATTGTTTTCTGACATCCCGGAAGCGCTTGCGAATAGTGTAGAAATTGCTAAACGCTGTAATTTAAGCCTGACGCTGGGCAAGAATTACTTGCCGCAATTCCCCACCCCCAATGGCGAGACGCTGGAAGAATATCTGGTAGCCCAGGCGCGACAAGGTTTGGCTCAAAGGTTGGAAGTGCTTTATCCCGATGCCGAGATACGTGCGACCAAACGTGGAGCATACGAGGACAGGCTGGATTTTGAGACTAACGTTATTATCCAGATGGGCTTTGCCGGCTACTTCCTGATTGTGGCTGACTTTATTAACTGGGCCAAACACAATGGTGTACCAGTGGGGCCGGGGCGCGGCTCCGGGGCCGGTTCAGTCGTGGCGTATAGCCTAGGCATTACTGACCTTGATCCTTTGCAATATGCATTGCTGTTTGAGCGCTTCCTCAATCCCGACCGTGTTTCCATGCCCGACTTCGATATCGACTTCTGCATGGATGGGCGTGACCGCGTTATCGATTATGTTAAACAGAAATACGGCCGTGAATCTGTTTCCCAGATCGCCACTTTCGGTACACTCGCAGCCAAGGCTGTGATTCGCGATGTTGGGCGCGTGCTAGACCTACCTTTCAACTTTGTCGATGGTATTGCCAAGCTTATTCCGCTTGAGCTGGGCATCACCCTGAAGGACGCGCTGGAAAAAGAACCGCAACTGAAGGAACGACAAGAAAAAGAAGAAGAGGTCAAGGAACTGCTGGAGCTAGCCTTGAGGCTTGAGGGCTTGACGCGTAACGTCGGCATGCATGCCGGTGGTGTGCTAATCTCACCGGGAAAAATCTCCGATTTCAGTCCAATCTATTGCCAGGCGGGTGGCGAGAACATTATCAGCCAGTACGACAAGGATGATGTGGAGGCCGTCGGTCTGGTCAAATTCGACTTTCTAGGCTTGCGTACGCTAACCATACTCGATATGGCGCTGAACCACGCGAATGCGCAGCGCGCAGCTCAGGGCCTACCGGCACTATCGTTTGAAACTTTGCCGCTGGACGACGCAAAAACCTACAGCCTGCTCAAGGCCTCCAATACCACTGCGGTATTCCAGCTCGAGTCGCGCGGCATGAAGGATATGTTAAAGCAGGCAAAGCCGGATTGCTTTGAGGACATTATCGCGTTGGTTGCTCTATACCGGCCCGGCCCGATGGATCTGATCCCAGATTTCTGCCGTCGCAAACATGGTTTGCAACGCGTGGAATACCCACACCCCTCTACCGAAGAAATCTTGCGCGAGACCTATGGTATAGCCGTTTACCAGGAACAGGTGATGCAGATCGCCCAAGCCGTTGCAGGCTACAGTCTTGGTGGTGCAGATCTGTTACGCCGCGCGATGGGCAAGAAAAAGCCGGAAGAAATGCAGCAGCAGCGTGCTATTTTCCTTGAAGGCGCGCAAAAAAATGGCTTATCAGCACGCCAGGCGGATGACCTGTTCAACTTGCTGGAGAAGTTTGCTGGCTATGGCTTCAATAAATCCCATGCCGCAGCCTATGCTTTGGTGGCTTACCAGACGGCTTACCTGAAAACGCATTATCCGGCAGCGTTTCTGGCTGCCACCATGTCTGCGGACATGAACAATACTGATAGCGTGCGTATTTTTTATGACGATTGCGCGCCCAATAAGGTCGAGGTTCTGGCACCAGATATTAATCAGAGTGAATTCCGTTTCCGCCCGGTTAACGACCAGCAGATTCTTTATGGATTGGGTGCCGTCAAAGGCACTGGTTGGGCGGCGATTGAAATTATCCTGGCAGCGCGTGAAGAAGACGGGCCATTCAAGGATTTGTTCGATTTCTGCCGACGACTGGATTTACGTAAGGTGAATCGCCGTGTGATTGAGTCCCTGATTCGTGCGGGCGCTTTTGACAAGATTGAGCCTAATCGCGCTGCCTTGCTCGCAGGTGTGGGGCTAGCCATTAGCGCGGCAGAGCAGAGCGGGGCGGCCAGTGGTCAGAATAGTCTGTTTGGTGAAGTTTCCGATAGTGTTGCCCATGTGATTCCCAATGTTGCCCCCTGGAGCGAACAAGAACGCTTGCAGCAGGAGAAGGCCGCCTTAGGATTCTATTTCAGCGGCCATCCATTCCTGGGCTATCAAAAGGAGATTGCTGCCTTTGTGCGCGGCGGCCTGGCTAGTCTTAAGCCACAGGAACAGCCGCAACTTCTGGCCGGTGTAGTCATGGGCATCCGTATACGCATGACTGCGCGCGGCAAGATGGCGATAGTCACGCTGGATGATGCAATTTCACGTATAGAAATCGTGGTTGGCAGCGAGCTGTTGAACCAGAGCCCACACTTACTCAAGGAAGACCAGTTGCTGATTGTCGAAGGGCGCGTTAGCAATGATGATTTTTCTGGAGGATTGCGTGTGAATGCCAGGCGTCTGTATGACCTCGCCGCGGCACGCAGTGCTTACGCGAGCATGCTGAAGATTTCATGTAATGGCCAGGCTGATGCGGCTAAATTGCGTGACCTGCTGGCGCCTTACTGTCGATCTGGCTCAGCGGAAGAACGTTCAGGCTGCGCGGTAAAAGTCGAATATCACAATGGGGATGCGCGGGTAGAACTGATGCTCAGTGATCAGTGGCGTGTTGATCTGCGTGATGAGCTGCTGACAGGGTTAAAAACCTGGCTCAGCGATGAGAATGTCAAAATACTCTATAATTAAGGCAACAGGTTCAAAGGCAAGCATTATGAAAACAAGTTTCCTCGAATTTGAGCAACCAATCGCCGAACTCGAAGCCAAGATCGAAGAGCTGCGCTATGTGCAGGATGATTCAGCACTGGATATCTCGGAAGAGATAGACCGTCTGCAGCAAAAAAACCAGAGCATGACCAAGGAAATCTACAGTAAGCTCAATGCTTGGCAGATTTCTCAGGTGGCGCGTCATCCGCAGCGCCCCTATACCCTTGATTATATTCAAGGCATGTTTACCGATTTTGAAGAGCTGCATGGCGAACGTGCCTTCGCTGACGACCCGGCGATTGTGGGTGGAATTGCCCGCTTTGAAGGCCAGCCTGTGATGGTGGTTGGTCACCAGAAAGGGCGCGATGTAAAAGAGCGCCAATACCGGAATTTTGGTATGCCACGCCCTGAAGGTTATCGCAAGGCGCTGCGCCTTTACCGGATGGCAGAGAAATTCGGCTTGCCGATCATTACGCTGATCGATACGCCAGGGGCCTATCCGGGTATTGGCGCTGAAGAGCGTGGCCAATCAGAGGCGATTGCGCGCAATCTGTACGTCATGGCAGAGCTGAAAACGCCGATCATTGGTGTCATCATCGGCGAGGGTGGCTCAGGCGGTGCATTGGCGCTTGGTGTTGTTGATCACCTGATGATGCTGCAGTATTCGACTTATTCGGTCATTTCGCCAGAAGGCTGCGCCTCTATCTTATGGAAAAGTCAGGACAAAGCCTCCGAAGCGGCTGAGACGCTTGCAATTACAGCTATCCGTCTCAAGACGCTAGGGTTGGTTGATCGTATTGTGGCCGAGCCTATGGGCGGCGCCCACCGTGCCCCGGAAGTGATGATGCAAACCTTGCGTCGAGCGTTGACTGATGAGTTGCAGCGCCTACAGGTCAAGTCTATTCCTAACTTGCTCGAAGCGCGTTTTGACCGACTGATGAGTTACGGTAAATATAAAGAAGTCGCGCTGAAATAGTCGCAGTCATTGAAGACAAAGCCCGCTTGCCTAAACAGACTCAACACCGTACGGCGCATGCGGCCGAGAAACCTCTAACTCATCTAAGGCAGCACTTAGAAGCTTTTCTCCTCCCCATACTACAGCCAAACCAGACTCTGCTACTTGCATTCAGTGGGGGTCTGGATTCGCGAGTGTTGCTTGAGTTACTTGCATCTCTGCAAAAATCCCTGGGGTTTACTTTACGTGCCATGTACGTACACCATGGCTTGAGCTCGAATGCGGATGAGTGGGCCGAATTCTGCCAGACCATCTGCGCAAGTCTGCACGTGCCCTTGTCCATCAGCAAGGTCAAGGTTGCTAATGATAGAGGCACGGGTATCGAGGCTGCAGCTCGTAGTGTGCGATATCAGGCTTTATATGCTGACCCCGCTGACTATATCGTATTAGCGCATCATGAGGACGATCAGGCCGAAACACTGCTTCTGCAATTGTTACGCGGTTCTGGTGCCAAGGGGTTATCCGCCATGGCAATGCATGATGAAAATCGCCGATTACTTCGCCCTTTACTGGATATCCCGCGGTCTGAATTACTGGCGTTTGCCAAACAGAAGAATCTGCACTGGATAGAAGACGAGAGTAATGAAAACCTGAGTTATGACCGCAACTATTGTCGTCATCAGGTCTTGCCCGTCATTGAGCAACGTTTTCCTGCTGCCAAACAGACATTGGCAAGATCTGCCAGTCACATTGCCGAAGCTTCCTGGCTACTGGATGAGCTGGCAGAAATTGATGCGCTAAATTATGTCAAGGAAGGCCAGCTCTCTGTGGCAGGGCTAGCCAGCTTGTCAGAGGCAAGGGCGCGAAACTTGTTACGATGGTGGCTGACTAGTCATCGCCAAAACCTGCCCACAGCGCAGCGGTTACAGGAGATGTTGCGCCAATTATTAAGTGCTAGGAACGATGCAAGCATCAAGATTGCAGTGGATAGCGCAAATGGTGTGTGGCTACGGCGATACCGCGAATTTGCTTACGTAGAATTCAATGCAATTGATTTGCCTATTGCAATGGTGTGGCAAGGCGAGGCCGAGTTGCATCTACCTGACCATAGCCGACTGCTTTTCGAGCGTGCAAAAGGTCAGGGCCTGGCTATGGAACGGTTGGGGATCAATAAATTACGAATCTCGCACAGACTGGGCGGTGAACGCTTCAAACCGGAGCTTAGTAAGCCAACCCGTACCCTCAAGCATCTGTTGCAGGAAGCCAATATCCCACCTTGGCAGCGTGAACGTTTGCCTCTAGTTTACTCGGATGATGTATTGGCCGTAGTGCCCGGTATTGGCGTCGCCTGGAGTTTACAGGCCGGGCCTGATGAAATTGGGCTGGTCATTAGCTGGCAGGCCAGCTAAGCACGATTATTTACCGGGTGACTTTGCCATCTTTTGTGAGTTCTGGGCTTAGCACTTTCCATACGTTATCCAGCACTTGCGCCTGCGCTGCCGCTGTTGGATGTAGTCCGTCATCCTGGGTCAGTTCAGGTTTTCCTGCCACTCCGTCTAGCAGGAAAGGCAGTAGCGGTAACTTATAACGTTGGGCTAGCGCGGGATAGCTATCAGTGAATTCATGCGTATAGCGCGGCCCATAGTTTGGTGGAATCATGATGCCTATCAGCATCACGTGGGCCTTAATTTTCTGGCAGGCTTCAATCATGGTGGCTAGGTTGTGTTGCATCTCGGTGACAGGCAATCCGCGTAAACCATCATTGGCACCTAGTTCTAGTAGAACAAAATCAGGTTTATATTGCCTGAGTGTATTGTCCATACGACTTAAGCCGCCACTCGTGGTTTCCCCGCTGATGCTGGCGTTGATCACTTGATGCGTCAACCCCTGTTCTTGCAGGCGCTGCTGTAGCAAGTTTACCCAGCCTTGGTCACGAGGGATGCCGTAAGCCGCTGAGAGACTATCGCCATAAACCAGGATAGTAGGGGCGGCTAAAGCTGAATAACAAAAGCCATTTAGCACCATTATTAACAATAAGCGGAATAACATTGAATGAGTAGACCTTTAGTTGTTGAAGCGTTGCAACTCAATAAGCATATTAGCAGTAGCGAGAACATGCTAACGATATTGTCAGATTTGAACCTGGCCGTCCCAAATGGAGAACGGCTCGCTATCGTTGGTAGTTCTGGTTCTGGCAAATCGACATTACTCGGCTTACTGGCAGGGTTGGACACCCCAACTAGTGGGAAAGTGCTGATTAACGGCCAGGATATCGGCATGCTTGATGAGGATGGGCGTGCAGCTTTGCGTGGCAAAAGCATGGGCTTTGTTTTCCAGTCATTCCAATTGCTGCCATCGCTAACCGCCCTGGAGAATGTCATGTTGCCGCTGCAACTGGCAGGCAGGGCGGACGCCAATAAGTTAGCACTGGCAGCACTCGCCAGAGTAGGGCTGGAGCAACGAATAACACACTACCCAAGGCAGCTATCCGGGGGCGAACAACAACGTGTAGCGATTGCTCGTGCTTTTGCACCCAAGCCATCCATCCTGTTTGCTGATGAGCCCACCGGTAATCTGGATGCAGCTACGGGACAACGCATTATTGAGCTGCTGTTCAGCCTCAATGCTGAGCTGGATACCACGCTGATATTAGTGACGCATGATACCGCCCTTGCCGGCAACTGCCAGCGAGTACTGCGACTACAAGATGGCCATTTGCATGATAGTGAGATAACTACGCCATGATTGCGATGGCTATCGCGTTGCGTCAGCTACGCAGTCATTGGGCCTCTGGTGAGGTACGGGTGCTGTTGATGGCATTGATACTGGCTGTTGCCGCTACTACTACGGTAGGTTTCTTTACCGAACGCATAGAATCTGCCCTGGTTAGGCAGGGTAGCTTGTTGCTGGGGGCAGATGCGGTGTTATCTGCCGACCATGCCTTGCCTGGGAAGTATATTCAGCAAGCACAGCAGCGCGGTTTGCACAGCACTAGCACCATGGAATTCCCCAGTATGGTGGTGCAAGGCGAACTTAGTCATCTGGCGGAAATCAAGGCAGTTAGCGCTGGGTTCCCGTTGCGAGGGGAGTTAACAATCTCCAGTCAGGTGATAGGTGGCGGCATGTTGGCCAAAACTATCCCTTTGCCAGGTACTGTATGGATTGAACCCAGGCTTTCCAGTCTTCTAGCACTCAAGGTTGGGGATGAGATAGAGGTCGGTGAACGAAAATTGCGGGTCGCTGCCATTCTCCAGCGTGAGCCATCGCGAGGCGGCGATATGTTCAACATTGCTCCGCGGTTACTCATGAATGCTGCCGATGTGCCCTCGACCAAACTGATACAGCTTGGTAGTCGCATCAGATATCAGCTGCTGGTTGCAGCAGATGCTAAATCCATCGATAGCTACTCAATTTGGGCAAAATCACAACTCGTCAGAGGTGAGCGTTTAGAAGATGTGCGCTCTGCACGCCCCGAGATGAAAAGTGCATTAGAAAAATCCCAGCAATTCTTGGGCTTGTCTGCCATGGTTAGTGTGATTCTGGCCATGGTAGCAATGTTTCTGGCCAATCTTCCTTATGTGCAACGCAGCCTTGATAGTTATGCGTTGATGCGATGCTTCGGAGCCTCTAAGCAGCTCATAACGCAAATCCTCCTGCTCCAGACTATATTGCTGGGACTCGCTGGGAGCGCACTAGGCTGCTTGCTGGGTCTGGCTGCACAGGCTGGTTTGGCGAAGCTGGCAGGTAAGCTATTTTTAGAGACACTGCCAAACCCAAGCTGGCTACCTGCCGCGAGTGGTTTGCTGGTGGGGTTCGTCACAATGCTAGCTGTAATTTGGCCACAATTGTTACGTTTGAGTGATGTGCCGGCCTTGCGAATATTACGCCGCGACCTGGGCGACCTGGATATCAGAAGCTGGTTGAGTTATGTACCCGCATTCGCTGTTATGGCTGCACTGGTGATGTGGCAAGCGGGTAATATCCGGTTGGGCGGCGTTACTTTGATGGCGTTTTTAGGGCTTCTACTAGTTACAGGGTTACTAGTCTATGTGGCTGGTCGGGTTTTACATCGTTTGCCTGAACATAATAGTGGTGCATGGAGGCTAGGTCTTGCAAATCTTAAGCGTCGCCCCGGGATGGTTATTGCACAGGTAGTTGGTTTTAGTATGGGCCTGATGGCCTTGATGTTGCTGGCTTTTGTGCGCGGAGACCTTATTCAGAGCTGGCAGGCTTCATTGCCGCTTGATGCCCCTAACCGTTTTATCATCAATATCCAACCAAACCAGATCTCCGGGGTTAAGACATTCTTTACGCAAACCGGGTTAGTGAGTGCAGATGTATTTCCGATGGTACGTGGTCGGCTCGTTGCCGTGAATGGACAACCATTGAATGCAGAGAAGTATCTGGATGATAGGGCGCGACGTCTCGCCGAGCGCGAATTCAACCTTTCCTGGGCTGCGAAAATGCAGGCCGACAATCAGGTATTAGCTGGCCGCTGGTGGACAGAGCAGGAATACGGCAAGACCATGTTGTCGCTAGAGCAAGGCTTGGCGGATAGTTTGGGCATCAAGCTTGGCGACCAGCTGACCTATGATATCGCCGGAACTAGGCTAACGCTTGCTGTCACCAGTTTACGAAAAGTACAGTGGGATAGTATGCGGGCTAATTTCTTTGCGGTGGTGCCGCCGGGAGTTCTTGATGGCTTCCCTGCTAGCTATATCACGAGTTTTCATTTGCCATTGGGGCATGATGAACCGCTTAACCAACTTATTAAAAGCTTCCCTAATCTCACCGTCATTGATATCGCTTCGCTCATGGAGCAGGTCCGAGGCATTATGAATAAGATGACGTATGCAGTGGAGTATGTGTTCGGCTTTAGCATGTTGGCGGGATTGGCGGTGCTTTATGCTGCTTTGGTGGCGACGCGTGAAGAGCGTGTTCGTGAAGCTACATTGTTACGCGTATTGGGCGCATCACGCTTACAAGTAACGCAAGCCATATTAGCCGAGTTCTTCTGCATAGGCTTGTTGGCGGCAATCGTAGCGACAGTTGCTGCCAGTGCACTTGCTTATTACGTAAGCATTCATGTTATTGGTATTAGCTATCGATTTAATCCATCTTCAGCGTTTGTGGCTTTATCCATGAGCAGCTTGTTGGTGCCTGCTGCTGCATGGCTTGGCATAAGAGGTTTTCTTAATCTGCCGCCAAGGCAGTTGTTACAAAGTATCTAAGTGGTTGTAATTAGCCTGTTTATATGGCTACAGACAGCCATTATTTTTGCGGGTAAACTTATGTAATGAGATACCTAAGTAAAATAACCATATAAAACAAAAAGATAATAATTTCTTTGTGGCTGGCATAGAACTTGAGATACAACAAATCACTTATGCCTTATCACAATGAATCGGGAGATTGAATGTACGGTAAATTAAAAATGCAAAAGAGCCACATGATACTCATGCTGGGCTCAGTTCTGATGCCACATCTCGCCTATGCAGAGAATAAGGCTGAGGCATTGGAGACCAGCAAGGTTGAGGTTGTCGGTACGACGCCATTGCCTAGTATAGGCACCCCGATCAATGAGGTACCGGCTAACGTACAGACCGGTTCAGCCAAGGATATTTCACAACAGAAGTCGCTCGATGTCTCGGAGTTTCTTGATAATAATTTGGGGTCTGTGAATACCAGTAACACCGTGGCAAACCCTTACCAAGCTGATGTTTCATTTCGTGGGTTTACCGCATCACCGCTACTAGGTACGCCACAGGGTCTTTCAGTGTTTGTTGATGGTGTCCGCGTGAATGAGGCATTCGGCGATGTTGTAAATTGGGATTTGATTCCCGCTAATGCGATTGCCAATATTAACCTGATCCCAGGCTCTAACCCCTTGTTCGGTCTTAATACCCTAGGTGGCGCCTTGTCAGTGCACACCAAGAGCGGGACGGAGTTTCCGGGCGTTTCTGCTACAGCCTATGGCGGCTCCTGGGGGAGACGCGCATTCGAGTTTGAAACGGGCGGTGCTGACGCTGAGAAAAACCTGGATTACTTCGTTGCGGGTAACTTCTTTAAAGAAGACGGTTGGCGAGATCACTCCAGCAGTAGGGTAGACCAACTATTCAGCAAGGTCGGCTGGCAGGATGATACCAGTGATCTGGATTTGTCACTGGCGCTGGCAGATACCTTTCTCGAAGGGACGCAAGCAGTGCCGCGTTCTATGCTGAATAAACCAGAGACGGCTTATACCTACCCCGATTCCATCGGAAACCAGATGGTGATGGTTAACTTGAAGGGCAGCCATTTCATCACCGATGACAAACTGGTTGCCGGCAATATCTACTATCGCAAGAATCGCACTGATGGCTTCAACAGTAATGCTGATGGACTGCTTCCAGGTGATGCCGCCAATATTTCGAGCAATACGGATCAGGATGGCTTTGGTGGGACGGCACAATTAACGTTACTGGCGGATATGTTCGGACATAAAAACCAGTTCACTACAGGCTTTAGCGCAGATTTTGGCCGCACTGATTTCACCAGTGATTCATTTTTAGCGGATGTGGTCGGCAGGAAAACCGTCACCGAACCGGGCTTGCCAGCATCTGCTTTTGTCAGGCTGAATGCCCGCAATGACTACTATGGCTTGTATGCAACCGATACTTACTCGTTAGCTGAAAAACTGCATCTGACCTTGTCTGGCCGTTATAACGTGGCAAGAATCCGGTTATCGGGATTCAGTCATGATGATACGCTGGTGCCGACTGACTCAAACCTGAGTGGTAACCATATCTATAACCGCTTCAATCCGGCTATCGGGCTTAACTTCAACCCAAGTCGGACTCTTGGTTTCTATGGTGGCTATAACGAAGGTACCCGCGCTGCCACCCCAGTGGAACTATCATGCGCAGATGAAAATAGGCCTTGTGCGTTGCCTAATGCATTCGCTGCCGACCCTGCCTTGAAGCAAGTGATAGCCAAAACCTGGGAGGGTGGTGCACGTGGTAAATTGAATCAGAATGTTAACTGGAACGTGGGGGTCTACAACACGGAAAGCGATAACGACATACAGTTCATCGCCAGTAATGCTTCAGGTTTTGGTTTCTTCAAAAATGTTGGTCAGACCCGTCGCCGGGGTATAGAGCTTGGCTTGAATGGTAAGTTTGAACGCTGGAGCCTGGCCGCGAATTATGGTTTTGTAGATGCTACTTTCCAATCAAGTTTTCTGGTTGGTTCACCTAGCAATAGCTCTGCTGACGGCGCAGGCAATATCAATGTGTCGAAAGGCGACAGAATACCGGGTATTGCCCGTCAGACGCTCAAAATACGTCTAGCATATGATGTCACGCCAGCATGGACGGTTGGTAGTAATGTCGTCGCAGCCGCTGGCCAGTATGCCCGTGGGGATGAAAACAATCAGGACATAAATGGCAAAGTTCCGGGATACGCGGTAGTCAATCTGGACACGCACTACAGCGTTAACGATAACTGGAAGCTTTTTGCCAAGGTGAATAACTTGTTTGACAAGAAGTATGCGACCTTTGGCGTGCTCGGGGATAATATTTTCAATGGCGATGCGGCTGAGCAGTTCCGCTCACCTGCTGCACCTCTCGCTGGCTGGGTAGGTGTGACTTATGAATTTGGTAAACCCAAGGGTAGCGTTGGCAAGACTGATAACGATTAGAGCATGACTGATGCTAGGGCCTAGGACGGGAAAATCACATTTGATAACCAATACAGCTATCAGGCTGTTAGTGGTTGAAGATGAGGCCCTGTTTGCACGGGCCGTGGTCAAGCGAATGCAGCAAGCAGGCTATGAATGTGAGTATGCTGGAACGATTGCAGATGGTCGTGCGCTTGTAAACCAGTTCATGCCGGACATGGTGCTGCTGGATATGCGCTTGCCGGATGGAAATGGGCTTGATTTGCTTTCTGAGCTGGTTGCAAAAAATATGGCGGTGATTGTTATGACCGCTTATGGTGAGATCAGCGATGCGGTCAATGCAATCAAGCAAGGCGCGATCGACTACCTGAAAAAGCCGGTGGATCTGGAAGAGCTTTTGCTGGTAATGCAAAAAGCAGAAAGCTCCAATATGCTGAAGAACCAGCTGGATCACTCGCGCCAGCGTAATAGCCATGCCGTGGAAGGCGTGTCATTGATAGGTGAAAGCCATGCGATTCAGAGCGTTCGTGCGCAAATTGAGCGTATCGCGCAACTCTCCGCGATAGCAGATGCGACTCTTCCTACCGTATTGATTAATGGCGAAACCGGGACTGGCAAGGATGTGGTAGCTCGCCTGTTGCATCTTTCATGTGCTAACAGCAGCCGGCCTTTTATTCATGTGGATTGTGCCTCATTACCTACTGAGCTTATCGAGAGTGAATTGTTTGGCCATGAAAAAGGTGCTTTCACTAGTGCACAGGGGTCGCGTTGCGGCCTAATCGAGGCAGCAGAAGATGGCACGTTGTTTCTCGATGAGATTGGTGAGATGCCACTTGGCCTGCAGGCCAAACTACTGAATGTATTGGAACGCAGGGTAGTACGTCGACTAGGCTCCACCAAGGAACGCCCAGTACCAGCAAGATTTGTCGCAGCGACCAATCGAGACCTCCACCAGATGACACTCGATGGGCGTTTCCGGTCAGATTTGTACTATCGCCTGAATGTACTCAATATTATTATCCCGCCATTGCGCGAACGCGGGAACGATATTTTATTATTGGCGCGGCATTTTGCAGAGCAGACCCAGAGAAAATATGGGCTGCAAAGTCGTTCTTTTACTCAGCAGGCTGAAGAGTTCCTGACAAGTTATAACTGGCCTGGAAATGTACGTGAATTACGTCATCTGGTCAGTCGTGCGGTCATGCTGGGTTTGGGGGAGATGGTATCTGCAGAAGACCTTGCTTTGCCGATTCGCGCGCTAGATGCATCTGAATTCACCTCTAATACGGCGCATGTCACTTTGGATAAAGCCGAAAGAATACTGATTGAGAATGCGCTGAAACAGAGCAGCAACAATGTTTCGCGGGCTGCCCGTTATCTCGGTATCACGCGCATGGCGATGCGTTACCGCATGGAAAAGCACGGTATCATTAGTTTGCAGAACACAACGCTATACAAAAGTGGTAACTGACCGCTTGTGTCTCCATAGGCAGACACTTTTTAGGTTAGTATTGGAATCTATATAAAAATCAATTAATTACGCGTCTCCAAAAAGAGACTTAGTCATTCGATGCCGCACTACTCTCCATCCGATGACCAATCAAGCCGCCCACGGTAAGACCACCTAGCAAGCCTATCGGTGAACAGCTAGTCAAAATTGCACCAGCAACCGCACCAATCGTAGCGCCCATAGCGGCACTTTCATATTGCGCTGGGATTTTTGAAGAGTAAGTTAATGATCCGATTACAATTAAAGTCAGAAATAAATATTTGCTTATAGTCATATTGTTCCTCCCCTGTACGATTTCGTTGGCAATATATGTTTAGAACAATTGCCATAAACTAATCATTGCAAGAGATGGGCCAATAATTTAAGTTATTTATAATCAATATGTTGGTATATTGTTCTTGGCTCATCGTCAATAATCGCATCTGTAATTGTCTCTAATTGGATACAGTCATAATTCATCTGCAGCTCGAGCAAGAAATTTAATCAGCTATACCGAATTGTTTCCAATACAGAGTTTGCCCGTCTCTGAACTGGCACTGCCATGCTATTATTTTGACCAATCAAAGCATCGGAGTTTTTCATGAAAATCGGTACCCCATTGACCTCATCTGCTACTCGCGTCATGTTGTTGGGCAGTGGCGAATTAGGTAAAGAGGTCATCATTGCCCTGCAGCGATTGGGTGTTGAAGTAATCGCTGTGGATCGCTATGCCAATGCGCCTGGCCATCAAGTTGCTCATCGTGCATATGTGATTGATATGACTGATGGGGTTGCACTGCGCAAGCTGGTTGAACAGGAAAAACCGCACCTTGTCGTACCAGAGATTGAGGCGCTGAATACAGCCACCCTGGCCGAGATTGAACAGCAAGGGCTTGCTCAAGTTATCCCTACGGTGAAGGCTGTACAGCTGACGATGAACCGTGAAGGTATACGTCGTCTGGCTGCTGAAGAGCTCAAACTACCAACTTCCCCCTATGCTTTTGCTAACAGTTGCGCTGCATTGCAGGCCGCAATTGACAATGGCATTGGATACCCTTGCTTTATCAAACCCACGATGTCTTCATCAGGTAAAGGTCAATCGCGTATCACAAATGCGAGCGAGGTGCAGGCTGCCTGGGATTATGCGGCGACTGGCGGCCGGGTTAATCAAGGAGTGGTCATTGTGGAAGGCCAGATTGATTTTGATTACGAGATTACCTTGCTGACAGTACGTGCCAAAAATGGCAAAGGCGAGATAGAGACGCAATTTTGCGAGCCTATTGGCCATTTACAGGTCAAGGGTGACTATGTTGAAAGCTGGCAGCCACAAGCCATGAAACCTAAGGCACTGGAGCGCGCCCAGCAGATAGCAAAAGCAGTGACCGATAGCTTGGGAGGATTAGGGTTATTTGGTGTTGAGTTATTCGTCAAGGATGAACAGGTTTGGTTCTCTGAAGTCAGCCCGCGCCCGCATGATACCGGCATGGTGACCATGGCTAGTCAGCGATTTAGTGAATTTGACCTGCATGCCCGTGCCATCCTTGGGTTGCCCGTGAATGTTGCTTTACGGGACCCTGCTGCCAGTGCCGTCATTTATGGCGGAGCTGAGACTAAGAACTTGGTGTTTGAAGGGCTGGAAGCTGCACTTGCCGTGCCTGACTCTGATATTCGGCTATTTGGTAAGCCAGAGTCCTTTGTGCGTCGCCGCATGGGAGTTGCGCTGGCTACAGGTAAAAATGTGGAAGAGGCACGCAAACGAGCTAAGCTCGCAGCCAGTTTGGTCAAACCGGTAGCAGTCTAATGCTGGATAAAATTGGAGAGCCGGGCAGTAACCGTGCTACCTTTTATGAATTGCTGGGTGGCACGGAGAAGGTGCGTGAGCTGGTAGAGCGCTTCTACGATGTGATGGATACCGACCCCAAAGCTGCAGGCATTCGCGCTATGCATCCAGCAGACCTTACATCATCACGTGAAAAACTGTTCATGTTCCTCACCGGCTGGACTGGCGGCCCGCAGTTGTATATCGAGCGTTACGGGCATCCTTTTTTGCGCCGTCGACATATGCCATTTACCATCGCAGAATCGGAGCGCGATCAATGGATGTATTGCATGGTAAAAGCAATGCATGAACTAGCTATTGAGGAGCCTCTGTTGACTAAGCTCGCAGAACAGCTGTGGGCTGTTGCAGATTTTATGCGGAATCGGTAGCAATCTTGCGGCCAATAAAAAACGAGGTAAATACCCCGTTTTGTTAATTTCTTGGTGCTTAGATTGATCTAGCTTTGACGTCTTAACCCGCCTAGCAATGCGGCAATTTCAGTTTTAGGTTTGCCGCTAGGTCTGTTGGGAGGTGTGCTAATAATACTGTCATTTGAAGGCTCATAAGGTTTATCAAACCAAGGGTCGCTGCTCTTCTTTTTAGGTGCGGCGGCTCGAGGTACACCGGCTCTTTCGTGATGCTCTGCGCGCGGTGCGCGTACTGGCTTATCTGCTACAAATGAATTCTCTTTTGGAATCTCGCGCTTGATAAGCTTTTCGATTTCTTTCAGATATTTTTCTTCTTCCGGCGATACCAGTGATATTGCAATGCCCGAAGCCCCAGCACGGCCAGTACGGCCAATCCGGTGCACGTAGTCTTCAGGCGCACTAGGAATCTCGTAGTTGATTACCATGGGCAATTGGTCAATATCGAGGCCGCGTGCGGCGACATCAGTAGCAACCAGAACAGTTACCTTGCCTTGCTTGAAAGCTTCCAGGGCTTCCATGCGTTCTTTCTGACTTTTGTCGCCATGGATTGCATCGGCCGCAATACCATCTCGTTGGAGTTGACGCGCAAGGCGGCTGGCAGTCAATTTCGTTTTGGTAAACACAAGCACCTGGCCGGCATCACTACCACGTAATATCTCTGCTAGTAGGGCATGTTTGTCAGATTGCGCAACCAAATGAACTTTTTGTGTAACATTTTCAGCGGCGGCATTGCTGCGTGCAACTTCAATCAGTACCGGGTTTGTCAGAAAGTCTTCAGATAACTTTTTAATGTCATTTGAGAATGTGGCCGAAAACATGAGGTTTTGCCGTTGTTTGGGCAACAAGGCCAGAATGCGCTTAAGATCTGGCATGAAACCCATATCCAGCATGCGGTCTGCTTCATCCAAAACCAATACCTGCACCTGTCCAAGCTGAACCGTGCGCTGCTCAACATGGTCAAGCAGGCGTCCAGGTGTTGCAACAAGTACTTCTACCCCGCGCATGAGGCTCGGAGTTTGCGTCTTGATATCAACACCACCAAATACTACCAACGAGCGCAGTGGCGTGTGTTTGGCATAGACCTTGAAGCTTTCTTCCACCTGTATTGCAAGTTCCCGGGTCGGTGTCAGGATCAACGCACGCACCGGATGGCGTGCTGGCGAAGCGCTGCTGCTTGCCTGCGGTAATAGTTTCTGTAGCGTGGGCAAGGCAAAGGCAGCGGTTTTGCCGGTACCGGTCTGCGCGCCTGCCATCAAGTCGCGGCCTGCCAAGGCAACAGGAATAGCCTGTGCCTGTATAGGGGTCGGTGTAGTATAGCCAAACTCTTCCAGCGCTTTAAGAATTTCCGGCGCCAGATTGAGGGAGGCAAAGCTAATGGTGTCAGTACTCAATGTTGGTTGACTCTCACTCATTAAGCGAAGGTTCTAGGACGTCTGGCGCTATTTTCACTGCGCTTTGGACCATCAAATTTAGAGCCGCCAAATTTAGCACTGCCGCGATTAGCATCGTTACGGGTATTGCCGCCACGGTTTGCATCATTGCGGTTGCCGTCAGTACGGCCAGCGGCTGGGCGATTAGCATCGTTACCACGATAGCCGGAACCGGCAGCCTGCTCGCGAGGCTTGAAGCCATTTCCAGCGCCTTGCCCACGATTGCCGGCATAGCCGCCACCATTTGAGTTGGAGCGGCCACGCGGACGATCTCCTGCTGGGCGATCAGTTCTCGGTGCGGGGCGCTTAGGCTCAAAACCCGCAATCACGCTGGCTTCGATACGTTGACCAGTAAATTGCTCGATCTTACGGACTTGGTGGCGATCCATATGCGATGCGAATGATACGGCAATGCCAGTTGCACCAGCGCGGCCGGTACGGCCAATGCGGTGTACGTAATCTTCAGCGAATTTAGGTAAATCATAGTTGATGACATGTGAGATACCAGCTACGTCGATACCGCGCGCAGCAACATCAGTGGCCACCAGCACCTTGACATCGCCATGACGCAGTTTGGTCAGTGTACGGTTACGTGCGCCTTGGGTCATGTCGCCATGCAGTGCCGCGGTTTTGTGACCGGCAGCGTACAAGTCTTCAGCCAGCAGGTCCGCATGGCGCTTAGTTGAAGTGAATACGATGACTTGGTTAACTTCAGGCGCGATTAGCAGATGTTCCAATAATTTGTTCTTATGGGTCATATCGTCAACAAAGTGCAGGCGCTGTTCGATATTGGCGTGTTTTTCTTTTTGAGTGGCGATTTGAATAGTTTTAGGGTTACGCAGAATCTGGCGGGCAATATTACCAATGTTGCCATCCAGTGTTGCTGAGAACAGCAAGGTCTGGCGTTCAGCAGGCAAAGCGTTACAGATACGTTCGACATCAGGCATGAAGCCCATGTCCAGCATACGGTCGGCTTCATCCAGAATCAGCATTTGTAAACGTGACATATCAATACGGCCGCGTTCCATGTGATCCAGCAGGCGGCCAGGAGTTGCCACCAGTATATCTAGAGGCTGCGACAGCAGCTTGTTTTGCAGCGGATAAGGCATGCCGCCAACGATACTGACTGTACGGGCACGGATAAACTTACCGTATTTGCGCGCAGCTTCGTTCACTTGCGCTGCGAGTTCACGTGTCGGTACCAGTACCAGTATACGTGGGCCGCGGCTCTTGGATGGGTGCGGGGTTGCCAGCAGATTTAATGCAGGCAGCGCGAAGGCGGCAGTTTTGCCGGTGCCGGTTTGGGCAGAGGCCATCAAGTCGTGGCCAGCCAGGATTTCAGGAATCGCTTGTTCCTGGATAGGAGTAGCGGTGGTATAGCCAGATTCTTCGATAGCACGCAGAATGGCTGGATTTAAATTCAGATTTTCAAAAGACACGGAGTTTCCCTTATTTATAGCTAAAAGGGCGCAAGCAGACGCAATGATGTCGCAAAGACAAAAAAGCGCAAAATACTTAAATACAACTGTAAGAAGCATTTTTATTACTGGCGCACGGGCATAGCCACTAACCAGTAACAAATGCAAGAGAGCCACAAAATATCAACGGGCTTCGAGAGGCTAGGGCGATGAATCATCAATCTGCTGTATTAATACGGCAACGACTGAATCTGCCGCGCAGTATACGCACTCAATCTGAATTGTCAAAGGATTTATCGAAATACTTTAATGGCTTATGTGATAGAATCGCGCCCTTTCAATGAATCAGCTCGAAAGATCACATGTCACGCAATTTACGTAATGTCGCCATTATCGCCCACGTTGACCACGGCAAAACCACCATGGTGGATAAGCTGTTGCAGCAAGCTGGTACCTTTGCCTCACACCAGGCAGTCACCGAGCGGGTGATGGATTCTAATGATCTGGAAAAAGAGCGTGGCATTACTATTCTTGCCAAGAATACTGCCGTCAATTTTGAAGGTACGCACATCAATATTGTTGATACCCCTGGCCATGCAGACTTTGGTGGCGAGGTGGAGCGTGTACTGGGCATGGTGGATGGTGTGGTACTGCTGGTTGATGCTGTAGAAGGCCCGATGCCGCAAACCCGCTTTGTTACCAAGAAGGCGCTCGCACTTGGCTTGAAGCCGATTGTCGTGATTAACAAGGTGGATCGTCCGGGCGCACGTACCGACTGGGTGATCAACCACACGTTCGACTTGTTCGCTAACCTTGGTGCGACCGATGAGCAGCTGGATTTCCCTGTGGTCTATGCTTCTGCGCTGAATGGCTATGCCACCCTGGACATGAAGACCCCATCCGAGAACATGCGTCCTCTCTTTGAAACCATCCTCAAGCATGTAGAGCCGCCTAAGGGCGATAGCAACGCACCACTGCAGTTGCAACTCTCTGCACTCGATTATTCCAGCTATACCGGCCGCCTGGGCGTTGGTCGTGTACGTAATGGCCGCATCAAAACCGGCCAGAACGTCGCGATCATGAACGGTGATAAGTTAATGGGGCAGGGGCGTATCAATCAGGTACTTGGCTTTCAGGGGCTTGAACGTGTGCCGGTGGATGATGCCGAAGCCGGTGATATCGTGATTATTTCAGGGTTGGATGAAATCGGTATTGGCTTCACTATTACCGACCGCGACAATCCCGTAGGCCTGCCGCATCTTGGTGTCGATGAGCCGACCTTGACCATGGACTTTATGGTTAACTCTTCACCACTTGCCGGCACCGAAGGTAAGTTTGTTACCAGCCGCCAGATTCGCGATCGGCTAACCAAAGAACTACTGGTTAATGTTGCCCTGCGTGTTGAAGACACACAGGATGCTGATGTATTCCGTGTCTCCGGCCGAGGTGAATTACACCTCACCATTCTGCTGGAAAACATGCGTCGTGAAGGTTTTGAATTGGCTGTTGGCAAGCCGCGTGTGGTTTATCGTGAAATCAATGGCGAGAGGTGCGAGCCTTATGAAATCCTTACCGTGGACCTGGAAGATGACACCCAGGGCGCGGTAATGGAAGAACTTGGGCGTCGCCGTGGCGAGCTGACCAATATGGAATCAGATGGCAATGGCCGTACCCGCCTCGAGTATCGGATTCCAGCACGTGGCCTGATCGGCCTGCAGAATGAATTCCTGACCATGACCCGTGGCACTGGCCTCATGGCACATATATTTGACGAGTATGCGCCAGTTAAGCCAGATATGCCGGGTCGCCGTAACGGCGTACTGATCTCTGCCGAGCATGGTGAAGCTGTGGCATATGCTTTATGGAAACTACAAGATCGCGGCCGTATGTTTGCTGTTCCTGGCGATAAGCTATATGAAGGTATGGTGATTGGTATCCATAGTCGTGATAACGACCTGATCGTAAATCCGGTTAAGGGTAAACAACTTACCAACGTACGTGCTTCAGGTACTGATGAAGCAGTTCGTCTGGTGCCGGCGGTACAGTTGACGTTGGAGTCTGCGGTGGAGTTTATTGACGACGACGAACTGGTAGAGTTGACACCAAAATCGATTCGTATCCGCAAGCGCTTCTTACTCGAACACGAGCGTAAGCGCGCTGCCAAGGATTAATTCTGTACAAATAAAAACCCGGTTTAACCGGGTTTTTATTTGTCTATAAGAGCTTGCTTATTAAGCTAACTTGACAGTACGGCCCTCAGCGGCCGATTGCATGGTTGCCACGATAGCCCGGCAATTGCCGCGTGCATCAGCAAGGCTTAGCAATGGCGCTTTGCCTGACAAGACGCAGTCACTGAAATGCTCAATCTCCAGATTGAAGTGATTGCTGGCAGGCAGCTTTTCTTCCCAATAGCGGCCATCCTCTGTCCACCATGAGATGACTGGCACATCACTTGGTGGTAATTGCCAGACTGTATGGCATTTAAAGCCGCCTTTGGAGCCGGTAACTTCGTACTCGGAACGACGTGAACATTCAAAGCTGATATCAAAGTGACCACGCTTGCCATCACCAAAATCCAGAATGCCGCTGGTAGAGATATCTGCACCACTTTCAGCATATTTGGCCATGGCGGTTACTGCCAGCGGTTCACTGCCAAAGCACATGCGCAATGAGTGCATGGCATAAGGCCCAATATCCCACATGGCACCACCACCAAGGCCGACATCATTGGCTAATCGATACATTCTGGCCGGGCGCATAATGAACGAGTAACTAGCGCGAACGTGCTTAATGTCGCCTATGATGCCGGAGCGTATGATTTCCTGCGAACGCGCAAACTGCGGATGAAAGCGGTACATAAAGCCTTCCATCACAAGCACTTTGTGTTTTTTTGCAGCGGCTTCTATGGCGTCGATATCTGCAACAGCCAGCGCCATGGGTTTTTCAATCAGCACATGCTTACCACTCTCGATAGCACGCAATGCCCATTGGGCATGTTCATGGTTAGATAGAGGCAGGTAGATCGCCTGTACCCTGTCGTCATTAATCAAGGCTTCAAGGTTGTCGTAAGTCGTAACACCTGACAACTTGGGAGCGTATTTTTGTAGGGTCTCTGCTGCAGCCCCGGGACGGCGGCTGGCGATAGCGATCAATTCGGAGTTGGGTGCTTCGGCGATGGCTGGTAGCAAGCGTTCGTTAACACGGGCTGCGCCAAGGATGCCCCAGCGTAATTTGGATTGTTCATTCATAACATTTATTCCCTTGCGACTTTAACTAAGTCATATTTAAGTCGAGTAATCACTCTAACCCATAAATGAAAAAGGCGGGTCATCGACCCGCCCCTCATAATTTTACTGACTAAATCTCAATCTGCTCACGCTCTGCTGTAGGCCAGTCAATGTGGAAAAACTTGCCACGTGGCTGATCAACACGTTCATAGGTATGTGCACCAAAGAAATCGCGTTGGGCCTGTAGCAGATTGGCTGGCAAAACTGCACTGCGGTAGCCATCGTAATAAGCCAGTGCCGCGCTAAAGCCTTGTGCCGGAATACCGTTGGTAACTGCCAGGGCAATTACTTTGCGCCAGCCAGCCTGGCCTTCGTTCATCGCGTTGGTAAAGTATGGGTCCAGCATCAGGTTCTTGAGACGGGAATTTAATGCATAAGCATCGGTGATCTTCTGCAGGAAACGTGCGCGGATGATGCAACCACCACGCCAGATCTGGGCGATTTCGCCAAAATTCAGTTTCCAGTTGTAGGCTACTTGTGCCTTGTCGATGAGTTGGAAGCCTTGTGCGTAAGCGCAAATCTTGGAGCAGTACAGTGCATTCTTGATCGCTTCGATAATCGCTTTTTTGTCTGACTCCTGAACGATAGCGGGGCCTTTGAGGATTTTGCTAGCTTCAACACGTTCATCTTTCACGCTCGAAAGCGCACGTGCATAAACGGCAGCTGCAATCGCATTGGCAGGTGCGCCCAGCTCAAGGGCGTTGGCAGCGGTCCATTGGCCGGTACCTTTTTGGCCTGCGGTATCCATGATCTTATCGACCAGGAAGCCAGGACCCATAGGGTCTTTTTGTTGCAGGATATCACCGGTGATTTCGATCAGGTAGCTGGATAGCTCGCCCTTGTTCCATTCTTCGAATACCTTGCCGATTTCATTCGCCTGCATACCCAGCAGGTTTTTCATCAGCCAGTAGGCTTCGCAGATAAGCTGCATATCGATGTATTCAATACCGTTATGCACCATTTTTACATAGTGGCCTGCGCCATCAGGCCCGATATATTCGGTACAGGAGAAACCGCCCTCGATTGGCTTGCCTGGAGTCGCGCCTTCGAGTGGTTGGCCAGTCTTGGCATCTACCTTGGCGGCGATGTCGCGCCAGATAGGCTCAAGTGAAGCCCATGCCTTACGGGTGCCGCTGGGCATGAGTGAAGGGCCAAAACGAGCGCCAGTTTCACCACCGGAGACGCCAGAGCCGATGAATTCCAGTCCCTTGGCACGCAGTTCTTTTTCACGACGGATGGTATCTGTCCATAAGGAGTTACCGCCATCAATAATGATGTCGCCTTCTTCCAGAAATGGTACCAGTGCATTGATGGTAACGTCAGTTGCGCTGCCTGCTTTGACCAGCAGCACGATCTTACGCGGGCGCTTGATGCTTAGAACGAAACTTGGCAGGTCCTCATAGCCGATGACACGTGCATGCGATGGCTCACTGGATTTGCATTCGGCGATGAATTCGCGGGTTTTTTCCGGGTTACGGTTGAATACGGCAATGGTGTAGCCGTGGTCTGCGATGTTGAGTGCGAGGTTTTGCCCCATTACTGCCAGGCCAACAAGGCCAATGTCTGCGCTGCTTGTGCTCATGATGATTGATTTCTGTTAAGGAATTGAAGGGTTTGTCAAGCTTCTAATATTACCATCGGCGTGAATCAAAGGTAAGGGAATGCGCAGTTTGCAGTTAAAAAATGACAGTACTCTTAACGACGATAATGGCCCGTTTAAACTCACTAACCACAGGCCATTCCTAAGCCTATAGTTTTCTGCCGAATAATTGTAGCGCTAGCTGGTAGCCAGTCATTGCAAGTTGCGGGTCGTAGCGTTCGCCCTCGTCGCGCATAAAGGCGTGATTCGCGTTGAACTCGTGCCAGGTGAATGTCAGGCTGGCATCGGTCAGCTTCTGGTAAACCGTGGTGCGGCCTGCGGCGGGGATATGCGGATCCTGCTTGCCCCAGACCATCATGAGCTCGCCTTTGATGTCCGCTAGGCGTTCCATACTGTGCTGGCCTGGATTGTTGGGGATGATATTGGTATGCAGGTCGGTGGCATAGAAGCAAGCGGTAGCCCTGACTTCAGGCTGTAATGCGGCACGGAATGCCAGATGACCACCGATGCAGAAACCCATGGCGCCGATCTTGCCGGAGCACCAATCCTGCTGTTTTACCCAGGCAATCATGGCCGCATTGTCGGTGTCATAACCCTGAACATCCTTGGCGGCTTTGTCGGCATTGCCTTTGTCACGCCCGGCATCGTCATAGCCAAGTACTGTGCCTATTGGGTTAAGTTCATGGAATACTTCTGGTACCAGCACAGCATAGCCCTGGCCGGCCATGATCTTGGCGGAACGCTCAATCGGGCCGGTCTGCTGAAAGATTTCAGAGTAGAAGAGTATTGCCGGATACTTGCCTTCAGCCACAGGACGGTGAACATAGGTGCGCATGACGCCAGTTGGCGTTGCTAGGTCGACGAAGTGGCTTTGAATATTCATGGAATGCTCCCGGAAAGATTTTATATTTTGAGAATGAATGGACAGCGTGAGTTTATGTAGCAAGTCATTAGCTGCTAATTATAGCTTTAACTGGAATATGTATGCTCTGGCTATTGGGTCGGACGAGATTAGATGTTGCTAGATTAACCTTGTTATTAAACCTAGACCACGAACTGCGCTATGCCGTCTTTGAATGACCAGTCAATGTCATGATTTTCAGTGATTGTAATCAACACATTCGCTGGTGGTATGCCAGGATTAGCCGCCAGATTCTCAGTCACTTGTTTGTAAAAAGCTTGTTTTGCCTTGTTCGAGCGCCCGGCACGCATGACTAGATGCATCATTACGCGGTCACCTTGCCGCTCCTGCAACTCCAGGTGTTCTGGATCAAGCTGGTGAATGATCTGATAGCGGTCATCTAGCGGAAAGCCCATGGTCTCGATGACTGCAGAATTGATGCCATCGGCAACCGCCTTGATATATTCGGGAGATTTACCCTTGAGCAATGAAATAGTCACGAGAGGCATTTTGTTTCTTTCGATTCATGAAATTGCAGAAATGGCCCATTCCGTTTTTGACAGTGCCAACTTAACGCTGAGTGTGGCACAAACTCTATTTCTTTTGAAGGTTTAGCTAGGGATTAGCAGCGCTTGCATGGGGTATAATTTGTGCCTATATGATTGAAACCCTGACTTTTGTATTTGCCCTGCTAGGCTTGCTGCTGATGCTATGGTTAAGCTGGCATATTGTGCGCATGCCAGACACGTCTTCGGCCATTTTGCCGCAGCTTGAAGAAAAGCACAGAGCCATGCTGCTAGACCTGCACGATGGGCTTAACAAGCTGGGCGACCGCCTGCAAACCATCTCGCAAGAAAGCAGCGACCGCTTGCGGGCGTCAGTGGCAGAAGAGCTCAAGCAGACGCGTGATGCTATGCAAGCTCTGCAACTAGCCCAGACGGCGAGCCTCGCGCAGACCCGCGAAACTGTGCTGGAGAAACTGCATATTACGCTGGCTGAGCAAGGCAAAGCGGAGCAGGCGCTGATACAGACTACGATGGGTAATGCCACGCAGCAGCTCAGCAATAGAATTGAAGTATTAACCAAGACTGTAGAGGAGCGCCTGGAGCTGATAGGCGGCAAAGTCTCAGAGCGGCTGGACGAAGGCTTCAAGAAAACCAACGAGACCTTCACCAATGTGATGATGCACCTGAGCAAAATTGATGAGGCGCAGAAAAAGATTGATGGCCTAGCCACCAATGTCGTTAGCCTTCAGGAGCTGCTCGGGGATAAACGCTCACGCGGTGCATTCGGTGAGGTACAGCTAGAGGGGCTGGTGCGTAATCTCTTGCCCGAGTCTGCGTTTGAGTTTCAGTACACCTTCCCCAATAAAACCCGGGTTGATTGTGTGCTTAAGCTGCCAGAGCCTACAGGCCTGATCGCGGTGGATTCCAAGTTCCCGCTGGAGAACTACGAAGGTATGTTTCTTGATGGGGCGGAACGTATCAGCAGTGCGGTATTCAAAACAGGTGTGAAGCGCCATGTGGATGACATTGCCAGCAAGTACATCATTCCCAATGAGACCAGTGATGGCGCAGTGATGTTTATTCCGGCCGAAGCGGTATTTGCCGAGATTCATGCCCACCATCGGGATGTGGTGGATTACGCGCAAGCAAAACGCGTCTGGATCGTTTCGCCAACCACGCTGATGGCGGTGCTGAATACCGCCCGTGCCGTACTCAAAGATACCGAGACACGTAAACAGGTGCACATCATTCAGGACGAACTAGGCAAGCTGGGTAAGGATTTCGCGCGCTTTGATGAGCGTATGAAAAAGCTGAGTGTGCATATCCAGCAGGCTGGCAAGGATGTGGAAGAAGTGCATATCAGCAGCAAGAAAATTACCGAGCGCTTTGCCAAAATCGAGCGCGTGGAGCTTGAAGGTAAACTGGGCCTGGATGGTCAGCCCTCCTTGCCAATTTCAGATAGTGAAGATTGAGTTATATATGCAGATTACAGTTCTTTATTTTGCTAGGCTGAAAGAGTCCTTGAAGTACTCGACTGAAGAAATCTCTTTGCCTGAAAGCGTGAGTAACATCACCAGCCTGAAGTCTCATCTTGCCAGTAGGGGCGGGGCGTGGCAGGAGATGTTCTCTGGCAGGCAGCAGGTACGCGCTGCTATCAATCATGCATTGGTCACCAATGATGCCGCTATCAAGGCTGGCGATGAGGTTGCATTTTTTCCTCCGGTAACCGGAGGCTAACAGGCATTTTATGGCTGTACGCGTACAAACTGAAGATTTCGATGCGGGGGCTGAAATCAGCCGCATGCGGCTGAGTCGCCCGGATATCGGCGCTGTAGCCGCTTTTATCGGCCAGGTGCGCGACCTGAATAATGGCGATCAGGTTTCTACGCTGACGCTTGAGCATTACCCCGGCATGACCGAGAAAGCCCTGGAATCCATCGTGGAACAGGCACTGCAGCGCTGGGACATTTTTGATGCCTTGGTGGTACACAGAGTAGGGGCGCTCAAGCCAACCGACCAGATTGTACTAGTGGTGGTCAGTAGCGCACATCGTGGAGAAGCCTTTGCTGCCTGCGAATTCATCATGGATTATCTCAAGACCGAAGCGCCATTCTGGAAAAAAGAGCAGACGCCAGCAGGAGAGCGCTGGGTCGAAGCGCGCAGCTCTGACGAAGTAGCCAAAAAACGCTGGAAGAAAAAAGCGTCATCGGTTTAAAACCCAACCATCATCCCATTCACCATTTATAGTCAAACCCATCCTGATGCTACAAACCCTTAGCCCGCAACAACTTATCGCTACGATTAATCCCGAAGAACTGGGATTTACCGACACCTCGCAATTGCTGCCAAAAACTCAGCAGCTAGCTAAAAGCTGGATAGGGCAGGCTGAGGCCGAGAAGGCTGCCAGATTTGGCTTGGAACTTCAGCACAAAGGGTTCCATTTGATTGTTCTTGGTGAGCCCGGCTGTGGTCGTACTTCATTGCTGCTGGATGCCATGCAGCAGACAGCGTCAGGTCGCCCAACTTCACCTGATCTGGTCTATTTATATAATTTTGATACGCCTGAAAAGCCAATCTTGTTGCGCCTTAAGGCCGGTTCCGGCCACAAATTACGAAGCCGTGTGGACCAGTTCGTGCGGCAACTGGCCAAGCTGATTCCAGCGCTATCGAATGAGCAATCTCCCCCAAAAACTACTGAGCCTAATGAGCCGCAAGTTGAAAAGCTGCTGACTGAGGAACTGAAACAGGCGGTGATGGCTTATGTAGATACACAGCTTGCAATGATTGGCACCGAGTCAGATGGTGTATTCGATAATCCAGCCATATTTACAAATTGCATGGCATTACTCAGACGTGACATCGCGGAGAATATCGAGCTATTTCATGCTGATTCAGATGGCGGTCTTGAGGCTTTTCTGAGCCGGTATCGCGTCAACCTGTTGGTGGATAACCGTAGCTTGCATGGTGCTCCGGTGATTTATGACGATGACCCTAGCTTCCAGTCCTTGTTTGGCGGCTTGGAGAGTGGCGGTGATAGCGGCAATAACCTTGCTGATTTCATGCGGCTACGGGCGGGGAATCTGCTTAAGGCTAATGGAGGCATGCTGATGCTGCATCTGCGCGATATTCAGGCAGATCAGCATAGCGGCAGCCAGATACTGGAAAAGCTGCATCGTTATTTGCGTAATGGGCATGTGCAGATTGAAGAGTCAGGGGGCACCTCCAGCCATGGTTCAAGTAGCCATTTGTCACCCGACCCATTACCTGCGGATGTAAAGGTGGTGCTGATTGCCAGCCGCCAAGAGTTCTACGAACTACAGGAAGACGCAGCCGAGCTTGCCAGCTACTTCCGGATTAAAGTGGACTTTGTCGAGAGTTTCTCAGCCACGCTTGAGCTTCGCCGTGCCATCGCAGGCTTCGTTGCGCAATGCTGTGAGCAGTTCGGCTTAAAACATTTTAGTGCCGGTGCCGTGACTAGGCTTCTGGTTTCCATGCAGCGCTGGGTGGATGACCAAACACGCATCAGTGCCAATTTTGCCGAGTTGCAGGGCATGGTGTTCGAAAGCGCCGCTTTGGCTGCTGCCAGAGGAGCTGAATTGGTTGAACCGCAAGATGTTGAGGCAGCCAGCATGGCTCAAAACATGCGCCATCAATACCCTGAGCAGCAAATGCATCAAGCTATTGCTGAAGGTGAGCTGTTAATCCGGGTGCAAGGGCGTGAACTGGGCCAAATTAACGGGCTTACCCATATTGATCTGGGTGACGCAAGTTTCGGCTCGCCGGTATGCATATCGGCGCGTTGTTTTGCTGGTGAAGAAGGCGTCATCAACATAGACCGCGAAGTGGAAATGACTGGCCCGAATCACGACAAAGGCATATTCATACTCAAAAGCTGGCTCTCAGCCAGTTTCCCCAAACTGACACCATTAAGCCTTACGGCTTCGCTTGTTTTTGAGCAGGAATATCACGGGGTAGAAGGTGATTCTGCCTCATGTGCTGAGCTCTATGCCTTGCTATCGGCCTTGTCAGGGCTATTGCTACCACAGGGCATCGCCATTACCGGCGCGCTTAACCAGTATGGTGAAGTATTGCCTATTGGTGGCGTTAACGAAAAGATTGAAGGTTATTTCCGTGTTTGCCAACGTATTGGCCTCGACGGCAAGCAGGGTGTTGTGATCCCCAGCCGTAATCAGCACCATTTGATGCTTGATGATGCAGTGGTGCAAGCAGTCGCCGAAGGCATGTTCCATATTTACACCATCAGCAACGTACTTGCCGGCATTGAGTATTTAACAGGTATGGCAGCAGGTAGCCCCGATGAAGATGGTAATTACCGTGCCGAGACGGTGATGGGGCGTGTGCAGCGCACGCTGGAATCCTACCGCCATGTCCGTAAGAATAATCAAGCTATCCATCTGCACCAGACACGTGACCGCAGGATGTAATGGCTAGCCAGGAGAGTGCAGAAGGCAAATGTCGCCTGGATAAATGGCTCTGGGCAGCACGCTTTTTCAAGACGCGTAGCCTAGCCAGTGATGCGGTAGATACTGGCAAGGTGCATGTAGATGGCGAGCGGGCCAAACCGGCCAAGGAAGTCAGGTTGGGCGCGCTGATCCATATACGCCGCAAAGAGTTTGAGATCGAGGTAACGGTGCGTGGCTTGTCAGTGCAGCGCCGTGGCGCGCCAGAAGCTGCGTTGTTGTATGAAGAGACTGCGCAAAGTGTTGCCAAGCGTGAGAATGCAGCCGTTACACGCGAAGCCGAGCATGGCAAGCGCGAACGTGGGGTAGGGCGGCCAACCAAGCGGCAGCTACGTGATATCAAGCGCTTTACTGGCGGTGCGTATTAGTCTCGTCGGCCAATCCGGGACACGCGTTGGTTTAATGTTAGGTTTTCACAATATGAACTTATAGCCCCGTGTTATCTCAACGGGGGGGGTAAATTGTAGGTAGGGTGTTTATGGCTTATGGTTATCTAGTTGCTATGTTCGACATACTAGGTTTTGAGCAAAAGCTCGCAAGCATCGGATTAGCCGAGATGCTGGTTCGCTACGAAGCCTTAATTGATATCGTTAACTACCGAAAGGAGCAAATAAAGCTCGTTTTTGGCGACGTAGGCTTTGCTGAAGCCCCGTATTGGAGCGCTGAAGGCGATGTATCCATTTTTAATAAGACCCATGGAGCTTATGCGAGCGACTCAATTTTGTTGTGGGCAGAGAGTACATGGCCAGCTGCACGTGGTAGAAATGTTGGCGAGTGCAAAGTTCTCGCCACCGATCCCGCAAATGGATGGGCTTATCTACCAATCCCATGCGACAACTTTCTTGATGTTTGTAACGACCTGATTTGCCGCAGCCTCGAGGTTGGGCTTCCATTAAGAGGTGCCATTTCTATGGGAGATGCGGTGCTTAATCAGGAAAAAAACATATTCCTTGGACAGCCTATAGTTGAAGCAGCTCGACTAGAAAAGGGGCAGAAATTTATCGGCGCTAGCTTTTGCGAAAGTGCAATAAACCAAACGATTCCGAAGAGATTCTCGCTTCAATTTGACCGACATATCAAAAATGATTACAAAGGTGATTGGGGTGGAGTTGCACTAGATTGGCCTCGACATTGGCGTAGAACAAGGTCAACCGATCCCTTGACGGTCATCAAAGCAATGAACACAGACAATCGGTACGCTACTTACTACAAAAATACTATCGACTTTGTCTCGTATTCAAATGGCTTTGCAAATCAATTTGAAACTATTGAAGAAACATCAATTCGCTCGGTTTATGACGCTTTCTCTTGGTCTAAGGAAAATCTTTCTGTTAACGCATGCGCCATTCGCCGCATCCCAATTTAGCGTGATGTCTAACGATTCATTTAAGTAGAATAGCCAACGTCCAGTTACCAGATTTATCCGAACCGACGAGTCAGTCACTTACTCGAACATATCCATCTGCGGTTGTTGTGCTCCAGGCACAGCAAATAAATGGGTATTCAAATTTTTCCGTGATTGATTCAGCCCCAGCCTTTTTGTTGCTAGCTTGAAGCGTTGCGCAATCATGTCGGCAAACAAGCCATTGCCACGCATCCTGCTATGGAAGTTGGCGTCATTAGCCTTGCCATTGCGGCTTTGCCTGACAATGCTCATCACATGCTCGGCCTTTAATGGATGGTGCAGTTTGAGCCACTCTTCAAATAGCGGCGCCACTTCCAGGGGTAGTCGCAGCAGCACATAACCAGCGCTGCGGGCGCCAGCTTCAGCGGCATGCTGCAATATGGTTTCCATCTCGGTATCGTTGAGCACCGGGATAATCGGCGCCGTCATCACCCCAACCGGGATTCCGGCTTCATGCAATGTGCGTATGGTTTCCAAGTGCCGGTGGGGTGCCGCGGCTCGTGGTTCTAGTGTGCGGCAAAGGTCTTTATCAAGCGTGGTGATGGAAACAAACACCTTGGCTAAGCCTTGTGCTGCCATCGGGGCGAGTATGTCGATATCGCGTTCCACCAATGCTGATTTGGTGACTATGCTGAAGGGGTGTTTATACTCTGCCAGCACCTGCAAAATCTCGCGTGTGATGCGGTATTTACGCTCCAGTGGCTGGTAGGGGTCGGTATTGATTCCCAGCGCTATAGGCGCACAAACATAGCCGGGTTTAGCCAGCTCTTTTCTAAGCAGCTTGGCAGCATCTGGTTTGATAAGTATCTTGCTTTCAAAATCCAGCCCAGCCGAGTAGCCCAGATAAGTGTGAGAAGGGCGCGCAAAACAATAGGTGCAGCCGTGTTCGCAGCCCCGATATGGGTTGATGGAGCGGTCGAAAGGAACATCTGGTGATTTCACCCAGTTGATGATGCTACGTGTGCTATCAATGATGACTTCAGTGCGGATGGGTGCCAGCTCTTCATCCAGATTGCCCCAGCCGTCATCATCGGCAAACCGCTCCAACTGTTCAAATCGCCCTACAGAATTGCTGGCTGCACCTCGTCCTTTGAACAGCAGAGGCCGTGGGGCGTGCTCTGACAGAGCATCACCAGGGAATTTCTTTTCCATCGTAGCCATAAAATTTGCCGCTATCTTTGCTTGAAATGTGTTCGATTACATTACGCATCCCGGCGATACTCTGCTGTACGGTAGTAGGGGCGCTGAATCCACCCATATCAGTTTGAACCCAGCCTGGATGCAATACGATAGCCATAATGCCCTGTGGCGCCAGATCTATAGCCAGACTTCTGGTGACCATGTTGAGCGCGGTTTTACTTGAGCGGTAAAGATAATGATGGCCGCTGGTATTGTCATCTATGCTGCCCATCTTGCTAGTGATGTTGACGATTTTTTTCTGGTCTCCGAGATGGAGGTTTTGGATAAAGACCTCCGCCATTTTGAGCGGAGCCATGCTATTGACGTGAAAAGCTTCCATCCATGCTTCATAGTCAACGCTACCAAAAGCCTCTTTGCCTTTGTGGTAGATGCCAGCATTATTCAGCAATATATCCAGCTTGATGCCAGATAGCTCTTTAGCCAGAGGCTCAATCTGCCGGAAGTCGCTGACATCCAAAGTGTGTACGCTCAAATTATTTGCATATTGTTGCTGTAGCTTCTGTAGTTCAGTGGCAGATTGCGGGTTACGACAGCAGGCGAAAACGCGCCACCCAGCATGGGCGTATTGGCGACAGAATTCTAGCCCAAGCCCACGATTGGCGCCGGTTACAAGAATATTTGATGGCATACAGCCCCCTCAATTTACGATAAGAGATTATAGTCCTGCATGGCAGGTACTTGTGCATCGCTAAGGATTCTTGTTACACTGCGTTCAACTCATGAACGCAGTGACGCAGAGGCGTCATATAGATGCTAACAGACGAGTATCGATACAAGATTCTAAAGCTGGTGGAAGGAAACCCTGCCATCAGCCAGCGCGAGCTTGCAAGCCAGCTGGGTGTCAGCTTGGGCAAAGTGAATTTTTGCCTCAAAGCACTCATCGAGAAAGGCCTGCTTAAGGCCACCAACTTCCGTAATAACAAAAACAAACTGGCCTATATGTATTTGCTTACCCCTAGCGGCATAGAAGAAAAAGCCAGCATTACCGTGCGCTTCCTCAAATACAAAATACACGAATATGAAGCCTTGCAGGCAGAGATTGAAGAGCTGCGGCGCGAAGCGGCTTCAGGAGAGGATGTCAGGGTATGAATGAGCGCTATGCAGTGATTTTGTGTGGCGGCTCGGGTACCAGGCTATGGCCACTCTCTCGCACACTGAGACCTAAACAGCTGCTGGCGCTGAATGGCGAGCAAACACTATTGCAGCAAACTGCCAAGCGGCTGGCGAAGCATGTGAAACCCACTAATCTCATTACGGTCACGCATGAAGACCACCGTTTTGAGGTCAAGGGCCAGTTGGCGGAAATTTTGCCGGATGCAGTTGCCGGTGTTATGGCAGAGCCATGCGCACGCAATACCTTGCCTGCCATTGCCTGGGCAGTCAGTAAAATTCACGCACAAACGCCTGATGCATTTATAGGCGTATTCCCATCTGACCATTCAATTGATAACGAAGCGGCGTTTTTTGATGCGTGGCTTAGCGCTGAATCGGCTGCGGAACTAGGTTACCTGACCTTGTTGGGTATTTCACCGACAGAACCCGCCACCGGCTACGGCTATATCCAACCCGCAGCCGATTTATTGCCCACTGATACTGCCTATGCTGTGCATAAGGTGGCGCGCTTTGTTGAAAAACCCCACCTGGTAAATGCGCAGAAATTTGTGGCGGAAGGTTACCTGTGGAATAGCGGCATGTTTGTATTCCGCGCCGATGTGTTCATGCAAATGCTAGAAAAATATCAGCCGGAGATCGCCGGGCAGATTACTGAACTGAGTGATGCGAATCTAGCAACTCAATATGCCGCACTGCCCAATTTATCCATGGATTATGGCCTTGCAGAAAAGGCTGAAAAAGTGGCAGTAGTGCCGGTAGATATGGCCTGGAGCGACCTCGGCAGCTGGGATTCCATTTACCAGCGTCACGAAAAAAATGCAGATAATAATGTAACCCAAGGTGATGTCATTACCGAAGATACCCAGAGTAGTCTGTTATGGAGCAATAGTGGTCTATTGGCGACGCTGGGAGTAAGCAATCTGGCGGTGATTCAGACCGTGGATGCGACACTAATTTGCGACCGTAGCCGCACTGAGGATATCAAGGCTCTTGTGGGTATGGTGCAGAAACGCAACCCGGCGCTGACCGAAATTCACGCAACGGTAAGAAGGCCTTGGGGCACTTATACCGTGCTGGAAGAAGGCAGTAACTTCAAGATCAAGCGCATTGTGGTGAATCCTGGCGCCAAACTCTCTATGCAGTTACATCATCACCGCTCAGAGCACTGGGTGGTCGTCTCCGGTACTGCGAAGATCACCAATGGCGAGCATGAGATTATCCTGCAGGAAAACGAATCTACTTATATCCCAAAGAATAATAAACATCGTCTGGAGAACGCCACTGACGTGCCGCTAAGCATCATCGAAGTGCAGTGTGGCGATTATGTTGGCGAGGACGATATTGTCCGTTTTGAAGATACCTATGGAAGGTCGATAGTGCAATGAGTAAAGTCGCTTTAATCACAGGGGTTACCGGCCAGGATGGCGCGTATTTAGCCGAGTTGCTGCTCAACAAGGGCTATGTTGTGCATGGCGTTAAACGCCGTGCCTCACTGTTTAATACTGATCGTATTGACCATCTCTACCAGGATCCACATGTCGATCACCAGAATTTCATTCTGCATTATGGCGATCTTACTGATTCCACCAACCTGATTCGTATCATCCAGCAGGTACAGCCAGATGAGATATACAACCTGGCTGCTATGAGCCATGTGGCAGTGAGCTTTGAAACGCCTGAATACACAGCAAATGCTGATGGCTTGGGCACGCTGCGAATTCTGGAGGCAATACGCATACTTGGCCTGGAAAAGAAGACACGTTTTTACCAGGCCTCTACCTCTGAACTTTATGGCCTGGTGCAAGAAATCCCGCAAAAAGAGACCACACCTTTTTACCCGCGCAGCCCGTATGCAGTAGCCAAGCTCTACGGCTACTGGATTACGGTTAATTACCGCGAAGCCTATGGCATCTACGCCTGCAACGGCATCTTGTTTAACCACGAATCGCCAATACGCGGCGAAACCTTTGTTACGCGCAAGATCACGCGCGCGTTGGCTCGCATCAAGCTTGGCCTGCAGGACTGCCTGTATCTGGGCAATATGGACGCCTTACGCGATTGGGGCCATGCCAAGGACTACGTTGAGATGCAATGGCTGATGCTGCAGCAGGATCAACCAGAAGATTTCGTGATTGCGACCGGCGTGCAGTATAGCGTGCGGGATTTCGTCAATGCCGCAGCCAAGGAACTGGGCATCCAGATAACCTGGAAAGGCCAGGGTGTTGAAGAGAAGGGCTATGATGCCGGCGGCAAATGTATCGTGCAGGTAGACCCGCGTTATTTCCGCCCAACTGAAGTTGAAACCTTGCTTGGCGACCCAACCAAAGCCAGGGAAAAACTGGGCTGGACGCCAAAGATTACCTTCGCCGAGTTGGTGTCAGAAATGGTGCGCGAAGACCTCAAATCAGCTGAGCGTGATGAATTGGTCAAGAGTCACGGCTATAGCGCTTTTGACTATCACGAATAAATGCGGATTTGATTGATGGATAAAAACGCCAAAATCTATGTTGCAGGCCACCGCGGGTTGGTGGGCTCGGCGTTGATACGCCAATTGCAGGCTAATGGCTACAACAATTTGCTAACACGTACCCATGCTGAACTGAATTTGAATGACGCCTTGGCAACCCGGAAATTTTTTGAACAGGAAAAGCCGGAATATGTGTTTCTAGCCGCAGCCAAGGTGGGTGGTATCAATGCCAATAATATCTACCCGGCTGAGTTTATCCAGGCCAACCTCGCCATACAAACCAATGTGATTCATGAGTCTTGGCAGAATGGAGTAAAGCGCCTGTTATTCCTTGGTTCTAGCTGCATCTATCCCAAGGACTGCCCGCAGCCAATCAAGGAAGAGTACCTGTTGACTGGCTATCTGGAGACTACTAACCGACCTTATGCGCTGGCCAAGATTGCCGGTATTGAAATGTGCTGGGCTTACAATCGCCAGTACGGCACGCAATACTTGGCCGCCATGCCTACCAACCTTTATGGCCCTGGTGACAATTACGACCTTAAGAATTCACATGTGTTACCAGCGCTGATACGTAAATTCCACGAAGCCAAGCTCAACAATAATCCAGCAGTCATGGTTTGGGGTAGCGGCAAGCCCCGGCGCGAGTTTCTTTACAGTGAAGACATGGCCGCCGCCTGTCTGGCGCTGATGAATTTGCCTGATGCCCAGTACAGCAGCCTGCTGGGGCTGGAAAACGACAATGCCAAGCCGCCTGTAGTCAATATAGGCGTGGGCGAAGACATTACTATCGCTGATTTGGCAAAGTTAATAGCGCAGGTGGTTGGTTATGATGGGACGGTCGTATTTGACCCTGCGATGCCTGATGGCACCATGCGAAAATTGATGGATGTAGGCCGTCTGCAAGATATGGGATGGCAAGCTAGTGTATCTCTGGAACATGGCATTGCACTGGCTTATAGTGATTTCCAGGAAAATAAGGCTGCATGAGCACATTTGGCAAAATTCATGCCTTACTCACTCCAGCAGAACGCAGGGCTGCCTTAGTTTTGTTTGGCTTGATGGTGATCGGGATGCTGCTTGAAACATTGGGTATTGGCTTGGTTGTCCCGGCGATCACGTTGATGTTGCAGAGCGACTTGGCTGTGCACTACCCAAAAATTCAACCATTGTTTGATTGGTTGGGTAATCCTACCCAAGCACAGATGCTATCGATGGCTATGCTGGGCTTGGTGGGCATTTACCTGATCAAGAATATGTTTCTGGCTTTTCTCGCATGGCGGCAAACGCATTTTGCTTTTGGTGTGCAAATGCAGCTTTCACAGCGTTTATTTACTACCTATTTACGCCAGCCATACACCTTCCATTTGCAACGCAATTCCGCGCAGCTTATGCGCAATGTAACGGGTGAAGTTGGTATGTTTACCGGGGCTATTACCAATAGCCTCAGCATCATAACCGAAAGTTTGGTGCTTATCGGTATTGCCAGCTTGTTGTTGCTTGTAGAGCCCTTAGGAGCGCTGATTGTGGTGCTGGTGCTTGGCACATTTGCTGGCGGTTTTAACCTGATTACACGCAAGCGCATCTTGCGCTGGGGTAAGGCACGACAGTATCACGATGGCTTACGTATCCAGCACCTGCAGCAGGGTTTGGGTGGTGCCAAGGACGTAAAACTTCTAGGGCGCGAAAGTGATTTTTTGGCTCAATACCAAACGCATAATATCCAGAGCGCACGAGTGGCAGAGTTTCAAACTACCTTGCAGCAGATCCCACGCCTATGGCTGGAATTACTTGCGGTGGCCGGCTTAGCGATTTTGGTGCAAACCATGCTCAGCCAGGGGCGAGATATGTCCAGCATTGTGCCCACCCTTAGTTTGTTTGCAGCAGCGGCATTTCGCCTTATGCCTTCAGTAAATCGTGTTTTAGCTTCAGCGCAGGCGTTGCGCTATGCACGCATAGTGATCAACACGCTGTATGAAGAATCTAAGCTGGATGTGGCACAAGGAGAAGTCCCCAGAAATAAGAGCTCTGGTAATACTCCTGCATTCCAGAATGAAATCTGCCTTTCCAATTTAAATTACAGCTATCCAAATGCTACATCGTCTGCACTTGATGATTTATCAATTACCGTCCGCAAAGGTGAATCTGTAGGGTTTATTGGGCCTAGCGGTTCGGGTAAGAGCACTTTGATAGATGTAATTTTAGGGCTGCTGACACCCAGTTCAGGTCAAGTGGCTGTCGATGGGCAGGATATTCAAAACAACCTGCGTGCATGGCAGGACCAGATTGGCTATGTGCCGCAGACTATTTACCTCACGGACGATACGCTCAGGCGCAATATTGCTTTTGGATTGGCAGATGATCAGATTGATGATGAATCAGTAATACGTGCCGTTAGAGATGCGCAACTGGAAGAGTTTGTCGCAAGCCAGGCTGATGGTCTACAGACCATGGTTGGTGAGCGTGGAATTCGTTTGTCTGGTGGGCAACGTCAGCGTATCGGCATCGCCAGGGCGCTATATCACGACCCCTCATTGCTGGTGCTGGACGAAGCGACCAGTGCATTGGACACCGAAATTGAAACAGACGTTATGCAAGCTGTTGCCGCACTGCATGGCAGGAAAACCATATTGATAGTCGCGCATCGTCTCTCTACGGTTGAGCAATGTGACCGCTTGTATCGTCTGGATCATGGAAAATTAGTCGCAGAGGGTGCGCCTTTGGAGATTCTTAAACAGAAGAAGGCCGCATCTTCGGCCAGATCTGCCTGAACATTATGAAACATAAAAAAATCCTGATTACTGGCGCTGATGGTTTCATTGGTTCCCACCTGACCGAGGCCCTTGTTGCTAAAGGCTATGATGTCAGAGCTTTTGTCTATTACAACTCGTTTAATTCATGGGGTTGGCTCGATCATGCGCCGCAATCAGTGCGGGATAATCTGGATGTTTTCTCAGGTGACATACGTGATCCCTATGGCGTAAAACGGGCTATGAAGGACTGCGATGCGGTGTTGCATTTGGCCGCGCTGATAGCAATTCCATACTCCTACCATTCTCCAGATACTTACATTGATACCAATATCAAGGGTACGCTCAATGTATTACAAGCCGCTCGGGAGCTGGGTGTTAGCCGTGTAATCCATACTTCTACCAGCGAGGTCTACGGCACAGCTAGGTTTGTACCAATCACTGAAGAGCATCCCTTGCAGGGGCAGTCACCTTATTCTGCTTCCAAGATTGGGGCCGACCAGCTGGCTTATTCTTTTTATGCATCCTTTGATTCGCCAGTAGTGATTGCACGGCCATTTAATACCTATGGCCCGCGTCAATCAGCGCGCGCAGTGATCCCCACTATCATTACCCAGATAGCTAGTGGCCAGCGTAAGATCAAGCTGGGAGCTGTCTCACCAACACGCGATTTTAACTACGTACACGATACGGTGGCGGGCTTTATTGCCGCGCTGGAATCAACCGCTGGTATAGGCGAAGTAGTGAATTTCGGCAGTAACTTTGAGATTTCAGTTGGCGAGACGGCAAGGTTGATTGCTGAAGTCATGCAGACTGAGATAGAAATCACAACAGATGAACAGCGTTTGCGGCCAGAAAATTCTGAGGTAGAGCGTCTCTGGGCTGCCAATGCCAAGGCCAGGCAAGTATTTGACTGGGAACCAGCCTATGGCGGTAAAGCAGGTTTGAGGCGAGGTCTTGCTGAGACGGTGGAATGGTTCAGCGCCAATCTGGGCAGATACAAGGCGAATATCTACAATGTCTAAACGCGCAATCATTCTGGCAGGCGGAAAAGGTACTCGACTCAGGCCCTACACCTTAGTGCTGCCTAAGCCGCTCATGCCTATAGGCGAGTTCCCTATCCTTGAAGTGATTATCAAGCAACTGGTTACGGCTGGTTTTACGCATATTACGCTTGCCGTTAATCACCAGGCTGAGATCATCAAGGCCTTTTTCATGGATGGCAGTAAGTGGGGCATCCGGATTGATTATTCGCTTGAAGATAAGCCGCTCGGCACTATGGGACCATTAAAGCTGATTAAGGATTTACCAGATAATTTCCTGGTCATGAATGGCGATATCCTGACGAATCTAGATTTTGCTGATTTTCATGATGCGCATATTCGTGAGGACGAGATTTTTACTATTTCCTCCTATGTGCGTGAGGAATTGGTTGACTATGGTGTATTGGAAACCACCAATAACCAGTTACTAGGCTTGCGTGAAAAGCCGAGAATGAACTACGAAGTCAGTATGGGCATTTACATGATGTCAAAGCGCGCCTTGCGGTATGTCCCATCTGACACTGCATATGGATTCGACAATCTGATGCATGAAATGATAAGTGCAAAGCAGGATGTTGCCGTACGCAAGTTTTCAGGATATTGGCTGGATATTGGAAGACCAGATGACTATTCCGCTGCCATAGATATTTTTGAGAAAAGCAGCGCTACATTTTTAGGAAACTGACAAATGAGTGAACAAGACAAGAGTTATATCCCAATCAACAAGGGCCAGTTCTCCATGGAGCCACCAGAGCGAGATATTCTCTTTGAGAAGAATCGTGGCCATGGGGTAGAGGAGGCTTATGCCGAGAACCGTAAGTTATGGACCGACTATGCCAAGAATCAATATGTCTCGGACTATCCGTTGCACGTGGATATAGAGCTTGCGTCGGTATGCAACCTGCAGTGCCCGATGTGCTATACCATTACGCCGGAGTTCAAGAAAGACGTTAATACCAAGCTGATGGACTATGACCTGTTTACCAAGGTGGTAGACCAGTGTGCAGAGGGTGACGTGTATTCCATACGGCTAAGTTTTCGTGGCGAATCTTTCCTGCATAAGCGCATCCTTGATTGCGTCAAATATGCCAAGCAAAAGGGCATAAAAGAGGTTTCTACCCTGACCAATGGCTTGCGTCTGGATGAAGAAATGTTCGAGCAGCTGATGGAAGCAGGTCTCGACTGGGTGACTATCTCATTTGATGGCCTCGGTGAAACCTATGAGCAGATCCGTCGCCCAGCTAAATACGAGCGCGCTGTCGAGAAGATTGCCAATTACGCCAAGATCAAGCAAAAAGCCGGTCGCGTTAAGCCAGTAGTCAAGGTTCAGACGGTCTTGCCAGCCATCGAGAAAGACCCAAAAGCTTTCTATGACGTATTCGGGCCAATTACCGATATGGTGAGCTCAAATCCGCTTATCGATTTCCATCAGGATGTATCCAAGTTGCCAAAGATAGATAAGTTTGTCTGCCCGCAAATTTACCAGCGTCTAGTGATTGGTGCCGATGGCCTGTGCATGATGTGTATGAATGACACGACGACGACTATCGTGATTGGAGACGCCAATAGTGAATCGTTGCACTCTATCTGGCATGGCAAAAAAATGACGGAAATACGCGATATCCACGCTAAACATCAGGGTTGCCAAAAATTAAATCCGTGCAAGCAGTGCGCCTTGCCTCTTGATACCTATGATGAAGAGATAGATGTCGGTGGCAGAATGGTCATTGCGGAAAAGTATAAAAAAGGCGTGCAAAAAGTTTTCGAGTTGCATACGCCGGAAAAATTCAAGCGTAAAGATCTTAAGGTATGAGCTGGAAAGTCCCGTTTTTTGATCTTCTTCTGGGTGACGAAGAAAAGCAGGCCGTCCTGCAAGTCATTGAATCCAATTGGCTAACTGCCGGGCCTAAGATTGCTGAATTCGAATCGGCATTTTCAACCGCAGCCGGTGGCGAGGCGGGAGCCGTTGCCCTTTCCAGCGCAACGGCTGCCCTGCATTTATCGATGCTGGCTTTGGGTATAGGGCCGGGTGATGAGGTTATCGTTCCTTCGCTGACCTTTGTCGCCAGTGCCAATGCCATACGTTACGTAGGTGCTACTCCGGTATTTGCCGATATCACAAGTGAATCGGACTGGAATGTTTCCCCGCAGGATGTGGAAGCCAAAATCACCCCGCGCACCCGCGCCATCATGGTGGTGCACTACGCGGGTTATGCGTGTGATATGGATCGATTTGTCGCGATTGCCCAAAAACATAATCTTTTGCTGGTGGAAGATTGCTCGCATGCCCCACTGGGAACCTGGAAAGGGCAAGCGCTGGGCACGTTTGGGGACACAGGCTGCTTCAGTTTTTTCAGTAACAAGAACATGACTACCGGCGAAGGCGGCATGGTCATCAGCCGCAATAAAGAGTTGGTGGAGCGTTTCCGCATACTGCGTTCACATGGCATTACCGCATCTACCTACCAGCGCTTCAAAGGCCATGCCTATGGTTATGATGTGGCTGAGCTTGGTTATAACTATCGTCTGGATGAGATACGTGCGGCCATGGGTATTGAGCAGCTGCGCAAGCTGTCGGGGTTTAATGCATTGCGCAAGGAACGGGTTGAGCGTTATCGCGGCCTGATTGCGGAGAAATTGCCGCAGGTGCGAGTGCCTTTTGCCAGCAGGAGTACTGACTCCAGCTACCATATTTTCCCGGTCTTGCTACCGGGTGATGATGAGCTGCGTAATAACACGCTGCGTCTTATGGGGGAGATGGGCATACAGTGCAGCATGCATTACCGGCCTATCCATAGATTCACATCATATGAGGGTACTGTTGCAAATGTACCTCTGACTGATCGCATAGCGGACTCTATTCTCACGCTGCCGCTTTTCCCAACCCTGAGTAATGAGCAGATGGATTTGGTAATTACTACCCTGGGTGAGTGCCTGTGATTCAACTAATGGGCTGGGATAGCCGCGTGCTTGGGATAAGTGTGGGGAAATTGCCAATCGCTGATGCAGAAAAATGCGAGATGGGTAGCTACGACCTGCTCCTGGCACGCGTGCCACAGCAACAATCAGAACTAGTCAGACAACTTGAGAGTCATGGGTTTCGCTATATCGCAATGGATGTTACTTTACAGGCGGCCGCAAAAACAGCTGATATTTCGGTTAAAAACCCCATATGGCAAGTATCGCGCTTAAGCCGCAGCACTCCAACTTTTGAGATTGATGGCTTTGTCATCGAAGATAGCCGTTTGATGCTTGACCCATTATGCAAGAATCTCTTGCCTGAAGCTTTTTGGGATAGTGTAATCCGCGAGCATTGCGAAGAATTTGCTGATATTGTCCTCTATGCAACCGATGATCAAAACAGGCTGACAGGCTTTATCTCGTGTCTGAAAACCCCCAAGTATCTCGATTTGTTCCTAGTGGCGGTTCATCCGCGTTGTCAGGGCGCAGGCTTGGGTAGCATTCTCATAGATCACGCGCTACAACTAGGAGATGAACTTGGGTTGCCCGTTACCACAAGTGTTATCGCCAACAATGTGCGCGGTTTTAATTTTTATCTTAAACATAATTTTTTGGTGAAGGGCAGTGAGGTCATCATGCATCGCTGGCGTGATGGAGGCGGGCATGAGCATTAAATTCCTAGAACCTTATTTACAGCGCGGCTCGCCTTTGATTATTGCGGAGATTGGTGCTAATTATGGTGGCATGGATGTCGTGCGGGCTATGGTGCGTGGCGCCGCAGCCTGTGGGGTGGATATGGTCAAGTTTCAAACTTACCGTGCCGAAACTATTGCTGCACCAGATAGCTTCTTTACCTTTGAAGATGGCAGCCGAGTTTCACAGTTTGATTTCTTTAAGAAGTATGAGCTGAGTAAACAGCATCATGAGCAATTGAATACGCTATGTCAGGAACTCGGCCTGCGTTGGACTTCAACTCCTAGTCATATCAGCGACTTGGATTTGCTCGAGCGATTTGATCTTCCCTGTTATAAGACTGGTTCGGATGATATAACCAACCTTCCTTTTCTTCGCGATATTGCAGCAAAAGGGCGCCCAATGTTGGTATCTACAGGCATGTGCACCATGCAGGAAATAGAGGCAGCAGTAGAGGCGATCACTGCTGTAGGCAACAATCAACTAATTTTACTGCATTGTGTTGTTTCCTATCCGTCACGCCCTGAAGATGCAAACCTGAACGTTATCAAAACTCTGCAAGAGAAATTTGGGTTTCCTGTTGGCTTGTCTGACCACACACCAAATGAATTTACCAGTGTGCTAGCTACCCAGATGGGGGCGGTTGTTATTGAAAAGCACTTTACCTTAGATCATGCACTCAAACTGCCGGATCACGAGGCTTCGCTTGATCCTACTGAGTTTTCCAAACTGGTCGAACGAGTGCGTTTGGTATCTCAGGCATTAGGCGATGGACAGAAACGCATACTGCCAACAGAAGAAAAGTGGCGCGAAGCTGCCAGAAAATCCATATTCAGTCTGGGCCAGATTTCAAGAGGCAAAGTAATTCAGCCTGAAGATATGGTATTACGCCGCCCCTCATCTGGGCTTCACCCACATTTGTTGGATCAAATTGTGGGTAAAGTCGCCATTCAGGATATTCCACCTAATACGCCCATTACGTGGGATATGTTGAGCAGAGATAATTGAGTCGGCAGATGCAACAGATTCTTTTTGCAAATGGGACATCAGCACTGTGGGCCAGCTTGAAGGCGCTTGGCTGCCATGACAGCTATGTAGCTGTTCCATCCACAATATGCCCCAGTGTTATTTGTGCGATCTTTGCTTCGGGTAATAGGCCCTATTTCGTGGATATCGAACGTAAAAGGCTAGGGCTGGACACGACCTTGCTTGCTAAAGTGTTGTCTCAGGTCAAAGCTGTGATTGCTGTGCATGCCATGGGCATTCCATGCGAAATAAATACCATCGCTGCACTATGTAAACAGGCAAATGTTCCCTTGATTGAGGATTGTTGCCAGTCGCAGGGAGCAGAGTTTGAAGGAAAACCTGTGGGGCAGTTTGGGGATGTGGCTGTCTACAGCTATGGTGCTGGCAAGATCATTGAAGCTGGTGGTGGTGGTGGTGCCGAGACTGCAAATCCTGAATTGGCTGAGAAGATAGCAAACCTGGCTAACTCCCTTGGTGCTGTAGACGATGAAGCAGTGAGTGATTTAGGCAAATTTTATAAATTCTTCTATAACCAGCTTTACCCGGAAAGACTGGGATATTACCGAGCGCTTTTTACCGGCTTGTTGCGCGATATTGCACCTAAGATGTTGGGCCGGTATCCCACTCACCTAGATGGAGTGTTGAGTCAGGGATTCAAGGATCTGACTCGGAACATCCAGAACAGGAAACAAAAAGCCCTGCTCTATTCCAGGTGCATGGCAAATACTGAAGAGGTCAGTGAACTGCCATTCCAGGAAGGCTCAAGCCCCTGGCGTTACAACATCTGGCTTAATTTCCCAGCCAGGCAATATGTGCTGAAAAGAATGCTACAGGAAGGTATTCCCGTCAGTAGCTGGAGCCCTGACATCAGCCAGTTTATGGAGAGTGACAGCTATCGCAGTACCTCCATGAAGAACAGCAAATGGCTAAGTGACGGCATACTGAATCTCTGGGTGAATGCCGAGACAAGTGAACAGCAAATTACGCAGACCTGCGCAAAGCTGACAAGCCTTTTATCCGAGTATCGTCAGAGCAACAAAGCTCAAAGACAGGCCAACTCATGACGACTATTTGCATTCACCAGCCTGACTTTGCTCCCTATCTGGGGTTTTTCCATCGGCTGCTTCTGGCCGATCATTTCATTATCCTGGACGATGCGCAGTTCATTAAGGGCGGCTGGCAAAACAGGGATCGCATCAAGGGAAAGCAGGGGGCGGCATGGCTAACTCTTTCAATCGTAAAGAAATTCCCGCAGAAGATAAACGAGGTGTTGCTGGATCCAAAAGTGCAATGGATAGATGACAACCTGAATCTTCTACACGACTCCTATGCACGTGCCAGTTATTTTGATGAGGTCTTTACCCGGGTAGAGGCCATTTATAGAAGCGGGCATCAAAAAATGATCGAGCTTAATCTGGCCTTGATGCAGCTTGCTTTTGAATATTTCGACATTGAAATTCCGCTCAGTTACGCATCACAGCACGAAGTTGCAGGTAAGAGCAGCGCTAGGCTGGTAGGGCTGGTTAAAGCAACAGGCGGGGATAGCTATCTTACGGGAACTGGCTCGACAGATTACCTGGATGAAACGCTATTCAGCGAAGCCGATATCAAGGTTGAGTGGCAGCAATTCAGGCATCCAGTATACCCGCAACTTCATGGCGATTTTGAACCCATGCTTTCCTGTCTCGATGTCATGTTCAATTGTGGAAAGGGTGCCGCAGATGTGTTGCGCGGCACACTGACTGCCAAATGACTGAGTTGATCAAAGATAACGTAGGCATTATTTTGCAGGCGCGCATGGGTTCTTCACGCTTGCCGGGCAAGGTTTTGCTGCCGTTCGGTAATACCACATTACTGGGCTGGATCATTTCACGCATAAAAAACCTGCCGTGGAAACTGGTGGTTGCAACAAGCTCCGAAACGCGGGATGACGCGATTGCAGAATATTGTGCGGAGCAGGGCGTAGAGTGCTTCAGGGGCAGCGAGCAGGATGTGCTGGATAGGTATTACCAATGTGCAAAGACATTTGCTTTTGAGCATGCCGTACGTCTCACTGCGGACAACCCATTCCCCGATACCGATGAGTTGGCGAGGCTGATTAGATATCACATTGAAGGGCGCTATGATTATAGCCATAACATAGGTAAATTGCCTGTAGGTGTGGGCGCTGAGATATTCAGCATGAAGGAGCTCGAAACTAGCTGGAAAGATGGCCAGAAGCCGCATCACAGGGAACACGTCAACGAATATATTCTTGAGCAGTCCGAGAGCTTCAAAATTGGCTATCTCGAACCGCTTGCCGACAGACAGTCACCAGCACTGGCGTTTACCATTGATACCGATGCAGACTACCAGCGCATTCACGCTTGCGCTACCAAAATAGAACATACACCAATCACCACAGAGGATTTGATAAATCAATGTACATCCTCTGCCTGAAATCATCTCATGCCATGGGTATGGGGCATTTGTTTCGTATGATGACCCTATACCAAGCATTACTTAGCCGTGGCATGAAGGCCGTGATTGTATTGCTTGGCGAGCATGTGCCGTCTCTAAGTTGGCTTCAAAACAAAAAACTACCACATGAAATCATTAAAGATGGATCTGATGGCTGGGAAGTGCCATTAATCCAGAAATATAATCCAACTACCTGGGTTAATGATCGACTGGATACTGATGAAGAACATGCGCTGAGATTAAAGTCCCATGGCATCAAGCTGGTTACTTTTGATGATTATGGTAGTGGGGCCAAATTCGCCGATATGCATGTTGCAGCACTAGTCCAGCCCAATCAGTCTGCGCCTGAGGGGAATCGGGTTTTAATGGGGTTGGATTATCTAATACTTAATCCGGAGATTCGCCATTACCAGCGATTGAGAAAGTCTTTCGAGAAGTTGGTAGTGAGTCTAGGCGGTAGCGATACCTACGGTATGACAGTAAAAGCCGTAGCATATCTCACACAAACGCAGTGCCCGGCTACGGTCATATTGGGTCCAGGTTTTATGCATGAATTGGCGCTAGAAAAAATAATGAACACTACGATTACTCTGAAGCGCGCGGTTCCATCGCTGATAGCCGAGTTCGCTAATTATGATTTAGCTATTACTGGCGGGGGCATTACAGCATTTGAAGCAGCAGCAGCAGGCTTGCCTACGTTGACGATAGCAAATGAAAAACACGAGATCGGATTCTGCAATTACTTGGAAGAACTGGGCTGCTCGATTTATGCCGGCTACCTTGAAGAGGCTGATCTAAGCAAGCTCGAAACCATGGTTGGTATTAAGCATATGAGTCAGTGCGGAATAGAAAAAGTTACCTTGGGCGGCGCAGACAATATATGCAAGCTTATTTGTCCGCCTAATATTAATTAAAACCAGGAGAAAAAATGAATATTCTCGCAATAGGCGCCCATTTCGATGATGTTGAATTAGGTTGCGGTGGGGCTCTAGCTAGACATGTTGCAAAAGGCGACAACGTCTATGTGTTTGTGGCTACTGTATCTGGATTCAGTAACCATTACGCTCAAACAGTCCGTAGTAATGATACTGCTTTAAAAGAAGCACAAGCAGCTATGAAGATTATAGGGACAACAGAATTGATTTGTGGTCAGTTCAAGACCTTGGAGGTTGAGTTTGTTGATGAATTGAATATCCAGATACTTCAGATTGTGCAGGAAAAGAAAATTGATTTGGTCTATACGCATTGGATAGGGGATATCCATCATGATCATGCGGCCGTATCAAAAGCATCCATGCATAGCTGTCGCCATGTCCCGAGATTGCTCATGTACCGGAGTAACTGGTATCACTCTACACAAGACTTTCGTGGCAATTTTTATGTGGATATTACTGAATATTGGGAGTTAAAAGAAAAGGCTATACGTGCTCATGCCTCTGAGGTCGAGCGTACAGGTAATAAATGGATCAGCTTCTTTCAAAATGAAGCAGAGAATGCTGGTCAGCGTATAGGGGTTAAATATGCTGAGGTGTTTGAGGTGGTGAAGTGGCTGGGAGTCTGATTGTTGAAGCGCCAGATGTTGGCGCTATAACACTCAAGCAGCATGTAATAGGGCTGGATACGGTACGTGCATATGCCGCGTTGTCCGTTATGTTTGCCCATATCTTGGGACCGAAACTGCCGACCATGATAGGTTGGTTGGGTTTGAGCAAAGATTTAGCTGAGCTATCCAGATACATTTTTACCGGGCATCCTGCGGTCATTGTGTTTTTTGTGGTATCGGGATTCTGTATTCATTATCCATATACTAATCGCCCACTTCCAATATTTGCTTTTACTTTAGCACGTTGGACTCGAATCATGGTTCCGGCACTGATGGCATTGCTGCTTGCAAAAGTGCTGCATATGAACAAATTCAATTTCATGGATGGCTATATCTTATGGAGCATAGTGTGTGAGCTATGCTACTACACCCTTTATCCGCTTTTTTTAAAGCTGTCTTGTAAAGTGTCCTTTGAGATGCAGTTGCTGATAGCTTTTATAATTTCATTGAGCTTGGTTACATATCTTGGTTCCGACCAGCATGGCGGTGCAAATATCTATGGCCCTGGCTTGAACTGGTTGGTAGCCTTACCGAGCTGGCTACTAGGTTGCGTACTAGCCAATAAGCATGCTGGGGCTAAGGCCCTAAAACAACATAGTAGTTGCGGTATCTTTATTTGGCGAATATCTGTCGCAATAGTGGCTTCATTATTGTATTGGTTGACCATGAACACTCCTGTCGGTTTCTATCTGACCATGAATCCTTTTGCGATCCTAATATTTTTCTGGTTAAGTGCTGAAATCAGTGCACAAAAAGATGCAAACTCCTTGTTCGAGCGAATGGGAAAGTGGAGTTATTCGATTTATTTGTTCCATGCAATTTTCTTGGTATTGCTTAGTAAGCTTGCGGGCAAGTTTCTTTTTATAAGTATCCCTATCATTCTTGCGCTTTGTTACTTGGCTTACATATCTATTGAAAAGCCCTCACATGAATATGCACGCCTACTGTTCAGAAAGTATAGAGAGCAGTTTCAGTTTGTAAGTACTGGGAATAGATGAACTATCAAATAAAAAAACTAAATCAATTCATTAAGGCATGGATAGTTCCACCAGCGCTAATAGAGTTACTTGTCAGAATTAAAATGGGTTTTAAGCCTCCTACGTTGAGTGTTGAAGAAATCGAGCTGCTAAAACAAAATGACAAATTAAAAGATCGTCATGTGGGTAATCGCTGCTTTGTTCTTGGGGCAGGTTCATCCATAAAAGAACAAGACATAACCAAACTTGAGGACGAATTCGTAATTAGTGTGAGCAATACTTTTGTGCACCCAGATTTCACACGTATTAAGCCTAGATATCATATTTTGCCGCCTCTTATTAAAGCCCACGGACGATTGCACTCGGAAGCTAAATTTACTGACTGGTTGACGGCGATGGAAGCTGCTACCAGTGGCGCCGAGATGTTTATGCATATCGGTGATAGAGAAATGATTAAGAGAAACGGGCTAT
>DATBRG010000037.1:0-27720 GCA_036560445.1 Methylophilaceae bacterium
AATGGCGAGAATTACTACGCTGGACCTGCAGACCCCTACGACCTGACTGAGCTTACCTCCAAAGCCACCAACAAGCAGACTTTCCAACCTTCACGCTGGCAGGTACTCAATATCAGTGCGGGCGGCATGGCGCTACGAAAATTCCCTAATGCTGAAGTAAATTTACGTGTCGGTGAATTATTAAGCGTAAAAAATGGTGCCGCCAATCATTGGTCTGTAGGCGTACTGCGCTGGGCTAATAACAATGAACAGCAACAACTGGATGTCGGGGCACAATTGATTGCTCCCGAAGCCCAAGCTGTGGGCGCGCGCTTGGGAGATCAAGCCAAGTTTGAACCAGCACTACTATTGCCAGGTTTGGCCGCTTTGAAACAAGATGCTTCGATTGTTGCCGCATGCGGCACATACAGCCCTGCCAGGGTAATGGAACTGGACGAGGCGGGTAAGATATCACGCGTAATGATTACCCGCTTGGTTGAACGTACTGGCAGCTTTGAGCGCTTTACCTTTAGCTACTTGTAAAAACCGGTGTCTCTAAAGTAATCATGGGAAATTCCAAACCATCTTTTACTTTTCGTACCAATCAATATCGGCACATAGCACTTGTATCTGGTCGAAAACCGTCAAAGACATGGAAAGCGTCACACACAATCGTCCCGTTGCAATAGAAAGGTAAGGCCGCGTCACTTGTAGCTCTTTGGGTCGCTGTAAGGCTCGCCTCAGGTACGGGCGCCGGAACCAGTTAGCGCCACGGGCATTTGCCAGCGGCTGGTAACGCGCATCCACCTTATTGTCGTGTGCAGCGTTGATCAGGCTTTCGCCAATCTGTATGCCATATTGATTAAGCAAATAACAACGATCAGTATTGGCAATCTTCAATAGTACCCTGCAGGCCTGCTCCATGGAAAACCCGCTCTGCAGCTTCTCAACAGCCTGGGCAAAAGCCGCCCCATGCGAGCTCAGACGCTTGTGCCGTAGCTCTTGTGGGATAGTATCGTTGTAATGCCGGAATAACTCGTTGATTTCAGCAGAGCTACCGACTGGTTTCAACAAAGGCTCAGGCGTGCCAAAGTAATAACCCTGCACTAGGTCTACATCCGTATCCATGGCGATCATGGCTTCTTCATAGGTCTCCACTCCTTCTATCAGCACCAGGCTGCCAGCTTCATGAATAAGTGAAACGATGCCCGGCAATACACGCCGTGCTGTGGGTTTTTCTACTGCCTGGACTATCATTGAGCGATCGAGCTTGACGATATCCGGTGCCAGCCGCCAAATACGTTCAAAATTGGAATGGCCGGCACCAAAATCATCAATAGCCACCAGGCAACCCAAATTCTTGTAAAACTGCACAGATTCCGACAGCTGTGCTTCGTCTTCAATGGCGCCTTCAATAATCTCGACCACCACCTGAGCAGCAGGAATTTGATGGCGCTTTAACAAATCACTAAAGAAAGAACCATAGTGTTTACCTTTCACGATGACTTGCGGATTCACATTGAGAAAGAGCCAGTTGATCTGGTCATCCTGGTTGCAGAAATTGCGCATATGCAGCGCTCGTGAAAGTCGGTCCAGATGCACAATTTCCTGCTCATCCTGGGCCATGTCGAACACTCTATATGGTGGCAGAGAATCGCCAGCAGCGGTGTAGGCGCGCAAAAGTCCTTCATATCCGACGACACGGCAATGTGACAGGCTGTAAATCGGCTGGAACACGCTATGTAAACGCATATCCCGGTGTAAAGCCACGTCGCCCTCATCCGTAACGCGTATACTGCCTTCCAGTAAATCAAATACATCCATCACCGTCGATGCCATCAATTATTCGTCCATGAATTATCAATTACGAGTTCATAATTTGAGTATAAGCTTGGAAAAACTTAATCAGACCCCAATATACATGACAATAGGAAAGCTTCACTTAAACCAATTTTTTCGCTAGGATAGCGATATAGTACTTTTCACACTCCCCACTACAGAAACAATTTTCACATAGAGGTTCACAATGAGCGAGCACATTACCCATCTTAGCGATGACGCGTTTGAACAGGAAGTCCTGCAATCCCAAGTGCCGGTCTTGGTAGATTACTGGGCTGAATGGTGCGGGCCTTGCAAGATGATAGCGCCCATCCTAGATGAAATCTCCAAAGAATACGCAGGTCGGCTAAAAGTTGCCAAGCTCAACATCGATGAAAACCAGAATACCCCACCAAAATATGGTATCCGCGGCATTCCTACCCTGATGTTGTTCAAGAACGGCAATGTTGAAGCCACCAAGGTTGGCGCACTATCTAAATCTCAATTAACAGCTTTCATTGACAGCAATATTTAATACCGCTAGTCTAGTGCCTGATTCCGTAATATTAAGTAATGAATTGATTCAGCGCCATATTATCGAATAGGAATCAGGCGCTAATCCTCTTGTAGTTAATCCCCTTGGTAGTTCCGATTTACAGCGAGCCCTCTCATATGCATTTATCCGACTTAAAACACCTGCCCGTTACTGAATTGGTAGAAATGGCTATTGCCAATGAGATCGAGGGCGCCAGTCGCATGCGCAAACAAGATCTGATTTTTGCGCTACTGAAGAACAAAGCCAAAAAAGGCGATAGTATTTTTGGCGATGGTACGCTGGAAGTCTTACAAGATGGATTCGGTTTTTTACGCTCGCCAGACACTTCTTATCTGGCCGGTCCTGACGACATTTATGTATCGCCTTCGCAGATTCGCCGCTTCAACCTTCATACTGGCGACACCATCCAAGGCGAAATACGCACTCCCAAGGAAGGCGAACGTTACTTTGCTCTAGTCAAGGTCGATAGCGTCAATGGTGAATCCCCTGAGAATACCAAGCATAAAATCCTGTTTGAAAACCTGACGCCGCTATTCCCTACTCAGCCATTAATCCTAGAACGTGATATTCGTGGCGAAGAAAATATAACAGGCCGCGTCATTGACATGATTGCCCCTATCGGCAAAGGCCAGCGCGGCCTGCTGGTGGCGAGCCCGAAAAGCGGTAAAACAGTGATGATGCAACATATTGCACATGCTATTACCGCCAACCATCCGGATGTCAGCCTGATCGTGCTACTCATCGACGAGCGTCCAGAGGAAGTAACCGAAATGACACGCTCAGTAAAGGGTGAAGTCGTCGCTTCAACGTTTGATGAGCCTGCCACCCGCCATGTGCAAGTTGCCGAAATGGTATTGGAAAAGGCCAAACGATTGGTCGAGCACAAGAAAGATGTCGTAATTTTGCTGGACTCCATCACGCGTCTGGCGCGTGCCTACAATACGGTAGTCCCAGCTTCAGGTAAGGTACTTACCGGCGGGGTAGATGCCAATGCACTGCAAAGGCCAAAACGTTTCTTTGGCGCCGCACGTAACATTGAAGAAGGTGGTTCGCTGACCATCATCGCTACTGCACTGGTAGACACGGGTTCGCGCATGGATGATGTCATCTACGAAGAATTCAAGGGTACCGGTAATATGGAAATCCATCTCGACCGTCGTATGGCCGAGAAACGCCAGTATCCGGCGATCAATGTAAACAAATCCGGCACCCGCCGTGAAGAGTTGCTCATTGAAAAAGACATCCTGCAAAAGATCTGGGTACTGCGTAAGCTGCTGTACCCTATGGATGACCTCGAAGCCATGGAGTTCCTGCTCGACAAGATTAAAGCTACCAAGAATAACGCTGATTTCTTTGACTCCATGCGCCGAGGTTAAAAGGTTTTCGAGGTTATGAGGGTCACTACCGCGCCCGCGCTGCGCGATACCGTGTCGCAACCCTCACCTCTCAGCGATGGATTCTTGCTCGACAAGATTAAAGCTACCAAAAATAACGCCGATTTCTTTGACTCCATACGTCTGGGTTAAGCGGTTAATAGTTGATTAATTCTGCAATTTCATTGATAATCGCGCCCTCAGCGAAAAGCTTTACGAAAGAGATGCCAGCATGAAAGCCGATATTCATCCAGATTATCCTGAAGTCACAGTCACTTGCAGCTGTGGTAACAAGTTCCAAACTCGTTCTACTGCGGGCAAGAACTTCAATATCGAAGTTTGTTCGCAATGCCACCCGTTCTACACTGGTAAGCAGAAGATTATGGATACTGCTGGCCGTGTTGAGAAATTCCGCCAAAAATACGGCATGTAATATTCGCCATATTTTTGCGAAAAGGCAGCCTTGGCTGCCTTTTTTATTGTTCCATATCTCCGCTTGGTTACATTGTCAGCCAATTGACAGCTAAAATAAGCCCAAATCACAACAAGACTAAATATCGTGGCATTTGAACTCGAACATGACTGGCAGGGCAATCTAGCTAGCCCACGCGCACGTATTGGCGAACGCGCAAAAACACGGTTATTGATCCTGCTTTGCGCTGTCTGGATATGCTTGGGGCTTATCGGTCATGCCCCATGGAAACCTGATGAATCTCAAAGTGTCAGTATCGTCAAATCTATGCTGCATGGCGGTAGCCTTCTGACCCCGATAGCTGCAGGCCAAACCACTATCGAGAACCCGCCACTGTATTACCTGACCGCGACAGGCACGGCAAAACTGCTGAGCCCTCTCCTACCGATGCATGACGCAGCTCGACTAGTCACCGGCCTGTGGATGGCAATCACCTTACTCGTAGTAGGCATGACTGGCCGCGAATTATGGGGTAGAGGCACAGGACGCCAGACGACCTTCATTTTCCTGGGCTCAATCGGTCTTATGGTGACGGCCCATTTGCTACTACCGGAAATCGCTGCGCTAACCGGTGCCGCCATGGGACTTTATGCGCTGGCATTGGCCAAACGGCGGCCTTATCGCGCCAGTGCGCTACTTGGCGCCAGTATTGGCATCAGCTTCTTATCAACCGGGTTGCTATCCGCAGCATGCATAGTCGGTGTAGCCTTGTTACTACCTTTGCTATTCCCGGCCTGGCGTAGCAGAAGCTATGCCATCGTACTGTCCATGGGAGTTGCAATCGCAAGCCCGATGCTTCTGATCTGGCCATTATTATGTTGGCAAATAGCACCCAAGTTGCTGAGTAGTTGGTGGTCGGAAAATCTCAGCGAGTTTGGCGTTGATAACCATCTTTATTTTCTAAAGACTCTCGCCTGGTACGCATGGCCATCATTACCACTAGCAATCTGGGAGCTTTGGCGTAATCGCCATTACTTGTTGCAGAAACCAAAATACCAGCTGCTCATCACTTTCTTTCTAGTTACCCTTTTGCTACTTGGGTTCGGGGCTGATGACCGAGAGATTTATGCCCTACCTCTATTGCTACCACTTGCTGTATTGGCTGGCGGCACTATAGAAACGCTCAAGCGTGGCGCTGCCGGACTGTTAAACTGGTTTGGCCTGATTTTATTCGGCATGATGGGATTCATTATCTGGCTCGGCTGGTTTGCCATGATGACAGGATGGCCAACCAAACTTGCTGGGCGCATGAAGTTTCTCTCCGCCATCCATGAGCCACATTTCAACTGGATGGCCTTCGCCGCTGCTTTTATCGTCAGCATCATATGGCTACTCGTCATTGCTAATGGCAAGCGCAGCAACCGCGCAGCAGTCACTGACTGGGCAGTGGGTATCACCATGGCATGGAGCCTGTTGATGACATTATGGTTACCATGGATTGATTCGGCCAAGAGTTACGAAGGCATGATGCTTAACCTGAAAAAAGCCATTCCTCAGCACTATGCCTGCATCAACAGCCGTAATGTTGGCGGCCCGCAACGTGCATTGCTCGACTATTACACCGACATGCGTACACAACCGCTGGAGCAGGGGCAGCGGCTGGATTGCGATTTATATTTGATTCAGGATGAGCGAGGCCGCGATAAGGTTGAGCCTGGTCATGAATGGAAATTGATCTGGCATGGCAAGCGCCCAGCTGACAGGCGCGAGAGCTTCCGCCTCTATAAGCATGTTAACTAAAGGCCAGGCTAGCGTTCACCAAGCGTAGATTCACTGCATTCTTGAGTGTCATCAGTTCTGGGTCATGAGTTGCAATCACAACACAATGATTGTTATCGCATATTTTCTTGATTAGCACTGCTACCTGTCTGCGTGCTGATTCGTCCAGGTTAGCTGTAGGTTCGTCCAGCAACAATATATCAGGGTTCAACGCCCGTGCCCGCGCCAGTGCTACACGCTGCCTCTCACCACCAGAAAGCTTATGTGGGGAGATATGCGCCAAATGATGTACCCCGGCCCAAGTCATCGCCTCATGCACCATTTCCACACACTTGCGCTGCTCAATTCCTGCGGCCTTTAGTCCATAAGCAACGTTAGCTGCAACACTGCTACTAAAGAGGTAAGGGTGCTGGTGCAGGTAGACGACGCGAGGTGCCAGCTGCGCGCAAATCTCGTTCGTTGCAATCACACGCCCTTCAAAACTTAACTGAGCCATCTCTGCCGGCTCGAGGCCAGCCAGTATGCGCAATAGTGTGGTTTTACCCACGCCATTACTGCCGGTAAGCAGGTAACTGTGACCGCGCTCAAGTACCAAATGGTCTATTTCATACAGCAAACGCTCACCGTAGGATTTACGTAACCCTTGTACTTGCAACAAGCTCACCGCAAGCCTCCGCGGCCTTGCAATACGGCCAGTCCGAAATTAATGCCTAAAGCAATTGTCACCAGCACGATACCCAAAGCGATTCCCTGCACAAATTCACCCTTGCTGGTTTCCAGGGCAATGGCCGTGGTGATGTTGCGCGTGACACCCGCGATGTTCCCTCCCACCATCATTGCACAGCCTATCTCTGAGATTACGCGCCCAAAACCACTGACCATGGCCGCCATGACTGCAAAACGCACTTCCAGCAGCATGGTCATAGCAACGCGGTAACGGCCTGCCCCTAAGGTACGGGCGGTTTCGGACACACGTGGATCTACGCCTTGCACTGCCGAGAGAGTCAGCGCAGCGAGGATAGGAAATGCCAGTATTGCCTCACCAATCACCATCGCAGTCTGGGTAAACAACAGGTGCATCTCTCCTAGTGGCCCATGCCGCGACAACAGCATGTAGAGGATAAGGCCAATAACAACGGTAGGCAAAGCCAGCAAAGTTTGTACAGCAATGATCAGCAGTCTACGGCCTGGGAAACTGAAGTTGGCAAGCACGAAACCCAGAAAAACTGCCGGAGGTGAGGCTATCAACAATGCCAGCAAACAGACTTTAACTGAGACAAGAACCGTGCCCCATAACACCTCATCTCCGGCAGCAAGGAGATTCAGTGCAGTCAGTGTGGCATGCAATAATTCCATCTATAGTACTTATTTAGCCGATGGCACGAATAACTGCTCGCCACCAACCTTGAATGAGGCAATCTGTTGCTGGCCATCTTTTGAGGTGATCCACTCAATCAGGCTGGTTGCTCCCTTGTAATTTACATCCGGGTACTTTTTTGGATTAACAGCGATAATCCCGTAGGGGTTAAACATACGCGGATCGCCCTCCATCAATATCGGCAAGCCCACTCTGTCGCGATAGCTGATATAGGTACCACGGTCGGTTAATGTATAGGCACGCATCTCTCCTGACATCATTAACACTTCGCCCATCCCCTGGCCAGCCGAAAAATACCAACGATCCTGATTAACCTCGGCTGGCTTGATATTGGCAGTTTTCCAGTACTCCTTCTCCATCTGATCAGTTCCGGAATCATCACCTCGGGAAATAAACTTGCTCTGGCTTTCGGATATTTTCTTCATGGCCGTGATGACATCTTTCTCACCCCTAATCTTGGCCGGATCGTTATACGGCCCGATCAGCACAAAATCGTTATACATCACATCACGCCGATCAATACCATGGCCCGCAGCGACAAACTTATCCTCCGCTGGCCGAGCGTGCACCAGCACCACATCAACGTTACCATCTTCCCCTAGCTTGAGCGCCTTGCCCGTGCCTACCGCTATGACATGCACCTTGCATTGGCATTTAGTCTCGAATTTGGGCAGCAGATAATCCAGCAAACCGGAATTTGCTGTACTTGTCGTTGTCGCCAGGCGGATGATGCTCTTGTCATCCGCTTGAGCTGGGACCAGCCCAAGCAGCATAAACAAAAGCCCATATGTTATCGATTGGCAAAAACGTTTCATGTGCTAGCCCGCCTGATCAGAAGTCATACTGGGCGCGCATAGCGACTGCATCTTCATAATCACTAGCCTGACTGTTAATTTTCACCGGGGTATCAAAGTTGGTGTGTACATAGTCTAGAATCAAGCGCGCATTAGGGGTAAGTATCCACTTGGCGCCTGCTGTCCAAGCGTCGGCCTTGTTGGTAAAAGCAGTAGTAGCCGCTGAGGCAGTCAAACAACCGGTACCAGCGACACAGCCCTGCGCTGCTGTGGTGAAGTCTGAAGCGTCAAAACTGCTATACCTTAAGCCAAGCTCGATGGCGCCGAAGCCATCTTTGCCCCATGCCAGACTGTGTTTAGGATATATGCGGTTAAACATGCCATTTTTGTACGAATCAGCATAACTCTCGCCCGTCACCAGCCAAGTAACGCTTGCATACCAGGCATCTATATCTTTATCGATAGATTTTTTCGTTTTGGTCTGGCCATCAAAATTGGTGGAAATATATTCACTCTGGAATTTAACCGGGCCATAGGCCAGCGCAGTTTCCAACCCTAATCTATCTTTATCAAGATCGTTGCTGGTAAATGCTGAAGTGGAGAAGAACTTGGTAGCTGTATTCCCGGTATAAGCAGCTGTATTCGAGGTGATGCCGTTAGCTTCGGTATAACCTGAAAGTGCCGTAGAGTTAGGCGAAGTCGATGATTGCACCGCACCCTTACTGGCGGATACGCCCACGTGCACGACAGCATTTTTCCAATCAGCCCAATCTGCAATATTGGCAGCGACGCGGCCTACATAATCCTTGGAGTTGCCATTGTCATCGTTATTTTGGCCACTACCGTTGACGTACGATAAATTATAGTAAGTACCCTTGAATGGTGAACCAAACAACATGACGCCACGATCATAGGTAGAGTTAAAACTGGGGCCAGTGGCTGTGGCCAGTGAGAGCTCATTAAAGTCGGTAAAGTTGGTACTCTCGCCTCTCTCCAGACCAAATATTGGCTTGAACTGACCAACACGTACACGAGCACCGGGGAAATGGTTGTATTCAAGGTAGCCGTAAGTAAGTGCCGTAGTGCCCTTTGCTCCGTCGTTACTATTGGCGTATTCACCTTCAACACGCACAGCAAAGTCTTTAAGGAAGGTAAAGGTCGCGCCTAGACGAGCCCGGCGGATGGAAAAGCCGTCATTCTTCCACTCACTTGGGTCGATCGCATGATAATCGGCCTGAACACGTCCATTAATCTGTAATGCCCAGTTACCCGTACCGTCTTCCAGCACCAATCCATCCTTAAAAGCTGCATAGACCGGAGCACCCTGACTTTTACCTTTTTCCTTCACTTCATCTTCTTTAGCATTTGCCAATTGTTTTTGCATAGCGGCAAGCTCTTCACTCATTAACTGCATCTGTTTCTGCAGTTCCTGGATGCGCACCTCAGTATCGTTGCCATCGGCATATGTAATAGCAGGAAACAAACTGGAAATTAATACTGGCAATAGCGCGCGTTTTAATGTGATGTGACGCATGAAAAACCCTCCCCGGTAGGCTAGATATGAAAAATATACGCATGGTTGCATGTTGCTATGACTCGTTATGCTAGACCGAATATAACGATATTTCAACAAAAGTCTTTTTTATAACAAAAGGAGAAGAACTAATTAATGGTCAGAAATCGGTGAAAGCATGGCCAGCAAATCACCAATATCTGCAGTAATGGCTTGGTTGGCTTTGGCCTCAATATCGCGATAGCGCCGCAAAACGTCGTAACCAAACTCAGTGACCTGCGCACCGCCGCCATGGCTGCCGCCGGTAGCAGTTGCTATGAGCGGCTCACGAAAGCAGCGATTCATGGTATCGACCAGGTCCCACGCACGCTTGTATGACATGCCTAAATGGCGTGCCCCAGCCGAGATCGAACCATAGCGTTCGATGGCTTCGAGCAGGTCAGCTTTACCAGGACCGATGGCGGAAAGTTCACCGTAAGGAATATGTATCTTGATGTTTTTAGCAGTCATATCGATCACCCAACTTTAGCCTATAACCCTACTGGCTACAGCATTGTATATGAGTAGTGAAAGACTTAGAATTGAATACCTTAACCTGTACGACACTAGGCATAAATGCCGCAATCCATGTGAATGTGATGTTAGCACCTGCAACTGTAAACAATGCGCGCCTCACGACGCAACCAACCAATAGCTTGGGCACGAACAAGCTGGTGGATCAATTTGGCCGCACGGTTGATTACATAAGGCTGTCCATTACTGATCGCTGTGATTTTCGCTGCGTCTACTGCATGTCTGAAGACATGGCCTTTTTACCTCGCGACGAAGTACTCAGCCTGGAGGAATGCGCACGACTGATAAAAGCTTTTGTCTCACTTGGCGTGAGCAAGGTACGTATCACCGGGGGCGAGCCGCTGGTGCGGAAGAATGCATTATGGCTATTTGAGGAAATCGGCCGATTGCCTGGCTTGCGGGAGCTAGTAACCACCACTAATGGCTCGCAGCTTGAACATCAGGCCGTAGCGCTAAAACAAGCTGGTGTGCGCCGTATCAATATCAGCCTGGATAGCCTAGATGCTGAGCGCTTCCGTAAAATCACCCGTGTAGGCGATCTGAGTAAGGTATTGCGCGGCATTGCAGCAGCCAAGCAGGCCAGTTTTGATAGCATCAAACTCAACACTGTGCTGATGCGCGGCGTAAATGACGACGAAACTCTCGCATTAGTTGATTTTGCCATAGCCCAGAAAATTGATATTTCATTTATTGAAGAGATGCCGCTAGGAGAAGTCGACCATACTCGCGGCTCCACCTTCGTTAGCAATGACGCTACGCTAAAACTACTACAGACCAGGCATACCCTAATCAGCAGCACCGAAACTACTGGTGGCCCAGCGCGTTACTGGCGCATACCTGATACCAGCACCAAAGTGGGCTTCATTTCACCGCACAGCCATAACTTCTGCGAATCCTGCAACCGTGTACGCATCACCTGCAAGGGCGAACTGTATTTATGCCTGGGCCAGGAAGATAAAGTTGATCTGATGCCGCTACTTAGGGAATACCCCAACAACGACGCGCCGCTAATTGCAGCCATCTTAGGTTCCATGCAGATCAAGCCCAAGGGCCATGATTTTGACCTGCGTCGAGTAGAGCCGGCGGTGATACGGTTCATGTCGCACACTGGCGGCTAGCGATTCATCGCAGCCCCTTTCATATGTCCTATCGTCCGAAACTCACGCACGCCAGCCGCCCGCTTACTTTTACCGTACCTGCTATTAACGAGCACGGGGAAAGGATAGAAACAGAAATCGCCGGCGAGGGACCACTTACCTTGTATGTTGATAAGCGCGAGATCGTCACCCTGATGACACTAGGCGCAGCCCCGGAAGCATTGGCGATTGGCTATCTGCGCAACCAGCGCCTGCTCACCAGCATAGAACAGATTGCGGCCGTGCAGGTAGATTGGGAAACCGAAGCAGTCGCTGTTACCACGCGTGATGGCATTAAGTCTCCCGCCAAAGACCTGAACAAGCGGCTGGGCAAACGCACAGTAACTACCGGCTGTGGACAAGGGACAGTGTTTGGTGACCTAATGGAAGATATCGACAATATCCATCTGCCAAAAAATACCACCCTGGATGAAAGCACTCTGCAAACCCTGCTGGATAATGTGCGCGTCTACGACAGCCTTTACAAGAAAGCTGGCGCCCTGCATGGCTGCGCACTTGCCAGTAATACTGGCAACGACGCCGGCAAAATACTCTACTACGTCGAAGATGTAGGCCGCCACAATGCAGTCGATGCGATTGCAGGCATGATGTGGCTGGATAATATTGGTGGTAGTGACAAAATTTTCTACACCACCGGGCGTCTAACCAGTGAGATGGTGATCAAGGCAGCACAGATGCGGATACCTTTCTTGGTGTCGCGCTCTGGGCTTACGCGTATGGGCTGGGAAATCGCCAACCGCGTCGGCATGACCATGATAGGCCGCTCGCAGGGTAGGCATTTTTTAATTTTTAATGGCGCGGAGCATTTTATTGCTTCTCCCAAAACACACCCAAAACCTGAGGTATCTGAAGTATGAGTATTAGCGGAATTGTTCTTGCAGGCGGCCTCGGCCGTCGCATGGGTGGTGTAGATAAGGGTTTACTGAATTTTCTCGGCAAACCCATGGTGGCACATGTCATCGCACGCCTACAGCCCCAAGTCGATGAAATCCTGATTAACGCCAACCGTGAAATTGAACGTTATGCGACCTTTGGTCATGCGGTAATTCAGGATGATATCACCGGGTTCGCCGGGCCACTGGCAGGGTTACACAAAGGCATGAGTGAAGCTAAGCATGCTTATGTACTCACCGTACCCTGTGATTCGCCATTACTACCCATGGACTTGGCCGACCGCTTGATGCACTCATTGATTCAGCATGATGCTGACTTGGCTGTGGCAAAAACCGGCTCGCAGGCACACCCCGTATTCTGTCTCTGCCGCAAGGCTTTGCTACCCAACCTGGAAAACTTCCTGCAACAAGGTGGTAGAAAAATTGACGCATGGTATGGAGCATTGGAAGTCGTGGAAGTATCTTTCAATGACAACCCACAAGGGTTCACTAACGTGAATACTCCCGAGGAGCTACTTGGCCTGGAGCAAGCGGCTTGAGCGCAAGCACAACAAGAATTATAAGCAAACTACCATTACTGGGATTCTGTGCATATGGCAGCGGCGTAGGCAAAACCACGCTGCTTACTAACCTGATCCCGATACTCACTTTGCATGGATTGCGCATCTCTGTTATCAAGCATGCGCACCATACCTTTGATATTGATCATCCAGGCAAGGATAGCTTCCGGCTACGAGAATCCGGTGCAGTGCAAATGTTGCTTGGTTCCCGTCACCGCTGGGCGTTAATGACCGAGCTTTCGCGCGTCGACAATGCCTCCAGGGCAGAACCTAGCCTGAGTGAACTCCTGCCCCATATCGATAATTCACTGACCGACCTGGTAGTGGTGGAGGGCTTTAAGAGTGAGCCTATCCCCAAAATTGAGGTTTATCGGCCTGCTCTGAATAAACCCATGCTGGCCGAGCATGATCCAGATATTATTGCCATTGCCAGCGATGAGCCCGTTGCGAGCAAGCTACCAGTGTTGGATCTCAATAACCCCGCGGAAATCGCCGAATTCATACTGTGCTGGCTAAAAAATCAAAAGCCTGACGTTAAACTTGTTTCATCACTTTAGAACTACCCAAGAACATGAATCAAAAATCGATATCCGATCTAGTCAGTGGCGCCAGTTGCATGGACGATTATGACCCTAACTCAATGCCAGTGGCATCGGCACGTAAGTATATTCGTGAGTTCCTGAGCCCGGTTGCTACCAGGGAAAACCTGCCGCTACGCAGCTCCCTTGGTCGTGTATTGGCTGAAGATATCCTTTCACCCTGCAACGTGCCTAACCATGACAATTCGGCTATGGATGGTTACGCCTTCAATGCCGACGACATACAGGCGAGCGAAACACGTTTAAAAGTCATCGGCACCGCCTTTGCTGGCAAAGCCTTTAACGGCAAAGTATCTAAAGGTGAATGCGTCCGCATCATGACTGGCGCCGTGATGCCAGCAGGCAGCGACACCGTTGTGGTGCAGGAACGCGTTGCGGCGGATGGTGACTACATCACATTCAGTGATGGCCCCAAGCGCGGCATGAACATGCGCTACGCAGGCGAAGACCTAAAACATGGCCAAGTGGTCTTGGCCGCTGGTCACCTGATACGAGCGGCCGATCTTGGTCTGGTTGCTTCGCTCGGTATCGGTGAGGTCAAAGTCTACCGTAAGCTGCGTGTTGCCTTTTTTTCCACCGGCGATGAACTTGCGAGCATTGGCCAGGAGCTAGAGCCCGGCCAAGTCTATGACAGTAACCGATACACCTTGTACGGCATGCTTACCAGGCTGGGTGTGGAAGTAATCGACATGGGGGTGGTCCGCGATGACCCCGCTTTATTGGAGCAGGCGCTGGTAGAAGCTTCCGGTAGTGCAGATGTCGTACTCACCAGCGGTGGCGTCTCCGTAGGCGAAGCCGATTACATGAAGCAATTACTGGAAAAACTGGGCCAAGTTGTATTCTGGAAAATTGCCATGAAGCCAGGCCGACCACTAGCGTATGGCAAAGTCGGCAACGCCCATTATTTCGGCTTGCCGGGCAACCCGGTATCGGTCATGGTCACTTTTTACCAGTTCGTACGTGAAGCCATGCTGGTACTCATGGGACAACCAGCACCTGCGCCAGCACCTTTGCTCAATGTCATCTGCACTGATGAAATCAAAAAATTCACCGGGCGTACCGAGTTCCAGCGTGGGGTTTTGTATATTGATAAAGACGGTAGCTGGAAGGTAACTCCGACTGGCAACCAGGGCTCTGGCATACTGCGCTCGATGTCTGAGGCCAACTGCTTTATTGTGCTGGATGAAACTGTTGGCAATGTCGCCCCTGGGGCGCTCGTTCAGGTGCAGGTACTGGAAGGAATCGTCTAGCCTTCCAGGGCAAAATTGAACTCGACGCCATTTCCGGCTGGGTCGCGGAAGAAAATCTGCTTAACCCCAGTTGCAGGCACCAGCCTTGTCTCATAATTAACGCCATGCCGGGTTAAATGTTTTTCTGTGGCGTCTACATCGGTGCAGGTAAAAGCAACGTGATCGAACGTTGTTAATATCCCAGTCTGCCTGATTTCGCCGACAGAAGCCTCAGAAAGATGCAACACGTCCTTATCGCCAGCATACAGCCAGTAGCCAAAACTCCTGAAAGCAGGACGCGACCCTTCATGCAAGCCAACTACATCGCGATAGAATGCCTTAAGTTGATCAAGTAGTTCGCGTGATGCGCGCAGGTTGTAGTGGTTAAATCCGGCAACTGCCAAAACAGCTCTCCTCTACATTATTCATAACTTAAAGTCATTTCTTGGCAATGACCATCAGTCCCGCCAGAACCAAGCCCGCGCCTATGATTAGTCGCAAGGTAATCACTTCTTTCAGAATAAGCCAGGCCAGAATAATGGCAACTATTACACTGCCTTTGTCTATCAGGGCTATCGTTGCGACGTCACCAAGCTTGAGTGCCTTGTAGTAGAAAATCCATGAAAGCGTGGTTGTAACCGCAGAAATCCCCAGCCATAAATAGTTTTCTTTTTGTAGCGACTTAACCTCAGCCGGTGAGACAAAAAGTGCTGCAAATATAAATACAAACAGGAATACGAAAAGAGTGCGTAAAGTAAGGCCCAACTCAGCAGATATCCCGTCCAACCCCTGCTTGGCTATCACCGATGTAAAGCCGGCAAATAGCATCGAGATAAATGCGTAAATAACCCAACGTTCCATTACTACCTCTGTTTATCGGTGATGCACAAATTCTAACCCAAGCCACACTGGCCAGCACACGAACTTGTACTAAATTCACCAGTCTTAAATGCTAAGATTAAATTATCTATCAGGGAGAAGAGTTTGATGGCCAAGAGAATACTTAATATCAAGTTTATGCTGGTAGCTGGAGTCCTGCTGGGATACAGTAGCGGCGCCTGGGCCGAAGCCTCAGACCAGCTCTGGCCAGTGGTCAAGGAAGCATTTTTTGCCTCCAGGCCAATTGAGGAAGCCTCATTCATCAAAATTAGCGGACCCCGTCGCGCGGAGAGCGGTGCACAAGTACCCGTGACCCTCAGCATAGATAAGCCGCAGAGTGCCGCAGATGCCATCAAGAATGTTTATATCCTGGTAGATGCCAACCCTATCCAACTGGTTGCAACCTATCATTTGTCTGAGCTGCTTGGCAAACTGCAGCTTTCTACTCGTATCCGCATGGAAACGGATTCTTATGTACGCGCCATTGGTGAGACCGCTGATGGCAAGCTATATATGTCGGTTATCCAGATTCGTGCAGCAGGCGGCTGTGGTGGAACGGTAGACAACGACGAGGCAGCAATTCGCGCAACTGCAGGGAAAATCAAATTAAACGTTGAATCGCCAGTTACATTTGGCCAGCCCACTCCTGCGACCTTCATCATCAAACATCCCATGCGCACTGGCTTGCAGCGCGACTTGGTATCACAAGGCTATGTACCTGCCTTTTATATACAAAAGGCTGCTTTCACCTATAACGGTAAGCCAGTAATGGCTGTGGATATAGGGGTCGGCACAAGTGAAGACCCTTACATGCGCTTTGATTTTGTCCCGGATGCTCCAGGACTCCTTGAGGTCAAAGCCACCGACAACGAAGGGCAATCATTCACAAAGAGCCTGGACATAAAAAGTTAGACATCGTTAGTAATTAAAAAGGGCGCCTGTGTATATCAGGGCGCCCTTTTTATCACTGCGTCAGTGCTGTTAATGCAAAGACATACGCTTCAGGGTTTCGTCTTTATCTATGAACTTATGTTTGAGTGCTCCGAGTATATGCAGAACCACCACGACCAATAGCACAATGCCAACGATTTCATGTGCTTGCTCATAAATTTTGCGCATAGCATCGTCGCCATGGCCAGAAATCACTAACATACCGAACCATTTCACGCCGTACTTGCTATAGCTCGCCATAATCAGGCCGGTCACTGGTACTGCAATCATCAGTAGATAGAGCAAATGATGCCCAGCTTTTGCCAGCTTTCTTTCCCAATCTTTCAGGCTGGACAGCAAAGCTGGTGGTTGGTGCGTGAAACGCCACAGGACACGCACGATGATCAATGCAAATACGGTAACACCTATGGATTTGTGCAGATTGAAATAAAGCGTTCTTGGGGAGATAGGCTCAGCCAGCTGTAATGTATAAATGCCCCAACCAAAAAGATCAAAAGTTGAAGCTTTGGGCGCCTCTTTGGGCAGGTCCGTCATGTACCAGCCTAAAGCAAACATGCCGAAGATACCCAAGGCAATTAGCCAGTGCAGGATGACAGCTGTCTTGGTATAGCGTGTAGCTGCATTAGTCATTAAGTTATCCTAATTTGTTAGTAAGCAGGCGCTTAGTGTACAAAAACTTCCCGAGGTACGCATCAACTGATATGTATCAGTGTTTAACGCTGAATACATACGCTTGAATGCATCTAAAAACCGAACGACATTCTGACACAACAACACTGACTGAGTTCCTTAATTATGCAACTTGCATGTCTCTTGAGCGTCCAACGGATACTGTCATAATGCCTTACCCATAGCCCTGAGAAGGAAGTTTCCAGATGCGTTTTCTTATTAGCCTAATTGCTTTATTGCTGGCTTCTGTGCAAGTACAAGCAGAGGCCTTGCCTGTAACGGAAATATCACCTGGCATTTATGTACATCAGGGTGTGCATGAAGACTTATCTGAAGGCTATCACGGAGATATCTGTAATCTGAGCTTCATCGTTGGTAGCAAAGGCATCGCTGTCATCGATACGGGCGGCAGCCTAAAAGTAGGCCAGAGACTTCAAGAAGCGGTGCGCAAGGTCAGCCCTTTACCTATCCTCTACGTCATCAACACTCATGTACATCCCGACCATATCTTCGGAAATGCGGCCTTTATTCAAGATAAGCCGATATTCGTCGGTCATACCAAACTGGCAGAGGCCATGGAGCGACGCAAGGAACCTTATATGCGTATCAATAACAACTGGATGGGCGCAGATTTTGCTGGTAGTGAGATTGTTAAACCAACATTAACCGTACAAGACAAACTGGAATTGGATCTGGGAGATCGCAAGCTATTACTTACAGCCTACCCCACAGCCCATACTAATACTGACATTACGGTACTGGATAACAAGAGCGCAACCCTGTGGAGCGGCGATTTATTATTTGTTGAGCGCACACCGTCAATTGACGGCGACCTCAAAGGCTGGATATCCGTGATTGATGAAATTAAGACTGTTAGCGCCCAGCAAATCGTGCCCGGCCATGGCTCTGTGGTTAAGGATGGGAAAGCCGCACTGGATAATGAAAAACGCTACCTAGTCACGCTGCTAAATGATGTTCGCGCCAGTATTAAAAAAGGTGAAGTAATGGAAAAGTCCATGGATACAGCAGCTGCATCAGAAAAAGGCAAATGGATACTGTTCGATATCATCAACCGACGCAACGTGAACATCGTCTACCCAAGCCTGGAATGGGAATAATGCTATGACGACCAAAAATAGCTGCATGCGACCATTGTGGTTAATTACAACCACCACCCTACTCAGCCAGCTAGCCCGCTCCCGTATGGCTGACATGCATACTGTATAATTCCCGCTTCTTTTTTAAACGATAAATGAATAGCACGATTTCTATTTCTTCGACCTCAGACGTGGCATTTACCTATCCTATCTCGAGTCTACGTGAGCACACTTTTATCTGGGCTCTGATGGCCTCATTCGCGTTACATGCGCTAGCAGTCTCGATGATACCCATGCTGCATTTCCAGAAAACCGCCCAACAAGAAACCATGCAAGTAGAGCTGGCACCTGCATCAAAACTACAACCGGAACCCGAGCCTGTCAAACCACAAGCAGTCCCCAAACAAGGGCCTGTAACCCATCATGTGATAGCTCCCAGCCAAATTAAGGCGCCAGTAGCACATAGCCAACCTGAACCCGTCGTCGAACCTAATCCGCCAGCGGTTATCACTGCTCCGACAAAACTGGAAACACCACCAACATTTACCGCACCCCCCCCCCCACCGCCCGAACCTGTGACAGCCGAGCCCAGTCAACAAGACATAGATGCCGCGCGTAATTTATACGGCAATTTGCTTGGACGCGAGATTGCCAAGCACAAGCAGTATCCAAAGATTGCACAAATGCGTGGATGGCAGGGTGAGGTCGTAGTGGATATCCAGCTCGACAAAAATGGCAATGTCCTGTCGAGTAATATCCAGAAACATAGTGGTTATGAAGCGTTGGATAAGCAAGCACTGGAGATGGTAAAAAAAGCTTCGCCCTTCCCTGCGCCGCCAGAAGCGCTGCGCGGTAACAGTTTTAATATCCTGGTCCCGGTTTCATTCCGCCTTGAATAACCATAACACAGCATGAACCAGCCAAAATCGCTCAAAGATTTACTGCTAGTTCATGAGCTGATTTTTATTCTACTGGTCATTTTGGCAGTTACTGCCGGGGCTATCGGGATACATCTACGCGACCACTCATCTCATGAATCGCAACGTATTAACCTGCAGATACAGGAAATCCAGCAAACCCGCGGCGATCTCTACCGGCAGATGAAAGAGCTGTTTGACGGCTATTTCTTGGCTGACAAGGATGCGCGCAAAGAATACGACGTCTATACCATTTCAATTGAGAAACACTTTGCGCAATTGAGCAAATTGGCAGTAGGGCAGGAAGAACAGGCCGCGATCCAGGATTTGCATCAAAGCTACTCGGCTTTTTTGTCTGAGACCAGCATCTTGTTCAACCGGACTAATGAGCTTTTTGGCGATACCCTAAAAAATACGCTGAACAATGGCTTGGAGTCAGGCGTTTTCCAGCGCTACGAACTGTTATCTGCACATGCTGAGCGCTTGCTCACACTAAAGCAGGAAGAACTACAGTTACGCTTACAGGAATCCAAGCACACCTCGATTGTGCTGCTCATTATTCCGATAGTCCTGTCAATCATGCTATTGCTGTTCTCGCGCTTTTTCCTCAAGCGTGCCATCGTCCGGCCCATTGAGGGCGTGGTGTATGCCACCACTGAAATCAGTGCGGGTAGGCTGACGCACAAAGTTCCAGAGGTTGGTGCTGCTGAACTGGCAACTCTTTCTCGTGCCATCAATCATATGGCGGCAGAACTTGCACGCAGCCAGGAAGCCCTGATCCGTACCGAAACCCAGGCAGCGCAGGGACAACTGGTACCAATGCTAGCGCACAATATTCGCAATCCACTTGCCAGCATCAGGGCGACTGCCCAGGTCACTGATAGCCCTCACCTAGACGCCGATATCAGGGAGTCACTACAGGCAATCATCAACACAGTTGATAGGCTGGAGCGCTGGACTGGATCATTGCTGGCCTATCTGCACCCACTAAAACCTCAGTTAAGTGAAGTGAGACTCCAACAGATAGTACAAGGTGCGCTAATCCCCTTGCAGCAAAAACTACGCGAGAAAGCCATTAAACTTGAACTTCCGGCTTGGGAAACCATGAATGACAAGCTGGTTACCGACGAGCACTTATTGGAACAAGCCATCTATAACCTGTTACAGAATGCGATTGAAGCTAGCCCCAGTGAGACGTCATTAGCTATCCAGGCAGAATTTTTACTTGATTCGGTCATCCTGCAGATCTCTGACTGCGGCCCTGGTATGCCATTCATCCCGGACCCCCACTCAATAAGTCCGGGCCCATCTACCAAGCGTTTTGGCACTGGCCTGGGAATACCCTTTGCCTTCAAGGTTTGCGAAGCGCTAAGCGGCAACATCAGCTTTAATGCAAAAGTCGGCGGCGGCACCTTGATCCGGCTGGAACTGCCACGTAACCAACCTGCCATTTAATTTCAAATTATGCCCTCACCGGGCTTGCCATAACGGCATTTTTTAACAACAATGGGCATGTGAATAACAGATACCAATTATGCTGAATCAAGCCGCTCCCGAATTCGAACTTCCGTCCACTGGTGGAAAAACTTTTAAGCTTTCTGATTATCTTGGTAAAAATATAGTCGTCTACTTTTATCCTAAAGATGCCACTCCGGGCTGTACCAGCCAAGGTCAGCAGTTTCGTGACACCTATGCGGATTTCCAGGCTATAAACTCCGAGATAGTTGGAATATCAAGAGACAGCCTGAAGTCGCACGAAAATTTCAAATCCAAATTCAGTTTCCCTTTCGAATTGCTTGCAGATACTGATGAAACCGTATGCAAGCTGTTCGACGTCATCAAAATGAAGAATATGTATGGGAAGCAAGTGCGCGGCATCGAACGCAGTACCTTTATCATCAATAGTAAAGGCCTGCTTATACGTGAGTGGCGCAAGGTAAAAGTAGATGGCCATGCGCGTGAAGTTCTGGATTTCATTAAAACGCTGTAATTTTTACTAATCTTTTATTACTAGAAAGCTCTGTCTGATGGCTAAAAAGCGTGACTCAAATACCAAGCTGTTTGTGCTCGACACCAATGTGCTGATGCATGACCCATCCAGCTTGTTCCGTTTTGAAGAACACGATATCTACCTACCCATGGTTACGCTGGAAGAGCTGGATAACAATAAAAAAGGCATGACTGAAGTAGCCAGAAACGCACGCCAAGCTAGCCGCAATCTTGAAGAAATCGTCGGTACTAATCTGGTCAATCTGGAAGATGGCTGTCCACTGGCAATTAATGGCAACAAACATTTAACTGGCCGCCTGTTCCTGCAAACATCTGCGGTAAGTGTTGAGTTACCAGGGCTTGCCGGCAGCAAGGCAGATAACGAAATTCTGGGTGTAGTAGTCGACCTACAGAAGAAATATCCTCAGCGCCAAGTCATTCTAGTCAGCAAGGATATCAATATCCGTATCAAAGCCCGCGCTATGGGCGTTCCTGCAGAAGACTACTTCAACGACAAGGTATTGGAAGATACCGACCTGCTATACACCGGCATGAAAGAACTGCCTGCCGACTTCTGGGAGAAACATAGCAAGGCCATGGAGTCCTGGCAGGACGCGGGCCGCATGTTTTACCGCATTACTGGCCCTCTATGTAAAAGTTTATTGGTAAACGAATTTATCTTCTATGAATTTGAGAAACCTTTCCACGCTATCGTACGCAGCACTGAGGGTAATACCGCTGTACTGGAAGTAGTAAAGGACTACACACAGCCTAAACACAGTGTGTGGGGCATTACAGCGCGTAATCGCGAGCAGAATTTTGCACTTAACTTGCTGATGGATCCTGATGTTGATTTCATCACCCTACTGGGGCAAGCCGGTACTGGTAAAACCTTGCTGACACTGGCTTCTGCACTAACACAAACACTGGATAAGAAAATATACAGTGAAATCATCATGACCCGCGTTACTGTTCCTGTCGGCGAAGATATCGGTTTCTTGCCCGGTACCGAAGAAGAAAAAATGGCTCCCTGGATGGGGGCACTGGAAGACAATCTGGACGTACTCAACAAGTCTGACGAAGAAGCTGGAGAATGGGGACGTGCTGCGACACAGGACTTAATCCGCACCCGCATTAAAATCAAGTCGCTGAACTTCATGCGTGGCCGTACCTTCCTGCATAAGTTCCTCATCATCGATGAAGCGCAGAATCTGACTCCCAAACAAATGAAAACCCTGATCACACGTGCTGGCCCAGGTACCAAGGTTGTCTGCCTGGGGAATATTGCGCAGATTGATACGCCATACCTCACGGAAGGTAGTTCCGGGCTGACTTATGTCGTCGACCGCTTCAAGGGCTGGGCGCATAATGGGCACGTAACGCTGGTGCGCGGTGAACGCTCGCGTCTGGCTGATTTTGCAGCAGAAGCACTGTAAACAATACTTATATGGCTGGAACCACCAGCCAACCTAAAAATAACGGGAAGAGATGAACACCAATCATATTGGTGGCATGCAACGATGAATTTAGGTTTTTACAACATACTGTTGGCACAGTTCTTATCTGCACTGGCTGACAATGCTTTGCTATTTGCTGCAATCGCACTGCTGGAAGAGATGAGTGCGCCTGATTGGCACAAACCTCTGCTACTGCAGTTCTTCGTTATCTCCTACATCGTACTCGCACCTTTTGTCGGCTCTTTTGCAGATGCTTTCCCCAAAGGGCGCGTCATGTTTGTCTCTAACGCCATCAAGTTCGTCGGCAGTATGGCTATGTTATTCGGCATGCAACCACTTTATGCTTATGGCATCGTCGGCATTGGTGCTGCAGCTTATTCTCCGGCCAAATACGGCATCCTGACTGAGTTGTTACCCCCGCAAATGCTGGTCAAAGCCAATGGATGGATGGAAGGCTCTACCGTGGTGGCCATCATCCTGGGCGCTATTATTGGCGGGAAGCTCGCAAGCATCGACCCTAGACTGGCTATCGTTGCCATTACCCTGCTCTACATGTCAGCTGCCGGGTTTAATATGTATATCCCCAGATTACCAATTGACCACAAGCTTCCCAAGCGCAATCCGCTATATGTGCTCAACGACTTCTGGCACTCCTTTAAGGTGTTATGGCGTGATACACAAGGCCAGGTCTCATTGGCAGTAACAACACTATTCTGGGGCGCAGGCGCAACCCTCCGCTTGATTGTATTAGTATGGGCAGCCTCTGCACTTGCGTTTGGTATCGAACACGCAACCTGGTTAACTGCTACGGTAGCAGCTGGTATTGCCATCGGCTCTGTGCTGGCGGCGCGTTATGTAAAACTTGAAGAATCCATCAAGGTGTTGCCAGCCGGCATTTTGATGGGCTTGCTGGTCATGGCAATGGTGCTTATCCATGACTGGCGAGCAGCCTCTGTCTTGTTATTCTTAATTGGTGTGTTGAGTGGTTACTTTGTTGTGCCGCTAAATGCTTTGCTACAACATCGTGGTCATATCCTGATAGGCGCAGGTCACTCCATCGCGGTACAGAATTTTAATGAAAACCTGGGGATTCTGCTACTGAGCGGGGCCTACACACTGATGGTCAAAGCTGAAATCCCCATCAACTATATCGTTATCGCCTTTGGCTTATTCGTATGTTTGAGCATGAGTGGAATATACCGGCTATATAAAAACCAGATGTAGTCAGTTATTCATAGAGGAAATGCTTAGAAAAAACCCCGCATTCATTACTGAATACGGGGCTTTTTTTACTCTACGTCTATCTCTATCCCTAGTGCAGTTTTACCTGCGCCTCAGTCCTACGCGTAATGATTCTCGCCAAAGTCTGCAGGAATACCTCAAAGAACCCATGCAGTGACATCAAATGCATTTTGTATAACGATTTATACATGAATCGCGCAAACAAGCCTTCGATAAACATGCTGCCACCAGCAATAGCGCCCATCAGACTTCCTACTGTCGAATAACGTCCAAGATTGACCAAAGAACCATAGTCTCTATAGATATATTCAGGTAAGGGTTTGCCTACAACCCTACGCTTGATACTCTTAACCAGCAATGAAGCCTGCTGATGCGCAGCCTGAGCTCTTGGTGGAACGTTTTCATCATGACCTGGCCATGGGCATGCTGCACAATCGCCGAAGGCAAATATATTCTCGTCCAAGGTCGTTTGTAGCGTCTGATTGACCACTAGCTGGTTGATACGATTTGCCTCCAACCCGTCCAGGTTACTCAACATATCTGGCGCTTTAATGCCTGCAGCCCAAACTACCAATTCCGATGGAATAAAACGCCCACTGTGAGTGTAAACCCCTTTTTCGGTAACCTCGGTAACGCGCTCGCCAGTGTAAAGGTGTACATGTAGTTTTTTGAGTTCAGATTCAACTGCATGCGACAATTTAGGCGGCAGAGCAGGCAATACGCGCTCACTGGCTTCAATCAGGGATATCTTGATATCCTTATCCGGATCGATTTTATCTAGCCCATAAGCCGTAAGCTCGCGTGTAGTATTGTGCAGCTCTGCTGCCAACTCTACACCGGTAGCACCTGCACCAACGATGACGACTTCAAGCTGGCCGGGTTGTACAGGCTCAACCTGTGTCTGTGCGCGAACCAATGCGTTATGCAATCGGCGGTGAAAACGCTCCGCCTGATCTTGTGTGTCCAGCGCAATAGAATATTCACGAGCACCGGCAATACCAAAATCATTAGTCGTACTACCAATCGCGATGATCAACGTGTCATATTTAAAGACCCGGCGCGGGATGACCTCAATACCATCTTCATCATAATAAGGCGCAACATAGACCTCCTGCTTTGTACGATCTATGCCATCCATACTGCCTAAACGATAACGAAAATGATGCCAATGCGCCTGTGCCATATACTCCAGCTCGTGCTTCTCCGGATTCATGCTGCCTGCCGCAATTTCATGCAACAACGGCTTCCAGACATGCGTCCTCGTTCGATCTATAAGAGTGATGGCAGCTTTGCCTTTACGACCCAGTGAATCACCGAGTTTGGTTGCAAGCTCCAAACCACCTGCGCCACCGCCAACGATGACAACATGGTGAAGTTCAGCACTTGCTTGTGTTTCCGATTGCATAACTTACTTTCTAGTATTAAAACAATTATTCGTTACCTGTTACGCCACCATGGCTGCGAATCCAGGAAATAATCTTGAGTATTTCGTCTGGTTTCAGGCCGTTAGCTGGATCTGTCGGATCCATCAGGCCAATACCCTTTGCGCCCATGCCCCCATTAGTACCATGCCAGATAGTCTCAAACATGCCCTTGTTGGTTGCATTCTTTGGATAGCGGAACGTTGGGCCTAATAAGCCAGGACCCACTTGGCCCTTGGCCTCTGGTCCGTGACATTGTGTACAGGAATACAGATTAAAAAGCTTGTGGCCCTTTTCTATGGCTTCTGCATTACCAATGTATGGATTTTTACCTGTCGTCATGAATTCTTTTGCTGCAGGCGTATCAAATAATTCTGCTTTGATGTTCAATGGCGCGCCATCTTGAGTAGCTTCGAATTTGAGCATCTCACCGCCGCCAGCACTCGCTGCTGCACTCTTGCCACTATCAGCACTGCCGCCCTTACCACAAGCCACAACCGCAAATAACAAAATGGCACAAACTGCGCTTAACTTAATTTTTTGCATTGCTTCTTCTCCTCAATGGTTTCAACTACGCCCCAATTTTACCCGAAACTTCAATAAGCACATAAAAAAACGGCCATTGCACTAGTCAATGGCCGCTATCTTTACGGTTTATACGATGATTATTCGTTACCGTTCACACCGCCGTGGCTACGAATCCAAGAAATAATCTTGAGCACTTCGTCTGGCTTCAGACCGTTACTTGGATCGGTTGGATCCATCAAGCCCAGGCCTTTAGCACCCATACCGCCGTTGGTACCGTGCCATATGGTCTCAAACATACCCTTGTTGGTTGCATTCTTAGGATAATGGAAAGTTGGACCAAGAAGACCAGGGCCTACTTGACCCTTAGCTTCTGGACCATGACATTGGGTACAGGAATACAGATTAAAAAGCTTGTGGCCTTTTGTTATCGCTTCAGCATTACCAATGTATGGGTTCTTACCGGTTTCCAAAAATTGCTTGGCTTCAGGTGTATCAAACATCTCAGGTTTGATATCTAACGGTGCACCATCTTGCGTAGCGACGAAAGATTGGGCCGCTTGTGAAGGCATGGCCAATCCTGCAAGTGCGAGCATAGAAACAAACAACGTCGCCTTTACTGCTTTATTACCTAACATGTCATCTCCTCGTTTTATAAATTTCAGCTACATTTTGATTACGTTTTGACGTAACCAATACGCATAATTATAACGAACTGGCGCCCACTTTGGTTGACTCTGAGCCTATATAGGCGCCTGTTTATTATTCAGATTTTGGTATTACATCACCACGTGTTTCGTGTTTCTTCTCAACACTATCGCCAAGTATTGGCTCTGAATGCGGAATACCGTACTCATCCAGAATTTTGAGGATGTCATCTTTGCGGCGATCAAGAACTTCCTGAATCATAGCCATACGCTCTTTGTCTTTTTTACGTACACCAATAGAGATATTCCAGTTTTCTTTGCCATGTACGTTGGTGGTTTCATACTCAGGAGCGGGGACCACGACCAATGGAATCTTGGCTTGTTTCGCATAGTAACCACCGATTGGCCCCCAAAGAATGGCCACATCAATGTCACCCTTAACCAGATCATCAATCATGTAACTTGGCGGCAAATTCAGGTCACGCATGATTCGATAGGGGCGCGAGTTACCAAGTAAGCCCTTATCAGAAAGCGGGCGAGTTGGCGGCGTCTGGCCTACCACACCAATTGTAGCCTTGTGTAAGTCTGGAGAATCCCAGTCTGTGATGTTGTAGCCACTATCCTTGCGATAAACAAAAACATACCCAGAACGATAATAGGGTTTAGATGTTAATACCATGTCGTTATCAGTCACGGTACCCATTAGTACATCACAACGATGGGCATTGAGGGTATTGCGAATGTAACCAAAACGGTCAATCCAGAATTGATATGAGACTTTTTTGCCTAGGTCTTTTGCAATCAACTCAGCAATTTTGTTTTCGAAACCTTCTTGTTTGGAGTCCGAGAATGGCATGTTATCGCCATCTGAACAGACCTTGAATTCGGTTGGATCTTCTTTAGGCACCGGCTCACCGCCACGACCCACGTTAGGATCTACAACAATTCCACTGATATTGTCGTCATCTGCCGCATGAACTACGCCATTTAATGCGGATAACAAAAATAGAAATAAAATACTTTTAAAAATTTTAGACATTACTGATTTCCTCATCGTCAGTTAGCGGCTTGTTTTTTTGTCATCGCCAGATAAAAAGCACCCCGCAAAAGCGGGGTGCTTATAGGACATACTAACTAACGGTTAGTTCTGAACTACTAGTCTCGCGACTTGTAATTACAGGCTAAACACGTTCAGTGCACCGCCGCCAGGAGCAGCGTTCCACTTGGTCAGTTCCTTGTAACCACCAGCAGCACCAAGAGCATCGGTGTCGTTGGTCAGACCCAGGTTCATCGCTACGCCAGCCCAACCGCCG
>DATBRG010000038.1:0-32016 GCA_036560445.1 Methylophilaceae bacterium
GAGCTGAGAGCATACGCTAGCACAGGTATTTTTTGAACCTGTCCGGGCCACTTATACATCAGCAATTCGGGTGTGACACGAATGCGTTAAGTTTGATATAATGCGCGACTTGCAAGAGCTGCAAGCCAGCAAATACTTAGATACTTGCAAGTAATTGCATGCAAACAAATGGCCAGGTAGCTCAGTTGGTAGAGCAGCGGATTGAAAATCCGCGTGTCGACGGTTCGATTCCGCCCCTGGCCACCAAATCCCCTCTTAGGTTTAACTCCTCCATAGTTGCCTTAAATCGTATATTCGTTCAAAGTTCACTATTAACGTATCAAAACAGGCTAAAGCACTATGATTGGTTACAACGAAATAGAAGCGACCGATTTATTTGACATGATGGCCAACCAGAAACTGTTTCTGGTGGATGTACGCAATGATGACGAGGTAGCCAGAGGCGTTATCCCAGGTGCGGTGCACCTTCCCCTGGCCATGATTCCAGTCAAGTTTGAAGCACTCAACGGCGACGAAGCCTTGGTGTTCTATTGTCACAGTGGCATACGCTCTGCACAGGCAGCTGCTTTTGTTGCAAACAAGGGCCGCAAAAATATTTTCAACCTGCGTGGCGGCGTCTTGGCATGGGGTAAGGCTGGTTACCCTTTCGGCCCCAAAGGCTGAGGGTAAAAACTCACCACCATGGAATTCAATAAAGAACTCGATGCTCGCGGCTTGAATTGCCCGCTACCCATTTTGCGCTGTAAAAAAGGCATGGCGGAAATCACTGCTGGCCAGGTACTCAAGGTCATGGCTACAGACCCCGGTTCAGTTAAGGATTTCCAGGCTTTCTGCAAGCAAACCGGGCATGAACTATTGTCCCTGGAAGAAAATGCAACAGCCGCCAAAAAAGAATTCATTTTTTATATCAGAAAGCGTAACTAACTCTTTCGAATAAAAAAGCGTCCTCGGACGCCTTTTTTATTGCCTGATAACGGACTATTTCAAACGGGCAAGCTGCCCTTCAAGTTTCTCCAGCGTTGCAGAGAAATCAGCCAGACGAGCTTTCTCCTGCTCTACTACTGCAGCTGGAGCACGCGCGACAAATCCTTCATTACCAAGCTTGGCTTGCGCCTTGCCAATCTCACCCTGAATACGGGTGATCTCCTTGCCCAGACGCTCTTTCTCAGCAGCAACGTCGATCTCTATCTTGAGCATGAGCCTGAAGTCACCAGCCAGCGCGATCGGTGCATCAGCCTCTGGCAACTCAGCCACGATCTCCACCTCAGCCAGCTTGGCTAATGCTTTCAGGTGCGACGCGTAAGCAGCCAGCTTCTCAGCATCACCAGCAGCGATCAACGGCACCTTGGTAGCCGGTGAGATATTCATCTCGCCACGCAGACTGCGGCAAGCGTCGACCGCCTGCTTGAGTGTGGCCACCCAAGCTTCAGCATTCGCATCAATCTTGTTCGGCTGGCTCTTGGGGTAAGCCTCGAGCATGATGCTAGGGCCGGTGCGGCCAGACATCGGGCCTACGGTTTGCCATAGCTCTTCTGTGATGAAGGGGATGATGGGGTGCGCCAGGCGCAGGATGGTCTCCAGCACACGCAGCAAAGTACGGCGGCTGGCGCGCTTTTGCGCATCACTACCAGTTTGCAGTTGTACCTTGGCTAACTCCAGATACCAGTCGCAGTATTCATCCCATACGAATTCGTAGATGGCTTTGGCGGCGAGGTCGAAACGGTAGTCGGCATAGGCCTTCTCCACTTCGGTTTCGGTGCGTTGCAGGATGCTGACAATCCAGCGGTCGGCTTGCGAAAAATTTAAATAACCATCCAGCCCACAGTCGGCACTGCATTCGCCCAGACCGCAATCCTGTCCTTCACAATTCATGAGCACAAAGCGCGTGGCGTTCCACAGCTTGTTGCAGAAGTTGCGATAGCCCTCGCAGCGGTTGAGGTCGAACTTGATATCGCGGCCGGGACTGGCGAGTGAGGCAAAAGTGAAGCGCAAGGCATCCGTACCAAATGCAGGGATACCCTCGGGGAATTCCTTGCGCGTACGCTTCTCGATTTGCTCGGCTTGTTTGGGGTTCATAAGGCCGGTGGTGCGCTTGGCGATGAGCTCATCAAGGCCAATACCATCGATGAGGTCGATTGGGTCGAGCACATTGCCCTTGGATTTGCTCATCTTCTGGCCTTCCGCATCACGGATCAGGCCGTGCACATAAACGTGCTTGAACGGTATCCTGCCCGTGAGGTGCGTGGTCATCATGACCATGCGCGCCACCCAGAAGAAGATGATGTCGAAACCGGTCACCAGCACCGAAGATGGCAGATATTGCTGCAACATCTGGTTCTGCGCGTCCTTGGCTTCATCGCCGGTCCAATCCAGCGTGGAGAACGGCCACAGGGCGGAGGAATACCAGGTATCGAGCACGTCATCATCGCGCTTCAGCTTACCGGTATAGCCAGCCTTAGCAGCCAACGTCTTGGCTTCGGCTTCGTCATGTGCTACATAGTGGCTGCCATCATCGCCATACCATGCAGGAATCTGGTGACCCCACCACAGCTGGCGCGAGATGCACCAATCCTGAATATTGTTGAGCCACTGGTTGTAGGTATTGACCCAATTCTCCGGCACGAACTTGATCTCACCGGAGGCAACGACATCCAGTGCCTTTTGCGTGATGCTGGTGCCATCGGAGCCATCTTTATTTTTACTGGGCTTGCTCATGGCGACGAACCACTGGTCAGTGAGCATGGGCTCAATCACGACACCGGTACGGTCGCCACGCGGTACCTTAAGTTTGTGTTTTTCGGTCTTTTCAAGGAACCCGTGAGCTTCGAGGTCGGCAACGATCTGCTTGCGAGCTTCAAAACGATCTAATCCTTGGTATGTGGCAGGAATTAACTCCACATCTTCATGATGCTCGATTGCAGCAACGATAGTACGGCGAACACTATCACCTTTAATATTAAGCGTAGCGTTGCTCTTACCTTTAACTTTGCCCTCAAGCGTCAGAACTGAAATCATCCGCAGTTTGTGACGCTGACCCACGGCATAGTCGTTGAAGTCATGTGCAGGTGTCACCTTGACCACGCCGGTACCGAATTCGCGGTCTACATAATCATCAGCGATGATGGGGATCTCGCGCTCGCATAGTGGCAGTTTGACACTCTGGCCTATGAGCTTGCTGTAGCGTTCGTCTTCCGGGTGCACCATCACGGCGACATCGCCGAGCATGGTTTCAGGGCGAGTAGTAGCAACGGTTAAATGCGTTAAACCATCAACAGGCTTTACCAGCGGGTAGTTGATATGCCACAGAAAACCGTCTTCTTCTTCCTGCACCACTTCGAGGTCAGAAACCGCCGTACCCAGCTTTACATCCCAGTTCACCAGGCGCTTGCCGCGGTAGATCAGGCCTTCGTTGTAGAGGCGAACAAAGCTTTCGGTGACGACTTTGTTCAGACCGGCATCCATGGTGAAGCGCTCGCGGCTCCAGTCCGGTGAGGTACCGAGGCGGCGCATCTGCTTGGTGATGGTGTTGCCGGAGTATTCCTTCCACTCCCAGACTTTCTCGAGGAATTTTTCGCGGCCCAACTCATGACGGCTGACGCCTTGGGCATCAAGCTGGCGCTCAACCACGATCTGGGTGGCGATACCGGCATGGTCGGTACCCGGTTGCCAAAGCGTATTGGCACCGCGCATACGATGGTAGCGCGTGAGGGTATCCATGATGGTCTGGTTGAAGCCGTGACCCATGTGCAAAGTGCCAGTGACATTGGGCGGAGGTAGCAGGATGCAGAAATTATCCCGCTTGGTTTGATCTACGCCTGCGGCATAATAGCCACGGTCTTCCCAGAACTGGTACCAGCGGCTCTCTATCCCTTTGGGGTCAAATGACTTTGCCAGCGACTCTGCCGGGGATTTTTCTAATGTATTGTCTGTGCTCATAGGGGCGAGATTTTACCACAGCCAGTTAACCAGCTACCCTGCAGACTATGCCGTAAAGCCCTCATGACAGGCCAATAATTTCTGATAGCATACGAACAATACCAATAAGAGGAAGCCTGCTTTGGAACCTATCTGGAATTGGGGCATACTGGGCCTGATTTTGCTCGCGGCCGAAATGATCACCGGTACTTTTTACATACTCTGGTTTGGTGTAGCCGCTCTTTGTCTGAGTGCCGCCCTATGGGTATTCCCCACCATGCCAATAAGTATGCAGTTATTCATGTTTGGTGCGCTATCTTTAGGCTCGCTTGCCATCTGGAAACTGCATTACAAAAAAACCGCGACCAATCTGCGTGTTGGCCAGTCGCAAGGGGATGAGATTGGCAGGGCCGGTACTATCATCGAGCCGGTCAGCCCCAAACAAAACGGTAGAATCAGTTTTGCCCAAGGCGTAATGGGCAGCCGCGAATGGGCGGCAATTGCTGACGAAAACCTTGAAACAGGGGCAGAAGCCGTAATTATACGCATCGAAGGCAATGCCCTGCACGTACAACGCAAAACCAACAATTGACCAAGGAACCCACATGACCGCATTTACCTTTGTACTACTCATCCCGATTGTCATCCTGATATGGAAAGGCATACGTATCGTGCCGCAGGGAGAGGAGTGGGTAGTCGAGCGGCTGGGGAAATTCAGCGCCGTGATTACCCCAGGCCTGCATGTGATTAACCCCATATTCAGCAAAATCAGCTACCGCGTCACCACCAAAGACATCATTCTGGAAATCCCTGAGCAAGAAGTTATCACGCGTGATAACGCGGTGATTCTGGCCAATGCCGTGGCTTTCATCAAAGTAAGCAATATCGAACGAGCGGTGTATGGCATCGACAATTTCAGCGAGGCCATGCGCAATATGGTGCAGACTAGCCTGCGCTCGATCATTGGCGGCATGGATCTCAACCACGCATTGAGTTCGCGCGACAGAATCAAGGCAGAGCTTAAAGTTGCAGTAGCTGATGAGGCCGCGGACTGGGGCCTGACAGTTAAGTCGGTCGAGATTCAAGACATCAAACCTTCTGCCAATATGCAACATGCCATGGAGCAACAGGCTTCCGCTGAACGTGAGCGCGTAGCAGTTGTCACCCGCGCCGAAGGTGAGAAACAATCCCTGATCTTGAACGCAGAAGCCAGGCTGGAAGCCGCACGCAGGGATGCAGAAGCGCAAGAAGTGGCCGCCAAGGCATCTGCCGAATCCATCCGCCTGATTGCCGAAGCGGTGAAAGAAAATAACAGCTCAGCCACCTTCCTGCTGGGTGACCGCTATATTCAGGCACTACAAAAAATGTCGGCCTCAGAAAACAGCAAGATTGTGGTCATGCCTGGGGATGTGGTGAGTGCAGTTAGAGCGTTGGTCGGTGGTAAATAATAACTAACTAAGGAGTATCAAATGAGTGCATTGATTGGATTACTGATTCTGGTTGGAGACATTTACGCAATCATCAAAATCGCCCAAAGTTCGGCAGAAGCATTGGCCAAGGCTTTATGGATTGTTATTGTGCTCTTGTTCCCGGTCATAGGGCTAATTGTCTGGTTCCTGGCAGGGCCAGGCGGCAAAAAAATAATGTGATAACTCAGGCTGCGGCTGCCTGATGGTGGCCGCAAACGCTACATGCGGGGTCGCGGTTTAGTTTGATGCTGCGCCACTCCATTGCCTGAACATCCAGCAGCAACAAGCGCCCTTGCAAGCTTTCACCTACACCCAGAAGTAACTTCATCGCCTCCGCTGCCTGGGTAGTTCCTATCATGCCGACCAATGGCGCGAAAACACCATTCTCGGCACAACGCATACCCTCTTCCGAGCCCAGCTCTTGGCTTAACTCTGGGAACAGGCAGTGATAACACGGGCTATCTTCATGGCGCATATCGAACACCGTGACCTGCCCCTCAAAACCAATCGCCGCGCCAGAAACCAGCGGCTTGCGCAACTTTACGCAAATGCGGTTCAAGGCATAGCGCGTCTTGAAATTATCCGAGCAATCAATCACCACATCGGCCTCTGTTACCAGTTTCTCAAACTGCGCTTCACTGGATTTTTCGCATACTGTGCTTACCATCACCTCGGGGTTGATCGCTTGCAGGGTCTGTTGCGCTGAGAGCGCCTTATTGAGGCCAACCGATTGCGTAGTGTGCACAATCTGGCGTTGCAGATTGGTAAGGTCGACCACATCGTAATCGCAAATCGTTAGCTGCCCTACACCACCAGCTGCCATATATAAGGCAACAGGCGAACCCAAACCACCAGCCCCTACAATCAGGGCATGGCTGTTGACGAGCTTATCCTGCCCTTCATAGCCGATTTGCGGCAAGAGGATATGACGACTGTAGCGCAGGAGTTGGTTATCATTCATGAGTTACGGTAATTTGTTGGCCTGAACCAACCGAGCGAATATAGTATTAGGGGAGACCCATACCATTAGATCATCAAACTCCCCACCTGCTGCCCCAGATCCACTTGGATCATGGCTTACGAAAACCGGATCATTATTTGTACTATTGCTGTTGGGATTTGCAGCTTCATCTTTGCCGGTACCACCCGTAGCTGCGTTCTTCCCGGTCGAATATACTACAAAAACAACACCACCTCTAGACGATGTGCTTCTCGATAATGATGTGGCAGTGCCACAATCTGCTGCCACATCACCCGCAGCGGCTGTAGGTGATGCATCACAAACGTATAGTAGTGACATGCAACCTACAAACTCCATTCCACTTTTAGTGCTACAAGAAGCATCTGTAGAGGTACCATTTATATTCGCATTTTTAATTCCATCTGTTGCCGTCAACAAATCTTTACTGACTGTTCCATCCGATAAATCAAACACTGCATAGCGGATGGGATTATTCCATGCATCCAGAATATAGCCACTAGTGTTCGCAGGGGACAACCCCAGAGTAGCCGCAGGAACGAAACCATCATAAAACTGGCCACAAAGCCCATTTGCCGAAGTACCTGCCGGAGAACCTCCTGAAAAATACTCGACCCCGATAATGCCCGTTCCCGGTGTCTGTGCAGGACAAGGTAATCGTCCGTTAGCCATTGCGTAGCCAAGCAAAGATTCCTTGATATTTTCCAGCGTATTTCTAGTCTCGCTCAAATCACGATGCTCGACTTGAGCGCTGATTGTTGCTGTTAATGTACCTATCGTAAGGCCAATAATGACGAGTACTATCGCCATTTCAACCAGCGTAAAGCCTCTGAAAATAATGCGTTTAGAAGTTAAATTTCTTCTCATACTCATGGCGCAACGATAAACATCTGGTCATTATAGGAAGAGTTCCTGGGAGTATTAGTAGCATCGAAAACGGCATTATTATTGGTATTTTCTGTGCTATCAAGGTAATCATTAATAGAACAGCTTGGTTGAACTTGTGCAGAGTTCTTTATAGTATAGGGTGGTATTGTTATTGCCTTACTTGTACTAATAATTAATGCTTTAACTGATGATTTAGTCCCGACCTTAATATCTGGAGTATCGCATTGCAGACCATATGTACAATTACTAGATACCGTGTAAAAAAGATAGTCCTGCCATTTATTAAAAGTAAACCATGAGGGTAATACAGAATTGGTTACTGATGCATTAAATGCCCCAGGCGATGAAGTGTATTGGTAAGAAAAACCTCCGCTAGCAGGATACACAGCGGGTGATGGTCGGGAGCAAGTCGCTGTATTTGTGCTACAACCAGTACAAATTCCAGTAAACGAATTTGGTTTGATTGATGTGGGGCTTGTTATAAAGCTAAAAGTACCATTAAATACGTAATTGCCAGCCACGCTTCCAGTCGTTGAACAACCTGTTGCTGTACAAGTAAATCTCCTAGTTGCACTTACATTTGCGTTGCATCGGCTACTCCCAGAAGTGACGGCGCATCTGCAAGTTTTATTTGAATTAGTAAGAACACATTGGCCGCCTGTTGTTGAAACAAATGCGGTAGTTCTAGTAAATTCCACATTAGTAATATTCGCAAAACTACAGGTAGCTGTGCTTGATGTAGCACTAGAATAATTAACGGCACACGTCTGAGCTGGTTGAGTTGGTGTCTCAACTGGTAAAAACCCATAATATTGATTTGGCTTTTGATAATACTCCGTCATTCCTAAAGCAGAAGCGTAAGGAAAATAACCTGTACCTGTCGTCGCTTTTAATTTGAGATAATAATTTTGCAAAGCTTTTCGAGCTTCTCCTGCCGCACGCTTTTCCAACTCTTCCATGAGCTCATCTATCGTAATGTAAACCAATTTATCGTTAAAATAGTACGGCTGTTGATAAACAGTATTATCTGAACGTACTCCTTGAGAGTCCTCCCCCATATAAAAATCTTCATCTGGCATAGAATATGTTCTATTAGATCTAGCGCCACCCCCAGACTGCAAATTGAAGGTATCTAGGTAATTTGTAGCATCTGCAATACCACCAGAACGATCTTGATCATTGAGGGGCGGGCCAGGCGCAATAATTACCGCAGCCACCCTTGAGGAAATTACAACCCCTTGCTTATCTAGAACTTGTAGCCATGCATATGTTGGATTACTTATTTTGTCTGGATTAATTACTGGATACGCAGACGTTGAGTAGTCATATACCAGATTTCTTGAGACGGCATACCATAAATGATTACCAGAACTATCTTTGAACTCCCTGCCTATGCCTGACACCAAGGTTGAGCAGTTAGCATCGTCAGCTGCGAGCCATGGTAATTGCCCTAGTAATTTATCGTAGTTCCCAGTCAAGCTACCCGTGTAACAATCGCTTTTGCCATCATAATTACCGTCACCGTTTCTATCAGGATATGGCATCAGGCCAGGTTGGTTAACATTGTTTACCGCCCACGCCAATAACGCCGCTTTCGCTTCACTTAATGTTTTAAGCGTTTGAACATCTTGCTCAACTCGTAAATTATTAAGATTACTCACCTGAAATGCATAAGCTAGTAGCGCTAGACTTATTGAAAATACTAGAAATATTAACGCTATGCCTTTTTGGAATCTAACTGGCATGGGAAAACTATGAATACGACTAGTGAGGCTCATTAGAGCTATTTGTAGGATTGCGTGATGAAGACGGCGACTTCACGTCAGTGCCTATACTGCCTTCATCCTCAGTGTTATCTTGCTGTTGTAGATTTGTACGCTCATTCACTTCAGAAATGCTATCCGTATCAGGACTGTATGTCTGTCCGGCCTTAAGCTTCAAGTTTTTGCCTGTGCCTGGTACTCTAAGCTGTACCTGATTGCTATCACCTTTAAGCTTGCCTACTTCTATATTTGTAGTATTCGTATCTTCTTGTAATGGCATTCTATTAACCCACACCGTCCCTTTTTTGCCGTCACTACGTTTTACATAGCCTTGAACAGAAATATCTGCAGGAACCGCTATGGGGGCCGCTGTTTCTTCCTCTTTGGTTGCTGCATCCAGTTCCTGCACTTTTCTCAGCTGGCGCTGGGCATCCAGACTTGCACGCTCTGCGGGCGTGGTAAAAAGCCTGCCAAGGGTATCAGCAGCAAAAGCGCTGGGTGGCAGCATCAGTAATAGGATCAGCATGTATTTCACGTCTATTTGCCCTCCACCGCTTGAGGCTCACGTATCGTGAGCCAATCAAGATCACAATTGGCAAGCAGGCTTGGTGCCAGTACTGCTGTGTTAGTCACCGAAAGCCTTGAGATTTCACATTCCCGCACAATAAATGGTGTTGTCTCTTGGGTATCCAGTGCTTCTAACATAGTGAGTAAATCGCCCTCATGCAACATTGATAACTCGAGCTTCATCACCGAACGATGCAGGGTAAAAGTACCAACGTTGAGGGTAAATGATGGTTTGTAATCCTCTTGCGCACCAATATTGTATTTGATGCCAAAAAGCTTGTTTTGCCGGTGTATGCTGCGCAGGCCATCAACCCACTCGATTCGCCGTTCTTCACCGATGAATCCGTCACTGATGAGCTTTTGGTAGATGGGCAGGTATTTAACGATGGTTTCTTTCTCAGCTCCCGAAGCCTGGTATTTTTGCCGTGCCTGGTTAAGTTGGCCTTGTTGCGTGATAAGCGCTTGTATCGCCGCAGCTTTGCGATTCTGCACGTAACTCACCAGCAGGGTGACCAATATGACCGCTATCCCCAAGGCTATTAAGGGGTAACGTAACTTGCGCCATTCCTGCGTGGTTAATTTCATGTCGGCGGCACCTCACGCTTTAGGACAACTTTAAGCTTGAATAGTGCAGCGAGTTTTTGAGTTGCTTGCTCATCTGCCGTAGTGCCCTGTAAATTGCTATACGAGCTTACATTTACCGGCTCCTGCAGAATGACGACTTGTTCTACGTTCTTATCCGATTTCAACAACTCGGTAAAATGGTTAACGCTAGCCAAAGCGCTACGGTAATCACCAGCGAAGCCTTTTATTTCAGCATTGATGAACCCAATTTCATGCAGAACCTTGGTATCGGACTGAATATTCTGCTGTGGGTTGCCTTTGCCTGGTTGTACTGGTGAAGGTGTAGCAGACGTTTTATCTTCATCTCTCTGGTTAACATCATTAGTAAGCAGCCAGCGCAAGCGGTCAAGCTGGATTTCTGATGACTTATCGAGAGCTAGGCTCAGTATCTGCATCATGCGCCGTGGTGATCTGTAGAAATTAACGATGTCTTGATTAAGCTCAACCGCTGTTTTGAGGTCGTTACTCGCAATCGGTGTCGTTGGGAAGTCCTTGGCGACTTCAGTATAAAGATGTTCTTGTGTACTGGTATCCAGGGCGGCCTGTTTCGCTAGCTCAACTTGGTCCAATGTCTGGTAAAAATAAATACCTGCCACTATCAACCCAACCAGCACAATTAAAGCAGTAGCCGAATTAATCAGCCGCTGTAAATAAAGCAGCTTGTGGTTTTTAATAAGGCTGGATGGTGCAAGATTATCTGGCACATGCCCATTTGCCAACAAATGCATGTGCAGCAACTCAGGGTTAGATTTGAGTAGCTGTTGATCCAGGTGGATGCTTTTTGCAAACTGGACTAGGTCAATGGTGATAGATTCCATGCCATGTTCTTGCTCTATGCCACGACAAATCTGCTGGGCACTTTCATCCAGCGCCGGCAATACTATGGTTAGCGCAGTATCTCTGGTGATAAAACGCTGGCTGATTAGATATAGTCGGGTTTTATCCGTTTCTGTTATGTAAAAATAACCTAGCCTGTTTTCAGTACCAGGCGGGATTGGCGCAAGGCGGCTGATACGTAAACGGCCATTATGCAGATAAGACTGACGTAAGCCTGAATGCAGACGCTCGCTCAATACAATATGCGGATGCATCAGCTTGAGTTTGCGTATCATGGCCTGGCTGACCATGGGTAGAAGATAAACGCCAGCAAGTGGCGCCTGTTGCTCCTCGATACAAACTATCCAGCCTTGGATGAAATCCGGATTATTCAGTGAAGCGAATAGGAAGCGGTCATCCTTGCGTTTATCTTTCTCACGATTGATGTAATGCGCTACCCGGTAGTTGATACCGCGATAGATTTGGTTGAGCTTACGTTCCACCAGCTCATAACGGGCATTACCGCTAGTATGTGGCAGCGTTTCAAGTCGATAATCTTCTTCTACGGCATCAACCAGCATGTAGATCGTGGTATTGATATTTTTCTGCAAGAACCGTTTGAAGTCTTCCCAACCTTGCTCATCATTGAGGAAAATCTGATAAGACTGCAGCCTACCCGCGCGCCAGAGCCCGGCTGTAAGCGAGTTGTTTGAGGCGCAGAGGACGATTTTGGTGAACATGGTCAGATTTTGAGTTTGCTGAATGAATCGTACACCGGACCAAGTACGGAAAACATGATGAAGCCAAGAATGGCACCCAGCACAACCGTCAACGCAGGTTCGATAAGTTTAAGCATCTTCTCTATCGATTCGTTGACATCCCGGTCATAAAAATAACTGATTTTAAGCAACGATCTATCCAGTGCGCCGGTATTTTCGCCAACCTTAATCATGCGCACCACCAATGGCGGGAACAAGCCTGCATTGTGGAAACTCTCGCTCATGCTGTCGCCCGCGTTAATCTGCTGGTGTGCACGATTCAGCGCATCAGCTACAACCCGGTTAGCCACGATATCCTCGCAAGTTTTGATGGCATCTAGTATCGGGATACCAGTCTGATACATCAAAGCGAAATAGCGGGCAAAACGCGCCAAGATGATTTTCTGCATGATATCGCCGGTAACCGGCAAATGCAGCATCACATAGTCAAAGCGATAGCGCGCCTCCGGGCTTTGCTTAACCCAAAGGCTCATGAGTACGACAAATAAAATAGGCAGGGGGAAAATCAACCACCAGTAATTGACGAATGCGCTGGAGATAAAAATCAGAATTCTGGTTTGCAGTGGTAGCTCCTGGCCCATGTTGTGCAGAAAAGACACCATCTGCGGCACCAGATACATCATCAGGAATGTGACTGCGCCCATAACAACAACCAGAACGAATAATGGATACGCTATAAGACGCTTGGTCTGTGAAATCAGCTCGTCTTGCCACTTAAAGGTGGCCGCCATGTTTTCAAACACTTCTGGCAGTTTGCCGGTTTGCTCACCGGCACGTACCAGGCTGACGAATACATTGGAGAACACATCCGGGTATTGCGCCATAGATTGGGACAGCATTTTGCCACCCTCGACTTCAGCTATCAAGGCGCCAATCACGTTCTGGAAATGCGGGTTTGGACTACTGTCGCGCAGGTCATTCAGGCCTTCCAGCAATGGCACGCCAGCACTGCTAAGTTGCTCAAGCTGGAAACAGAACATCATCAGGTCTTTGAGACTGACCTTGTGACTATTGAAAATTGATGCGGATTTCTTGGCAACACGAAACGTAATCAGGCTAAGGCCGATACGTTCCAGCCTTAATTCAAGGTCAATTTCATTCTGGGCATCAACCTGCCCTTGCGCTGGATGCCCTGTTTGGTCGACCGCTTTATAATTAAAAGTAGGCATGGATGCGTTACCTGATCAGGCCGGGCAATCGTCTATCCGCTGATTCTATGCGTCAGATCGATGACACGGCTAACTTCGGACAGACTGGTATAACCTTCCAGAATCCGGCGGACTCCATCATCGGCAAGCGTAACAAAACCTTTTTCCAATGCCATCTTGCGCAGTTCATCTATAGGGGAACGCCGCGCGATAAGCGAATCCATGTCGCTATCAATCCGCAGCAATTCAATAATCGCCATACGCCCGCGGTAACCACTGTAGTTGCAACGCTTGCAGCCTATCTGGCGATATATCTGTACATCCGCATTTGGCTTAACCATCAAAAGCTTACGCTCATCGTCACTAGGGGAATGGGCCTCTTTGCAATGCGGGCAAAGTACGCGCACCAAGCGCTGTGCCACCACGCCAATGATATTGCCGGCCATAATGTCAGGGGAGATGCCAATATCCAGTAAGCGCGGGAAAGTACCCAGTGCAGAATTAGTATGCAGGGTACTGAATACCTGGTGACCAGTCATGGCAGCGCGGAAAGCCATAGTGGCAGTATCCGCATCCCGGATTTCACCGACCAGGATGATATCCGGGTCTTGCCGCATGATAGAACGGATACCGTTGGCAAAATCCACTTTGTTGACCTCAGCCACTGAAGTCTGGCGCATCATGGTAACCGGATATTCCACCGGGTCTTCCAAGGTCATGATGTTGACTGCCTCGGTATTCTGGAAGGTCAGCAGGGAATACAACGTGGTGGTTTTACCGCTACCTGTAGGCCCGGTAACTACCATGATGCCCTCAGGCCTGGTCATCATGAGCTTGAGCTCATCCAGCGTCTCGGTGCGCAAGCCCATGCGCTCGAGCGGGATGATGGATTTTTCTCTATCCAGCACTCGCAAAACAATATTCTCACCGTGGATGGTGGGATGGCTAGCAACACGAAAGTCGATGGGGCGGCCGCACAGACTCATATTGAGACGGCCATCCTGTGGCGAACGTGTTTCAGCGATATCCATGCCGCTGATAACTTTAAGCCGCACCGCGATGCCGGGCCAATATGTCTTGTGCAGACTGCGAATCTGTTGCAATACGCCGTCTATCCTGTAGCGTACTCGCAAAAAAGCATGTTCGGGCTCGAAGTGGACATCAGAAGCATTGCGCTTGACTGCGTCCATCAACAACGCACCAACCAGCCTCACCACTGGTTGCGTATATTCATCACCGCCGTCTTGCAGGCTCTTATAGTCAATCTCACCGGTTTCAATCTCACGCAAGATGCCATCAACTGAAAGCTCGTAACCATAAAACTGGTCTATCTGCTCTTCCAGTTGGGCTTCTGCGGCAAGTACCGGCTTGACCTGAATTTGACCGCCCAACATGGAGCGCAACTGATCCAGCGCGACCACATTGAACATATCTGCCATAGCCACCACCAAAGACTTTGCGGGCTCTTCATACGCGATGGGTAGCAAATGATAGCGACGCGCAAAGTCTTCCGGCACCATTTTTAGTGCATCGGCATCGGCTATTACTGTAGCAAGATCAACACTTTCCTGGCCTATGGTATGTGCGACCAGATCGCGCACCATGGCTTCCGTAACAAAGCCCAGACGAACCAGCTGGCGGCCAAGCGGGATATTGTTTTGATCCTGCTCCATCAGGGCGATGCGCAACTGATCCTGACTGATCAGGCCTTGTTGCACCATCAGCTCACCTAGCCTTAGTTTGCGTCTTTGCTCGACCATTTAAGAGTTCGTAGCCATAAAGATGTTAGTCATCGTTCACTTCTTGCTTTTAATTATAGTTTTACTTTTATCAGAATTAGAGGGCACTAACAAGGCAGGATGGGATTTCCACCACTAGGTGGAATTACTGCAGCTGCGTTATACGTGACTCAAGCTGGCCGCGATCAATACCTGCTGCGCCAGACTTTGTTACTAAATCCAATGTTTGTTTGTAATACTGCAAGGCCAGTGCTTTTTTACCTAGCTGATCGAGGCTGATAGCCAAATTAAAGGCATATTCTGCGTTGCTGGCATCAAAATGATACGCCTGGAAATATGCCTGCTGCGCTTCCGCCCAGCGACTTTGATCAGAATACAAACCGCCCAGCGCAGCATATAGGTAGGCTGCATCCGGCTGTTGTGTCAACAAGTTCTTAATGCGTGTCTCACTGCCTATCGGATCGACTTGAGAAGATGCGCTGATCAAGGCTGCCTGCGCGATACTGTTTCTGGGCTCCACCTCCAGCACTTTGCTATACCAGCCTGCCGCATCATTGTTACGCCCCTGACGCGATGCAATAGCTGCCATGCCAAGCAAAGCATCAACATTGCGCACATCAGACTGCAGCACTTGCCGGTAATAGCCTTGCGCCTGAACATCATTACCTGCGTTAAAGGCTTGGTATGCCGCCAGCAGGCTAGGGTTAACGCCTACAGATGGGTTGTTGCGTGTGATCTTTACTGCCTCACTACTAGCTACTGGCTCGCCAAACGCCAATTGTTGAGATTTAACGGAACGAGAGCGGCGAGGTGCAGCCGGCTCCTCATCAATATCTTGCTTTGTATCTGCCAGGGCTTTATCTGACTTTTCCGATTTAGACACTGCAGCAGTATCAGAAGGCTCTGCTGTGGTCGGCGTCGCAGGAACAGCCGTTTTTAGCTCTGCCGGAGACGAAGCAACTGGATTGGGTGCAGGAACTGTTTCAACCGGCTTGTTAGGTGTAGGTAACGCCGGTCGAGCAATCACTAGTTCCGGCTGTTTCAAAGATTGTAGATAGCTGTAGAACTGCATCCCGATCAACAACAAGACCAGTAAGCTGACACCAGCAACCACTAAGGTTTTTTTTGAGCCAGAACTATTCGCTTGACCACTCTTGGCAGCAAACATGGTCGCTGCCGCCTGCTGACTTACTTGTCTTTTATCTTCCGCCTGTCGCTCGTTACCCGATACGTGCGTTTGTTGTGTAACACCGGCTTCATTATTTTGGCCAACATCATTGCCAATTGGAGTTAGCTCAAGGGACAGATCGCCGGCCGCAGCAGCCTTTTCACTAGAACCTTTACCTTGTTCTGCTTTTTCCAGAGCTTTAATTAGCAGACTCATCTAGTCTTTGCTGTAGTTGTTGGTTGGGCAGATACTGCTTGTATGCACTTAGTTCATCGCTCTCAAGGCTGGCATTCTGGATGACTGTTGGTCGCAAGAATATGACTAGTTCGGTTTTTCTATTAGAGTCATCTTTGCCGCTGAATAATCTACCAACATAAGGTAATTTAGATAATCCGGGCACGTTATCCGCATTGCGTCGCACCTCATCCTGCATCAAGCCCCCCAATACCGCCGTGTTGCCGCTATCAACTTGTAAGATTGACTCCATCTCGCGTACTTGAATTTCTGGAATGCCGCTGCTGACATTCGTTAATTGCGGATTGGGGTCTAATTTAAAATCAATCAAACGTGAAATGGTTGGCCGTACATTGATATTAACCGTACCGGTATCGTTGATCTGTGGAGTCACACTCATGACTACCCCGACCGGTACCGTATGCGGTGTAGTTGTGAATGTAGTAAGTGAAGTCGTTTGAGCCTGAGAAGTTGAAGCCTCAATCGTAAAGTAAACGAGATTGTCCACCACCTTGAGTACTGCCGTCTGGTTATTCAACACCATGAGTTTGGGGCTGGATAACACCTTGGTATCACCAAACTGACTAAGCAGTTTGATTGAGGAGGCGATTGTACCGAGAGTACCCGTGGTACTTTTTAAACCTATAGAGAAAAAAGAAGGCGATGATGTGGATGGTAATCTGGGGCCTAGAACCTGATTGAACGTCAGGCCGTCGGCCGACCCATCTCTACTCAACCTTGACCAGTCTATGCCGGCCTGGTAACTATCGTTAAGCGTTACTTCGGCTATTGTCGCTTCAATCAACACCTGCTTCCTGGCACTGGATAATATCTTGTCCAGAAACTCCTGAATTTTTTCGTGCTGTTTGTTGGTCGCACGGACACTTATCACCCCAGTTTCCGGGTTAGCTATGACTGTTGCTGCAAACAGGGTTTTATATTCCGTACGTGCTTCTTCTTTTTCTTGCTTAGCCTGTTGTGCACTGTTTGAATCACTGCTGTTTGTAGCCGCATTCGACCCAGCTTTATTGGGTGCATTAGCATTACCGGAACTGGCTTGCTGATCGGAAGATTGTGCCGTACTGCCATTACGGGAAATAATAACTTCCTTGTCAGTCTCAGCAAGAATATCTTTGATATTAGCTATCAAGGTTTCCCAAAAATGGTTCTTGGATACGCTTGAAACCAAGGTTTTGGAGCTATTGGTTGTGCCGCCTGACGACCCACTAGAGCCAGAAGAAGAGCTACCACTTGTTCCACTAGAGCCCCCCCCGCTTGTGCCTGCAATCTCGGCCGCAACCCCCACCGAGCCTGTAGTATCTCGAGACATGTTGACGTAATCAACCTTGTAGGTCCTTAAAACCGGCAAGTCGGGGGTGATACTAAGTACATTACCTTCAATTTTATAAGTTAAATCAACTTGTTTTGACAACCTCTCCAGAATTGCAGGCAGCGTTTGATCGACGGCATTGAGCGTAACGCGACCTTGAATGGCGGGGTGAATATCAATATTCAACTTGCTGTCACGCGCCAGCGCAAAGAGAATTTCCTTCACCGGCACTTCGTTCACTACAACGCTGTAGGTTTGTTCTTTGGCTTTGGATTTTGGTGGAGGAAGAAATGCTGTATTTTTTACAGGCTTTGGAATTGCAGAAGCACCGCCATCAGCAGCTTTGCCTGTTTGTTGGCCATTAACTTGTCCATCGATATGTCCGGTAGACGGGGTGACTTGTGATTCATGCGCACAGCCCGAGAGAGCAACGATGGTAAAAATAATGCAAGTCTTATTCATAATTCCGCCGAACTACTCCCCGATTCACGCCTTGCAAGTTGTTTATCGCACAATCAAGTTTAGAGTGCAATAGCAACTTATTGAAATTGTTTTGTTTCTTCCATAATACCACCAACCGTTCTCAACTTCGGACGGTTGGCACGTATCATCTTGGGTAATTTTTGCATGGCCTGGGTTGCCTGATTCCAGTTTTGGTATCCGCCGTAGGTCACCATAATAAATGGCCTACCTTTTTCCCGGGTACGGAACAGGTAAATTTTGTCCGGATCAAGCTGCTTTGTCAGTGACGCCAGCTGGCTTCGCATCTGATCTTCATCGCCGCCGCCCATCAGTTGCACAGTCACAGTGGATGGGGGATTCTGGGTTAGCCAAGTCTTACCTGCACTCAAGTACTGCTCCAACAGCTCCTTGGATTCTGGTTTTACCTCTATCTTTGATTCCGCAACCGCTGGAGAAGATATAGGCGTTGGTGTACTAGCATTGATTGAACTGTTATTAACTGAGGGCTGAGAACTAGCTGCGACAACTGGAGCGCTCTTTGGTACAGCATTGACGATGGGAGCAACAGCCTGTGGCGTACTAACAGCTACTGCGGAAGTTGGCACAGTAACTGCCTCTGCTTTTTGTATCACATTCGTTGCAGGTACCGCTATTGGGGGCGAAGGTTGTGTTATAGCGGGCTCGGGTTGGGCCGCAACTGCTGGCGCAGCTTGCATAGCCGGAGCTGGCGCAGGCTTTGCCTCGGCTGTGGGCAAACTTTTTTTGCCAGAAGCGGTTGGCCAGCTTTGTATAAGGTATGCAGTACTCAAGCCTAATAAGATCGTGGCTGCAGCTGCATAATAAATTCGCATTCTGCCCTGATGCCTTGTTTGCTCCGCACCAAATTCGCTATCTTTGATGGCTGCATGTACATGCTTGGGAGTAACCAGATAAACATTATCTGCAAATGCCGAAAGCAGTGACTTGTCCGCCAATATATTTACCCGCCGCACTAGGCCCTGAGCCGCTTTTGACAGTTTCCGGATGGCTTGTTTGGAAAACAGGTGAGGGCCAAAGTAGCCCGCAGCACGTAGCCGGAAAATCAGGTACTCAGCAATTTCCTTTTCCTGCAATGGCCCTAGGTTGAAACTGTGGGTGATGCGCTCCCTGAGTTGGCGAATCTGTGTCTGGTTAAGATTCACATCCAATTCCGGTTGCCCGAATAACACGATTTGCAGCAGCTTATCGTGCTTGGTTTCCAGATTCGACAGCAGCCTGATTTCTTCCAGTGTTGCCAGTGGCATGCCCTGAGCTTCTTCTACAAAAATCACGACTTGCTTGCCATTTACATGACGATCCAGCAAATATGTCTGTAGTGCTTGCATCACTTGCAGACGATCCGCACTTTTCGGCAGCTTCAGCTGAAGCTCGAAGGCAATTGCATGTAAAACATCTTCTGGCGCCATACTTGGGTTAGCCAGATAAATACTTTCTACTTTCTCTGGCAACAGGGTCTGTAGCATGCGGCAAAGCATAGTTTTGCCGCTGCCCACCTCGCCCACCACCTTAACAATGCCTTCACCAGTGGTAATTGCGTAGATAAGCGCATCCAACACTGCGCCTCGATTGCCGCCAGAGAAAAAAAACTCGGTATTGGGGGTAATTTTGAATGGTGGCTGCTTAAGACCAAAATGTGCGTAATACACACTTATTCCTTAAAGTCTTCTTGCAGCTGAATACGGCTGTATAGTGTGGTGCGATTGATGCCGAGCAGTTTTGCAGCTTGGCTTAGGTTACCGTGGGTTATCTTCATTGCCGCATCGACGTAAGCCTTTTCCCAAGCCTTCAATACGTGGTCGAGATTAAGGTTTGCCTGTACCTGCAAATGTCGATGGGCGTGGCTTGACAATGCTGCCTCATCCGCCATAAAGGATATTTCTGTGTTGGCGATCTGTTGGGCGAGATCCAGCTCTGCTGCAAGTTGCATATCATTAACCTGCTGGCCAGAATATTTGGCAGTAAGTCGTATGATGATGTTGCGCAACTCACGTACGTTGCCGGGAAAATGATATGTCAGCCAGCGCTGCTTGGCTTTTTGATCAAAACTAAAAGTCCTTTGTTCGGTTTCCCGTGCGTAGAATTCGCTGAAGTGTTGCAGTAATAAGTAGCGGTCTTCTTCGAGCTCACGTAATGGTGGTACGCGCACTGAAAACACACTCAGCCGATGATAAAGGTCTATACGGAAATTACCCGCGCGCACTTCATCACGCAGGTCACGATTGGTAGCGGCGACTATGCGTGCCCTACTGCGACGAGTCTGGGTTTCGCCTATACGCTGGTATTCGCCATTTTCCAGTACGCGTAGCAATTTTGCCTGCAACTCCAGGGGCAATTCGCCGATTTCATCCAGGAAAAGGGTACCTTCGCCAGCATCCTCAAAATATCCGCTGTTAGCTGTAGCTGCCCCCGTAAACGCACCCTTAATATGGCCAAACAAAATAGACTCTGCCAAGGTTGGGGATATTGCAGCACAATTCACCGATAAATAAGGTTGGCGAGTGCGGCGACTCAAGCGATGCAAACAGCTGGCAACCAATTCCTTACCGCTACCGGATTCACCCTCAATAAGTACCGGGAAAGGTGCATCGGCAAACTGCCCTATCTGTGTGCGTAAAGTTTGCATAGGCAAGCTATCACCTAATAAACCGCAGTCTTGCTGTTCTCTGCGACCCTCACCTAACTCTGCATCCTGGAGTTTTAACGCATTGTCCAGTAGCTCGCGCAGTTTCTCTACATCACATGGCTTGGGAATAAAATCTACGGCACCCAAGGCCAATGCATGCTTTACATTGACCTCTTCGTTTTGCCCGGAAAGCACCAGGATTTTCATGGTGGGTGAATGTGCGAGCAGCTCACCTATTACCTTAAAGCCTTCGTCCGGCTTATGCGGCACTGGCGGCAGGCCTAAATCTACAAGCGCGAGAGAGGGAGGTACCTCCAGTTGGCGTAATAAACTTTTAGCTTGGATTCTTGATTCGGCGACATAAACATCGAAATGTTTGCCAAGTACGTAATGCAAGGTATCCGTGATTAACGGGTCGTCATCAATGATAATTAAAACGGGACGTTGCTCTGCCATCAATCAGGCTTTCTGTTGCTTATTTTGCTGAAATTGAAAATGACAAGAATTCATGCCGCTACTATAGCGGCAAAGCCCTGTAGTATCAATTATAGCGGGCGACAGCCCTATCGACGAGACAGAAATAACTCAAGAAGAGAATGGGGTGACCGATGGGGCTCGAACCCACGACAACTGGAATCACAATCCAGGGCTCTACCAACTGAGCTACGGCCACCATTAAAACTGATTATGTCAGAGATATTGGCCTGCCCGACAGGAATCGAACCTGTAACCCCCAGCTTAGAAGGCTGGTGCTCTATCCGGTTGAGCTACGGGCAGATTGTCGGGCAATCTAGACATTTTATAGTTGCAGATTGATATACAACTTTAATTTGGTCGGGGTGGAGAGATTTGAACTCCCGACATCCTGCTCCCAAAGCAGGCGCGCTACCAGGCTACGCTACACCCCGAGGGCGAGAAATATAGCGTAAACGAGGCCTCCGGTCAATTCTATTATTTTAGAATAGCCTGTTAAAATAGCGTTTTTTTAATACCCAAAGCTGTCATGTCTGCGCAAATTATCAACGGCAAAGCAATTGCTGACAATATGTTAAGTGAAATCAAGGCGCGTATTGCGCAGCGATTAAAAAACGGCAAACGCCCGCCGGGTCTGGCTGTGATAGTGATAGGAGCAGATCCGGCTTCTGCCATATACGTACGCAACAAGCGGCTGGCTTGTGAAAAAGTAGGTATAACCTCGGTAGCCTATAATTTACCCTCGTCGACCACTGAAGCCGAGTTGCTGGAGTTGGTTAACAAGCTCAACCAAGATAAAGGCATTGACGGCATTCTCGTTCAGTCACCGCTCCCGCCGCAGATTAAAGACGAGCATGTGATTGAAAAGATTAGCCCTGATAAGGATGTAGATGGGTTTCATCCATATAATATTGGCAGGTTGGCAGTGCGTCAGCCAACCCTGCGCTCTTGTACACCTTTTGGTGTCATCAAAATGCTGGAAACGACAGGTATCGAACTCATGGGTATGGATGCCGTGGTAGTTGGTGTTTCCAATCATGTCGGGCGTCCTATGGCGCTAGAGTTACTGTTGGCTGGCTGTACTGTTACCGGGTGTCATCGTCATACCAAAGATTTAGCCGCTAACGTAGCACGCGCAGATATTCTGGTTGTCGCCGCCGGAAAACCTGGCCTGATCAAGGGTGAATGGATCAAGACTGGCGCGATAGTGGTCGACATCGGCATCAATCGGCTGGCCGATGGCAGTATTTGTGGTGATGTTGATTTTGCTACGGCAAAAGAACGGGCGGGATGGATTACACCGGTGCCTGGTGGCGTCGGCCCAATGACAGTAGCCACTCTAATGCAAAACACCCTGCTTGCGCTTGAGTTGCGTGAAGCTAAATAACACAACCCTACTTTAGTAAGCTCAGGATTTTTAGCCATTTACTCCACGATTAGGCCTTTTGCATGAGTTGGCTAATCAGTGTAAACTTGCGCCTGCTTTATTTTTCTGTTAATGACCGTAAAACTTCAAGGCACACATGGCTGAAGCAATAACCAAGCAATTCACCCCTTATAACGCCAAGGCGAATGAGGAGTACATGAATGACAAGCAGCTTGATCATTTCCGCAAGATCCTGAATGACTGGAAAGCTGAACTGAGTAACGATATTGATCGTACTGTTCACACCATGCAGGACGAAGTCACAATGTTTGCTGACCCGAATGATCGCGCCAGCCAAGAGTCAGACATGGCACTGGAACTACGCAACCGCGACCGCGAACGCAAGCTGATCAAGAAAATTGATGAAACGCTGGGCAAGATCAATGAACACGACTACGGTTACTGCGAGAGCTGCGGCGTCGAGATTGGCCTCAAACGTCTAGAAGCACGTCCAACAGCGACTTTATGCATTGACTGCAAAACCCTCGATGAGATTCGTGAAAAGCAGGTCGCTAAATAGCGCCAACTTTCAGTGAGCGCTAATAGCGCTCTACGCTGGCTCTAAAAGCCTAGTGATAATTAAGAAATAAAAAGGCCGGAAATTTCCGGCCTTTTTATTTTGCTACACTTTCTTATTCAGACTGTGCAGTCTCCGCTTTTTCTTCACTTGCAGGCGGGTCAATCAATGCCTTCATACTCAAGCGCACACGGCCTTTTTCGTCTGCTTCAACGACTTTAACCTTGACGTGCTGACCTTCCTTAAGGAAATCAGACACTGCATTAACACGCTGATGGGCAATCTGCGAGATATGCAGTAAGCCATCCTTGCCTGGCAGCAAGGAAACGATTGCGCCAAAATCCAGCAGCTTGATCACCGTACCATCGTAGGTCTGGCCAATTTCGACCTCAGCCGTAATGGCAGCAATGCGCTTCTTGGCTTCTTCGCCGGCTTCTGCACTCAGGCAACCGATTTTAATGGTGCCGTCATCTTCAATATCAATGGTTGTGCCAGTTTCTTCGGTCAACGCACGAATCACCGCACCACCCTTACCGATTACGTCACGAATCTTCTCTGGATTGATCTTCATGGTAATGATGCGTGGAGCAAACTCTGAAAGCTCTGTGCGCGAATGATCCATTGCTTGCTTCATGAGGCCCAAGATATGCATACGGCCTTCTTTGGCTTGGGACAATGCAACCTGCATAATCTCGGCAGTAATACCCGTGATCTTGATATCCATTTGCAATGCGGTAATACCATCTTCGGTACCAGCCACCTTGAAATCCATGTCGCCCAAGTGATCTTCATCACCCAGGATATCGGTCAGCACAGCAACACGGTTGCCTTCCTTGATCAGACCCATGGCAATACCCGCCACATGCGCCTTCAAGGGAACACCTGCATCCATCAATGCCAAACAACCACCACAGACAGAAGCCATGGAGCTAGAGCCATTGGATTCGGTAATCTCGGAAACCACACGTATGGTATAGCCAAACTCTTCCTGACTCGGTAAAGCCGCGAGCAAGGCACGTTTAGCCAGGCGACCATGGCCAATTTCACGACGCTTAGGTGTACCTACCCGGCCAGTTTCACCGGTTGCGTAAGGAGGCATGTTGTAATGCAGCATGAAGCGGTCTGCGTACTCACCTTGTAAAGCATCAATAATTTGCTCATCTCGGCCGGTGCCCAGCGTTGCAACTACCAGTGCCTGAGTTTCACCACGGGTGAATAGTGCAGAACCGTGGGTACGTGGTAACACACCGGTACGAATGCTGATGGGACGCACCGTACGGGTATCGCGGCCATCGATACGGGGCTCGCCATTCAGAATCTGACTGCGAACTACCTTGGCTTCCAGATTGAATAACGCCGACTTGATTTCATTGGCTTCTTCTGTCGAAGTAGCTTCGGTAATCAGCTCAGCCTTTACACGGCTCATGATTTCATCAAGCTTGCTTGAGCGTGCACCTTTGGATTTGATTTTGTAAGCTTCATTGATATCTGCAGCTGCAGCCGCACTTACTTTCTCAATTACTGCGGTATTTGCCTCTGGCGGAGTCCAATCCCAGGGTTCCTTACCAACTTCAGCGGCCATCTCGTTAATCATGCTGATCACGGCCTGCATCTTTTCGTGGCCATATACTACAGCACCCAACATCACATCTTCGGACAGCTCCTTAGCTTCAGACTCGACCATCAGAACAGCGGTATTGGTAGCAGCCACAACCAGATCCAGCTCGGTTTCTTTCAACTGGGTTGCGGATGGGTTAAGAACATATTCACCGTTGATATAACCGACACGTGCGGCACCTATCGGGCCATAGAATGGAATACCAGAAATAGCGAGTGCGGCTGAGGCACCGATAATTGCTGGAATATCTGAATCGATCTCGCTATCGGAAGACATCACCGTAGCGACAATTTGAATCTCGTTATAAAACGCTTCTGGAAAAAGTGGACGTAAAGGACGGTCAATCAGGCGTGAGGTCAACGTTTCTTTTTCGGAAGGACGACCTTCACGCTTGAAGAAGCCGCCGGGAATCTTACCTGCAGCATAGGTTTTTTCTTGATAATCGACAGTCAGTGGGAAAAAATCCTGGCCTGGCTTTACTTCAGTTTTACCAACAACGCTTACCAAAACTACAGTATCACCATAACTTACCATTACAGCGCCATCAGCCTGACGGGCAATTTCACCGGTTTCCAGCGTTAATTCATGGGCGCCATACTGTATGGTTTTTTTTACTTTATTAAACATTTTTTGAATCCTTTTCTCTGTTCAAGTCTGTTCTTACTGTTCTAGAACAGACACCAATAAAAAAGCCGAAGCAACGCTACCTGCGAAGCTTTCGGCTTATCAAACATTCACAAAAGCAAATAATTCGCTTTTATAAACTTTAATTATTTACGCAAACCTAAACGCTCAATCAGGGTAGCGTAGCGCTGAGCGTTTTTGCGCTTGAGGTAATCAAGCAATTTACGACGTTGGCTAACCATGGCCAGCAAACCACGGCGCGAGTGGTGATCCTTGGCATTAACCTTAAAATGCTCGGTCAGGGTGCTAATGCGGTTGCTCAGCAGTGCCACTTGCACTTCTGGCGAACCGGTATCATTCTGTGCTTGTTGATATTCGCCAACAATTTTGGCTTTTTCAGCAGTCGAGGTAGACATCTTTTTCTCCTAATCTTGAACCGCGCATTTTAACCTTAAATAGCCTTGATTAACAAGGACTCATTAAATAAAACTCACAGTTTTAACTAAATATTGACCAACAATCTTTTAGGGGCAATCTTCCCATCATCCGACAGCTCTCCCAGCCCCAGAAAATCCCCAGCTTGGCTATACAGCCTGAAATAGCCTGATGGTATTGCCCCGGCTTTCCACACCTGCTGGCCTTGCATCAGGTAATGCACACTTGTTTCATCCAGATACACCTCTGGCAAATCTTGTATAGCGGCATCTACCGGCGATAGGTTCTGATCTCTAACCTCCATAGGCATAGCTTCCAACTGCTCTAGAGTCAGCGCATTATCCAAACTGAAATGTGCTGTAGTCAGCCTGCGTAGGCCTGTTAGGTGGGCTCCACAACCTAGAGTGCTGCCAATATCCTCGGCAAGCGTACGTATATAAGTACCTTTACTGCATAAAACGGTAATAACAACTTCATCCTCTGCAAAACGCTCAAGCTTAATAGTGTGAATGTTCACTGTCCGTGCCGCACGTTCAATATTGACGCCTGCCCGAGCATATTCATACAGCGCTTTACCCTGATGCTTGAGTGCAGAATACATTGGGGGAACCTGCTGGATTACACCAGTGAACCGGCTGAGGGTTTGATTCAGTGTATCAGCACTAACATTGACTTCTGAATTGCTAAGCACTTCACCTTCGGCATCGCCAGTAGTGGTGGTGACGCCCAGTTTGATGTTGGCGAGATAACTCTTATCTGCATCCAGCAAAAAATGTGAAAACTTGGTAGCCTCGCCAAAGCAGATGGGCAAAAGCCCTGTGGCTAGCGGATCCAGACTGCCGGTATGGCCGGCCTTAGCCGCCTGAAACAAGCGCTTAGCCTGCTGCAACGCCTGATTGGAAGACAAGCCTCTAGGCTTGTCCAGTAGCAGTACGCCATTCACTGCACGTTTGATTCGTTTGAATTGCACTATTCTTCGCTGCTATTTTCTGGCCAGAAGATACGCACAACAAGATTAAGCTTAAATCTTAGGCTCTTCATCTTTGATAAGATTATCAGGGGCAAGCGCCTCATCAATCAGTTTTGATAGCTTCATGCCACGGTCAATTGAAGCATCATAGACAAAGTGAAGTTGTGGCACCGTGCGTAGCAGCATTCGCTTGGCAAGCTGGGTGCGTAAAAAGCCGGCTGTTTTCTCCAAGCCGGCTTGCAAATCTGCCGTACCAGCTTTGGCGCTATAGTAGATTTTGGCATGCGCCATATCACCAGTTACTTCGACCTCTGTAATGGTAACCATACCAACGCGCGGATCCTTCACCTCAAATTGCAGCAAATCCGCTAATTCGCGCTGGATTTGCTCTGCAACGCGATTACTACGAGAAAAGTCTTTAGCCATTAAAGCGTACGTGCTACCTCAACAACTTCGAACACTTCGAGCAGGTCGCCGACTTCGATATCGTTGAAATTCTTTAGTGACAAGCCGCATTCGAAATTGGCTTTCACTTCCTTGACGTCATCTTTGAAGCGCTTAAGCGAATCAAGCTCGCCAGTGTGGATGACTACATTGTCGCGGAGTACGCGCACTCTGGAGCCGCGCTTGATAATGCCATCCTGCACATAGCAACCGGCAACTGCACCCACCTTGGAAATACGATAAACCTCACGCACCTCCACGATACCAATAGCGCTTTCCTTTTGCTCTGGTGACAGCATACCGCCGAGCGCAGCCTTCACTTCATCTACCGCTTCGTAGATGATGTTGTAGTAGCGGACATCGACGCCTGAGCTCTCAATCAGTTTGCGCGCACCGGCATCGGCACGCACATTGAAGCCAATCACAACGGCTTTGGAAGCGGCTGCCAGATTGACATCCGACTCACTGATTGCGCCTACGCCAGTATGGATAATGTTAACTTTCACTTCATCAGTAGAAAGTTTCTGCAGTGAGGTGGATAACGCTTCGTAAGAGCCCTGTACGTCAGACTTGATGATCAGCGCCAGTGTTTTCACTTCGCCCTCGCCCATTTGCTCAAACATGTTTTCCAGTTTGGCTGCCTGTTGCTTGGCAAGTTTTACATCACGGAACTTGCCTTGACGGAATAAGGCAATTTCGCGTGCTTTACGCTCATCGTTCAAGACTATGACTTCTTCACCTGCGGAAGGCACGTCTGAAAGACCCAGAATCTCCACGGGAATAGATGGCCCGGCTTCCTTAATCTCATTACCGGCCTCATCCAGCATGGCACGCACGCGGCCAAAAACACTACCCGCCAACAGCATTTCACCACGCTTGAGCGTACCTGACTGGATGAGAATAGTAGAAACTGGCCCACGGCCCTTATCCAGGCGCGACTCAATCACCAGGCCTTTGGCTGGCGTATTTCTTGGCGCCTTCAACTCCAGCACTTCCGCCTGAAGCAGAACGGCCTCCAGCAAGGCATCGATACCCTGACCAGTTTTAGCCGAGACTTCAACGAACATGGCGTCACCACCGTAATCTTCTGGAATCACTTCTTGTGCAACCAACTCCTGCTTGACGCGCTCTGGGCTAGCGCCAGGCTTGTCAATTTTGTTAATCGCTACAACTAGTGGCACATTACCGGCCTTGGCATGATGGATAGCCTCAATCGTTTGTGGCATCACACCATCATCCGCAGCAACCACTAGAATCACTACATCTGTCGCTTTGGCACCACGCGCACGCATGGCAGTAAATGCCTCGTGGCCCGGGGTATCAAGGAAAGTCAGCATGCCACGTGGGGTTTCAACGTGATAGGCGCCGATATGCTGCGTAATGCCGCCGGCTTCACCAGAAGCAACGCGTGTGCGACGGATATAGTCCAGCAGTGAGGTTTTACCATGGTCAACGTGACCCATAACCGTAACTACCGGCGGACGTGACTCCTGCACAGCTTCAGCATGCTCGGTGTCATCTAGGAATGTTTCGGGATCATTTGCAGCCGCAGCCTTGGCAACATGGCCCATTTCTTCGACGATGATAATAGCTGTTTCCTGATCCAGCACCTGATTGATGGTGACCATCATGCCCATTTTCATAAGCGTCTTGATCACTTCGCCGGCCTTGACTGCCATCTTGTGCGCAAGGTCAGCTACAGTAATGGTCTCTGGCACTAATACCTCATGCACGATGGGCTCAGTAGGTGCATTAAAGGCGTGTTGCTCTTCACCTTCTTTATGTGACTTCGATTTGCTCTTGTGCGCACGCCAACCCTGGGCCAAACCAAGATCACCACGCGTCTTCACGCCACGCTTCTTGTTGTTAGCGTCTGCCCATTCTTTATTGTTCTTTGCGCCCTTCTTACCAGCCTTATCATCGCCCTTGGCACCATCTTTTGCCGCTGGCTTATGTAAAGTACCTTCCGACAGCTTGGTTGGTTTTTCCAGAGCTGCTGCAGTTTCGGCGGCTTTTTTGGCTTCTTCTTCCAGTCTTTTTTGCGCCAACTCCTGCTTCTTACGTATTTCTTCTGTCTGCAACGCGATTAATTCCGCGTGACGACGTGTCTCTTGCTCACGCTTGGCAACTTGGTCAGCACTCAAAGTATGTTTTGGTACTGGTTTCTTGACCACTGGCTCTGGCTCTACTGGCACCTGAACAGCGGGCTCCGCCACTTCTTTCACCAATTCAACAACCGCTTCCGGAACATCTTCTACCGGAGCTTCAATGACTGGCTCTGCCACAGCCTCAACAACCGGAACATCTTCCTGATCCGGCAGCGACGGATCGCGACGTACAAGAACGCGCTTCTTGCGTACTTCAACCTGAATGGTTCTTGCCTTGCCAGTACTATCCGATTTCTTGATTTCGGTAACCTGCTTACGCGTTAGCGTAATTTTTTCTTTGGGGGCTTGCGCACCATGCTCTTTACGCAAGTACTCCAATAGAGAAGTCTTGTCCTGCTCGGTAAGCTGGTCGTCAGAGGCAGCCTTGTTGACGCCCGCGCCCTTGAGCTGCTCAAGCAGCAGCTCGGCTGGCAGGCCTAGTTCAGTGGCAAATTGTGCTACGCTCGTTTGTCCCATCGTGTTACTCCGTCTCTTCTTTACGCTGCTACTTTTAGCATGTCTTTTTATACGCGACGCTGTTCGATATGTTGAAACTTATCAGGCGAACCATGGCGCCCGTGCTGTCATAATCAACTGCTTGGCACGTTCTGCATCCATATTGGTAAGTTCAACCAGATCATCTACTGCCAGGTCAGCTAGGTCGTCCATAGTCGAAACGCCTTTAGCCGCTAGCATGTGAGCAGTGGCTTCATCCATGCCTTCCATGGTCAGCAAGTCTTCAGAGGCCTCTTCCACTTTTTCTTCCTTGGCGATGGCTTCCGTCAGCAATGCTGCACGAGCACGTTTACGCAATTCATTAATAGTGTCTTCATCGAAGGCATCTATCTCGGACATTTCAGACATTGGCACATAGGCAATCTCTTCCAATGTGCTAAAACCCTCCTGTACCAGAATATCAGCCACTTCTTCATCTACATCCAGCTTATTGATAAATAACTGGCGTGTGCTGGTGTATTCTTCTTCGTTCTTCTTAGCAGCTTCTTCTTCAGTCAGGATATTCAGCGTCCAACCGGTTAGCTCAGAAGCCAAGCGGACATTTTGGCCATTACGGCCGATTGCCTGAGCCAGCTGCTCTTCATCCACCACTACATCCATGCTGTGTGCATCTTCATCTACAACGATGCTGGAAACTTCAGCAGGGGCCATGGCATTAATCACAAACTGTGCTGGCTCCATTGACCACAGCACAATATCCACACGCTCGCCCGCCAATTCACCAGTGACGGCCTGCACACGCGAACCTCGCATACCAACGCAAGTACCCACCGGGTCTAGGCGCTGATCATTAGATTTCACCGCAATTTTTGAGCGCAATCCTGGGTCACGAGCTGCAGCCTTTATCTCCAAGAGGCCTTCTTCGATTTCTGGCACTTCCAGCTCAAACAATTTAGCCAGGAATTCTGGCGCGATACGCGAAAGAATCAGTTGCGGACCGCGGCCACCGCGCTCTATTCGTGAAAGATAAGCACGCACACGGTCACCTACCCGCAGATTCTCTTTCGGGATCATCTGTTCACGCGGCAGCAAGGACTCGATGCGGCCAACTTCTATAATGGCATTACCTTTTTCCATACGCTTGATAACGCCGGTAACGAGATGTTCTTTACGTGCCAGAAAATCATCAAGAATCTGCTCACGCTCGGCTTCGCGCACCTTCTGCAAAATAACCTGCTTGGCTGCTTGTGCTCCAATGCGGCCAAACTCCACTGACTCCAGCGGCTCTTCGATGTAATCGCTTTCTTTCAGGTTTTTTGCGCGCTCATCAGAAATACCTAGCTGCGCAGCTGGATTTTCTATAGCCTCATCAGCCACTACCTGCCAGCGACGGAATGACTGATACTCGCCATTCTCACGGTTTATCTCGACGCGGACATCAGCATCCTCAGAGAAGCGCTTCTTGGTGGCAGAAGCTAAAGCCAGCTCCAGCGCAATAAAGATTACTTCCTTGGCTACACTTTTCTCGTGTGCCAAAGCATCTACCAATAATAAAATTTCGCGACTCATTTCAACCTCCGCCTAAAATTTAGTGGCTCAGAACTCAGGGGCCAAGCGTGCTTTATCAATGTTTGACAGTACAATTCTTTGTACCGCTCCATCACATTCGATCAGCAGCGCGTCCTGCTCTAATCCACGTAATATGCCTAAAAAATTCTTCCTGGGTTCTTTATTCTCAGCCACAGCCGGTACACGCAATTTGATATGCGCACGCTGCCCGGCAAACCGCTCAAAATCAGCAGGCTTTTTCAGTACCCTGTCCAATCCAGGTGAGGAAACCTCAAGCCTGTCATAGTCAATTCCATTCTCAACTGACAATACGTTACTGAGTTGGTTACTAACCAGCACGCAGTCATCGATATTGATACCTTCGGGCTTATCAATGAATAATCGAATCAATTTGCCACGATTAGAAAGCTCAACGTCAACCAGCTCAAAACCTAGCTGAGTCACAGAACGCTCCAGTAAAGTGTACAAATCTTGCATATCGCCCAAACCTCAACTCGCGGAAACAAAAAATGGGCTTAACGCCCATCAATTTTTCCAATTAATATTGCCATTATATCAACCAATTCAATGAATTGATATGACAACCTTTTACCGCTAGAAAAGCAAAAGCCCTCTGATGAGGGCTTTTGTATTGACTCAGCGATACCTGAGCCTCAAATAAGGAGCCTGGCGGTGACCTACTTTCGCATGCGAAGAGCATACTATCATTGGCGCAGATTCGTTTCACGGCCCTGTTCGAGATGGGAAGGGGTGGTTCCAAATCGCTATGGCCGCCAGACATAACTGGTGCCGC
>DATBRG010000039.1:0-4410 GCA_036560445.1 Methylophilaceae bacterium
TATTGGTAGGGTGTGCGGGGATCGAACCCACGACAAACGGATTAAAAGTCCGCTGCTCTACCAGCTGAGCTAACACCCCAAATAGTAGACGCGAGCTACTACGGAAAGGGCGCAATTATCCAGAAAAGGCACTCCCACGTCAATTAAGAATTACCTCATTCCGGGGAATCTACCCTGCATGGCTCGCATCATCTTGGTCATGCCGCCTTTTGAGAACATTTTCATCATTTTCTGTACTTCTTCGAACTGGTTGAGCAGGCGATTCACTTCCTGCACCTGCACGCCAGAGCCAGCTGCGATACGACGCTTACGTGTGGCTTTGATGATCTCTGGCTTGCGACGTTCCAGCGGTGTCATAGAGTTAATGATGCCCTCGATGCGCCGGATAGCTTTATCGCCATCCTCACTGTTCATCTTACCTGCCATGCCCGCCATTTGGGCCGGCATCTTATCCATCAGTGCCCCAACGCCGCCCATTTTGCGCATTTGTGACATTTGCGCCTTGAAGTCGTCGAGATCAAAGTTCTTGCCAGATTTGACTTTATCAGCAAGCTTCTTGGCTTCGTCGATATCAACACTTTTTTGCGCCTGCTCGATCAAGCTGAGTACATCGCCCATGCCTAGGACTCGTGAAGCCATGCGTTCCGGGTGGAAGGGCTCTAGGCCATCTACTTTTTCGCTTACCCCGATAAACTTGATGGGTTTGCCCGTGATATGCCTTACAGACAGAGCTGCGCCGCCGCGTGCATCGCCATCCAGCTTCGTTAGCACGATACCTGTAAGCGGCAGAGTTTCACCGAAAGCGCGAGCGGTGTTGACGGCATCCTGGCCCTGCATGGCATCAACCACAAACAGCGTCTCAATCGGGTTAAGCAATGCGTGTAGGTTCTTGATCTCAGCCATCATGGCATCATCAATGCCCAGGCGGCCAGCAGTGTCGAATATCACTACGTCATAGAAATGGCGTTTGGCATGATCCAGCACTTGCCGCGCGATATCTTCCGGCTTTTGGCCTGCATTGGAATCAAAGCAGTCGATTTCCAGGCTCTTAGCCAATGTTTTAAGCTGCTCCATCGCTGCTGGGCGGTAGATGTCGGCACTGGCAAGCAAGACTTTTTTCTTTTGTTCCTTGAGCAAGCGCCCGAGTTTGGCAGAAGTCGTGGTTTTACCTGAGCCCTGCAAGCCAGCCATCAGGATGATCGCTGGCGGCACTGCGGCAAGGTTGAGAGCTGCATTCTGCTCGCCCATCAGGCGAGCCAGCTCTTCATGTACTACTTGAATAACTGCCTGGCCTGGGGTCAGGCTTTGCAGCACCTCGCGCCCTTGAGCACGCTCTTTAACGTGGGTAATGAAGTCTTTGACCACAGGCAGCGCAACGTCGGCTTCCAGTAGTGCCATACGTACCTCACGCATGGCATCGGAAATGTTTTCCTCCGTCAGGCGCGCTTGCCCGCGCAGGGTTTTAATAACTTGCTGTAATCTACCGCTCAGATTTTCTAACATGATGTCTTATGTGCAGGCTTAGTTTGGAACAGAGGGCGTTAACCGCTGATTAGCGCCATGTTATAGTGTTATATGGATGTTAATTCTAACCCAAGTCGCTTTAGCTTAGGTCATTGGACCGTATGATTGAGTTCATTCCTTATTTAATTACTGCCCTGATTTATTCGCTGGTCGCTGCAGATTTCTGGCGACACGCGAAATTACCGGTAACCAACCAGAACCTACGCTGGCATTCGGCCGCCATTGCTATCGGCCTGGTACTACATGGCTGGCTGTTATACGGCTCGCTGTTTGCTGGCGGCCTTAATCTCGGGTTATCGAATGCGTTATCTGCAATCTTCTGGCTAACAGTGCTGATTTATTGGCTCACCGACCTCAAGCATCACCTGTATAGCCTGCAAGCCTTTGTATTGCCCCCCGCCGCATTCTTTGTCTTGCTGCAAAAAGCCGTGCCTGAAACACATCTGCTGCCCTATGCGGACCAGCCATTATTCATGGCGCATCTGGCAATTGCCATGCTGGCATACAGCCTGTTTACCTTTGCTGCACTACATGCATTGCTCATGGCCGCAGCAGAACGCAACCTGCACCAGAAACCCAGCCTCATCAAGCTACCGGATTTCCCACCACTGATGTCCATGGAGACCTTGCTATTCAGGGTGATTGGTTTGGGCTTTATCCTGCTGACACTAACGCTGGTTAGCGGCATGCTATTTTCAGAAGAACTATTCCATCAGGCACTCAAATTCAACCACAAAAACCTCTTCACCATACTGTCATGGCTCATTTTTGGCGGCCTATTGATAGGCAGGTTTAATTACGGCTGGAGAGGCAGAACCGCCATACGCTGGACGCTGAGTGGTTTTGTTCTGCTATTTCTCGCGTATATAGGCAGCAAGTTTGTGCTGGAGATCCTGCTGCACCGTTAGTAGCAGGCAACCACTCAAAGCTACCTCAGGCTGATCACCGGCCAGCTTTGTTCAGCAGCATGGGCGCGTAAAATCACATCGGGGTCTACTGCAACTGGCCTATCTACCAACTCCATCAGGGGTAAGTCGTTGTGTGAATCACTATAGAACCAGCTGGTTTTAAAGTCAGCAAGCGTCTGGCCACGCTCAGCCAGCCATTGGTTCAAGCGCGTAACCTTGCCTTGCTGATAACTGGGCACGCCGACCACACGGCCGGTGAACCTACCATCAATTTCTTCCGGCACGGTAGCAATCAGGTTATCAATACCGAAAGCTTTGGCAATTGGTGCGGTTACGAAACCATTGGTTGCGGTAATAATCATGAGAAAATCTCCATTTGCCCTGTGCTTTTCTACCAGATCGATTGATTTAGCCGTCATCATTGGCCGCACCTTACGCTCCATATAGCGCTCATGCAGGGCATCCAGTTCAGCACGCGAGTGACGAGTCAGCGGTTTGAGCTGGAACTCCAGGAAAGCATAGATATCAAGTTTGCCTACCTTGTAATCCTCGTAATACTGCAGGTTCCGCGCAAGATGCGTTTCCCTCTCGAGCAGGCCTTCCTCGATAAGAAACTGCCCCCATTGGAAATCACTGTCGCCAGCCAGAAGCGTGTTGTCCAGATCAAATAATGCGAGCTGCAAGTTTTTCTCCAATTCATAAAAATGGATTCCAGTCTTCACTGGAATCCATCATGTTTAACGTTATGTGTAATTAATTATACTTGCGGGTGAGCGCGTTCAGACTTCGAATGCAGTTTGTTCAAGGCGTTAAGGTAGGCCTTGGCCGAGGCTATGACGATATCGGTATCAGCGCCCTGCCCATTCACAATACGCCCACCCCTGGACAAGCGCACGGTAACCTCACCTTGCGCATCGGTACCGCTGGTGATGTTGTTAACAGAGTACAGCTGCAACTCGGCACCACTCTCAGCGATACTTTCAATCGCCTTGAACGAAGCATCTACCGGCCCGCCACCATCTGCCTCAGCGCGTTTCTCGCTTCCGCTTTCGAGCAGGGTAATCACCGCATGCGGGGTTTCCCCGGTTTGTGAGCAAACCTGCAAATATACGAGCTTGTAGTATTCGGAAGCCTCGCTGATGAACTCATCGCTAACCAGCGCATGCAAGTCCTCATCAAAAATCTCAGACTTCTTGTCGGCCAAATTCTTGAAGCGCGCAAAAGCAGCATTGAGCGACTCCTCGCTATCAAGCTCTATCCCTAATTCTTTCAAACGACTACGGAAAGCATTGCGGCCTGAAAGCTTGCCGAGCGTCAACTTATTCGCGCCCCAGCCTACATCCTCAGCACGCATGATTTCATAGGTTTCACGGTGCTTGAGTACGCCATCTTGATGGATGCCGGACTCATGCGCGAAGGCATTGGCGCCAACCACTGCCTTGTTTGGCTGTACGGGATAACCCGTGATGGTGGAAACCAAACGAGAGGCAGGCACAATCTGCCGGGTATCAATGCTGGTTTCGAGGTTGAAAACATCGCGACGGGTCTTGACAGCCATTACGATCTCTTCAAGGCTGGCATTACCCGCCCGCTCGCCAAGACCGTTGATAGTACATTCCACCTGGCGTGCACCACCCATGACAGCAGCAAGAGAGTTAGCGACAGCCATACCAAGATCGTTATGACAGTGCGTAGACCAGATAACCTTATCCGCATTAAGCACACGCGCAATCAATTGCTGCATGCGTTCACCCCACAAGGCCGGAATGGAATAGCCGACGGTATCAGGCACGTTAATGGTCTTGGCGCCTGCCTTTATTACGGCGTCGAACACGCGCACGAGGAAATCCATATCGGAACGCACAGCATCCTCGGCAGAAAATTCGACATCGTCGGTATACTCCAGCGCCCATGTAACAGCCTGCACTGCACGCTCGACCACCTGGTCCTCAGTCATGCGCAACTTATTTTCCATGTG